>JAFVGH010000085.1 GCA_017475045.1 Fibrobacter sp. | reverse complement strand
GTTATCGTCACCGGTACTCGCAAACTCTTCGGAGAAGTTTTCGAAGTCCGAGTGTTCCACACTGAAATCGCGAACCACGATATCCAACTGAGCATCCGCCGCAAAGGCAGAACCTGCCAAACAGGCACAAGCGGCAATCCAATTCATTGTTTTCATATAACTCAATCTCCACCTATGGGAATAGGTACAATATGACCTAGGTAAATATAATCCCTAAAAAGCCATCTTGTTAGTCTTTTTTTTGAAATTCCACTAAAAAACGGGGTATTGCATTTTTTTCGTGACCCAAAGCAAGCATATTTCGCGTCAATTTGTTAAAGATGGTTTACACTTTCCTATAATTTTTCCATGAACTGGACTCTCATTGTTACACTCCTCTTTATATTGCTCTTCGTGAGAATATTCTGGGCCCACGTCAAGGCTAACAACGCAAACACCCAGGCATTCAAAAACCTAGCCGAAAAAGACAAGTTGGCCGTACTCAAAGAATGCCTATTGAACAATCCCACAGATTCAAACCTTCAAAATTTGGAAGAATTTCTCAAACAATCAAGAACGGACCTAGACACCCAGTCCTACAGACCCTTGATGGAGCGTCAACTGGCACTGGCAGATAAAAAAGAAAATCTTGACCAATGGGACAGGCTCTACATAGAGCAATGCGAATGGGTGGACCAGATCCAGCCCCTGGAATTTGCAGAGGCCGAAGCCGCAAAAGCCGAGGGCAACACCGAAATCTATATCACCCGCTGGCTAGAAGGCGTTTCTCGGCTATACTCCGATAAGGCTATCGAAAAGGCCTTGAAACAACTAGAACCGGACTACCCTAAAGCGGGGCGCCTTCTGTTAAGTTATACAAAACTCGTGGAGGCCTGCACCGAAAGTGGCGCAGACGACAAATCCCTAGAAGAACTCCGCAAAAAACGGGACGCCTGGGTCGAGGACCTGCTGACGGTTGAGAAGACGGAATAAAAGAATGACCCCGGATCAAGTCCGGGGTGACATGCTAAATTATTTCTCTAATGACTCTGGCGCGAACGGTCGTGTTACCGTGAGCCGGAGCCACTGATATTAATTAGTGGCGGAGGCGAGAGCATCGGCAAGCCGTAGAAGATCCTTAGCTTTTAGCCGATGCAGTCATTACTATGAGCAACAAAGCCCCTGTTATTAAACAGGGGCGGTTGCGAGAGTGAGCGCAAACCAGAGAAGTAATCCCTGAGTTTAGCGCGAACGGTCGTCCGTGAGCAACAAACGCCTCGTATTAACGAGGCGTGGTTGCGAGAGTGAGCGTCAGCCCTGCACTTGTGTCCAGAATCTAGCGCGAACGGTCGTTATATTCTAGAACCAGCGCCAGGTAATTCCGAACAGGACCATGTTCTTGTACTGGACATCTTTATCCTGGTCCTTGTCGTACACCATGTCGTAGCCCACCTGGAGTTCGATAAGCGGGGCGATAATCACGGCCAGAAGGTTTTCCCACTTGGCATCGATTTCGTCTTTGCCCTTGAAGTTGGTGAAAGTCCACAGACGGGTCTTGAAATTCACAATATCGGAGAGTGCATACTTGAACTCGGTAATGGTTTCCATACCAGGTTCATCCTTGACCTCTTCAATCTCGTCTTCCGTATCCAGGTCATCAGCATAGCCGTAACCATGGGAAATCGTCATACGGTTGGCAAAAGCCACACGCTGGCTAAAGTTATCGTTGGGAATAAAGGCAATACCAACCATCTGGGTCAAATAGGCCGGATCCATAAAACAGGAAACCGGAGTCTTGATTTCATCACCGGTCACTTCGTCTTCGCTATAATTGTAACCCTTCATGAACTGAGTCTCGTAACGGGCACCAATGTAAGGCTTGACCATTTCCGTCATGTTGAAGTCCAGGGTGGATTCCCAGAAGATCTTGTCCACAGATTTACGCTTGCCCAAACCATCAGTCCAGGACTGTCCGAGCTGAAGGTCAATCAAGTTACGCCAGTTGGCCACCGACCACTTACCCTGCACATCGGCATAATAGGTAACAAGCCAAGTGTACATTGAAGTTCCGTCTTCTTGCCAGTTATTGAACTGCATACGGGTATATTTAACACCAGCGACCACATCAGCGGTCCAGTTCTCGGGCAAGGCGCCTTCGAACATGCCCCCTTCAGCATGGACTGATGTTGCAGAAGCCAAGGCCGCAAGACCAAACAGAACTAAAGATTTAAGTTTCATAATATTTCCTCTCTATGTGGTGAAAGATAGCACTTTCGCACCATTTGGCAATACCTTTGCTATTATTTGGGCATGCTGCACGGGTTTTCCATAAAGCGCACCATATTGGCGCTTGCGCTATTGGTCTCATTGTCCTTCGGGGAATTTACCCTCGAGGATTTGCCTTTGCGCTTTTCCGCAGGAGCCTCCATCGGAAAAATGACCCCAGTCATGGCCGTCATGGGCCTAGGCTACGAAAATGCAATTCTATACGCAGAAGGCATGGGCGTCCACAAGGGCGACAATGATTTCTGGTGTGGCTGGCGTGGAGGCCTTGCCTGGACTTTTTTCTGGGACAAGCCTTTCAATCTGGACCTTGGAGTCAGCGGAGGGTACGAATACGCCCGCGCCCCTAACAGGATGCATCAAGCACTAAACAAAAACAACGAAATGATCCTCGTTTTTCCCTACAACTATAGGGAATCCGCTGAAATTTCTCTAGAAATCCGAGCCCACCTCTACGGCTTTTATAGCCAAATAGCCTACCCCGTCTATCATTTCCTCAAGCACGACGAACCGAAATTCATCTGGCGCATGGGGTACACGGTAAACGTGCTCTAGAGCCGTTGTCGAAAGCGACAAATTCAAAAAAAAAACAACGACAACAATAAATTCGTCTAGAAACGAGCAAGACAAGGAACGAGAACCGAAGCTGTATAAACATACAGCGAGAGTTCTCGTGACGCCGTATTGCGAAGTTTATAGGCGAATTACGTGAGCAACAAAGCCCCAGTTACTAAACTGGGGCGGTTGCGAGAGTGAGCGCAAACCAGAGAAGCAAACCCTGAATTTAGCGCGAACGGTCGTTTAGTATGTGCCAAGAAGGCTACGTACCTTCTCCATCATAGCCTTGGATTTGACGTGAGCCTTCTCCTTGCCGTAGGCAAGAATCTTGTCGATTTCTTCGGTATGGTTCAGCAAGTAGAAATACTTTTCGCGGGCGGCACCCAGGTGTTCCTCAAGAACGTTCTGGAGTTCCTGCTTGGCGTGGCCCCAGCCCATGCCGCCAGCACGGTAGCGGGCCGCGAGAGCCTCGGTCTGTTCGGGAGTAGCGAAAAGTTTGTACAACTTAAACACGTTGCAGGTGTCGGGATCCTTGGGTTCTTCGATACCCTGGGAATTCGTCACAATCTTGCCGATTTTCTTCTTCAAGGCCTTGCTTTCGAGGAAAATGTCGATGACGTTATCATACGACTTGCTCATCTTGCGGCCATCGAGACCGGGAATGATACCCGTGGTTTCCTGGAACACCGGTTCCGGAATGGTGAAGACATCTTCGCCGAAGTGCTTATTGAACTTGATGGCGATATCGCGTGCAAATTCCACGTGCTGCTTCTGGTCCTTGCCCACAGGCACGATGTCAGCACTGAACATGAGGATATCGGCATCCATGAGACAGGGGTAGCAGTAGAGGCCCATGTTCACGTTGGCATCCGGGTCCTCGCCGGCAGCTTCGTTCTTGGCGACCTTGTCCTTGTAGGCATGGGCGCGGTTCATGAATCCCTTGGGCGTAAAGCAGCCGAGAGCCCAGCTGAGTTCGAAAATTTCGGGAATGTCGCTCTGCTTGTAGAACAGGCCTTCTTCGGGGTTCAAACCGAGAGCAAGCCAGGTGGCAGCAATCTTATAGATGTTCGCACGCATCTCGGCACCGTTCTGCACGGTGGTAAGCGCGTGATAGTCGGCGATAAAATAGACCGTATCGTAGGTCTTGGAAAGTTCGAGGGCGGGGCGGATGGCGCCCAGGTAGTTGCCTAAATGCGGCGTGCCGGTGGGCTTGATGCCCGTAAGGGATATCTTTTTCATAAGCGCAAAGGTAGTATTTTTTCATTTGTCCCATTTTTTTATTTGTTACATTTTTCCCCATAATGCTCAAAGACGAAAAATATATCCTGGTAGATAGCGAAGAAGCCCTTACAGGGCTACTCCAGGACCTGGAACTTTACGACATGGCCGCCGTAGATACCGAAGCGGACTCCATGCACCACTACGCTTCAAAGCTTTGTCTGATACAGATTACCATCGGTGAGCACCATTATATAGTGGACCCACTCTGTGGACTGGACATTTCGCCCCTTTTTAAGGCAAAAGCCATGCAGACCCTGATTTTCCACGGGGCAGACTACGACTTACGGCTTTTGTGGCAGACCTTCGGTTTTTCGCCCAAAAAGATTTTCGATACCATGTTGGCCTCCAAATTCTTGGGCGAGGAACGCCTGGGCCTTGCAGACCTTGTCCGCAAGTATTTCGGCGACGAACTGAAAAAGGAAAACCAGCGTGCCGACTGGTCCATACGACCGCTCCCTTTGGAAATGTGCGAATACGCCATCCACGACACCTTTTACCTGCATGAGCTGTGCGCCATCTTGGCCGAAAAGCTTCAAAAAGCCGGCCGCCTGCAGTGGCTCATGGAACAGTGCGACGCCCTGATCGAGCATTCCAAGGAACAGGGGCACCAAAAGAAGGAACCCTGGAGAATCCCAGGTTCCAGCGCATTCCCGCCCCAAGGGCTCAACATCCTTAAACATGTGTGGCAGTGGCGTGAAAAAGAAGCCGAGGCCTTGGACCGTCCACCCTACAAGGTCATGCCCGCCGAACTAATGCTTTCTATTGTCCGGCATGTAATACGGGACTTTCCAGAACTGATGCCGGAAAGACTCCCAAAACTTCCCCGTAATTTCAGAGAGACTAGGCTGGATTCCTTCTTGGCCATGCTCCAAGAGGCCATAGGCACTCTCGAAAATGAATGGCCTGCCAAGCTTCCCCGTTCGGCACCACCAGCAGTCGTTCCCCATTCGGAACTTCTAGCAGCCCTGAAACTCTGGCGGGACGAAAAGGCCATAGAACTGAACCTGGACAACTCCCTGGTAGCCAACAAGAACCAGCTGGTTTGGCTCGGCGTTCCAGGAGACACCCCCTGGGAAACCCGCTACGAAAACGCCCACCTGCTGGGCTGGCAAAAGATCGTCTGGACCCAAATTCTACAAGAGCATCTGGACAAGGCTGAAAGGATCGGTGAATAACCTATGGCCGCATCTATCGCTATTGCAATTCTTGTCATTCTCGTGTTCAGTTCCAGCGCCATCGTGGAGCTCATCCAGCGTAAGCGCCATGACAAGGCCGGAGATTCCATCATCAAGGAACCCTGGGTAGAAATCCACCAGATTCCAGGTTACAGGGACGCCCGAAAGGTGGCTGCATTCTACCCCCTCAAAGGCGAGCCCAACATCATGCCAATCATCCAAGAACTGGCCATGGAAGGCAGGCTTCTTCTGCCCAAGGTGACTGGCGAGACCACCATGGAATTTTACCCCATCGAGAACCTGAAAAAAGACTTGGTCCAAGGGCATTTCGGCATCATGGAACCCCGCGAAGGAATCGCCCCTTGGGAAGGCCCCATCACCGTATTCCTGGTTCCGGGGACAAAGTTCAACTGGGATGGTTGCAGGCAAGGCCACGGCAAAGGCTACTACGACCGCTACTTAGCCAAGTTCCCAAGCGCCTATAAGGCTGGCATCGCTACGCCCGCCCAAATTTCAGACACTCCCCTAGAGCAGAAACCGACAGACATTCAGATGAATACCGTCATTGCCTGCAAAGAGAGGTACTAACATGAATTTTGAGAACAACGAAAAGAAATTCAATCGTCGCGAATTCGGTCAAGAGCGCCGCTTCTCACAGCCAAACACGGCAAAGCCGCGTTTTGACCGTCCGCACTTTGACCGTCCGCACCCAGAAAACGTGGTCCGGGCCATCGGCGACAAGGACGCTGCTCCGCAGGTGGCTGTCGGCGGGCTCAAGGAAGTGGAAGCTTTACTTACCAACGAGCCTTTAAAGGTCCATCGGGTGCTCTTCATGCACCAGTCCGGAAACCCCAAGCTCTACAGCCTGCAAAAGCTGGCCAAGAAGGCCCACGTGCATATCCAGCAGGTAGATAGCCGAGTCCTGGATTCTTACGCTCGCCCCAACCAGGGCGTAGTCGCCTTGATGAACGAAAAGGAACTGCTAGCCTGGGAAGATGTCCGCGAAGAGTTTTTCAACGCACGGGATACTGGCGAAAAGAAACTCATCGCCGTGGCCACCAACATCGAGGACCCGCGAAACCTAGGCGCCTGCATCCGTAGCTGCCTCGCCCTAGGTGTGGACCTGTTCATGATTCCCGCCAAGGGAATGTGCGGTATCACCCCCAGCGTAGAACGGACCTCCGCCGGCGCACTGCAGAAAATGCGGATTTGCAGACCCGACAACCTAGAAGGCGCCATTGGTGAACTGAAGCTGGCAGGCTACCAGATTCTGGGCTTAGACGCAGATACCGAAACAAACCTAGCAGGCTTCGAATTCGCAGACCATGCGGTCATTGCCGTAGGTGGCGAAGACGTGGGACTCCCGCCCTTTGTGAAAAAACAGTGCGACGCCGTGCTCAGGATACCCATGATGCCCGAAGCCCATTCCTACAACGCCTCCGTAGCCCTATCTTTGGGCCTGTACGAATACGCCCGACTCCGCATCAAGAATTAATTATTTATTTTGGGAAGGGATTGCAACTAAGAAGGACTCCATATGGAAAGCGCAAGAAAAATCGTCAACCAGTTTCTGAAAGGAAAATTCGAAGACAAGGACTTAAAGAGCGAGCTGTATAAAGCCGCCGAAGCCGCCATGGAAGACGGCTGGACCTTCATGGACACCTCTTTCCAGATTGGCGGACTTGCCCGGGAGCGCGGTCTTGCCGACGACGAAGTGGAACAGATCTTGCGCAGAGCGTTCTCTAGCGAAAAAAGAAAGACTGAACGCGAAGAACCCAAACCAGAGCCTTCTAGCGTCTCTGCTCAAGCAGTCCCTACCCAGGCCGCCATGCCTCCCCAGACCACAATCATGCCGACCATCGCCACCAGCATGATTCCTATGGAGCAAATGCTTGCCATGGGATTGGACACCCAATCCCTGGAACTGTTGCAGAACTTTAAGATTGATCCCGAAGCCCTTTCGATCCCTTGGCCCGCTGCGGACTGGCGTAAAGACCTGGCCAAGCTTCTTGAGGCCACCTTCGAAGAAGACGAAACCATCGACTTCAAGATTTCGGATACCCCCACCGCCACATCGGAACTGGTGTCCAACATTGTAGGCCAGGACGACTCTCTCAAGAAGATCATGAAGAGCCTGGACAGTCCCGAAGGCGCCCTCATCTGCATCAACGCCACCAAGGGCGGCGAAGACGCCTCCGACGAAAGCTGGAAATTCCGCTACGTGATGGTGGACAATCCCAAGATGACCCTGGCAAAACAGCTGGCCTATTTCAAAGCCCTGAACCTCCCCTGCGCAGCCCTAATCAACACAGGTGCAAACTCTGTTCAAGCCTGGGTGAAAATCGGTGCCGACAGTCAGGAACAGTACGATGAACGTGTAGATTTCTTGTTCAAGACCCTCGCCTCTCAAGGCTTCCAGGTAGATTCCAGCAACAGGAATCCCGGCATGATGGTCCGTATGCCCGGCGTGCTCCGTGGCGGAAAGCAACAATACCTGATTAGTCTGGAACAGGGCGCCAAAAACTTTACTGAATGGCAGCAGTGGGTAGAATACTCCCTGGATGGCAAGCCCCTTATCGAGCTTGCAAGCGACAGCGAAGAAGCTCCGAAAAAAGACGAAGTCCTGATCCAGAACATGCTCCAGGCAGGCGAATTCTTCTTGTTCACAGCCCCGCCCAAGTGTGGAAAATCCATGGCCCTGATGGACCTTGGCCTTTCTCTTTGCTATGGTGAGGAATGGTTCGGAAACGCCACCTCCATGAGCGATGTTCTGTTCATCAACTTTGAACTGACCAAGTCCGTATTCCTGAACCGTCTGTACCTGCTTGCAAACAAGCGTGGACTACCCGCAAGTACCGCCAACTTCGGATTCCTGAACCTGCGCGGTGTGGCACTTTCCCCTCTGGAAACGGCTCAGCTTATCGCCAAGCGTGTAGAAGGGGCTAAAAAGATGGAAAACCATAATTACCGTACCATCGTTATCGATCCGATTTCGGCGGTGCTCCACAACCCCAAGGCCATGCGCATTACGGGAGTCCCCCACCAGATTCTAATGCAGATGGTGGACACCATCATCGCCCTTACAGGTTGTGCCGTAGTGGCGGCCTGCAATAACGATGAATACCCCTACCTGGAATCCCGTGCAGACAGCGTGCTGAAACTCACGCCTGTAGAAGGCGGCCTGAACCAGTTCCAGATTAACGGATCCTTCAGAGAATTCCCGAAACTGCTGGCAAGGGACTGCTCCTGGATTTATCCGAGATTCCTGGTGTAATTTGGACGAAAGACGAGAGATGAAGAAAGATTACAAAAGCGTCAAAAACGGAAAGTATCAAAACAAGCAAGAGCCTTCCAAGGTCGAAAAGCCCGTTATCCGTAAGACGGCCAGTTTTGAAGACATCCAGAAGCAGTTCCACGCCTGGATCGAAGACATGCGTATTCCCGGCAAGGTTCAAGCTTGGTATACCGCAGAGGCAAAACCCGAGAACTCCGACTGGAAGATTTACAGCAAGCTCATAAACGGCCACGAGAGTCTCCTGCTGGACGCTCCCGCAAAAGGGATGGATGTCCCGGAAGTGGTTTCCCTCGTCTTTGAACAGATCAAGAAAACCCATCTGCACAATTTCCGTAAGGCCATCCGCACCATTTGGTTCCGCGCTTGTGGCAACGGGACTTTCGCTCTAGTGGTGCAGGCCAACCTCCGCGGCAAGAATTCCGCCCACGAATGCAAGACCTTCGTGGATTTTCTGGAACGTTCCTGCCCCGAGATTATCAGCTGCCACCAGATACAATGCCAGCCTTTCGTGCCCTTTGACCCAACCATACACCAGAACACCCGCATCGAGTCCAGATGCAGCTTCGGTCATGATTTCATGCCTATCGGAGATTCCGGTTTCTGCATGCATGTGCTGGACTGGGCACCCCGCATCAAAGACGGCTGGCTGAAGCTTCCCGAAAAGATTGCAAGCACAATCCACCCCTCCAAAGGGGACAAGTTTTTTGAATTCTATTCAGGCCCAAGTTTCGTAGCAGCCTCGCTCTCCCCGCTTTTCGAACAAGTGGAAAGTCTGGACTGCCGGGAAACTTCCATGGAATCCAGTCGTCAAAATATCCGAAACGCCGTCCAAGACAATATGCGTTTCCACAGGGGGTTCTTTGACCCCGGATTCCTGACAAAGTTCTTTTCCAAGTCCGAAAACGAAGGCCGCTGGACCTTCTATTTCAACCTCCCCCAGGGAGAACCCCTGCCGGCAGGCTCCGTAGAAACAATTGCGGGGGTTAGGCCCGAACGAATTTTGATCGAGACTCCTGACCTGGAGCAAGCACAAAAGCTCATCAAGCAATTCCGAAACCAAGGGTACGTTCTCCGCAAGACTATCCCCCTCTATTTGGAACCAGGCCGGGGAAAATTCGAGATTTTGTCCATTTTTGTGCCAGATCGAGCAGGTCTTCTAGGCCAAAAACGCCAAAAAACGGCCCTAAATCCCGTAAAACCCGCCCATAAGACACTTTTTGTGCAAAAATCCCCTACTTTTAGGCAAAGAAAAGATTAAATTATTACATAACTTGTTCACGTTCAAAGAGTTACAAGGATTACTATGGGATTTTTGAAAACTGCGACTTTGTGCCTCGGTCTAGGAGTGCTGGTTGCGTCTGCCTATATTGTTAAGGAAGGCGACACCCTCTGGGACCTGAGTGACGAATTCCTGAACGACCCGTTTGCCTGGCCCGACCTGTGGGAAAACAACAGGCATATCCAGGACCCCCACTGGATTTATCCAGGTGACTCCATCTACTTCGGGGACAGCTCCCGCGTAGAACCGATGACAATCCCCACCTCTCAGAACCGCTACCCCTGTGGCGGCGCCATTGCCGACACCAACCTGCCTAAGGGCGTTTCTGCCGTAGGTTGCGACGAGAAGGATGCTCGGAACGGTGACTTCGAGAATATGCTAGGCGATCTTCGCAATCGCGACAAGCGTCCCCAAAAGAAAAAGAGCAACGACGTCTACTACTACAAGCAGCGTCCGGCCCCAAAGATTTTCAATGGCTACTACCAGATTCTCGCTCCAGAAATTTACGACATCGAAGAACTGAAAAAAGACGAACGTTTCTTCTCTATCCGCTCCGGTGAACGTAAGGAGCCCATTCTCCACATTCCCGAAATGGAAGTCGTAGTGGGAATCGGCAAGAAGACCGATATCAAGGCAAAGAAGGGTGACCTGGTTGAAATCCTGGACGCCCGGGCCATCGAAGTCCCCGGCACCCATGGCAAGAGCTTTGACACCTACGCCTTGCTCCGTCTCTCGGGCATTGCAAAAATTACTGCCGTTGGCGATACCCTGTCTCGCGCCCAAATCGTGCAGAGCTTCAGGGAAATCAAGATTAACCAGTCCAAGGCCCGCGTCAAGAAGGCCCCAAAGCTCCTGAACGTCAGTGGCTACGGCAAGGAACAAAAATCCGATGTAGAAGAAATGGCGACCATCCGCTATTCCATGGACCCCATGCTGATTATCGGAGCCTATTCCTACGTGCTTATCGACAAAGGTAAAGAGGACAAGTTCAATACCGGTGATGCCATTGCCATCTGGGAAGAGGACAAGTCCGACGAAAGCATTCCACCCCGTCTGCTTGGCCGCGGCATCATTGCCCGCGCCACCGACCATGAAGCCGCCGTGCTGATTCGGGAAGTTTACTCCAATAACCGCCGCGTAGAGATGGGTCACAAGGTTTCCGTTACCCACAGAGCACAATTAGCCAAGTGACAAAGACTCTTATAGCCATATCGGCCTTGGCCTTTTCTTTGGTCACCCTGCTTATGGGGACCAGCGTCCTCATATTGCTGTTCCCCAGTATATCGTCGCACCTCCCCTTCTAGATTTAGGAGGTGACGGCTGAGAATCTCACGCAACAACCTCCTGTTCTTTGGCTTTTTTGCTGGAGCCATCGTTTTGCCGATGGCGATTCTTTCGTATTTAAGCTTTCGCAACATCCAGAATGAGAACTACCTCATCCAGAAGAACTTTGACGAGAGCAGAGTCTCCCTACAAAAGGAACTGGAAGACGCCCTCGAAAAGGAGCAAAGCAAGATATTCCAAGAGGCAAAAGCCGCCTCGCTGTTCTTGTACGAGCTACCCAAGAGTCTGTTGGAATTCGGCAATGCCGCCAACTTTAAAGACGTAAACGGCATCGAGGCCATATTCTTGTACAATAACGGGACTCTGGTTTATCCGGACATCTCCTCAAAGATGCTCTCCCATACAAGCTCTTTTCCCGATGCCAAGCCTAGTCTCGCAGAAAGCGCCCTGTACCAAAGCGAACAAGAATCCTCTAAACTGCAGGAGGCTGAGTTCGCCCGAGAAATGCTCGCCCGCAACCCCCTGCTTACACCCAAAGAGCAAACCCAGAACATTCTTGGCCTTGTCCGCATCGCCTACAAGAAAAAAGATTTCAACGAGGCTCTGCGGTTGTTGAAAATACTTGAATCAAGACCCAAACAACAAGGGTACCTACATTCAGACCTCACCCACTCTATCAACCTGCTCCACTTTGACATCTTGGTAAAAATGAAGAAGCACCAAGAAGCCGAAGATTTCTGCCTGTCGGTGCTGAACCAGTTTCTGCAAGAAAAGACTATTGAAGACATCCCCGCCACAAAATTCTTCTTTGAAACCGCATTTACTCAGATTCTCTCTTTTGAAAATCTCAAGCAAGAAAAACGAGAAGCCTTTTGGAATTTAAGAGGAAACTTCAATCGCCAGTTAAACTACACCGACATTCTCATTCACAATCAGGAATTATTCCAAAATACCCTACACGGAGAAAACCTATCAAAATCAGGCGTGTTATTCCGGTCTGAAGGCAACGTGACCCTCTTTAGAATGTCTTACCCCATGTTGCCGGGAAATCAGGTCGTTATCGCCAAAGTGGACAACAACGCCTACCAATCCCGTATCTTAGACAAACTAAGAATTACGGCTCAACGTTGGAACAACGTACCCTTCTCTATTACCGATGCCAAAGACTCCCTGCTACTTGGTGCTATTCCTGATAGCGCAAATGTCATTACTCAAGTTTCGTTCAATGCGGCGCCATCATGGCAGCTGAGTCTCTATGAAAAAGACGTAGGCGAAATTCGAAAGGAATCCAGACACCGGATGTTCTTAATGTATGGGCTCCTATTTTTCTCCCTCATTACGGTCATTTTCGGTTCATTCTTTATGCTCCGCTTCTTTATCCAGGAACACAAGCTCCTGGCCATGAAGGCGAACTTTCTTTCCAGCGTATCCCACGAACTGAAAACTCCCCTAACCTCCATCAAGATGTTTGCCGAAATGATGGCGCGGGGCAGAGTCATGAAGGTGGAAAAAGTACAGGAATACTCAAGCCTTATCAACAAAGAAGCCTCACGTCTTGAAAACCTGATCGGAGCCATACTAAACTACACCCGTATGGAGCACGGAACCGGAGCATTCAAATGGGAAAAACTGGATTTCTCTGTCTGCGCCAAGAAGGTCTTTGAAGCGGTGGAAGACATTGGTGTGGAAAAGGGGCTTTCATTCAAGACTCATTTCGACCCGAACGTATATGTGATGGGCGATTATACCGCCCTCTACAGCCTCGCCCAAAACTTGATTGAAAACGCAATCAAGTACACCAACGCCCCTGGCGATATCGAAATCAAGGTATACAACGAAGATGACCGCGCTGTATTTTCGGTAATTGATACAGGAGTGGGCATTCCTTCTTCAGAACAAAAAAATATATTTAATGATTTTTACAGGGTTGGCGACGAAATGACCCGCAGTACGAAGGGGTCCGGGCTCGGGCTTGCCATCGTAAAGAGGGTCGCTGAAACCCATAAAGCAACCATATCGCTGGTTAGCAAGCCCGGTAAAGGTTCCAACTTTACGGTTAGATTTAGAAAGGTGGACTAACATGCAACACAAGATCCTCATCGTAGAAGACGAAGAAATTATCCGGCTCGGTCTCCAGGACAATTTTGAGCTGGAAAATTACATCGTAGAAACCGCAGCCGACGGAGAAGAGGCTATCGCCAAGGCCGACTCCTTTATGCCTCACCTGGTGATTTTGGACTTGATGATTCCCAAGAAAAGCGGGTTCGAAGTTTGCCGAGTCATCCGCAAAAAACACCCGCAGACCTTTATCATCATGCTTACCGCCAAGACCGAAGAAACCAGCAAGGTAGCAGGTCTCGAGATGGGTGCCGACGATTACGTGACCAAGCCGTTTTCTATTCTAGAACTCTTGGCAAGAGTCAAGGCTTTCTTGCGCAGGGTCGATACGGAGGCTCCCCAGGCGCAGGTATCGCAGTCACTTGACGTAGTGGATTTTGCAGATATCCATCTGGATTTCAAAAAGTACGAAGCCACCAAGGGTGGCATACCCCTTGAAATGTCCGCCAGAGAATTTCAAATTCTCAAGTACTTCTGGCAGCACAAGGGAGAGGTAGTTCTCCGTGAAGACCTATTGCAAGATATCTGGGGCTATACCACCGACAACATGCCTTCTACCCGAACCATTGACAACCATATCGTGAACCTTCGTAAAAAACTGGAAGACGACCAGGCCAACCCGAAAATCATCCTTTCCATCAGAGGCGCTGGATATAAGTTTGATGTGTGATGAAGCAACGTAGAGTAGACATAGGACTATCCGCAATGTGCACGGCGATGATGCTTGTGTGGTTATGCGGTTTATTGTCTTTTGCGTTTGCCGAAAAAATGGAGTCTTCCATCCAAGACGCCCTATACCGTTTTGAAATGAAGGGCGAATACAAAAAGGCCATAGGCATCCTGGAAAACGTCATCAGTGAAGGCGACAGCGAAGACAAAGAACAAGCCAGTTTTTACCTCGGAAAAATTCAAGAACTGGCCGGAAACAGACAATCGGCAAGTCTCTACTACAAGCAAAGCCTCCAGAAAACGTCATCAACAAGCAAGGCATACTGGATTGCCGAAAGAATCGCAGCAACTGAAAACAGTCCAGAAACCATCCAAAAGAAATCCTTGCGGCTAAAAGCCCCTCTACGCAAGGTTTTTGAAGGGTCTCCCGCCTATTTCCATCTACAGGACGGCAGCATCTACAAAATTGTAAACGACTCCCTCATCAAGATTCCCACTCACCTTACCGACAACCCAGAAATTCTTGATATCGACAACACCGGGATATGGTACTATTTGTCTGAAAAGGACAGTATCCGTTTTAAGCCGTTTAACAATATTCGCAGGGCAAAATCATTTGCTCTACGAAATCCCAAAGACATCATTATCAGCGAAAACAAGGTCCTTGTTCAAGGAGACTATTCCATCATCCTGATTAACAAGAAGGGCGAACAAGAGCAAACCAGCGACAAGTACAACGAATGTCTGCTTGAAACCTATTATGCCCCTACGGGACACTTTGTCTTGAACTGTCCAGACAACGCACTCCACTTTCTGTCCGAAGAAAATCTTTCTGAATCTTTCACAATTAGCCAATACGACGCCATTCAAAAAGTCACCTCCATAAAAGAAGCCATCGTCTTCTATTCGGGAGGGAACTTATTCTGTTACAACATTTCCGAAAGTACCGAGCCCCGTTGGAAAGCGGCGTTCAACACTGTAGAAAGCATCGTCCCCTTTGAAAGAAACCTGACCGTACTCGAAGCCTCCGGACGTATTTCTCTTGTAAATGTTACTACGGGCGCCCCCATTGCGATGGTACGAAGCGATGCAGACCGGATCCACCCCCTTGCAAAGGGGACCCTTGGCCTGTTTACTAGCGAAGGGGCTTTAATTGTAGTGGACACCCTGCTTCACCCCCTTTGGAATTTCAACTTTGCCACGCCCATTACCATGGCTCCAATCCTTACCGACGGGAACACCTACCTGAGTTTTGACGGGCAGAACCTGCAAGGGATCGCTCCTAATTATTACGGAAAAACGCCTCTAGTTTCGAACCTGCTTTCGCAACAAGCCGCAGTCCTCGCAGAAACTTCCCAATGGGACAAGCTTACGTCAGTGCTGGATTCCCTGCTGAAACTAGAGCCCGGCAATGCCGAAGCCTGGCTTTTCAAGGCTTTGCAACTAGAAAACACCCAAGGCAAGGAACAGGATAGGCAAAAGGCTTGGTCCGAGGCTGTTCGGCTTTCCGTCAGCAATCCCCAGGTTACACCACTAATCCTTAACCGTTACAGCAAGGCCATCGGGGCAAAATTCGTAAGCCTTTTGAACATTTCGCCCAAGACCAGATATCCGCAATTTTTCGGGAGCAAAAAGAACCTCTTCACCGTAGACCCGGCCGCAAACCGCTTAATCTGTATCAATGCCGAAAACGGCGAACTGCGCTGGACAAGGACTTTATCCAAGATGGATAACAGCCCCGTTATCAGCAGCGACGAGAAGTCCCTTGCTTTAGCTTCTGGATTCAGTCTAAACATCTACGAATTGAGTAAGGATGGCAAAAAGACCACCATCCAGCTCCCCGGAAAAGCATTCAACATCACCTTGGAAAATGAAGCCATCTATATTTCCACCTGGAACGGCTTTCTGATGAAGCTCACAAGGCCCGATGGAAGATTGGCCTGGTCAAGGAAGATTTTCGACCTGCCTTTCCTTTTTGCAAAAGATGAGGCTCAAATCATCACCGCAAGCCTAGAAGGGAACATCACCCACCTATGGGAAGGTTCCGGCCAAATCAAGCAAGAAGCCGGGCGAATCCAGGCGGGAATCTCGCAAATGACTCGCGCTGATTCCGCCATGGCTTTTGCCACCAACAACAACAGACTTCTCATCTACGATGCAAGAACACCCGGCAAAGAACCTCTGCAGATCTTGATGGAATCTCCAATCGCATCGCTACAGGCATTCCCCTACAAGGGAACAAACTGTGTGTTAGTGGGACTTGCCAACCAAAGCCTGCTCCTGTACTCCATCTCGGGCACCCCCCTATGGAAATTCCAGGGAAAGAACTCCATCTTTTCAAAACCTTTCGTAGAAGACGGCTTTGCCTGGCTAGACCAGGGTAATGAAGTCGTCGCCATATCCCTTTCCGACGGAAAAATAGCCCAGCGTTTCAGCACCCCAGGAGGGGCCGGAACACCCTTCATTCTGAACAAGACCCTCTTTAGCGCCTCCTCTAAACGGCTCCTATATGGTTTTTCCCTGTAAAGGGTAATTTTTCTCTGAAAATAGTCCATTTTGTATGGTTTTCGTGGAAAAATCGGTGGTTTTCCTCAAAAAAATTCATTACATTTTTAATATATCTCATCAGGATTTTTGAAGGATGAAAATTTTGAACCGTTTTGAAGTTTTTGGCGTCATCGCTCTCGCTGGTACGTTGCTCTCTTTCTCCGGTTGCAAAACCGAAGAAAAGACGGATGTTGCCCTGGACCAACAGGAGTACCCCAGAACCGAAACCCTCTATATCGGCGGTTTTGACTGGGCACCCCCGGCCACGTTCAATCCCCTGGATTACGACCCCAACTTCCCCATTGACGGCAATGTCCGCCTTATGTACGAGACCCTGATGACCTACAACCAGCTCAATGGTGAGCTGGAGCCCATGTTGGCCGACAGTTTCAAGCAAACCGACAACGCCATTGTCGTTCACCTGGACAAAAACGCCAAATGGAACAACGGCCAGCCGGTCACCACAGATGACGTTCTTTACACCTTCTTTATTGACTCCATATTGCCAACGCCCCGTCACGGCAACTGGAGCTATATCGAAAGCATCTCTGCCGACAAAGACAACAACATTACTTTTGCTTTCAAGAAAAGCAACCCCAACCCGCTTATCCTCTTGAATGCCATCGCCGAGACCTCTATTTTGCCAAAATCTGTGTTCCAACCCATTATCGAAGGAGCCAAGAACGGCAAGGATTACGATTTTTCAAAGGTCACGGCGTTCAAGAACGACACCAAGCCCCTGGTTTCCGGGCCGTATGACTTAAAGACTTTCTCCCCGGACAAAATCGTCCTGGAGAGGAACGAAAACTACTGGGGTAACATAAAGCACAACGGACAAAAGCCCGCTCCCAGGTTCATTATCCACTCCCTCTACAACGGCAACAACCACTTCAATAGCGCCATGGTCAAGGGTAACCTGGACGTGTCCTCCATATTCCTCCCCCGTATCTGGGACAAGGCCAAGGACAGCATCCGTGCCTGGAGCCGTAACGAGCCCTACCACCAGCCTGGGTCCATCACAACGCTCCTCATCGCCCATCAGTCCAAGCCCTTTAGCGATGTCGCCTTCCGCCGAGCTCTCGCCCACAGTATCAACTTCGAGAAAGTCAAGGCTCGCGCCATTTCCAACTACACTCCGGCCATGCAGTCCGGATTTATCCTGCCCTTCGGCATCGAAAGCAAGTTCTTCAATAAGGAAGATGCCGAGAAGTTCGGCTACGAGTTTGATCTGGACAAGGCCCGCAACATCCTGAAAGAGGCGGGCTATTCCTGGAATGCTAACGGTGCCCTCCTGGCCCCCGATGGCAAGCCCGTCCGCACCATCAAGTTGGAATGCCCCCAAGGCTGGACCGACTGGGAAGACGCCATCAAGGTCATCGCCGGAACATTCCAAGAAATCGGCATTCCCGCCGAGGAATATTTCGTAGACTACGGAGTCTGGGACAAGGACCTGCGACTGGGGACCTTCGACCTCGCCATGAAGACCCAGACCGCCGAGCTCTCCGCCGCCACCCCCTGGACCCGGTTCTCCCAGATTATGGGACCCATCGGAGCCAAACCTGTAGGCGAGGATGCCTTCTCCAACCAGGGCCGTTTCAACAACGACGACGCCAACAAGTTGCTGGACAAGATCCCCACCATCCGCGACGAAGCAGAATTGATTACGGCCTATCGGGATCTGAACAAGATCTTTATGGAGACCATACCAGTACTGCCGGTCATGTACCGCCCCACCCAGTACTACCAGTTCTCCACCAAGCACTGGACCAATTTCCCCACCGAAGAGAATCCCTACGCCCCGCCCCAACACCTGATTGTTGCAGCAGGAGTGAAGGCTCTGTGGGAAATCCAGGCCGTCAAATAATCAGTTTTATTTAGATTTGGACAACCATTTTTTGAGGAGTTGATCGTGGGAAAGTCTCGCTTTATCTTGCCGAATGCCTTTACTAGCATGAACTTTTTGTTGGGCGTTTTCGCCATCTGTTGGGTCACGGGAGCCTTCGACTCCTTTACCTCTACAGACACGCTCCGCATGGGAGCCTACTTTGTAATGCTCAGTATGCTTCTGGACAAGCTAGACGGATTTGCCGCCCGCCTCGTGAACGCCAGTTCCGAGTTCGGTGCCCAGTTCGACAGCCTTGCAGACCTTATCGCTTTCGGGCTCGCTCCCGCGTTCTGCGTGTTCTTCGCCTACAAGACCTGCGCCCCCCAATTCTTTGAACAGAACGCCGCCCTGTTGGTGGTGACTTTCTCTATCTACGTGCTTTGCGCCGCCATGCGCCTGGCCAAGTACAACGCCTGCGACTCTGACACCTACCATCATCATTTTTCCGGACTTCCGTCCACCTTTGCAGGCGCCATCAACGCCACCCTGATTGTGTTCCTGAAGTCCAAGGGTGTCTTTGCCGACCCCAACTCTGCATTGGTTTTCGTTCCGGTCATCGTAATGCTTGCCACCGGCATCTTGATGGTAAGCCCCCTGTTTTTGCCCAAGCTCCAGCCCCGCAAGAACAAGGCCTTCAACATTTTCCAGGGCGTGCTGATCGTTCTCACCTATATCGCCGGATTCATGTTCATTTCCGAAAAAGCTCCCTACGTTTTGGAGTACCTGCTAGTTCTCGGCGGCTGCTACCTGGTCATTGGCTTTAGCGTGGGCCTTATCAACCGCAGCAAGATTATCGAAGAAGCTAAGGCTTCGAAAGGTGACTGAGTTCTAGAAACTCGGTCAAGCCCTTCCCGTAGCGTTCGTACAGAATTTCGGGAGCAAGACGCGGAAGTTCCACCGTAACACATTCAAGGTTTTGTTCTTTGCACCAGGTACCGAAACTACCTGGTGTTTTATATCCGATATCCTTGACGTAGGGAACATTGAACACCGCCTGGAGCTCCTTGACTAGCGCAGTCTCCTGAGGAGCATCGATACAGCCAATAGGGCTATGAAACGCCACCACCGCCTGAGGGCGGAGTTGTTCTATTAGCTTTATTATAGCGTTGACCTCGGGTTCACTAGCGGGAGCAGATCCCGTAGAAAGTTCCATATCCCGTTCCGCTTCTAGAATAGAGCGGGACAGCACCGGATCAGCGCTCCAGTTCTCTGTCGGAAAATTCCGATTCAGGTCTACACCGTTTGCATTCCCGCGAGTTCCAAGAGCCACCCCATCGGGATTGGCGCACAGCACAAAAGCCGTAGATTCCAGGTTGTCGTCAAAGGCTCGCAGGGCTCGGCTCAGCAGGAATGTGGTCTCCGGCTCTTCGCCGTGAATGCTTGCCATCACCAACAAGCGGCATTTCCCTTTGCAGGGGAAATACAGCAGAGGCGCACCAAGAACGCTGGTGCCGTAAGGGGTGTATTTCAATCTGATAGAACCAAGAAGCATGATATTACTCACTTCACATTCCACACTACACATCAGATAAAGTACGGATAGATGTATTCCGCCGCCAGTTGCGGGAGCCTGGCAAGGACAACCTTCTTGCAAGCCATGTCCGAGCTTTCGTAGATTTTCCGCAAGGTATCTAGGGAAAATTTTTCAAGACGTTTGCGGGAGGTGGGCAGGTGCGCGATGTGCCAGCCTTCGGGCCTAATCTTTCCGCGGCCGGGAATGAATACACGGTCAAAGCCAAAGGCATTGCCGGCCGCGAAACGTTCGTCCAAGAACTTGTGGAACTTAGCGAACATGCCTGAACACTCTTCGGCCGTGAGTTGCACCTCGTAGCCTTCGGGACAAGCCTTGCCGTCTACCACGTCTAGGTCCGTGCCTAAATGATGGCGGCTCGCCCCCGGTAACGCGGACCAGGTCAAGATAGCGTACATCAGTTCTTCTTCGTCTTGGGGGAGTTCCATCGGCACGCCCTCTGCCGAAAGCAGCGGGAGTTCGCCACAGGCTTTGCGGTTCCAAATGGAAAGCTGCCGTTCAAAAGAGCGGTAAGCCGATTCTACGCGAAGTTCAAAGCCGTTCTTCGCCGCTTCGTTTTTTAGTTTGTTCAAAAAAGGCAGAATCTCGGCATCAACAAAGTAGCCAGGCACCGCCTCTACAAGGTTCGGCGTTCCTAGGCCGTAGGGCAACAAGTCTTCGGCAACTCGTTCCATTAAACCTCCACCCCCATCTTCTTTATCAAATCCTTCCACTGCTGGACAGAGGCCTTCTTTTTATGGGACGGCACACGCTTCTTGAGGGCAGCCGTCAAAGGAGGCGGATTCCCGTGGGTCCAGGCAATAGCCAGGGCATCCGACGCATCTAGAGGGAGGTCTCCGGCCTCTATCCCGAGCTGGGCAAAGACCATATGAGCCACCTGTTCCTTGGAAGCGGCGCCATCTCCTGTAACGGACTGCTTGACCACCTTGGGCGGATACTCACTAAAGGTCATTCCCCGCTTACGACAGGCTACCAGAACCGCACCACGGATATGCCCAAGCACCAAGGCGCTTTTCGCATTCTTTGCAAAGAACACGCCTTCCATAGCAAGAGCATCTGGCCGGTACTGGTCCAATAGGGCCTCTAGTTTGGTGACAATCTGTAACAGTCGGTCCTCCAATGACTTAGACGCCGGCGAGTGAATCGTACCATATTCCAGCACCGAAAAGCCCTTCGGGGTCTTACCCAGAAAGGCATATCCTGTCGTAATCGAGCCCGGATCTATACCGAGAATAACCATAGTCAAAAAGTAGATAAAAAGTCCAAAAAAGTGTTCTTTTCCGGCTATTTTTTTTTAGATTCCTATATGGAGGCTCCCTATGCTTATCGATCAGGAACACGCAGGTATAGCTCGTATTAAGACCCATCCAAGACAACTGGGAATCCCCCTCAGCCGATGGGGACGAAACCTTATCGCCTGCTGTCCTTTCCATGCTCCCGAAGAGACGTCCCTGTTCTTCTATGACGCCCTGGGTTACTGGCGTTACCGTTGCCTCCAGTGCGGAAGCGAAGGAGACCTGATCGAATTCGTGATGCGTAGCCGCTTCAACGGCATGGAAGAACCTGCCGCAAGGGCTGAAGCCCTGGAATTTCTGGGAGGTCTGGAACAGGAGCAAGATTCCAAGCAAGACGATCGCCTTTGGCTCAAGGAAGTCGGTGGCGAAAAATCCAAGGTGCTGGAATGCTTTGTCCGGTACTGCCACTGGGCAGCCTGCAAAAGCCCCTCTTCCGAAGAATTTCTACAGTCCAAAGGCTGGAGCATCGGCCAAGCCCAGCTTTACGGTCTAGGCTACTACAGCGGCGACCCGGAGCCATTCTTCAGCTACTGTATGCTCTCTGGCCTTGAACGCCACCATGTAAGTTTCTACCTGGACAACCTGGAAGCCTATCACGAGCCGCGTATAACTATTCCCGCGCGCAACTCCAAGGGCCTCATCCACTCCGTCTACGGTCGCCTCATGGAAGACGACGGCAAGCCCCATCCCTATGTGTCTTTCGCCTCTGGCCCAAGCGATATTCCTTTCAACATCCAGCCCGAAAACTCCAGCCCCATTATCGTAGAAGGTTTCTTTGACGCTTTGACAGCCGACCTGGCAGGCATTCCCGGCGTGGTCTCCACCATGTACCAGGAACTGACCCTGAGCCACCTGTACAAACTCAAGGCCTGCGGTGCAGATTCGGCCACAGTGATTCTCCGTCGCGAAGATAACCGGCGGGAGCAAGAATACCGTATTCAGGGCTACCTGAAGATGGCCGAAGAACTGGATATGCGGTTCAAGTCTATCGTGTTATCCAAAGACGAGACCGTAGACAAGCTGGTTCGTGAAAAGGGTGCCGACTACCTTATCGACCTTATCGACAAGACCGAAGAGGACACGGTGCACACCCATCGTCGTTCCATGCTGCTACAAGACATCAAGGAAAACTACGACGCCGCCATGGGCTGTCCTCCGGATACCAGCGTGGGCTACACCTTGAAAAATTTCCCTAAACTCACAAAGGAAATTGACGGTATCCAATCAGGCTGTTTCTTTGTTTCGTCTAAGCCCTTTGGACTCAAGACCTCGCTATTGTCAAGCCTGGCCATGGATCTTATAGACAGTAACCCCATCTTGAAGATTATCTACATCGCCCTGGAAACGCCCAGGCGGCAGATTTTCGACCGCATGGTAGCCATGGAAACTGGCGAATCTATCCTCACCGTTAGAAAACAGAACGAGGACGACGCTATCAACGGTAAGATTCTTGAAGCCACCAAGAAGCTCATGAACCTGGTCCGCAGCAACCGTCTTGAAATCTGGGAAGACTACCCCACCTTTGACAACAACGAGATGATGAACATCTTGAAAGAAGAGCGGAAGCAGAACTCCGACCTGATCGTAATGATCGATGGTCTGGACCACCTGAAGATAGACGGCCGTCTTGAACTGGACGACATTCACGAACGTAGGTCTTTCGTGATGCTGGACTTGTACAAAAGCCTGGACATTCCGCTGTTCCTTGGCGGAGAACTTGTTCCCACCGAGGAAGGTTTTGAAGGTCCGAGGCCATACCTGCGTGATTCCGATGCCATCTACTGGCTGGATTCCCAGAACAAGACCCTCAATCTTTCCGTCAATTCCAACCGGTTGGGCGTGAGCCACAAGTACAATTGCCCCATCTATATTGACCCTCTGTCCAATAAGATGCGGGAAGCTGAGTAGCTCGCACCATCATGCCGCAAGCACCTTTTACCATCGTCGATTTCAACAACTTCTGGAGTCCTTCCGGAGGTGGCGTTCGGCGTTATCACCTGCAAAAGATGGCATTCTACGAAAACCGCCAGGATGTACTGAGCGTATTCGTGATGCCCGACAGCCGCACCTTCACCGAAAAAAGAGGGACGGGGCTCATTATCGAGCATGTTGACGCCTACCGTTTCCCCGGGAACTGGGAATACCGCTTTATCTGGAAACAAAAGCAGATCCGGCCCATCCTGAAAAAGTACATGCCCCAGGTCATCGAGGTGGGTTCACCCTACATTTTACCGACTGTAGTCCGCAGGGCCGCCAAGAGGATTTGTCCCGAAGCCGTACTCCTCAGTTTCTGGCACGCCGACTTCCCTGTCACCTATGTGGGCCGCCCTGTTGCAAATAAACTAGGCCGCATTTTCGGCCGCCTTGCCGAACGGGTCGCCTTTTGGTATGCCCGGCAAGAATTCCGAAAGTTTGATGGCATCCAGGTTTCTTGCAAAGAAGTCATGGAGCGCCTAGAAAAGCGCAACCTCCCCCACAGCCACTGGATTCCGCTGGGTTGCGACATCCAGATGTTTTCGCCTACCAAGCGTGACGAGGCCCTGGTGGCCGACTTCAAGGGCGGAAATCCCGACCGACTTACCATCTTTTTCCCCCACAGGTTCTGCGAGGAGAAGGGTATCGAACTTTTGCTTGGGGCCTACGACGAACTGACGGAACGGCTGGGCGTAGAACCCGAAATCATCTTGGCAGGCACAGGGCCCTACCTGCCCCAGGTCAAAGAAGCCGTACAGAAGTACAAGCATATCCGCTACGTGGGCTTTATCAAGTCCATAGACGAGATGGCCCGGCATTACGCCAGCGTAGACATGGGGCTCGCCCTTTCGGGCTGGGAGACCTTCGGGCTTTCTATTCTGGAGAGCATGGCCAGCGGGAACGCTCAAATAGGGGCCAAAACAGGGGCTGCCTTTGAACATGTAACGGAATCAAAAGCGGGCACAATCCTGGGGGAACGCACGCCCCACGCCCTGGCCGACGCCATCGTAGAACTTTACCGTTCCGACATGCAGGCCATGAAGCAAAACGCCCGGGCCTACGCCGAAAAATTCAGCTGGAACGACTGCTTCGAAAGGCAGCTTTCCCTTTACCGTACACTTCATCAAGAAAAGAGGAACTCATGATCAGACATATCGTTTTCTGGAAATTGAAGACCGAAGCCGAGGGTGCTACCGCCAAGGAAAACGGCCAAAAGATGGTGGACGCCTTCCACGCCCTGGAAGGTAAAATCCCGGGCCTTGTGAGCATCGAATCCGGGCTAAACTTTGGCAAGGCCGAACTCGGTAACGGCGATGTAGAATACGATATCGCCCTGGACACCACCTTCCGCACCAAGGAAGCCCTTGATTTTTACCAGGGCCACCCGGAGCACCAGGCAATCGTCTCCTTCGTGAAAAAGGTGGTCACGGAACGCCGTGCCGTGGATTTTGTGTTCTAGAACACGCTTGTTTTTGAAAAAAAGCCCATTTTTTGACATGCATCATAAGTGAGGCAGTACAGGCCGCCAAAGGCGGCCTTTTTTTTATACATTTCCGGGCAAAGATAACCAACCATAGGGATTGGAATAAAAAAGGAGAATGAAATGAAAAAACTACTGTGGACATCGGCTATGGCGATTGCCGCCGTGGCGTGTCTGACTGCTTGCGACGAAACATCCAGCAGCTCCTACGAAATTCCCTCATACAATAGCGACACGTCGCTCCCGGATACCTGCTCCATGGAAGTGGCCAAGGTGGACACCGCCTACTTCGCCTGCTTCGAGAACAAGTGGATCGAGGTGACGGACAGCGCCACTGTCGAACAGCTCAAGGAAGGACTGGACGAAGAAGAAATCAAGGCCAAGCTCGAAGAACTCCAAAGCCTGCTGCCAAAGCCCGCCGACAACACCCCGAAGCCCACCTCTTCCAGCGCCCAAGGCGAAGTCGAAGGCTCTGATAACGAGGGCGATTCTAGCTCATCTTCCGAAGAAGAAGAATCCTCCAGCAGCTCCAAGAAAAAGAAGGACAAGGATAAGGACGACTCCGGCAGCGGTAGCGGCGAAGGTGGCTCCGGTGAAGGCGGAGAAGGTGGCGAATCCACCCCCAAGCGCGACGCACACTTCAGCCCCATTGATGACTATGTTACCTGGAGCAAGGACGGCAAAACGGCTACATTGAGTAAAACTATAGACGAAGCCACAATTGATGCTGCCGGATTTTTAATCATTGACGTTGGTGAAAACACAAAAAAAGCACAAATCGCTCTTAACAATGTAGGTTCCGTTATAGAACCTGCTGAGGGAAATGTGATTTTGATGATAACTAAAAAAGAACCAACCGATTCCAATAGCTACATCGTACAAGTTGAAGAAATGAAAGAAGGGAGCTCCATTTACACAGATATCTCACCACTAGGCAAATGTGGGGAGTCAATGTACCCCAAGAGAACCAAATTCTGCGACACCCGCGGAACCGGCACTACCTATAAGTACGTCACCATCGGCACTCAGACTTGGATGGCTGAAAACATGAACTATGAAACGGAAAGCGGCGCTTACTGCCACGACAATACCAAGAATGATTGTGGCACGTACGGGCTTCTTTACACCATAGAAGCAGCATTAACTGACGTCTGCCCTGATGGCTGGCATCTACCAGAAGCTGCTGATTTCAAGGATTTAATTGCTTATGTAGACGGTATTACTGCGTATAAAGAGAGCAATACCGCAGGTAAAAAGCTTAAAGCCACTGAGGGCTGGGGAACCACGTATACAGGAACAGATGATTTTGGGTTCTCTGCTCTACCTGCAGGAGAGTACAATACAGTCTCACCAGGCTACAATTTCAAAGATACTGGCTTTTTCTGGAGTAATACGAAATCCACTACTACTACCGGGTTTTATTACGCTATGTACATAAAATATGATAACGCAACATTGGTTGACTATAATCCTGGTAGAGCTCAATCAGTCCGCTGCATCAAGGACGCAAGCGCAGAATAGTTTAAACTAGAAGCCACATCAAGTGCGGCATGACGAAAAAAATTTACCCGAGGTTCAATGAATCTCGGGTTTTTGTTTTACAGGGCCCTTTTTCTTCTTTTTTTTACTACATTTTTTGCGTATGGTCCAACTGAGTCAGACATCGTGGCAAGAGTTCTCCCTGAAGAACGTTCTGGAAACGCTACAGTACGCCCCGATGAAGCTGCAGATGGGCCCCGCTCCCCTACTCCACTACACCTTCCCTAAAGTGCTGGAACCAGGCGCCACGATCCGCTACAACCTCCAGTGGGGGTTCAAGACCCTTAAGTGGACCGGCATTGTCAGTTCCGTCAAGGAGAACAAGGTTACGGTGCGTCTAGGCGACGGTCCGTTCCGCGGGTTCACCGCAAAGCATAGCTTTGTAGACGAAGGGAACATGACCGCCTGCTACGACGAGATGAGTTTCCAGGGGTTCACCGACATTCCCGAAGAGACCTTCGCCGCCATTATGGACAAGGCAAATATCGTGTACGGCATCTACGCCCGCAAGGACACCCGTGACATGATGCTGGCCTACGAGGCCCAGAAAAAGACCCAGTCCATCGAGGCCTTGGAGCAGAGCGCTACCGCAGGCTAAGGGTTTCTAAAACCTGGGGAATTCCATGTACGCAACTCTAGAACAAGCCCTGCTTGATTTAGAAAAAGCAGGTCTGTTGAAGCGTGTCCGCTGCGAGGTAGACCCGGACCTGGAAATGGCGGAAATGGCCCGAATTGCCTTTGAGAAAGGCGGACCGGCCCTGCTGTTCGAAAAGGTGAAGGGGAGCAAGTTCCCCACCGTAGCAAACCTCTATGGCACACGGGAACGGATGGATTTCTTGTTCCGCGACACTCTGGAAAGCACCAGGGCCGCGGTGCTGTTCAAGTCGAACCCCGTAGGCTTTTTCAAGCACCCGCACATCGGTAACCTGGTCTTGGCGGCCAAGGCCGGATTGCACAGTTTGCCCCTCCAAAGCGGGAGCATGGCCGACTTCGAGGAATGCTCCCTGCAAGATTTACCGCAGGTCAAATGCGCCCCGGAAGATGGCGGGGCATTCCTTACGCTGCCCCAGGTGGCGAGCCGCCCAGGCAAGAAGGCCAGCATTCTCACTACGAATCTGGGGATGTACCGCATCCAGATTTCCGGAAACGAGTACGCCCAAGACGAATGCGGGCTCCACTACCAAATCAAGCGTGACATCGCGAAGCACCACCAGAAAGCCATCGAAGAAGGCCGCCCCCTGAAGGTAAGCATCTTCTTGGGAGGTCCGCCGGCTCACACCCTTGCGGCTATTATGCCCATGCCCGAGAACCTGTCGGAGCTTCTGTTCGCAGGAATGCTCGGCGGACGCCGGTTCCGCTATTTTATCCACGACGGCTACCTGGTTTCTAGCGATGCGGATTTTTGCATATTGGGAGAAGTGGCGCCGGACCTGAAGCCGGAAGGCCCCTTTGCAGACCACGTAGGCTATTATTCGGGCAAACACCTGTTCCCCTACCTGAAGGTAAAGAAGGTCCTTTGCAAAAAGAACGCCATCTACCCCTTTACCGTAGTGGGCCGCCCCCCGCAAGAAGACACGCTTTTCGGAGAGTTCATCCACAGGATTACGCGGCCCATGGTGCCTGCGTCGTTACCGGGAGTCCATGCGGTCCATGCCGTAGACGAGGCCGGCGTGCACCCGCTTTGCCTGGCCCTAGGTTCGGAAAGCTTTAGGCCCTACATTAGGCCTGAAGAACGGGAGCCCATGGAACTTTTGAAGACGGCAAACGCGCTGCTGGGATTCAATCAGGTAAGCCTTACCAAATACCTGATGATTGCCGCCAAAGAAGACAATCCCGAGCTGGACGTGAACAAGATGCCCGAGTTCTTTGCCCACATAATGGAGCGGGTCCGCCTAGATAGGGACCTACATTTCCAGACATCCACCACTACAGACACGCTGGACTATACCGGAAGTTCGCTGAATCATGGTTCCAAGTTGATCATTGCTGCAGCGGGCCCAAAGATTCGCGACCTGCGAGATGATAACGCTGACCTGCAGAGCCTACGCCTGCCTGCCACCTTTGCCGAAGCAAAGATTGTGATGCCCGGAGTAGTAGCGCTGAAATGGAACGGTGGCAACGCAAGTTTTGAAGCCGGGGTTGCCGCGTTAAAGAGATGCCTCGTAGACTGGAGCTTCCGGGAAAATTACCCCTGGATTAGCGTAGTAGACGACACATCTACCCTGGGCATGGAAAATCCGCAAACCAACCTCCGCGACTTTTTGTGGCTGACCTTTACACGCTCAGACCCCGCCCGTGATTTGTACGGTCTGAACGAACATGTGGAACAGAAGCACTGGGCCACCGACGCCCCACTGATCATAGACGCCCGAATCAAGCAACACCACCAGAAGGCAATCACCTTCGACAAGACCGTGAGAGAAAAGACCTTGCAGAAATTGCAGGATATATTGTAGAGGTCAGCGTGTTCAAGGCTTTACGCAAAGTACTTTTGATGAGTTCGGTCTGTGTGGTAGCAGTTACCTCTGTGTACGCCCACGGACGCTGCGGCACCATGCAGGCGGTAGAAAGCTGGATTGAGAACAAGGGGAAAGTTGTTTCGGCTGCAACAGCTACACCGGGTTCCTGCGAAATCGAAGACTATTACGATTCCGTCTATTCCCGCACAACTACCCATTTCCAGATTTTCTACGTGCTGAAAGGGCCCCACGCCACCACGGAAAAATTCGTGGACAGCCTCGCCGTGAACTTGGAAAAAGCCTGGGACCTGCACATCAACAAAAACAGGATGCGCGAACCTCTGGGTAGAGATACCACGGTCCATTTTTTAAAGCCTGTAAAGCCGGGGCACTACGGGGTAGAAGTCCTGGAACTGAATCTTGTCCGCAATCCTAAGGTTATCCATGGCAGGACAGGTTTTTGCGAGGATTGCTTCGCTATCACCAATTTCGCAGGCAGAAACGACTGGCAAAAGTCGGAAATGCTGATTGACAATGATTTCAAAACCGTAAACTTATACGATGCCGAATACGACACGCTGAACGTTGGCGGCAAGAAATGCGCTTACTGGAAATCTACTACAGAGATCCGCAATCCGTTCCAAAAGTATTCCTATGCAGAAAAATGGGATAAGGCAATCAGGGTCACCGTCTTCCACGAACTCTACCATGCCATTCAAACCCGTTACCTGAACCCTTACGAACATTTAAACTTCTGGTTCGAGGCTTCTGCTACCGGTATGGAAGAGGTTGGCGCCCCCGAAGTAAACGACTACTTCCGTTACATTCCCGATTTTTACAGGCAGGCGGGAAAGCCCCTAGACGAAACAACATTCCCGTACGGAGCATCCCTGTTCTTTTTATACCTGCACAATCAGGTGGACCCACTCCTTGATAAATCCATTTGGGAATCCTTCGCCAAAAATCCCGAGGGATCATACCGACAACAGCTGGCCCAAGTTCTTGAAGACCGAAAAAAGAATACACAAGACGTTTTCCAAGATTTCGCAGAAAGGCTTTCTTATTCCGGAGAGAACAGCCACGCCGTAGATTCCAGCGTCTGGTTTTCAAAGGATCAACCTTTCTGGACCGACGTTTTTTACAACCCCGCCGAAGAAGGGTTCAGGCCCGATTCTTCTATATTCGCCTACAACTATTACGCAGGTGGATTCCCGAATCTTGAAAACTATGCGGGCAAGGCTTCCGTGCTGTTGTTCAAGGATGGACACGCCCACCTTCGGAAAATTTCCAGCGTAAACACCCTGGATTCCATACGCATTGAAAGCTTCGGCTCTGATTCCTTACTCTGGATTTTCAGCCGTTTCGAGAATCCATCGCCCCTGCCAGGGAAACTAGCCACAAAGCCCCTGCGGGCCTACCCCACTCCCTGGCGATACGGTAACCTTTGCTTTTCGCCTCTCCCCCTGGACAAAAAATTCATTGAAGTCCGCAACCGCAGAGGCGACCTGGTTTTCCGCGAGAAGTACGACGGCGAGACCCTCTGCCTAGACGAAGCATTCATCAAATCCAAGATGGTTCCAGGCGTTTACCGCTACAGGGCCGGTTCCAGCGGGAAAACCAAGGACTTGATGATAATCTACTAGTCCTTAATTTCTAGATTTGACTCGCAATGACCGTAGAAGAAATCGAAAAGGAACTGAGGAAAGACGCCCAGGAGCTTGTAAAGCAGGAGCCTCTTTCCCGTTTGATGTTAGAAGAACAGATTTTGAACCGCAAGGACTTTGCGGATATGCTGGCGGTAACGCTAGCCTGCCAGCTGGCCGGTGAAGTCATTGACCGAGCCGAACTGGAACGGATCTTTAGCGAGCTATACGCCAAGCACCCCGAACTTCTGGATGACGCCGTACACGATTTGCGCGCCACCGTGCTGCGTGACCCCGCCTGCACGGGGTATCTGGAGCCCCTGCTGCTTTTCAAGGGCTTTCAGGGTCTGCAGGCCTACCGCGTTGCCCATCTGCTTTGGGAAGAGAACAGGCGGTTCCCGGCCAAGATGCTCCAGAATATCATCAGCCGCAAGTTCGGCATGGATTTCCACCCGGCCGCCAAAATCGGCCACGGGCTTCTCGTGGACCACGCCACCAATATCGTTGTCGGCGAAACAGCCGTGGTGGGCAACAACGTGAGCTTCTTGCATGGCGTGACCCTTGGCGGTACCGGTAACGAGGTCGGCGACCGTCACCCCAAAATCGGGAACGGCGTGATGCTTGGCGCCCATGCGCAGCTTCTCGGGAACATCCATATCGGTGACTGCGCAAAGATCGGCGCCGGTGCGGTGGTGCTGACCGACGTGCCGCCCCACACCACCTACGCAGGGGTCCCTGCCGTAGAAGTGGGCCACCCCGACGACGAGACGCCCAGCTTCAACATGCAGCAGGACTTTACACGGGACTGCAAATAGTGGCCAGGGTAAAGCCAGACAAGATCAAGTTCATCTGCAAAACTCTGGACGAGTTGTTTCCAAGTCCACCGATCCCGCTGGATTTCAAAAGCTCCTACACGCTTCTGGTAGCCGTGGTTCTCAGCGCCCAGTGTACAGACGTGCGGGTAAACCAAGTGACCAAGGTGCTTTTCAAGGAGGCGGCAACGCCTGCCGCCATGGTCAAGCTGGGCGTTAAGCGCATTGCCGAAATCATCAAGCCCTGCGGATTTTTCAACACCAAGAGTGTGAACATTTTCAACCTGTCCAAGACCCTGGTAGAAAAATACAAGGGGAAAGTCCCCTGCACCTTCGAAGAACTGGAAGCCCTGCCCGGCGTGGGCCACAAGACCGCCAGCGTGGTCATGAGCCACGCCTACAAGATTCCCGCATTTCCGGTAGACACTCACATCCACCGTCTGGCGCAGCGTTGGGGACTTAGCGACGGTTCCAGCGTAGAACAGACCGAGAAAGACCTGAAGAAGATCTTTCCCGAAAGCGAATGGGAAAAGCGCCACCTGCAGATTATCTACTTCGGACGCACCTACTGCAAGGCCCGGGGCCACAAGGTCAAAGAATGTCCGATATGCAGCAAAATTTCTAAAACCTAAAGTCGCGGATCCATTCCCGCTGTTTGAAAACAGACACCTCCGCCTGCGCCAACTTGTGAGCGATTTTTTTGCCCGCATCGGTAGCCATCTTTTCTTCCATGGGGTAAATCCCTACACGTCCCAGATCCAAGCGGTCCGCATCAAAGCAGGTATCTATGGTGATGTCTCCGGTTCGCCTTTCCTTGGTATGCAAGCGGCAGGCCGTGCGAAGCTTCTCCAGGCGTTCCGCGTCTAGCTCCAGTCTCTTTTCCGCAATGCACCGGTCTATAAATTCTACCGCACGGGGGCCATGTTCTGCATCGTAGGCATCGTCCATACGTCTACAATCATGAAACAGAGCAAACAGCCGGACTACCGTAATGTCGGCTCCCGTCTTTTGTGCCAACAGCAAACCGTTGTATTCCACCTGATGCCAATGTTCCAAGCCGTGATAGTTGGAATCGTAAAGGCGCTGTTCAAAGGCGTAATCTAGAAGTCCGGTAAAATCGATCATAGCATCCATCTTACATTTAGCTATTTTTCTTGGAAATGTCCACCGTTATCCTATTCAACAAGCCCTATGGCGTGCTGAGTCAGTTCACCCCCGAAGCGGGCCACCCCGCCCTGGATACCTTCGGGTTCCCTGCCGGCGTATATGCAGCGGGCCGGTTGGACCACGATAGCGAAGGAGCCCTACTCCTGACGGACAACGGCAAGCTTATCAAGAAGTTGCTGGACCCAGAATTCGCCCATCCCCGGACATACCTCGCCCAAGTAGATGGCGCCATTACCGAAGACGCCGTCCGAAAGCTTTCGGCAGGAGTCACCATCAAGGGTTACCACACCAGGCCCTGCAAGGCAGAAATAGTCCAGGAACCTAAGTGGCTATGGCCCCGCAACCCGCCGGTGCGATTCCGCGCAAACATTCCTACCAGCTGGGTACAGCTGACCCTTACCGAAGGCAAGAACCGTCAAGTACGGCACATGACCGCCGCCGTGGGGTTCCCAACCCTCCGGCTGATACGAGTAAAAATCGGAAATATTTCTCTCGGGGATATACAGCCCGGAGAGTGGCGACAGGTTACGGAACCTATTCTAGGATAACCTTTTCCCAGGCCTTGCTTTCCTTGAACAATTCAAGGATTTCCCCGTCCAGGTCCCCGCCAGACGCCATGCTTTCTAGGATGGAAAGGGCTTTTTCCAAAGGCATGGGTTTCTTGTAAGGACGGTCCTTGGCCGTAAGGGCCTCAAAAATATCCAGAATCGTCAACAGTCGAACTTCTCTAGGAATCTGAGCGCCCGTCAAATGGTATGGATAGCCGCGACCGCTTAAAAGTTCATGGTGTTCGGACGCCCATATAGGCACATGGCAATATTCGTCGGGGAACTGGATCTGGTCCAAAATTCTTCCGGTCACCACCGCATGGCTCTGGATAATGGAGCGTTCCCTGTCGTTCAGCGTTCCCTTGCGGATAGACAGGTTCTCAATTTCCTCAGCTGTCAGAAGAGGGCACTCCTCCCCATTCTCGTCGCAGTATTTTCCGGCAACTATCTTTTTCAGGAGCTCCAGTTTTTCGTCGGGAACGAATTCCGCACGGTTGATACGGCGAATCTCGTCCAGGGCCGAGTCCCGCTCCTGCTTACGGGCATCCCTTTCTTCGGCGGTAATCTCTCCACGATACACGGCAATTTCATCTAGCAGGGAAATCTTGACAAAGCGGTCTTCGATAGTCTTCATCTGGGCACCCAGTTTGCTTTCCTTGTCCATGATTTCCAGAGGCACAGCAAGCTTACCTACATCATGAAGCCAGACACTCATGAGAAAACTGCGGCGGCGAGATTCCTCGAATTTCCAAGGATGGTCCGTCTTGTCCAACCAATCCAAAAAACTTTCGGCAATCTGGACCATATTACGGGTATGGTTTGCCGTATAGGACGATCGTTCATCGATAGCCTGAGAAAGAGTCCGGACTACGGAGTCCAGCAACCGCTGGGTCTGTTCTGCGGCGCGAGCCCGCTGCTCTACAAATTCCGTCACATCACCAATCACCACAATGACCCCAACCTTCTTCCCATTTTCACGAAGGATAGAGGCTATCATGTGCAATTGGATGATTTTTCCATTAGCACAGTATGGAACAAGGCTTTCATGTACAGCGCCATCCTTGTCATAAATGGCATCCATAATAGTCTGGTTGAACTCGTCATTGATTTCAGAGCCAAAGAATGCAGCCACCACGGACTTGCCCTCTAGCTGATCTCTTGTTTTTCTGAGAATCATCTCAGTAGCATTATTCACGTAGCTTATAACGCCTTCGCAATTGACGGCAATCACGCCCTCCATCATGTCCTTGACAATGATGTCGCTGATTTGCGAATGAATCGTCCCATCCATAGCCAGACCCGTACTTTCTTTAGTTAAAAAGCCTTTTTCACCACGATATCCACCTGCCTTCCCTGCAGGGCGACCACAACATCATCGGCTAGGTTTGCCACAATAGATTTTTCCAATTCATCCCAAGTTTCTCCCTGGGCCTTCTTCGCCCCTTCACGGTAAGCGTTAAGCGTCCACAGGGGGTCTGCAAAGGTGATAACCGTCGGTGTTCCCGGAATGTAGAAGGATTCGGACATGCCGGAACTTTTTTCGTAATCAACCAGCATAAACTCAGCAGCCAGACGAATCTTGGCCATAATACCCACGGCGGCGGCATTTGTCTTGGATGTAGAGACATCCAGCAACTTTTTACGGCGTTCCGCGGTCAGGGTCTGGTTGGGCTGTAGCGTCACATGCAGCTCAAAATTCTTGCCCTCGCTTTCCACCCAAAACTCACCTTCAGAAAACTGTAGAAGTTCCGGAAGCATTTCAATAAGTTCTTCTGCCAGCAAACGAAGCCGACTCGTTTCCTTTCTGTCTAAATTGCGATAAACGGCAGACTTAACCGTTTCCTTCAACACAGACTTCAGGTCAGTGGCTTTAGTCAAAAGCTTGCATACATCCGATTTCATATGAAACTCCCGATAGGTGTAAAAGACCTTTCTAAAAATAATATTCCTTGAGAATTTCAGGAGGATTTTTTCGCATAAAATATGCTAAATGGAATTTTTTTGTTTATATTCCTTTATGGAGGTGTTTTATGGGTACTTCAAGATGGTTCCCCACTAGGGGCATTATTCCCAGTTTAGGCCTATTTTTAGCATCTTTCGCCCTAGCCCAGGACGTGTTCATAACCGTAGACCAGTTCGGCTACCGTCCATCGGCCAAAAAGACAGCCGTGCTCCGGTCCCCCGAATTGGGATTTGACGCATCCCTCTCCTACACCCCTGGGACCACCATGGAAGTGGTAGACTCCGCTACCTCAAAGGTGGTGTTTTCGGGCTCCCCCATTGCCTTCCAGGAAGGGGCCATCGACACCTCCTCCGGAGATAAAATCTGGTGGTTCGATTTTTCTTCGGTTACAACTCCCGGCACCTACTACGTGCGGGACAAATCAGACAACCTAAAACAGTCCTTCTATTTCCATATCAAAGATGATGTCTACAACGACATTCTGAAGGCCGCCATGCGCATGATGTTCTACCAGCGCGTAGGTATGGCAAAAGATGCCAAGTATGCAGGGAAAGATTGGGCCGACGCCATAAATCACGAACAAGATAAAAAGGCCCGCCTGTTCACGGACAGTACCAACGCCAGCACCGAGCGCGATGTAAGCGGAGGCTGGTTCGACGCCGGAGACTTCAACAAGTATACCATATGGAACGGCAACTACATCGAAATGCTCTTGCGGGCGTACATGGAAAAGCCCAAGGCCTTTACCGACGACTACAACATTCCTGAATCTGGGAATGGCATTCCCGATATCTTGGACGAGGTCAAGTGGGGCATGGACCACCTGTTACGTATGCAGAACAAGGATGGTTCCATACTCTCTGTCGTCGACGAGGACCACGTCTCACCGCCCTCGGCTGCAAAGGGCCGTAGCTACTACGGAGCCCCCAACGCCATGTCCGCCTATTCTGCTGCCAAGGCCTTTGCACTCGGGTCTATTGTAGCAGGCAAGCGCGGGAATACTACCTACGCCTCAACATTGAAAGATGCAGCTCAGCGGGCATTCAAATGGGCGGAGGCTCACCCGGATTCTATGTTCTACAACAACAAAGCAGAATACGGCACCAAGGACCTGGCCGCAGGTCAGCAGGAGATCGACGCCGACTACACGACAGGAGCCCGCTTTGCAGTAAAGGTGGCCGCAGACTTTGCCATGTACGAACTGACCGGCGATGCCACCTACCTCAAGCGTTTCGAGACAACCCCAGACAGTCTGCCCCTAATGCGGCAGTACGGGAGTTGGGCCCTGGACCAGTACCGTGTAAACCACAGCCTGCTCTACATTCTCTACCTAAGCTACAAAGACGCCAAGGCAGACACCAAGAGCCTTATCCAGGAACGGTTCGTCTCGGAATTTTCAAAGAGCAAGTACTTTGCAAACGGGCTTGAAAACGATGGTTACCGTGCCTATATCAGAGACTACAACTGGGGTTCCAACTCTGCGAAGGCTTCTAGCGGGCTTCTCTTTGAAAAGATGGAAAACCATAACGCCGCCGAAGACTATTTGCATTACCTGCATGGTGTAAACCCCTTCGGTATGGTATACCTATCCAACATGGGTATCTACGGGGCTAGCAAGAGCGTCACGAAGTTCTACCACGGATGGTTTAATGATGACAATCCCGCTCCTGGCTACGTGACTGGTGGCGCAAACTCCCGCTATACCTGGGCGGATTGCTGTAAGCAATACGATGCCGACAACTCCGCAAAAGGTTGTGGAAGCGCAAGCAACAACGCCCTCTGCTATGCCGTTTCTATTCCCGTAGGAGAGCCCCATGAAAAGATGTACAGCAACATCAACAACGGCTGGCCTATCGATTCCTGGGAACTGACGGAACCAAGTCTCGGATACCAAACCTACTACATCCGCCTTATTTCCAATTTCGTCCAAGAGAAAGGCGTAGACATCAGCGAGAAGTTTAGCACAAGTTCTTCGTCCAGTTCCACAGCAAATACCATTGCAAGCAGCTCTTCGGGCAAGAGCAAGTCAGGATCCCTAATGACCGGTGAACCTGTAGCCCCCAGCGTTCAGTTCGTGCGGAACGCCCTTCTGGTCAATGTATCCCAGGAATCCGTGGTCCATATCCAGATTTTTGACATGCAGGGCAACAAGGTAACCTCCTTCCAGGAACACGTCCGCGGAAACAAGCGGATTTCTCTCGAAGCTCTAACCCAAGGTTACTATATCGCCCGCATAGCAAATGGGAATGCCTCTAAGAGCATTCCCATCGCAATCAGATAATACGACTCCGTATTTGGCCATTGCAGTAAAGAATCTACGAAGCCAAATACTCCGCGCTACTACGGCTCGTTAAGACGAGCCGCATCCGCTTGGCGCAAGGGCAACGTCCTTAGAGAAGGTCCTTGAAAAAGTCATTCCCCTTATCATCCACGAGGATGAAGGCCGGGAAGTCCTTGATGGTAATCTTGCGGATGGCTTCCATGCCGAGTTCCGGGAAGGCGACGATGTCGTTGCTGAGGATATTCTGTTCGGCGAGGATAGCTGCCGGGCCACCGATGGAGCCCAGATAGAAACCACCGTACTTGTGGCAAGCATCCGTCACGTCCTGGCTACGGTTACCCTTAGCCACCATGATCATAGAAGCTCCCTTGCTCTGGAAGCGCATCACGTAGGGGTCCATACGGCCGGCGGTCGTGGGGCCAAAGCTTCCGGTGGGCATGCCTTCCGGAGTCTTGGCCGGGCCAGCGTAGTAAATCGGGTGGTTAGAAACAACTTCGAGCACCGTCTTTTCGATATCGGTAAGGGCTTCGCCCTTTTCCTGCTTGTCGAAGATTTCGGCAATCTTCGCGTGAGCCATGTCGCGGGCCACAATCATGGTGCCCTTCAGGTTCAAGCGGGTCTTCACCGGATACTTGGTGAGTTCGGCAAGCACATCCTTCATGGGGCGGTCAAGGTCGATTTCTACCGCCGGGGCCATGTTCACGGCATCGCCCTTGGGCAAGTACTGTTCCGGATGGTGTTCCATCTTCTCGAGCCAGAGGCCGTTCTCGTCAATCTTCGCCCTGATGTTGCGGTCGGCAGAGCAGCTGACGCCGATGGAGACCGGGCAGCTGGCGGCGTGACGCGGGCAGCGGATCACGCGCACATCGTGCACAAAGTACTTGCCGCCAAACTGGGCGCCGATACTCGTCTTCTGGCAAATGTGCAGAACCTTTTCTTCCATTTCCACGTCGCGGAACATACGGCCGCCTTCGCTACCGGTGGTCGGAAGGTCGTCGAGGTAACCGCAACTGGCGAGTTTCACGGTGTGGGTATTCATTTCGGCAGAAGTACCGCCAATCACGATGGCGAGGTGGTACGGCGGGCATGCAGCAGTGCCGAGGGTCTTCACCTTGTCGCTGATGAACTTTTCAAGAGACTTCGGGTTGAGGAGCGCCTTGGTCATGGGCCAGTAGTAAGTCTTGTTGGCGGAACCACCGCCCTTGGCCACGAACAGGAACTTGAGGTCGGCGCCTTCTTCGGCGTGGATGTCGATCTGCGCAGGCAGGTTGCAGGCCGTGTTCTTTTCTTCGTACATGGTCAAGGGGGCAATCTGGCTGTAGCGCAGGTTCTTGCCGGTGTAGGCGTTGTAGATACCTTCAGAAATGGCCTTCGCGTCGTCGGCGCCGGTCCAGACCTGCTGGCCCTTGTGGCAAATGCAGATGGCAGTACCGGTGTCCTGGCAGAACGGGAGAATTCCCTTGGCGGCCACGCAGGCGTTCTTCAAAAGCGTGAGGGCCACAAACTTGTCGTTGTCCGATGCCTCCGGGTCCTGCAAAATCTTTGCCACCTTCTGGGTGTGGGCCGGGCGGAGTCTGAAGCTCACTTCCTCGAACGCCGCCTGGGCGATCTTGGTCAGCGCCTCGGGGGCGACTTTCAAAATCTTCTTGCCTTCGAATTCGGCGACAGAAATGCCTTCCTTGCCGAGGTTCACGTATTCAGTCTTGTCTTCGCCGTGCTGCACGGTCGCTTCGTATTTGAATGCCATAGTCATTTGGGCGCCAAAGGCGCAGTTAATAGTTTAATAGTTCCTAGTTACTAGGAGTTTCGACAAGAAATCTAGTAACTAGAGCATTGGAACTAGTAACCCCGTTCTCATCGTCCATCTGAAAAAACCGACCAAAGGGGTTTGTCCAAACCAAATGGAGCCCTTTTTCCCGCAAAAAACGCCGATAAAATGACAAAAAAACGACTTTTAAGGATATTTTTCGTTTTTTATTGGCAAAAAGCCTCTAGAAGTATTATTTTTGTCATGTATTAATTGAAATTAACCTTAAAAAGGAACGTGTTCTATGATGAAGAAGATTTTGATGGCAACCGTGTTTGCTACAGCAATCGCTTTCGCAGCCGATGCCGCCAAGGCTCCAGCCGCTGCTCCTGCAGCCGCTCCCGCTAAGACTGCAGCTGCCGCTCCGGCTCCTGCCGCCGCCCCTGCTACTGAGGCTGCCGCACCGGCTCCCGCCGCTGCCCCTGCTGCCGAAGCTGCCGCACCGGCCCCTGCCGCTGCTCCTGCTGCCGAAGCTGCCGCACCGGCTCCCGCTGCTGCCCCTGCTGCTGAGGCTGCTCCTGCAGCTGAAGCTGCCCCGGCCGAAGCCGCTGCCGCCCCTGCTGATTCTGCCGCCGCTCCTGCTGAAGCTGCCGCTGCTGATTCCGCAGCCGCTCCGGCCGACTCCGCCGCTGCTCCTGCTGAAGCCGTAGCCGCCGCCGACACCGCTAAGGCCGACTCCGCCGAAGTGCTGGAAACCAAGACCGAAGAAGCTCCTGTAGACAGCGCCGCCCTCGCCCAGTCCGAAGCCGACAAGAAGGCCGCTGAAGAAGCCGCCAAGGCCGAAGCCGCCGCTCCTTCCGAATCCGCTGCTTCTGCCAAGTCCTCCATCATGGAAAACCCCTGGGAATTCCTGATCGTGTCTGCCGCCTTCGTGGCATCCGTGCTGGTGATCATCTTCACCGGGGATTGATAAAGACTTAATCTAAGGATTTAAAAAGCCCGACCTGAGGTCGGGCTTTTTTGTCGTCTTACTTCGCATTGCGCACCTTCGGTGCGCGGCTCAGGGCGGCTCAGTCATGGCAACAAGCTAGCTTGTTGCCGCGACATTCGCCTACTTCGCCTTGGCACTCCTGCGGAGTGCTAGGCCCGTAGATTTGCAAATGCCGAAGTGCAAGCACTTCGTCATTGTCAAATCTACTTAGCCTTTTTCATTATCTGCTTGAGCATGGAGTTCATCTTGCCGATCTGGACCTGGGGGGCGGGCTTCTTGGGAGCTGCACCCGGACGTTCCTTACCGGCAATCTTGTTCTTCAGGTCGGCGATGGTCGCGTGGCCCTGGATGCCCCCCTGGGGGCGTCCGCCGCGGTTATCGCGGCCGCGGCCACCAAAACCACCCTTAGGTCCACCAACACGCTGGCCGCGCGGGCCACTGGCACCTGCGCCTGCCACACCGTCGGTCTGCTCCTGCTTCATGGAGAGGCTGATGCGCTTCTGGTTCGCATCCACAGCCACCACACGGACCTTCACGATGTCACCCACCGTCAGGGCCTCCTTGGCATCGGCAATGAACTTGTCGCTGATTTCGGACACATGCACCAGGCCGTCCTGATGGACACCGATATCCACAAAGGCACCGAAGTTGGCCACGTTGGTCACCACACCTTCCATCCAGCTGCCCGTCACCAGGTCGTTGATGGTCTTGATGCGGTCATCGAACTTGGCGTAACGGAATTCCTTACGGGGGTCACGGCTGGGCTTCTGGAGTTCCTTCAAAATATCGTCCAAGGTAGCCTTTCCCACCTCATCAGAGAGGAACTCGTCCACCTTGATAGCCTTCACCGCCTCGGCGTTGCCCACCATGTCCTTCACGGACACACCGGCCTTCTCGGCCATCTTCTCGACCAGGGCGTAGTTTTCGGGGTGCACGGCGGAATCGTCCAGCGGGTTCTCGGCACCAGGGATACGCATAAAGCCTGCAGCCTGCTCAAAGGCCTTGGGACCAAAACCCTTCACGTTCTTCAAAGCTTCACGGCTAGCGTAAGCGCCGTTCTCTTCGCGATACTTCACAATGGCTTCAGAAAGGGTACTGCTGAGGCCTGCCACATGGGCAAGGAGCGGAGCGGAGGCGCTGTTCACGTCTACGCCCACCATGTTCACGCAGCTTTCCACCACTTCGTCCAGGCGCTTCTTCAGTTCACGCTGGTTCACGTCGTGCTGGTACTGGCCCACACCGATAGACTGGGGCTCCACCTTCACCAATTCGGCCAGAGGGTCCTGCAGGCGGCGACCGATGGAAATTGCACCACGGGTGGTCACGTCTTCCTTGGGGAATTCCTGGATGGCAATCATGCTTGCGCTGTACACGGAAGCTCCGGCTTCGCTCACAATCACGCGGGGCGGCACCTTGCCCTTGAACTTCAGAGCCATCTCGCCACAGAAGGCGTCGGTCTCACGACTTGCAGTACCATTACCAATGGCAATCAGGTCAATCTTGTACTTGTCGATAAGCTGCATCAGGTAAACGCAGGCACCGGCCTTGTCATTCTTGGGTTCATGGGGGTAAATCACGCCATGATCCAGGAACTTGCCATTCTCGTCCAGAACGGCCACCTTGCAACCCGTACGGAAACCCGGGTCCAGGGCAAGCACAGCCTTGTGGCCAGCCGGAGCGGCAAGCAGAACATCTTGCAGGTTCTTGCTAAACACCTTGAAAGCTTCCTCTTCGGCTGCGTCCTTCAAAAGCAGGCGCACTTCACTTTCCATGCTGGGCTGCAGCAGACGTTCCCAGGCATCCTGGCACATGTCTTCCAGATAAGGCTTCCACACGGAATCCCTCTTGATGACCTGGGCCTTCAGGTAGCCCACCAGCTCTTCGGTCGGAACTTCGATAGAAAGACGGAGCACCTTTTCCTTTTCGCCACGGCGAAGAGCCAACATACGGTGGCTCGGAATCTTGGAAACGGGTTCGCTGAAGTCGTAGTAATCCTTGAACTTGGTTTCCTGCTTTTCGAAATCCTTCTTCACCTTGGACACCATGACGCCCTTCTTTTCCATCTGGGCGCGGAGGTACTGGCGGAATTCCGTGTTGTCGGCCACTTCTTCGGCCAAAATGTCGGCGGCACCCTTGAGGGCGGCCTTCGGGTCTGCAAGGCCCTTTTCTTCAGAAAGGTAAATGCGGGCAATTTCTTCGGGAGTGTTGCCAGTGTTTTCCTGCTCCCACATAAGGCGTGCAAGAGGCTCCAGCCCAAGTTCCTTTGCAATGGTGGCACGAGTACGCTTCTTGGGCTTGTAGGGGGCGTAAATATCTTCAAGCAGGGTCTTGTCTTTACAAGCTTCGATCTGAGCCTTCAGTTCCGGAGTCAACTTACCCTGTTCCTCGATGCTCTTGAGGATAGTCTCCTTGCGGTCGGCAAGTTCCTGCAGGTAATCGCGACGGTGACTGATGTCGCGGAGTTCAATTTCGTTCAGGGTTCCCGTCTGGTCCTTGCGGTAACGGGCGATAAAGGGAATGGTACCCCCCTGGTCCATGAGTTCCAAGGCCTTGGCCACACGCCAAGTTTCAAGTTTCAGCTCTTCAGCAATAATAGCGGAAAAATCCATGATTTCAGTTTCCAATTGGAGGGTCCTGATCTTCCGAAGAGGCCCTAAGTTAAACAACCCGGCAGCGTTTGCCGCTGGGCACCCTTACGGGTCTGTTGAATATAGTAATAAAAAGATCTAAGCGGCCCTAACGGCGACCTACGGGCCTCGGTTTCGGGGAAGACGAGGTTCGTGCCCTGGGTGCGGAGCGCCGGTTGTCATAGCGTCTGGAATTATCGTCGTCACTATCCACATAGCGGGTCGGGAGTCTTTCAGGTTCGATTCCACCTGGGGCCGGAGCCGGGCGTCTAGCCGCGGGAGCTGGGCTTGCCGCAGGATAAGCGTTGCCCTGTGCCGGGACCGTCACGATACGGGGTGCCGGCTCGCTAGACATACGGCATTCCACCGGGTACGCCGGGGCCATGCGGGTAGCAGGAGCGGGCGCCGGGCTCACGCGGGCCGGAGCTGGTGCAGTCGACATGCGGGCAGCAGGCGCCGGAGCCACACGAGTCGCAGGGGCGGGTGCAGGCCTCCTCGGGGGCGGACTATTGTAGTGGTGGGGCGGACGGTAACGCCTCGGGTGCCTAGGAATGGGTCTGTGGGCATACCAACGGGTGTTTCGCACATAAATTACCCTCGGGCCCCAATCGATCCAGCAAGAACCCCAACCCCACTCTCCAAACCAGGTCCCGAGCCAAACACCCTGACCATAGTATACGCGGGTGTAACCGTCGTAACGCACATAGTAGACCACGCGGGGGTTGTAGACCGGCACATACACGTATTCCTTCTGTACCGGGTAGATGGTGATGTTGTCACCTGTCACCACCTTCACCTGTTCGTTTGTCTTCAAATGTCCATAATCGTAAGCCTTCTGGCGCATCCGCTGCACAGCCTCCATCACCTCCTCTTTCTGGTTGGTAACGGCGTCGCCCAGCTGGTCGGTCCAGGTACGGTACTTATCCATCATGGAAAGCACCGACGGGAAAGGCAAAAGCGCAAGGACGCTGGGGTCGTAAGGCAGGTTCGCCTCCTCGATGGCAGAGGCCAGGGTCTCCCCCTTCATATTCTTGTGAGCCTCCGCCCAAATGGCGGCAGCTGGAATCTGGTTCCCGTAAGTGGAGGCGTCAAGTACCTGCACCAGCAGCGGATCCGGATACAGGGCGATGTTTGCCACCAGGGTATCCAGCTCCGAGGTAGAGTAATTGGCCTGGGCAAAACCCAAAACACTAAAGCAAAGGACTAGTGCAGCCACCACATTCAGCAATCTTGAATACAACCTGTCCACGGGAACCTCCTTTGCAGTTCCCTTTAAATATACAAATTTACACAGCTTTGAATGTCCATTTTTCTCTACCAAGCAGGAAGAGAATATCACAATCGGAACAAATCAATTTCTTCCCGAGTCAGTTCGCACATCGGCTTTCCGACTCTTTCCGCATAGCGGGACAATTCCAAAAGGTTGACATGCATCGACGGAGCATCCTTGTACGGATCGGGAACAGCCTTGTAGGCCTCCATCGATTCCGCCAAGATGACGGGTCCTTTAGTTCCACTCATAGGTGTATGTCTCCAAAAGATGTTTTGCCGCCTTTTCATTCACGAAAAAATGGTATTCGTGCAATGAACCCAAGAATATGGCTCCTAACACGCCAATATAGTGATTTAGTAGTTCCTTGTTAAGGGCAAAACCATGAATCGCCCCTTGATATCCCCACTGAATTGACTTATCGGCAGCAATGGCGAACAAATGTCCACCGACCCCAACGTACTTTTGCGAACCATTCAAATGCATATTATTGCGAGGTGCCGTACATGCCCAATGAATAAAAGACGCCACAGAATTTTTGTCGTTTTTCACCCCTACAAGCCCCTGTATTTCGTTGTTTTCCTTCAGTGCAAGGGCGAAAATCTCGACATTGTCCGGAACTTCAATCCAGTTGATTCCCCAACCATTCTTTTCGTTGAATTTTTTCAGGAACGACCGGCTTTCTATCCTGAACACAACCGTTTCCTTGATTTCACCAGTTTCAGTATCCTTGAGGCATGGGACAATTTCGTCAAGCCAGATACCGACACCACTAGTTTTCGCATCATTCATCTTCTACTCCTCCCCCGCAGACATGCTGAAACAGCGGGGCTTCATTCTTTGTCATTGCGAGCTAATTCTACTCACTTGTGCACTAAATGTAAATTGTCAGAAAGACTTTGTCAAGATGTTTCTACGATTAATTTATCTGGGCGTTCCCCCTACGGGGTCGGGCTATACTCGCTTCGCTCACGGAGCCTTGCAGGCAAGTCTCCGCCCCAAGGGGTTACTATCCCTATCGCAAAAAGTTTTCTTGAATAAAATCTTTTCTACATTCCGTGAAAATAGGACGTTTTTATGGAAAATACTTTTGCAGTGTTATCAATCGCATTCCAACTATCTGGAGCCGTTTTATTAACGATTAGATTTTGGGGTAAACGTAAAAACGAAATTTTACAGCAATACTTCAATTCATCGGAAAGTATTTGTAGAGACGACGGAGAAGAAGTTGTTTTACGCAAAGAAAAACTTCAAAAGATTTTCAAGGAAATCTATCTTACAAGATTTTCTTTCATTTATATCGTATTAGGTTATCTTTTATGTATTTTTGAAGTTTCAGTTTCAAAATGTTATGCCGTTTTAACAATATTGTCAATATCGTCCATTGAAATTCTTCTCGCTTATGTTATCAGCGTTATCATTTGCCAAAAGAGGTTTTCTAAAGACATAAAAATACCTTATGATGAAGCCGTAGAAAAAGGAAATGCAACTCAAACAATATCAGCTAAAGAACTTGATGAACTTTGGGAAACAACCTGGACCGAACCTACAGATGAACAAAGATGAAAATTTTTTATAAGGCCTTGTTTTCGCCAATTCTACACAATGCCTAAAAAGCGAAGTCCCACCGTGGTACGCATTGTTAAGAGACGCAGTGGGAATTATTATTTACACATATAACTAATTAACTTTCGTCAAGCAATATTCGCTTCGCTCGACGAATGTTCACACAACGACTAATCTTATTACGCATTATTCTTCTTCATCTTTGATGCAGCGAACGGAAAGACTATAGTTTTTGCCATAGTTGCTAATCAGATCTCCACCGCTGGAGATATGGCACAAATATGTTTGATAGGCGTAGTACCCCAAAGTAGATTGGGTGGCGCTCCAGAAATATGCATAGTAACCATCATCACAAAATGATCCATTATGGCTTCTTGAGCCACCAGGTAAAGCGGAAAAACCATAGATATCAGAACCGTTTCCATCATTATACCACCCTGTCTGCGATTTAAGAATCTTGCCTGCAGTCATAGCATTTTCTGTAGCAGGGATCAACAAACGCCATTCTGTATTTGTCGGCAGATGCCAACCACTTGGGCAGATCCCCTGCACATTCGTCGGCAATGTACATATTTTATCCAATCCGCAGTCCAAACCGTTGGCATTATCATATAGAGCAATCGAATCTATTGCCGCCGCCCAAGTGTAAAGACGTCCTGTTACGGCGCAGTTTTCTGGATTATTGTCAAAGCACCAACTCCTGCCCTTTAGAATCGGTGTTGTGGAACTATCAGCATAATTCAGATTTTCCGCCATCCATGTTTGGTCACCAATTTTGACCGTTCGATAAATTTGTCCATCACGATCATCTACAAGTTTTCCATAAGAAACATTTTCGTTTCCATAGAATCGTTTCCATTCCACGCCATAGCAGAAATAGGCATAGTCTGTGTTTACGTTCCCGTGAACTATTTGACCAAATTCAGAACATTCATGTTTGTAAGTATCATACTGTAAAATTGTAGCTATGATCCATTTACGAGGGCTGCATATGTAATAAGTATCGCCAACTTTGCCCACTGAGTCTTGTATAGCAGCCGCGCATCCGCCAAGAACTTTTTCAATATCATCTGCAACACGCCAAGTTGTCTCATCAAATACATAAATCGTATCTGTTACAGAGCCTTTTTTAATTTCACCATCGACGCCATTTGCCCAATCCTTATTATTCTTGTGATCATAGGTATCTTTTTCTAATGTGGTTGCATTTCGCCATGCATTTTTGCTAGTCTCGTAAATATAATAGATTGTCTTGTTAATTTGCCCTGCACGCACTTCACCATCTTTACCTGCATCCCAGCCGTAAGTGTCGTATTCGATGGCAGATGCATCAACCCACTTGTTTGACTTACAGATGTAATAGGTTGAACCAACCTTGCCGACTGAATCCGCAATCGCACTTACGCAGCCACCGAGCTTTGCTTCGACATCATTCGTTGCACGCCAAGCGGTCTTATCGAACACGTAGATGCTGTCGGTCACGTTGCCTTTCCTGATTGCACCATCGGTAGAATCCGCCCATCCAAAAGTGTCCTTCTCGTAGGTGGTCGCATTCCGCCAACTCCTGGCATCGCAAATATACCACACATTATCGCTGCCTTTGCCTACGGTATCCTGTCTTAGTGCCGTACATCCTTGAAGACCGAGTGAACAATCTGTGTCATTTCCGCTACGCCAAACAGATTCTTCGAAAACATAACAATTCGTCTTAACAACATCTCCATATTTCACATCGGCGTCGTTACCGATTTTCCAGCCGTAAGTATCTTTTTCTATGTCTGTCGTGGTACGCCATTCGCGTTTTTGGCAGATATAATAAACGCCTTCGGTTTCCGCAACTTCGCTAAATCGTTTTTCAACACAACCACCTAATGCAGCTTCTACATTGCTGGCATGGCGCCATCTTTGGGCATCACAATCGTAGGCGTAGGCCTTGTTTATGTTTCCAAAGACAATCTTCCCGTCTTCGTCACATTTCTGCTGATAAGTATCATATTCCGTGTCAGACGCAACACGCCAGGCCCCATTTTCACATATAAAGTAGGATTTGTAATTACGGCTCTGCGAATTTTCGTTTTTCTTTATTTCGCCTTCTCGATTTTCTTCGCAAGTTCCGAGTCCGTAGTTTTGCCACCAGTAATTATCAACATATTTTTCGAAAGCGGGAACTTCGGCAGAGAGACCCCAGTCGGTAATCTTTGTGCGAATATAGGACAAACTTTGGCCTAGACTTTTTGCCGCACCCCAATCCGCAATTTCCGTTGCCGTTTTTGCGTCATCCCATTTGCCGTCAACCTCTATGTCAGCAGCGTAATCGGCAAGGCGTTCACTAAAGTCAGCTTCGTTCAGGTCACCCTGCATCAAAATACTGATGGCAAGCAAGGCTGCACTTTCGTCGCCTTTTCCGAAAATACTCAAATCTTCAGAGTTGGCAAAATCACCTTCTATACCGAACGACGTAAGCACTTCCTTTTCGGCCTGTTTCTTGGCAGCGGCAACCGTCATAGAATCAACGGAGGCAAGATAAAGCGAACGCTCGTATTCCAGATGAGTGAGCAGGTTCACATTGACTTCATCGCGATTACTAATATCAGAAAGTGCAAAAAGTTCCACCGGCGCTTTAGTTTTTTCTCCAGTATTTTCGTTGCGGTAAAAACCATTCGCTTTCAAAACCACATAGGGTGAAACCAAACTTTCTATACTTACGGAGAATTCTCCCTGATCATTTTTTATCTTTCCTTGATAACTGCGTCCCGTCTGAGCCAAGGTTTCCCCATTAAGTGCCTGTATAGTAACGCTGGAACCATTCACGAAAGGTCCCTTCTGGGAAACTCCGGACACCGTCTTGTTTTCGATGGCGATAATGCCGGCGTCTTCTTCGGTGCCGCCCACCTTAGGGTCGTCACCACAGGCGGCGAGAAGAACGACCACTGCAGCAAGGGGCAGGACCTTCCAAATTGACAGGAGATTCCCGGTCAAGCCGGGAATGACAACATGACTATTCGTGTATTTCATTTTTCCTCCTTTGGGGAGAAGGGTGTTTTTTGCTTAAATGCTTATGATGTTTGAAATTCTGGTCGGAGATTGCTTTGCCTCTTCGAGGCTCGCAATGACAAAGTGGATTACGAGGCTCTCTACATGATGGTTTGGGAGGTTCGCAATGACAAGGCTCGATACTCGCCATGGGGAATAGCTGCATGTTCAGGCGATAAACTTTTTTCACCACAGGGTCGCTTTGTACCAACGCTACAATCCGGCGGCGGCATTCCGCAAGCTCCCTGACCACTTCGGCATAACATTTCTCGGACATTCCGAGAGTAAGGCCCGTCATGTCCCGCTCCGCCTTCGGGTAGTCCAGGGCGGCAAGGGCAAGTTCACCCATCTGGCGCTGGAGTTCCGTGGCGGCCAGGGACTTCGCCGTAGAATTATCCATCTTCACAGACTTGGAACATTGCCTGTAATTGCCGTTCTTGTCTCTCGTCAATAAACCGCTTTTCACTAGGAACTTGAGGGCGTCGGAAACTTCGACGGCAGAGAGTTCCGGCCTGCAGGCCTTGGCCATGTCCATGGGGCGGGCGTTGGGCATGGCGGGTGCCAGTTCCCGCAGTAACACGTTCTTGTAGGAGTCAAAAAACTTGAATGACTCCGCCCCCACCACCTCCACCTTGTTCTCTTCGGCGATGGCCACCATTTTCGCGAAGTTCTCGTGACGGGCGGACTCGGTCTTTGCGTGGGCGTAGGCGACCATGGCGCCAAAGTAATCCACCTCGTAGCCCACCAAGTTCATGGCGGCGGCCACGCGGGCAACGGCAGATTCACTCAGGTTGAACTTGCCCTCAGCCACCTGTTTCAGGTACACGGGAGAACCGAAGCCGGCAAGTTTCGCAAATTCACGCCAGGTAAAGGCCGAAGTACGCTTCTTGTAGGCGTAATAGTCAGCGATGTAGGCGCGATAGTCCTGGTATTCGGTAATGGGCCGCATACCTGGGAATATATGTTATTTTTTAAAGAAATGCAATATTTAACAATACAAAAATGCCGTTTTTTTTTATAAATTTCTTTTTTTTGAACAAAAATTCAGAAAACAGACAATACAATTTAAAGAATTCCCAAAAGAAAAGGTGATGCCGGGACAAGCCCGGCATGACAGGTGGGTGTGGGGTGTTACAGAAACCCTTGCGGCTCGGTAAAACCATTTCGTGCGAGCACGATTGGTTTTACGCTCGCCTTACGGGGTTTTACAGAAACCCCCGCGGCTCAGCCATGCCTATTCGCACAAGTGCGATTGGCACGGCATTCGCCTTACGGGGTTTTAGGGGCGGAGCCCCTAGGAGAGGGGGTAGGCAAAGACTACAGGCTTTGCCGAGGGGGAGGCTTCCCCCTACGCCCCTTCCACGTACAGTTTTTTCATCTCGTCGGAAATGGCCATAGGGCGGCCGCGGTTCAGGTCCACCAGCACCCACTGGGTCTCGGATTCGAAAATCACCTTGCCGTCGGACACCCGCTCGAACTTGCACTTTCGAATGGTGGCCACCTTGCCATAGGCGGCGACCCAGGTAGTGCCCCTGATTTCGTCGCCCAAAAACGCCTGGTTCTTGTATTCCACATGCTGCACGTGGATCATCCAGCCGGCGCCCAGGCTTTTCATCAGGGCGGTACCGCCTACCGATTCGGAGTGGGCAATAGCGATGTCCTGGATCCACTGCACAGACCACACGTTGTTGAAATGATGGTTGTCGTCAATCATCTCGGGAGTCACCTTGAACACCTGCGTGAACTGCATGGGATTCACCGTCTCTTCCATCGCAATAGCCATAAAGCCTCCATTTTTGGGTGTAAAGATAATTTCTTAATGTTATATTTATGACGTTCAAGAGGAGTATTTATGGATTGGAATGACTTTACCACGCTAACCCGTGACCAGATGTTGCCGATTTGGGACTTTTACTGCAGTGACCCCTTCTCGGTGCTGGGCATCCACCCGCTGGAAACCGACAAGGGCATCAAGACGGTCATCCGCACCTACCAGCCCCAGGCGTCTTTTGTGCGGGGCGAGTCCTGCGACGGCGAGGTGGAATTCGACTTCGTCAAGCTGGGCGACACCGGCTTTTACGAAGCCATCCTGGACATGGAATTCGAGCCCTTCTTCTACAACCTGATTATCAAGCAGGCCGACGGCAACGAATACACCCTCACCGACCCCTACGCCTTCCAGCCCGTGCTCTCCGAATTCGACCGGCACCTGATTTCGACCGGCACCCACTACGAACTCTACCGCAAGCTGGGCGCAAACCTGGTGGAACACCAAGGTTTCAAGGGCGTGCAGTTCGCCGTCTGGGCCCCCAACGCCCGCGCCGTTTCCGTGGTAGGCAACTTCAACAGCTGGGACGGCCGCCGTCACCAGATGCGCATGCTGGGCAGCTCCGGCATTTGGGAAATTTTCATTCCGAACATCGGCGAAGGCGAACTCTACCGTTTCGAGATCCACGGCGCCGACGGCAACCTCCACGTGAAGGTGGACCCGCTGGCCAAGCTTTCCGAGGTGCGCCCCGCTACCGCCTCCATCGTCACCCACCTGGACGGCTACGAATGGGGCGACGAGCTTTACATGAAGACCCACTGGGCCACCAAGGTCTTCGGATCTCCCATGAACATCTACGAAGTCCACGCCGGCTCCTGGAGGCGCGACCCCGCGAACCCCGACCGCTTCTTGGACTGGGACGAGCTTTCTGAAAGGCTGATCCCCTACCTGAAAGAAATGGGATACACCCACGTAGAATTCTTGCCGCTGGCCGAGCACCCCTTGGACGAATCTTGGGGCTACCAGGTGACGGGCTACTACTCCCCCACCAGCCGCTACGGCACTCCCGACCAGTTCCGCCACTTTGTGGACCTGTGCCACCAGAACGAAATCGGCGTGATTCTGGACTGGGTTCCCGCCCACTTCCCCAAAGACGCCCATGCGCTTGGCCGCTTCGACGGCACCGCCTGCTACGAGCATGCCGACCCACGCCAGGGCGAACACCCCCACTGGGGCACCTACATCTTTAACCTGGGCCGTAACGAGGTCAAGAACTTCCTTATCGCCAACGCCATGTACTGGCTCAAGGAATTCCACTGCGACGGTCTCCGCGTAGACGCCGTGGCCTCTATGCTCTACCTGGACTACGGCAAGGGCCCCGGCCAATGGGTTCCCAACAAGGACGGTGGCAACATCAACTACGACACCATCGAGTTCCTGAAGCACCTGAACAGCATCATGGGCCGTCTTACGCCCCACGCTATTCTCATCGCCGAGGAATCCACCAGCTTCCCCAGCATCACCCGTCCGCCGGAGCAGGGTGGCCTTGGCTTCCACTACAAGTGGAACATGGGCTGGATGAACGACTTCTTGAGCTACATCGAGCACGAGCCCATCCACCGCAAGTACCACCACAACCAGCTCACCTTCAGCATGGTCTACGCCTACAGCGAGAACTTTATCCAGGTGTTCAGCCACGACGAGGTGGTCCACGGTAAGGGATCCATGCTGGGCAAGATGCCCGGCGACAACTGGCAGAAATTTGCGAACCTCCGCCTCACCTACGCCTTCCAGTACGCCCACCCGGGCAAGGTGCTGAACTTCATGGGCAACGAGTTCGGACAGTTCCGTGAATGGAACGAGAAGCAGTCCCTGGACTGGCACCTGATTACCTGGGACAGTCATGGAAAGCTTTTGCAGATGGTGAAGGTCCTGAACTACATCTACAAGGAAAACGCCCCCTTCTGGGAAATCGACCACTATCACACCGGTTTCGAATGGATCTGGTGTGACGACGCCGACAATTCCATCGTTTCCTTTGTCCGCAAGGACGACCATGGCAACCAGATCCTGTGCGTGTTCAACTTTACGCCGGTGGTCCGCAACGACTACCGCCTGGGCGCTCCCACCCGCGGAGCCTGGAAAGAAATCTTCAACACCGACGCCGAAATGTTCGGCGGGTCCAACGTGGGTAACCTGGGCGAAGTCTGGACACAGGACATCCCGTGGCAGAACCGCCAGTGGAGTCTGAATATCAAACTTCCGCCGCTGGCCGCCGTGTTCTTCCAGCTGGAACGATAATAAGTAACCGTTGCTCTCCACCCCTTCGTTCGTAAGGGGCGGTTCTTTTTACCTATGTAAAATGGTATCCTGGATGGAGCCGTACTTCACCTGGACACGGTCCCACAAGATAGCGTTCTTGATGGAGCAGTTCTTCAGCACACAACCATCGCCCACGGCCACGTTGGGGCCAATCTTGCAGTTCTCGATAACAACATCCTTGCCGATATGGCAGGGGCCTTCGATAGTCGTTCCGGGGAAAGAGGCCTCGCCCGAGTTGTCATTACGGGAAAGGACTTCGGCGTTGGTAGCAAGCAGGGTCTCGATAAGGCCGCAGTCCAGCCACTTCTTTACCGGAGCCGTATGGAACTTGCAGCCCTTCTGAAGCATCATCTCCAGGGCATCGGTCAGCTGGAACTCGTCCTTGGTACGGACATTGTTGTCCATCAGGTACTTCAGGGATTCCTTCAAGACCTTCACATCCTTAATGAAGTAGATACCCACGATAGCCTCGTCGGAGACGAACTCCTGGGGCTTTTCCACCAGCTTCTGGATGGCGCCAGTTCCGTCGGTCACCGCCACGCCAAAGCGGGACGGGTCCTTCACCTTGAAAGTGTAGAGCACGTTTTCGGTCTCGTTCTTCAAGATGGACAGGTCTGCTTCGAAAAGCGTATCGCCCAGGATAATAAGCATGGGCTCGTCGTCATCCACATAAGGGAGCGCGAGGGATATGGCCTCGCCCAGCCCCTGGGGATTCTCCTGACGGACGGTCCGGGTCTTGCCCCAGCACTCACGGTCCTTAAGGAAGGCATCCATCTGCTCTGCCTTATAGCCCGTAATGAAAATCGTCTCAGAGGGCAAAAGCGACAGGGAATCCTCAACAATCCAGTCGATAATGGTCTTTCCAGCAACGGGCAGCAGACACTTGGGGCGGTCTTCCGTATATGGACGGAGCCTTACACCGCTTCCTGCAACCGGCAATACAATCTTCATAAAAAATCCTTGACACAAAAAGCCTTGCCACCGACGGTGGCAAAGATGTCTATTGAGAAAAAAGATACATAAAAAAGAGGGGGCAGACCACACCCCAAGGATAATTCCCGTAAAAATGCGATTTTTCGCACACTAAACATCTAAAAAAGACAAAAAAAATGCCGAAATCTTACGGATTTCGGCATTTAGTGGATGATGCAGGGGTCGAACCTGCGACCCGCTGATTAAGAGTCAGCTGCTCTACCAACTGAGCTAATCATCCATTGTCGCTTGGACGGGGTCAATTATAGAAAAGCACATGGCCTCTGTCAAGGGGATTTTTGAGAAAAAAATGCTAAATTCCACCACATGAGCCTCAATTCAAACCGCATGGACGCCTACCTGGCCTTCTTGGGTGTAGAACGGAACCTTTCCTCCAAGACTATCCAGAGTTACCAGGAAGATTTGAGGCATTTTATGAACTGGCTCGACGACAACAAGATCGACCTGAAAGGATTGACTCCCCAAAAGCTGGATGAATTTTTGACGTTCACCGCAGGACAGGCGGATTACTCCCCCACATCGGTGGCGAGGCACTTTTCCAGCCTGCGTGGGTTTCTCAAGTACATGCAGAGCCAGGGCGAGTACAACTTCAGCACGGAATCCATGCTGGCCACCCCAAGACTTGGACACTACCTGCCGGAATACCTGACCCGTGAAGAAGTGGACAGCGTCTTTGAGAGCGCCGCCAACGGCAAGAACCCCCTTAGGGACACAGCCCTGTTCGAACTAATGTACAGTGCGGGGCTCCGCATTTCGGAAGCACTGGGTATAAAACTTTCACAGCTGGATTTAGAAAACGAATGGCTTACACCTATCGGCAAGGGCAACAAGCAACGCCTGATTCCCCTGGGCGCTAAGGCAAAAGAGAATCTGAAAGCGTGGATCAAGGATGAAGAACACGGTCGGCCAAGCACAAATCCGACTACAGACAACATAATATTAAACGCAAAAGGCAAGCCAATGAGCCGCATGGGGGCTTGGAAGATCGTGCAGCAGCACACGGCCCACCTGACCAAGCAGGTGTCGCCCCACACCTTCCGCCACAGTTTTGCCACCCACTGCCTGGAGGCAGGCATGGACCTGCGCGTTTTGCAAGAACTGCTGGGTCATGCCGACATCAGCACCACGCAAATTTACACGCATATTGATAAAGAATTCATCAAGCAGGAACACCGCGCCTATCACCCGCGGGAAATGAGCGGAAAATAAAAGACCGCACGTGCTAGATTTTTTATATTTGTGCCGTTCAAATTCAACAAGGATTAACAATGAGCAAGAATTACAAGATTGCAGTGCTCCCGGGCGACGGTATCGGTCCGGAAGTGATGAAAGAAGCTGTCCGCGTGTTGGACGTTGTTTCCAAGAAGTTCGGTTTCGACGTGAACGCCGAATGGGCAAACGTCGGTGGCGCCGCATACGACGAAAGCGGTTCTCCGCTTCCGGAAAGCACCCTCAAGCTGGGTGAAGCTTCTGACTGTATTCTTTTCGGTTCCGTGGGTGGTCCGAAGTGGGAACACCTCCCCCCGAACCTGCAGCCGGAACGCGGCGCACTGCTGCCGCTCCGTAAGCACTTCAAGCTTTTCTGCAACCTCCGCCCGGCCCGCGTCTACAAGGAACTCGCTGGCGCATGCCCGCTCCGCGCCGACATCGTCGGTGACGGCTTCAACATCCTCACCGTCCGCGAACTGACGGGTGACGTTTACTTTGGCCAGCCGAAGGGCCGCGAAGGCGTTCCGGGCTCCAAGGAAGAAATCGGCTTCGACACCATGAAGTACAGCCGCTACGAAGTCGAACGCATTGCCCGCTTCGCCTTTGACGCCGCCATGCTCCGCAACAAGAAGGTCGCCAGCATCGACAAGGCCAACGTGCTCACCACGAGTGTGCTCTGGCGCGAAGTCGTGAACGAAGTCATCAAGGACTATCCGGAACTCACTCTCGAACACCTCTACGTGGACAACGCTGCTATGCAGCTCCTCAAGCGCCCCCGGGAATTCGACGTGCTCCTCTGCCCGAACCTCTTCGGCGACATCCTCACTGACGAATGTGCAATGCTCACCGGTTCCATGGGTCTCCTCCCGTCCGCTTCTATCGCCGAAGGTTCTTTCGGCCTCTACGAACCGGCAGGTGGTTCCGCTCCGGACATCGCTGGCAAGGGTATCGCTAACCCGCTCGCACAGATCCTCTCCGTGGCCCTCATGCTCCGCTACACCTTCAAGGAAGAGGACGCTGCAAAGGCTATCGAAGCTGCCTGCGAAAAGGTCATCGCTCAGGGCTTCCGCACTGGCGATATCTACCAGGAAGGCTGCACCAAGGTCGGCACAACCGGCATGGGTGACGCTATAATAGCCGCTTTGGCTTAATGCAGGAACTGCATCTCCGGCACGCCTAAGCTCTCGCCACCACGGCTCGTTAAGACGAGCCGCTTGTGGCTCACGGATTGCCGCTTTAGCTTAAAAGGCGATTCCCACCGAGGTGGCCATGCGCACTAAACAACGAGTTGTTAAGTGCTGTCCGCCCGGTCAAGCCGGGAATGACATTACAAGAAAAAGTTCCCCGGGAATCCGGGGAACTTTCTTTCTTCAAGGAGAATCAGTAGAAGAAACTCTATTCGATGGTCTTGCCTTTTTCAACTGCATCGGCAAGGCTCATGCCCGTAAATTCCTGGGCGCTGAACCAGCGACCGCTCTTCTTGTCGTCCAAGAGCACGGACACCATGGAGCCCGGAATCACGGTCTCGGGGGCGTTAGGGGCGTTGGGGCCACCCAGGTCCGTACGGAGCCAACCCGGATCCATCACGTTCATCATCACGTCGGTACCATTCAGCTTGCAGGCAAAATCCTTCACGAACTTGGTGAGGGCTGCCTTGGCACAGGCGTAACCCATCAGTTCGGGTTCGTTGGCGATACCGCTGGTGGTGAGCTGCATGCGGCCAAAGCCACGCTTGATCATGCCCGGCAAAAAGTGATAGGCAATCTTGACGGGAGCATAGAAATTCACCGCCATGGCATGGTGGAAATCATCCATGGTGTTGGTAAGGTAGTCGGTAAAGTAGTGGCTCATGAGACCCGCGTTGTTGAACACCAGGTCCACCTGCACGCCCCAGCTGTCGATTTCGGCAAGGGCAGCATCGATTTCAGTTTCGCTTTCCAGGTTGCAGCCTACAGCGCGACCTTCAACGCCAAGCTTCTTGATTTCGGCCAGCACCGGCTCGGCATGGGCCTTGTCGCGGCCCTGCAAGATAATGTTTGCACCCAGTTTAGCCATCTCGATGGCAGTCAGGCGACCTACACCACGGCATCCGCCGGTAACGAGGCACCATTTTCCCTTTACATCAATCATTTTCGTTCCTTTGCGGTGTAAACCACCGGCTTTTCACGAGAACAAAATACTCTTTTTAACGCTCCGGGAACATGGTACCAGGAAGAAAAAGTGTTTACGGGTGTAAAGGAAGGCGCCTAGAACGTCTAAAAATCAAGCGCTTACCGATAGGGACTGTACCGCCAACGCAGGGACTTTAGTGCTAGAAAAATCGTCGTAATAAGAGTTTCCGCAAGCCACCACTTCTTGGATAATGTCGAAGTAGTTGCCGCTCAGGGTCACGCTGTCTACCGGATGGACAATCTGGCCGTTCTCGCACCAAAAGCCATGTGCTCCGATGCTCAGTTCCCCGCTCACCGAATTGCAGCCGGAGTTACCTTCCAGGCGGGCCACCAGCAGGCACTTGGGGAACAGCTTCAGCAGCTCTTCCGTAGATTTTTCACCGCAAGGCACCAGCATGTTGAAGAAAGCCGTAGACATCTTGGTTCCCATATCCCGGACTCCGTTTCCCGTAGACTTGCAGCCTGCCTTGGCGGCCGTTTCCAGGTTATAGAGGCCCTGGCTGAAAACGCCACCATCGATGACCTTCACCAACTGGGTGGGCACTCCTTCGGAATCGTAGGGGAAATGGTGGCTGAACATGTCACCCGCGCCAACACTCCAAAGGGAAACGCAGTCCGAAGCAATCTTCGAGCCTTCCTTGCCTGAAAGCCTGGAAAGGCCCTTCTGCATGGAGTCGGCCAGGTAGGGCTGGGAATACATCCGCATGAACCTGCCCGACACGCGCTCCGACAAAACCACGGGAATCTTGCCACCCTGGATTTTCTTTGCGCCAAAAAGCTCCGTGGAATAACCTGCAGCACGGGAAGCGATTTCTTCCACATTGATTTCGTTCCAGTTTCGACTAGACTTGGTAAAGCTCCCCAACTTCTTGATGCCATCCCGGCAAGCAACAGCGCCGACTCCTATAGAGACGGAGTTGGAACGGGTCCGGTAGAAGACCCCCTTGTGGTTGGCCACAAAATCCTCGCTGCACGAAAGATCCGCACCCAAGTAAGGGATGTTCTCTATTTCCTTGGACTTTGCGAACGTCGCATTTTCCAAATCAACACAGGCATCCTTCATCTCGGAAAGGCCAATCTTTTCCAGATCCGGATTGTAGTCGCGGTCCACATCCGGTACCGAACCCGGCTCAGGCAGGTCTACATTGATTTCATCGGTCCACTGGGTATGGCAAAGGGCATCTTTCAGGGTCTGCTCCAAAGCCTCCGCCGTAAGGCGTTCCGTATGGGCATAACCCGGACGGCCATTCTTGATGACGCGGATTCCCACACCCACAGAATCGGAAATTTCCGTATTCTGGACCTGCCCCTGGAAAAGGGAAAGCCCTTCGGAATGGGACCTGGAGGCGATTACGTCGAACTGCTCCGCCTGTCCCTTGGCCTTGTCGTTGATGTAAGAAATAGCGTCTTCAATATTCATAAAAACCTAGGCCTTCTGGGATTTCCGTTCCAGCATTTTCCAATAAGCGGCAGGGCTCCCGGTCACCGACTCCAAAGAAGCGGCCAGTTCTGCAGTAATGCCGGTCTCCCCTGCAATCAGTTTTTCCAGCAGGTCTTCAGAAATGCCAAGCCTGCGGGCAAATTCCGCCTTGTCCATCTTGAGCCATTCCATGCCCTCGATAATCGCCTGTCCCGGCGTAGGAACTCCGTGTCTTGCCATACCTACCCCATCACCTCGTCCAAAACAGCGTGCATCTTTGCCGCCATGGCATCCCAGCTCATGGAAAGGGCTCGTTCCTTGGCGTTCTTTTCCAGCGTAGCGAGCCGTTCCTTGTCTTGGATAACGGAAGCCACCTTCTGGCAGAAGCCTTCCGGGTCATCGTTCTCGTACAGAATTCCCGTTACACCATCTACAACGGAATCTTTGAGGCCTGCCACGTTATTGGAAACCGAAATGGTCCCGCACAGGTTCGCCTCGATATTATTGATTCCCCAGCCTTCCTTGAAAGACGGGTTGATAAACAATGTGGAACGGCTCAACAAGTCCCGTTTCTCGTCTTCGGAGACACGGCCCAGGAATTTTACCGCGTCGGCAACACCCAGGTCCTTCACCAACTTTTCCAGTTCCCCGCGGTAATCTCCGCCGCCAGCCACTTCCAGCCTAATCCCCGGAACCAATTCCTTTAAACGAGGCATGGCGTTAATTACAAACTGGGCGTTCTTGTATTTCATGAGACGGCCCACGTACGAAATCACGGGCGGGTTTGCCTTGGCACAGGTGGGCTTGAAATACTCGGTATCAATTCCCGGCTCCACTACGGCAATATCCTTCGCCCTGATTCCCATGTCGCGAATTTCATCGGCAGTGCTTTGGGAAATGGCCAGGAAATGCTCCTTCTTGTAGAAAAGGGCTACAGAGCGTTCCATCAGGTAAACGTAAAGGGCCAACGGGAAAAACGTCTCGCGGAAAATGGACTTGCGGAAAAAATGCATGACCATGTGGAGGCGTTTCGTCTTGGTGCAGAGTGGCGTAAAGAAGGGAATCTTGTTCAGGTCCTCTACAATCAGGTCGTATTCCTTCTGGTGCTTGCGGGCGTAAAAGAAGGCGGAATAGTTGAACAGGAACTTGGAACCTATTCGCAGCGTACGCATGCCGTCTACCACTTCTTCGTCAGGGAGCCCCGGCACCTTGTGGGCAAGTACCGTTATGTCGTAACCATTGCCGTTGATACGCTTGAAAAGTTCATGAAAATAAAGCTCAGCGCCGCCCGCTTCCGGGTTCTTGATGTCACGCCAATTAATGAGTAAAACTTTCTTGTTCGCCACGATGCTACGTTCACCTATATCGTTTAATTTCTTTCATTCCGAATTTAGAAAAGCTAGGAACAAATCCGCCGGAGTCCTTCCGCAAAAATATCCGGTTCCTGCAGCAGGCTTATCACAATCCAGCCGTCCTCCTCGAAATCGAAGAAGAATCCCGGCTGTACAAGCACATGCTTTTCCCGCAAAAGACGGAGCGTCAGTTCCTCGTCGTTGTCGCCCAAGCGGACAACCGCATACCAGCCTCCCGAAACTTCGGGGCAGTACTTGGAGGGGAACTTTTCCCGCAGGACAGCCAGATTTTGCTGCAGGCGTTCCTGAATCCTTTTTTCGTAGTTTGCCGATTCAGCGAGCAGCGGAGTTGCCAAGGCCTGGGCCATAGAGGAAACACTCAGGTAGGCATCCGCCACATATTCCAGAGTCTCGTGGATGGATTCACGTATATCTTCGGGAGCGTACACGGCCATCCAACCCAGCTTCACCTGAGGGCTTCCGCAGACCTTGCTGAGGCCGTTCAGCCATACGATGGGGCAACGGGGCTTTTCACACCCCTGTGCAAGGAACTGCCAGGAACGCCGAACATTCGCATCATAGGAATAATCCCCGAAAACTTCGTCCACCACAAGGACCAAGTTCCGCTCTTCGCAGAAACGAACCGCCTCTTTCCACTCAGGCAAGCCGACGGAATGGCCCGTAGGGTTGTGGGGGCAGACCAACAAGAGGATTCTTGCATTGGCAGGGGCACTCAGAAGGCTGTCCGTATCCAAAGCAAAATGAAATGCTGAGCTTGTCATTCCCGCCACCGAGCGGGAATCTCCTCGACAGGCCCTTCTCGACAGTTTCAAGAAATACGGGTAGCACTCCAGGTTTTCAAGTTCCGCCAACGTATCCAGCAGAGGGTACCCTGGAACCGGCGTCAGAATGGCGTCTCCTGGATTGCAAAAAGCCTTGAACAAAATAGAGTAGGCCTCGCTGGTGCTTGCCGTAAGGAGAATCTGGTCGGGCGTAAAATTCCCGCCACGACTGCGGTAGTACTCCGACACAGCCTCCCGGGCCTTCAAGGTCCCTGCAGGGTTGGTGTCCCACAGGTTGAATTCAGCCTTGACCGAATCTACCGCAGGTTCCAAGTCAAAAGGGAGCCCTACACGTAAGGGACTGCTCACCGTCATGTCAACGAGAGGTAAACCGCCTGCAGCGGCATCTTTCAGGACATCGGACTTCGCCCTTTCCAGTTCGGCAAAGAACGGCGTGGGGGTCAGGTCCTTCTGTTTCATTATTGACGACTCTTGATAAGGCCCGCCACAAAGACGGCTATGATGATGCCTGCCGGCAGGCACACGGCGATAGTCAGCAGGAGTAGTTTCTGGAAAGGCGGAAGATCCTTGATTTTCTTCTTGAAATCCTTCAGCTTACCGCGGATCCCCGACTTGGAGATTTTCTGGGCACCCGCATCTTTCAGCTTTTCCGTGGAGCGGACCACGGACTGGACCCGCTCCGATTTCCAGAGCTTGTTTACCGATTCCTTGGAATCGTCCACAAACTTTTCAAGGCGTTCCCTCTTTATCTTGAAGGGTCGAACCACATCGGATACGGCTTTCCACATAAAGACCTACTTGTACAAAAGGTTCACACCGCTGAACAGGGCCCGCATATTGGCCTTGAGGGTATCGCTGGAGACGCCACGACCTTCCTCTTCCTTGCCGTTAGCGCGCAAGAGGATTCGGCTCAGGCCTCGGCCCGCCCACAACTTGTCCTTTTCAGGAACCACCACCTGGCGGTACTTCACCAGTTCCACCGGCATGTTGATTTCTCGCATCAGGATAAGGCCGGCCTCGATGGGGCCTTCGGCGGTCACGGACCGGCGAATGGCCTCGCCGTCCTTCTTGAAATGGAATATAAAGCGGTTCTCGTCGGGAATCACTTCCACGTTGTTGAACACCAGACGGGCATTCACGTTCACCCGCTCTTCGCGGAACACGTCCAGCACCCGCTCGGCGCTGAGTTCCCCTTCTTTTTCGCTCAGTTCCTTGAGCACGGGCTGCAGTTCTGCCGCCTCGGCCAGGGAAAGCCTGTAGCCGAACTTGGTGATAATCTCGTAAACCGCGGTGCGACCGCTCTGGCTGGTAAAGGAGATGGAATCGTTCTGGTGGCGACCGATGATGGAATAGTCGATGGGGCGGTAGGCGCCCTTCTTCATGTCCTTGGTCTTGGAGGCACCATCCTGGTGGATACCGCTACGGTGCACAATGGCTTCGGCACCGATCAGCGGGGCTCGGCTGTAAATGCTCACGCCAGACCACTGGGAAATCAGGATAGCCGTCTCGTAGATGCGTTCCAGGTGCAGGCCCGTATTCACGCCGGAGTTGTGGAGCGCCACGGCCACCTCGTAAAAATTGGTGTTGCCGCAGCGTTCGCCCAGGCCGTTCAGGGCCACTTCCAGCTGGGTGGCGCCCACAAAGAAACTTTCCACCGTAGCGGCCGTAGCCATGCCCAAGTCGTTGTGGCAATGGACCGAGATGGCAATGTCCTTGGGCAAGGCTTCATAAACCTGCTTAATCTGGTTCACGTACAAGAAGGGTCTATACCGCTCCACCGTATTGGGCAGGTTTATGGTGGTGGCTCCCGCCTCCACCACGGCCTTCAGCACGTCAATCACAAAATCCATGTTGTCCAGGCAGTCCCCAAAGTGTTCGGCGCTGAACTCCACGTCGCCCTTGTCCCCTACCAGGGACTTGGCCAGCTTCACGCACTTGACGGCCTTTTCCTTCACCTGTTCCGGAGTCAGGTGCAGCACATGCTCCATGGAGAGCTTGCTGGTAGCGAGGAATGTGTGAATACGGGGGTGGGGGGCGTACTGCACCGCCTCCCAGCAACGCTGGATATCGCTTTCCACGCAGCGGGCAAGACCGGAGACCACCACCTTCTGGGCAACCTCGTCCCCTTCTTCCGCCATCTTGGCGGTGAGCTGGGCCAGTTCCTTGCAGGACTCAAAATCCATCTCGCTAGAGGCGGGGAACCCCACCTCGGCGCCCTGCACGCCCAGTTTCAAAAGCTGCAGGTACACGTCCTTTTTCTGGGCGTTGTTCCAGGGCTTGGGCAGCGCCTGGTTTCCGTCACGCAGGGTGACGTCATAAAAGAACGGTTGTCTCTTTGCCATTTCGGCAGCATTCATTTCACTCATCTTATCTCCTCGCCCACGCAACATGGCCGCAAGATTCATTTTTCGGTTTCAAAGATAGAAATTGCCCCAAAAATGAAAAACCCGCTGCCATATTGGAGCGGGCTCTTTTAGGTTTAATTCTATCAAAAATCCTTGAAAACGGCCTAAAACCTCGCTCCAGCAGCAAGTCGCAATAGAAGTAGCAGGTTCAGGGTCCTTTTCATATCATTGAATATACAAAGTTTTTAGTTTTGTGGCAAGGGCTACGCCTAGAACCGCACCTTGTAAATCCAGGGCCAGTTCTTGCCCGTAATCCAAAAATCACGACCATCGAAGGCTATTCCGTTCAATACATCCGCCTGCGGAAAACGACGGCGAATCTCCCGGGCCTTGTCGGTAAAGTCCAGGTACTTCAGCACATGTCCGCTGGGCAGTTCCACCACAGCAATGAGTCCCGTGGTCCAAATATTCGCATACAAAGTATCACGGACCAGTTCCAGTTCGTTCAGGTTTGGCACAGGGCGACCGCCATCGGTTACGGGAATCACACCCACCACCGCAAAACCGCCAAGCCCAATCTGCAAAAGTTCATGGCTGCCGTTGCTCATCAAAAGGGCATCCCGCCAGTAAGTAAGCCCCCAGCCTTCTGTAGGAATACGGAATTCCCCCTTCATAGAGAAAGGTTTCCTGTTCACGACAAACGCCTTATGGGATTTCCAGGTCAGGTAGAAGATGTCATCGCCCACAGCCACGGAACCCTCGCCAAAGTAGCGTTCCTCCAGACGCAGGGAATCCAAAATCTTGCCATCCAAGGTACGCCGGTAAATGCCCGACTGGCCGTATTGCCCCGTCGATTCAATCAGGTCCTTGCCGTCAAAAAACAGCCCCTGGGTAAAGTGGGTCCGCTCGTGAGGTATGGAATCCACGATGGTAGGCACCACGCGGGGGGTATCGGCATAGACTAAGGCCGCACCTATAACCGCACAAAACAGGACTCTACGCAAAAGCGAAATCATAGGGATATATGTAGAAAAATTATATTTGAGTCACCATGGGCGCAACCAGGACACCGGCCAAAGTCAAGATTATCGTGGGAATCCTCGCAAAAGACATTCCCGCCATCGAGGCTGTACGGGCCACCCTCCGCGAAAAGTTTGGCGAAGAGGACCTGAACCTTGTCCCCTTCCCCTTTACCTTCACCAACTACTACAAAGAAGAAATCGGCGACGCCCCCGTGCGGGCCTTCTTCAGTTATGAACCTCTGGTAGAGCGGGAAACCATCGTGGATATCAAACTTTGGACCAACGACCTGGAACTTGAAATCGCCGAGCGTGCGGGAACGCCAGGACTCCGCCCCGTGAACCTGGACCCGGGCTACATGACTCTTGGGCAATTCTTCTTGGCCACCACCAAAGACCAACGGCAGCGCGTCTACATCGGTCGCGGAATCTTCGTGGAACCCACCCTGTACTTTCAGGACGGACACTTCCACCATTTCGACTGGACATACCGTGACTATCAGAGCGAAACATACATCAACTATTTGGAGCAGGTCCGCGCCCGCCTCGCCTACCAGATGAGCACAGGCAAGCCCTACAGACTCAGAGGAACAAAATGAAAGCAGGAATAATCACCATCGTTCTCCTCATCATCAGCAACTTCTTCATGACCCTTGCCTGGTACGGCAACCTGAAGCTGAAAGAGATGCACATCAGCACCGACTGGCCGCTGATCCTTGTCATTCTCGCGTCCTGGGGCATCGCCCTCATCGAATACTTTTTCATGATTCCCGCCAACAACATCGGAAGCCGTATCAATGGCGGGCCCTATAGCCTAATGCAGCTGAAAATCATCCAAGAGGCCATTTCCCTCACCGTGTTCACCACCATGGCCATCACCATGTTCCGCACCGAGACCCTCCAGTGGAACCACGTCGTGGCCTTTGTGTTGATTATCGGTGCAGTATTCTTCGCCTTTTTGAAATAGCCAGTACAACGAAATTAAGTATATTAAGCAGAGATAGATAACTTTGGAGAAAAACATGGATACTCTCTTAATCATCGGAATTATCATTGCGGCCATTGCCGTCATCATTTTGCTCGCCTTCATTGGCAAGTTCTTCAGCCTTTGGCTCCAGGCCTTGTTCTCCAGGGCAAACGTGAGCATCTTCCAGCTCATCGGTATGCGCCTGCGTAAGGTGCCGCCCCAGGTCATCGTCGAAGCCCGCATCTTGAGCTGCAAGGCTGGCCTCCCCGTCGACACCAACCTGCTGGAAGCCCACTACCTTAGCCGCGGTAACGTGCTCCGCGTAATCCAGGCCCTCATCGCCGCCAACAAGGCAAACATCAAGCTTGACTTCAAGGAAGCCGCCGCCATCGACCTGGCTGGCCGTAACGTTCTCGAAGCCGTGCAGATGTCCGTGAACCCGAAGGTCATCACCACCCCGAAGGTTTCCGCCGTGGCCCTCGACGGTATCCAGCTCCATGCAGTGACCCGTATTACCGTGCGCGCCAGCATCCAGAAGCTGGTGGGTGGTGCCGGCGAAGATACCGTGATTGCCCGTGTGGGCGAAGGCATCGTTTCTTCCATCGGTTCTGCCAAGAGCCACAAGGACGTGCTCGAGAACCCGAACATGATTTCCAAGAAGGTTTTGGCCTCCGGCCTCGACGCCGGCACCGCCTTCGAGATTCTCTCCATCGATATTGCCGATGTGGACGTGGGCCAGAACATCGGTGCCATTCTAGAAACCGACCGTGCCGAAGCCGACAAGAAGATTGCCCAGGCCAAGGCCGAAGAGCGCCGCGCCATGGCTTACGCTGCCGAACAGGAAATGAAGGCCAAGGTCATGGAAATGAAGGCCAAGCTGGTGGAAGCCGAAGCCCAAATCCCGATGGCCATGGCAACAGCACTGCGCGACGGCAAGCTGGGCGTGATGGACTACTACAACCTGAAAAACATCGAAGCCGACACGCAGATGAGAAAGGAAATCGGATCCGCCCCTGAAGCGAAGTAAAAGATGGAAGGCCTTTTCATCCTCATAGGCATCTGGCTTCTGGATGTCGTCGTCAAGAAGGTTGCGGCAAGCAGAAAAAAACGGCAACAGCAGCCGACCCAGTACCAGCCGGAAGACGACGGATACGAACCGCAAGAAGAAACGCAGGAGCAGCGCCCCCCGCGTTCTCTTCAGGATTTAATCCGCCAGTTCGAAGAGGCCCAGCAACAAGCATCGCAGGGAAACATCGAACCGCCGACCCCTCCCGTAGAAAAGCGCCGTAATCCCAACGAACCCCTAACGCTCAGGGACATTGCCGAAGTGGTTGTCGGTGTCGATTTTATCGACCTGCAATTCCTTATGGATGAATTCGAGGTTGACGAGAATACAGCTGCCGAGATGCTGATGGCATTGCAAGCCCACCGCATCGTAGGCCACGACATGGGCGAAGGCACATGCGACGTACTCGTTCACGACCTAGATGAACTGGACAACCTACTCAGCCACGAGAAACAAGCCGAACAGGCCACGTCTTCCGAAACAGATATTTTGCAACGCCAGCGGGAACTGAACGCCCTAGAAAGCCGAGCCAAGTCCGCAAGGGAATCCGCATCGGCCGCAGACAACACCATTCCGGCCGAAGACGAAGAGGTGGCACCCCGTCGCGCCCCGTTAGTGTCTTCAAAAAGCATTGCCGATGTACGCAGGGGATTCATTTGGGCAAAGGTCCTGGATGAGCCCCGCTTCAAACGCCGCTGGTCTGCAAGTGACCGTTCGCGCTAAAGCCACGAAACGCTTCTCCGGCCAGCACTCACTCTCGCAACCGCCCTCGATTAATATCGAGGGCTTTGTTGCTCACGGTAATGACCGCATCGGCTAAATGCTTAAAGCCTTCTACGGCTTGCCGACGCTCTCGCAACCGCCCCAGTTTAATAACTGGGGCTTTGTTGCTCACGTTAGATGACCGTTCGAACTTACTTCAGGTCCGCGACGCAGCGGACGTATAAACCCTTGCGGACACTCTCGTCGGTGCGGTTGATGCTCCGGGCTTCGCGCCTAAATTCCCAGGAGCGTCCTGTATTTCGCTTAATAGAGGTAGAAGACCAGTAATGGCCCGTATTGGACCCATCGCAATACTGATCCCAGTCCTTGCAGCCTCCAACCCCAAGCTCATTCCAGTTCCATAGAGAGCGATCTTTCTGGAAATCCCGCCACTCTCCATCGTCAGGCAAGTGCCAGCCCTTGGGGCATGCCTTCTTGGCTTCGCCATGGGTATAGAACCGTCCGTATTTCTTACAGAGCTCCATGTCTTCCAGCAGACATTGATCAGGCCCAGTCAAGCCGTATTTCAGATTGGCGGCCATCCAAATCTTTTCACCCACAAGTTTCACCTTATACTGCCTTTCATCGCGAGGGTCCGTCATGAGCATGTCGCTCTTGGAAATATTCTTTTCAGCAAGCTGGTCTCTTTCCCCCACACAGCGTACGGCTACCACCGATTCCTTGGGAAGATTCACCTTTTGGAAAGAGCCCCGTTTCAGGTCCAGCATCAAAGCCTGCACACCTTTAACGCCATCACCGGCAATCGCAAAATAGGCGGCATCTTTTCCTTGAACCTTCGGGGTCTTCTTGGACATGTCATAATAGCCGCGGGTGTTCCCAGCAAAGGCCTTGGCATTCTGCTTTTTTCGAGGGCCCATAAACTTGTCTTCTGCAAGACTGTTCCATTCACCAATGTCAGGAAGGTGCGTACCTGCAGGACACAATTTGGACCAGGATTCCTTTTTGTAGAAACTGACCTTCGCCCTATCCTTGAAATCGGGCTTGCCGTTCAGGGAGACATTGCTCGTAAACCAATTAAGCTTTCCAGAAGGCATCATCTTGTAGGTATGCCCATCACGGCCGTCCTTGACCGAAGCGGAGAAGACTACCCCAAAGGAAACAGCGACAATCACGGCCATTCGGCCAAAAGTTTTAAGCATCCAAACCTCAATTCCCGTCTTTCTATAACTAGTCTAAATATATATCCACGTGATAAAAACGTCTCAGAAATAAACTAAAAAACAGAATTAACCGGCTATATCCGCACGGCGACCCCCACTGAGCCTAACCCAGCCCATAAACCGACCCTGTCGCTGCGTTGCTTGTGGACCTGAATAACCGCAAGGCTCACTCCGGAACCAACCAGGGCACCTGCCGCCACGTCACTCCAGAAATGCTTGCCCGCCGCCACACGGAGCACCCCCTCAAGGCCAGCCGCCGACAGGGCCAAGGCCCAGACTACGCCACGGTAAGGCGACTGGGGATAAATCTCACTGAACCATTCCCCAGTAAAAACGGCCACGGTAAAAGCCGCAGAAGCATGTCCACTGAAAAAGCTACCATAGGCCTCTCCCCTGGCCGACTTAGCCTTGCGGGCACCGGCACCGTCTTCAGCATAGATGTACGGCCTAGGCCAGAATTCCATAGAGCGGACCATCAGGTTTAAGCCACTCTGAAGAGCTAGTGCCTGGGCAAACATCAGAGAAAAACCGGCCACCTCTTGCCCGGTGACGTCTCCTACCCCGTAAGAATACCCCGCCAACGCCAGCGGAGCCACCCCTAGAACCGCAGCCCACTTACTGGCCCTATCGACAGTCTCGTTGTAACGACCCGCCACCGGCCTATCCCAGGGGAGCAATTCAGAGACATCCCTGTAATCTCCGGCCTCGGGAGTTTCCATCTGGGAATAACGGTAACTACCGAAGCAGGCGGTAAACGCAGCCAAGGAGGTAACGGGCATGTCCCTTGACCAAAAAACATCGTAATGCGGAGCAGGACCAGCCGGCATTTCGGCAGCCCATACCGCCATAGGCAGCACCAACAGACACAAAAAAAACTTTTTCCACCACAAACGGTTCACACCCCCAAACTAAAAAATTATATTGAAGGCATGCCGACTAAGAATATAACCCGCGAGCCCATAACGCCCTCCATCGATCTGTTCAACGCTATTTCCGACGAAATGCGGCTGAAAATACTAATGCTTCTGGACCAGGCCGAATTCACAGTCAACGAAATCAAGGATATTCTGGACATTCACCAGAGCAACGCCAGTAGACATCTGGCAAAGCTTTCCGCCTGCAAGCTTTTGAAAGATCGTCGTGACGGCATCAAGGCGTACTACGGGCTCAGCGAGGAACTTCTGCTCAGCAACCGCGTTCTCGACCTCGTCCGTGAAGCCTACGAGGAACTGAGCGACAAGGATATCATCCAGTGCCGCGCAGAGCAGGTTCTACAAGACCGCACCGACAAGACCAAAGGCCAAATTCACAAGCTGGACCAGGCCGGCGGTAGCCTCAAGGCTCAAATCAGTCTTTTCAGCAAGCTCATGACCCCCTTCGAAAAGGCCGTAGACATCGGCTGCGGCGAGGGCGGAGACCTGTCGCTGATGCTTGCCAACCGCTGCAAAAACGTATTTTCCCTAGATTATGACCCCAAGGTTATCAGCGGCCTCCAGCGTATTTTGAAAAAGAAGGGTATCGCCAACGTGACCCCAAAGGTGGCAGACATGCTCTCCACCGGCCTTCCCGATGACTTTGCCGACCTGGTGCTCATGAGCCAGGTACTCCACCACGCCCAAGACCCCCGCCTTGCCCTGAAAGAGGCCATCCGTGTCTTAAAGCCCGGTGGAACCCTCGCCCTGCTGGACCTGGCCCAGCATAAAGAAGAGTCTTTCCGGGAAACCCATGGCCATATCTGGCTTGGCTTCGACCGTAACCAGCTTGAATTCTTCATCAAGGAATTCAACTGCAAGGTTCTCGAAAGCGAAATTATCCCCAGCGAAAACCAGGTAGACAAAAAACTCCCCGTCATCTGCATGATCCTGACGAAAGGGTAGACATAAAAAATTTTCCAGACCTATTGCTTTTTTCTAAAAAATCAGGTAGATTTAAAGTAACGAAAGGAGAAACAATGGGAAAGATTTTCAAAATTCTGGTGATTGTCGCCGTTTGCCTGGTTTCGGCCCTCGGAATCTACGGCATTGTGCGTACAGCCCGCCTCGACGAGAATACGGCGGACTAGCCTTCGGTATGTTTTAGAGACCGCCGGGACTTGTGCCCGGCCTTTTGTGCATCCGTCTTTCGGGTGCTTTGCTATATTGTCCGGCATGAACTTTCTAAACAAGAAACCCCTGTTTTTTGCGGTAACTGCCGCTGTGTTCCTTGGCATCCTGCTGATTGTTTTCCGGGAGTTCGCCTTCAATCCAGACACCCTGATGCTGAACAGCGACCAGCTGAACGGCATTGGTAGCCGTATTTTGCGTGCCGAAAACGCCATCGTCACGGAATGGGACGATTCCCGCCTGGGCGGCGTCCCCACCATCGATGCTCTTTTTGCCGATGCCTACCATCCGCTGGTATGGGTACAGTTCCTGACAGAACCCGCCAGGGCCGTAGGCTTCAAGTTCATTTTGACCGTCTGGGTAGCCTTCATGAGCGCCATGCTTTTGGCCTGGAACCTGACGGGAAACCGCTGGTGGGGAGCATTACTCGGCTTTCTCTACGCCTTTTCGCCAGAATATTTCACCTACATCTATGGTGGCCACGACGGAAAGATGATGGTGTTCGCCATCGCACCGCTTGCACTCCTTGCCATCCGTAAGATCGTGCGGGACGGGAGCCTCCCCTACCTGATCGTACTTGCCCTTTCTATCACCTGGATGATTCTCGGGTCCCACCTGCAGCTCACCTACCTGTTCCTATGGGGAGCCGGATTCTACACCCTCTACGAAGCAATCTTCCATTGCGATACCTTCAAGACCAAGGGCAAGCGTATAGGCCTTGCGGCGGCAGGACTTGCCTTCGGCCTTGCCATCAGCTGTTTCCAGGTGGTACCGCCCTACATGTACACCACCACCCAGTCTGTCCGTGGCGAAGGGGACCACACCAACCTGGGCCACGCTGTAAGCTGGTCCTTGCATCAAGAGGAATTGGCCCAGATGTTGTTGCCCGGATTCATCGGGGTGGACGTCTACGAATACAACGAAAAAGAGGGCAAGCTGGAAGGCAGTTCCTTCGTGAACGCCACCATAGAGGAATACCGGTCATCGAACGGTTCGCCTTTCTACTGGGGACACAACAGCTTCAAGCTGGACCACAACAACGCCGGCGCTCTTCTGACTCTGCTCGGGTTCCTGTGCCTGTTCTTGCCGGGCAAGCGCCGCTGGGCAATGTTCTGGGGACTTGGGGCTGTCCTTGCCCTGAGTTACGGCATGGGGGCCCATTCCCCGCTGTTCAAGCTCTGGTACAATATCTTGCCGGGCGTCAAGAATTTCCGAGCTCCAGGCATGGCCTTGTTCTGGCTCCCGCTGTTACTTGTGATGATGGCAGCTCCCGTACTCAAGGTCTTTTCTGACGAATCTGCAGAGGCTGTCAAGAACCACCGTGCCCTATTGCATGGTGCCGTCATGTTCGTTTTGCTCCTTGTCATTGTCGTTATTGCACGATACAACTGGACTCTCTTTATCGGCCCCTTTGGCCTGGTGGCATGCCTTGTCTATGCATTAGCCTGTCTCGGAGTCATGAGCATTGACGACCAGGGAAAAGAATTCTCCGTTGCAAACTTCACGGACTGCTTCAAGTCCGGGCTTCCCGGCACCCACCGCGCCATCCAGGCTGGCGTGGTGATTGGATTTGGCCTGATTGGAACCTTCCTGATGAGCGGACAGAAGCTTTTGGAAGATGCCATAACAGCTCCCTACTTCAAGCCCCTGAACGAGATTGCCATGCAGATGACCGCCGGCAAGATTATCCCCGGATTCATCCTGGTACTGGTAATCGTAGCCGCCACGCTGTTCGCACTTAAATGGAAGGCCGGCATTGTACAGAAGGCTGGAGTCCTTGCCCTCGTAGCCGCTGTAGAACTGTTCTTCATCAACGGAGCCTTTATCCAGAACGTAGACGCCGAGGAATACCTACAGCCAGGTAACGCACTGGTTGCAGCCGTCAAGGCTCCTTACAAGGCCGACTCCCTGAACACGCCCCGCGTACTTTCCCTTTCCAGGAGCAAGGCTTTCGGTTCCAACATATTCCCCCAATACCACCTGAGAAACGCCGATGGTTTCCACGACAACGAACTGGCAAGCTACAGGGCGTTCCGCGGTGGACAGCAAAACGCCAATTATCTGCTGAACATCAACGACCCCGAGGCGGCACACCCCTTCTTGGACCTGATGAACATCGGCTATATCATCTTTGATTCAAAACAGGGCACCACCTACATGCCCATCCCCACTGCCATGGGCGAAGCCTACCTCTACGGCGAGGCCACCGTCATGAGCGATGATGACGCCATCAAGACGCTACAGGCCAAGGCCACCATTCGCAAGCCCAAGGCCCCGGAACCTGTGGCTACGCCTGATTCCACAGTTGCAGACTCTACCGTGGCAAGTGCCGACAGCACAGCAGCTTCTGCAGAAGTAGTCGCTGAACCTGCCGCAGAACCTCAAGACGACCCCAACGCATTCTACTACAAGGAAAAGGTTATCCTGTCCGAAAATCCGGAGCAGCCCCTGGAAGGCGGCATCGTGGGTGGTTACGCCCGCCTGGTGGAAAGCCCCAAGATGGACACCCAAGTGTTTGAGGCTGAAAGCGACCGTCCCGCCATCATGGTAGTGGCAGGAAACTACCATCCGTATTGGAAAGCAACCGTGAACGGCAAGGAAGCCAAGGTCTACAAGGCCTTCGGAAACCTGCGTGCCGTGGAGATTCCCAAAGGCAAGTCCACTATCCGCATGGAATACCGGAGCAAGCCCTTCCATGACTGCTTAAAGGTCAGTGCGCTGGCCATAGTCCTGCTCGCCATCTTCGGTGTGGCAGTACTGGCACGGGCAAAAAAGAAATAAACCAACAAAAAATGCCGCACAACAAAGTGCGGCATAATTTTCAAAAAACTAAAACTACTTCAGTCCTGAAAGGATCAGGCGGGCAATGCCCTTGGCGAATTCCTTGCTGTCAGACTTCAAAGAAGAAGTCTTCTTCAAGGAAATGTTCTGGTCCTTCTTCAGGTTCAGGACCAGTTGGGCAATGCAGTACTCGTCGTATTCAACCTTCATGCTGTAATCAGCAAAGTTGAATTTCTCGGCACTCTTATCGGCCAAGAATTCGTCATAGGCAGCCTTGCAGTCATCTTCGTCAACTGCGTAGCGTATGGAAAAATTCACAGGGCATTCATCGCTCTCGTACGAAACCGTCAATTCACCGGCGTACTCTTTAAGTTCATCCACTTCAATTTCCACAAGGTCGTCGTACATGGTCAAACGATCACATTCTTCGTCGTGAATATTAGTCAAGACCTCGGCTGCATTCTTGACTTCTTGCTTGTCGCTGGGCTGGAACATCTGGTAGAATTTCACCAGTTCCTGTTCAGTCATAGCGATAGAACTATTATTCAGGAACATATTTGCCTTGAAATCCTGGGCATAGCATGATCCGGAATAATGTACCACGGAAGCCACTTCATCTTTCTTGTTGAAACGGAGTCCTCTCTGGAACTTGCCGCCCTTCTTTTCTGTAGGAGCGGCCCAGAAACCTATGGGGAACTTGCCTCCGTCAAAAGCAAAGCGAGAAGGTTCAGTCTTACCCACATCAAAGCGCACAGCGTCGTCCCTATCCCGATAAGCCTTGTACTTGACTACGGAATCAGGATTCTCTTCACGCCAAACAAAATTTCCAAGGTTGCCTTCCTTGCAGGCGGGATAAGTCACCGTCAACGTAGAATCGTCAGAATTATAATCGTAATGCGCCTTGCTCAACACAATATCAAAGGAATCTTCCATGTCGATAGAAGATGATCCGTCATCGCTACCGCAGGCCGCCAAGAAAAGGCCGCCAAGAGCCAAAGATGACAGGGAAAATTTTTTCACAAAATGATTCATATAACCTCTGATACCATTATACATTTTTTTGAAGGCTGCCATCAAAGTCGCCCTTCGAAAAAGCCCTCGAAATCAATATCCTTGACGCAATCCACCACGTACTCGGGTTTTTCTGCCAGCGTCTCTAGGTCCCCTTTCTTGGTCTCGCCGCATAGAGGCAGCACAAACCTGCAGCCCGAACGCCTTGCAAGTTCAAAGTCCGTATAGAGACGGTCCCCCACAAAAAGAATTTCTTCGGGAGCATACATCTTTAGAAGTCCCGAAAGCATAGCCGGATTGGGCTTACCAAAAGACCGCTCCGGTTCCACTCCGTAGGCCGTCTTGAGAAGAGCCATGAAGCTTCCGATATCGGGTACGGGGCCTCGAGCGTCGGGGCAGACAAAATCCGTATGGGTCACCCAGAAAGGAATTCCCCTTTGCACTCGGAAAGACAATTCACAAAGTTCCCGATAGTCAAAGCTGTTGTGGTAGGCCACCAAGACTAGTTCCGTATCCTCTACAGAAGGCCGTAAATTCAAGGACGGATCCTGGGCGGCAAACCATTCGTAGACTTCTGGGTTCGCAAAGAAGTAGACGTTCTTGAGTCCCTTCTCGTGAATGGCTGACAAGGAAAGAGTCAGCGCAGATATAATGCCGTCGTCGCGAAGAGGCAGCCCCATCACGTTCAGCCGGTTCTCGTAGAACACAGGCGACTTGCTGGTGTTGTTGCTCAGGTAGTATACGGGCACCCTAGAAGCCACCCGCTTTACGGCATCCACCGCACCGGGATAAGGCCGACCACTCAGATAGAGGGTTCCGTCCAAATCAAAGACCACCACTTTTACAGGCTTATGCACTGTCATGTAGGCTAAGGTAGAAAAAATTGCTACCTTAGAAGTCATGAAAACTCCCGATAGCCGTTTTTACTGCCCCCTTATCCAGTGCGGATCCGTCACCCTAGACGAAAACGAAAGTACCCACGCCGTAAAGGTGTGCAGGGCCACCGTCGGGGACATACTGGAGCTTTGCGACGGGCAGGGTCATTTTGCGGTCGGGACTATCGTAACGGCCGATCCAAAGGCCTGCCAGGTGGAAATTTCCAAGGTGGAAATGCCTAAGCCACACAAGCCCCTGCTGAACCTGGCCATCGCCTGTCTCAAGGACGACGCCCTGGAGGAGGTGGTATTCCATGCCGCCCAGACCGAAATTGCAAGCATCACCTTCTTGCGCACCGACTACTCCCAAGAGCCCAAGAATTCCGATTTGCACAAATTGATCCGCCGCTCAGAACTCAAAAGCCTAGTAAGCCTAAAGCAGTCTAAGAAACCCTGGCTCACCGAAATTTGTGGTCCCGTAGAATTTAAGGAATGGCTGAAAGGCTACCACGGAGACCTGATCCTCTGTGACGTAGACGGCGAAAAGTCTGCGCCCAAGGAAATTACAGACAAACTGACAAACAACCCCTCCGGCGACAATGCGTGCAACAAGGTCCCGACGCCCGTAACCCTGCTGGTTGGGCCCGAAGGCGGGTTCTCACCGGACGAAATCCGCATAACCCGGGAATTCACCGGTGGAAAGAGCTACGCCTTGAACTTGGGAAACACGAGGCTCCGGGCACGAACCGCAGCCATCGTGGCGTTAGGAAAACTGCTGTAAAGCACTCCGGCTACATCATCCTAAGACGCATCTCGAAAACGGCACGATCCGTCTCGTCTAAAACGCGCATGTAGGTAGCCCCGCTGTGGTCCGCCCGGAATATGCGCAGGGTCTGGCCTTCCTTGGATTCACCCAGGTAGTGGATCTCCAGCGTGGCCGGGTTGCAAAGTTCCCAGTCCGGAGTCCCGAACACGTTCAGCGCCAGCTTCACGTACTCGATGTTGTTCATGTGGTGGGACATGTCGATATGCTGGGGCAGCACCTTCTGCTGGTAAACCTCAACGTATTCCTCGGGCTTCACGTGAAAGCGGTCGAATTCCGCCGTCATGAAGGGGTCCGGGAACCCTTCTGTGGGAAAATCCACCGCAGCCAATCGCAGAGGGCGGTGGTTTTCAAAGCTCAGGCAGCACATTTCCTGCTTGGCAATAATGATAGGCTCGCCTTCGGTCGTAGTGATAGCCGTGTTCTCGTTGAGACGTATCAGCTGATTGTCTGCCGGGAACGACGTGGTCACCACCTTGTCGCGCCAGTAGGGGCGTTTAAAGAACTTGAACTTGGCCTTGTAAACAACCCAGAAACCACCCTTCTCCTTCACCGCGAAATTGTCCATCTTGATGGCGCCAAAATTCTCGGTGATGTTGTCCTGGACCATAAGCACCGTCTGGGCAAGGCCCATCTTTCCGGACACGTCGATATAGGCCGACGTAATGGTTCTCTGCTTCTGGAATACCAGAGGGTTCTTTGACAAGGCGTAAATATCGATCATGGTATTCAATATAAATAAAAACGTTAGCGTTTCAGGAGTCGTAAAATTCCCTGGCGGTTGTATTCCGGGTCATCCTTGGCAAAGGGGCTCTTGGTCTCCTGACGGAGCGCATAGACACCGCACTCTCCGCAGTCCACCTCGGTACCGGACTTAGAACTGACACCCTCAACAAATAAACTGTCCGCCACCACACTCAAGACTTCGCGCAGGTCCTGCACCTCTGCATTTTTTGAAATGCACAGATCCGGCAAGGCAAAAGTTTCAAGCCCTAGAGTGTAAAGAACATCGCCACCTTCCAGGTAGTTCATCCAGGGGTCCATGGGAAATTCAGCATCGCCAAGCTCTTCACGGAATCCCTCAGCCGTCCAGGCGGCACCGCTCTGCTGCATGTACACTCCCAAGGCTCCCGCCGAAAGCACCTTCAGAATAGCCGTATTTACCATGGTAAGGTCCGTGGCGCTCTTGAGACTGCCCAGTAAAAAAAGCAGAGACTTATGGGATTCAATAGTGGCTGCATCTTCTGCGGAAATTTCTGAATGTTCCTTGAAGATATCGGAAAGGCCAGGCACAGCCTCCTTGCGGACCACCTTGAAGACCAAGGTACAGCCCGGAACCATCAGGCTTGCCGTATCCTTTTCTACCGACACGTTGGGCGTCACGGCAAAGGGATCGTCTTGAGCCACAGTCAGGGGGAATGCGAGAACGAAAGAATTCATAATTGTTTCAAGGCCTCCTGTACCAAGGGAGTGAGTAAATTCTGTGCCTGAGGTTTGGGCAACTTGACGCTGGATTCCATCGCCTGTTGCAGCGTTCCCAAATTCAGCTTCCCTGCCGGAATGTCTACCGCGTAGCCAGCCCGGGAAAGGTTCCTAGAAAGGACCACCTGTTCGTACTGGCCTGGCGTCGGGACAAAAATACAGCTTGCACCCAGAACCGCCATATCCATGATGGTGCTGTAGCCCCCTCTAGAGACAACCCAGCGGGCACGGCGAACCGTCCGGGCAAATTCGGCCGTTTCCAAATGACTGAAAAACTGAACGTTTCCCTCTTTCCAGGATTTCTTTTCGGCACCGGGTTTTCCAAGGATCATCACATGATTTCCGGGGACCTTGGGCAACAACTCTCGTAGCTTTCTTTCAAAGGCACTACGGGCAGGCTCCACTCCAGAAATGACCGCCACCACGTTCAAATCCTTGGGCGATTCAGTCGCAATTTCAGGCCGGTTCTCCAGTTCCGTAAAACGGCTCAACGGCCCTGTATAGCTAGCGGGAATAGCAAGGTTTTTCACGTGGGACATGGCCCCCGCATAACCGGGAGCCTCTTCCAAGTCGGGGATCCACACCTGATTGAAGTGACCCATTTTCTTTCTATGCCAGTGTATACCGATTCCCTCGAACTTGGAAAAAATGGTGGGGAAAGCGATACGGCACTGATGGGTCATATAAATGGAATATGCCTTGTCAGAATAGAAACCGAACCGGTTGTCCGAAAACAGAATATCAAACCCATGGCGGCGCACCATTTCTTCGGCATAGTGGTGCTCGTACTCAACAACTTTGTTCAAATGGGCGCTATTCTTCAAAAGCCAAAGGCCCATATTGAAACCATGTTTCGGGTATACAATACCATAGGAGGGCGCCGTGTGCGTTTTCAATTCCGGAAAGATCTCACGATACAACGGTGCATACGCTGGCGTAACGGCAAGTTCCACCCGAGCACCCTGCCGCAGGAACTCCTTGATGACGGGAACGCATCGGGTCGCATGCCCAAGCCCCCAATCCAGCGGCGCCACCAAGACTTTCACTACTTGGCCTCCAGCCAAAGGTTTGCCCAGTCTCCATGATCACAGTTCTTGTTTCCGCCCTGTTCCAAGACCAATTGCAAGTTCTGGACTCCAGACACATCAACATCCAAGACCTGCTTTTGGGTGGAATATAGCCGATTTGAACGGAACAGTTCACGGCCATCACCAGTGACCACAAACACGATTCCATCTCCACAGGCGCTTTCATCGTCCAGGCCGATTACACCATGGAGCATCGTAAACTTGCCGGAAATATCATACTCGATATTCGCATCAGCGTGGCTACCTATTCCGTAGCGGAAAGGCTCCTTATCGAGGGTAATGACATTATGTTCTACCGACTGATCCTTTTGAGGGCCACCCCAATCCTGACGGAAGCTTTTCATAGAAAGTTCGGAAACCAGAGCCACGCCTTCACCTTTCACAAAAAGGTCCCTATACAAAGTCAAGGTATCAGCATCAGGCATCAAGCACCACATTTTCATGCGATTCAATCCGGCTGGCAAGTCCGTAGAATCCAACACCAGGCTGTCTTGCATTTCGGTAATCACCTTTTCCTTTTCTGGCCCTCCATTAACAGAATAGAAGCAGGCAATAGATTCCCCAAATGCCTTTTTCAGGCTAACGACAGAACTATCCATCACCGAAACCGCGAACCGCTGGGCATATTGAGAAATGCCCTTCTTGGCGTCAATGCGGTAAATAACCAGCGGATAGCCGAACAGCTTAGGTTCCAAAAGCACACGTTCGTTTTTGTACGAATCGAGGATCTCGTCAATCTGGTCAGTGGTCTTGAAACCCACCACACGACTCTGGCGGTTCACCGAGCCATAGCCATCCTGTCCACGCACCAGGTAGATGTTTCCACCCGACACCTGATACCACTTGGCAAAGGTATCCGTATCCCAGCGCTTAAACGTGCGTTCACTAAAGGCACTATGGCCCGAAGCCAACATCTGCCACGGCCGCGCATAAATAAAAATGGAATTTTCAGGATACTTCTTCAGTTCCGTATTCAGGAAATCCTCTTCGGCCAAAAGCTTGTTCTGGTAATAGAGCATATTGGCCCTGAAACTGGGAGCATGGTACATCATGAGCCCAACGGACAAGGCAACAGCACAACCAAGAATCAAGCGCCCTACCCCATCGGGTTTCATCTTAGAGAAAAAGCAGAGGGCGTCGTAAGGGCCAAGGGCCATCAAAAGGGCAAACAGGGGCAAGGCCACCAGCACATAACGCTGGTTGATATCGATGGTAAAGGTCCCCGACACGTTCAGCAAGATGACAAAAATCTGTATGCAGAACAGAATTCCGAGAACAAAGCCCCGGACATAGCGTCTGGAATACACCAGACGGAACAAAAGCCAAACCGTCGAAACAAGCAGCAGCACCGTAAAGGTGGTATAGAACGGATTCTCCAGAATTCCACCAAAAGAATTATCCTGCTTCAGGTTCATCATGACTTCAAGATTCGTCTTGATGTTGAACCACATATTTTCAAGAGAATGGGCCGCATGTTCACCACCCTGGAAATCGTAACCACGGTAGGCTGCCATGGTATTGACCGAAGGCCAGCTTACTGCAATGACAGACGCCACAAACAGGGGCAGGCGATAGGGCTTTTCCAGGAAATAGCGGTAATAGTACAAAGCAAAAGGAATAAAGGCAAAAACAGTTTCTTGTCTTGTCTGGGCAAAGAAACCAAGCAGGGGAACCGTCAGTAAGAAGTGTTTCCAGGTCACCTTGTTGGTAGGCACAAAGGCATACCAGGCCATCAGGGCCGAAAGAAGGCTAATGTACAGCACCTCGGTAGAAGCTGACCTTGCCTGCAATAGGTAAATGGGCATGCCGCCCAAGAAAGCCGTCGCCGCCAAAGCCAAGGGCTCGCTCTTGAACCACTTCGAAAGAGCCAAGAAGAAAAACAGAAGGCTCAAGATGTAGAAGGGGTAGTTCACCAGAAGGGTCGTATCCCTGTTGGGCTCCATAAAATTGAACACCAGGGAATACACAAAGCCAAGAGCCTTGCCCTTGAAGTTGTTCACCTCGTCGGTACATTCCAGGTTACCGTCTTTCCATATACCTTCGTTACAGATACCTCCAGTATGCTGGAAGTACATCTGAAGACCCATGGATTCCCAACTGGTCTCGTCGCTCAACACACGGTGGGAATTTCCGATGTTTCCAAACATAAAGACAGAAAACACCAGCAGCAGCACGGCAAGCCCGCAAAGGCTCTTACCTCCGGGCAAGAACTCGCGAATGTGCTTTGCGATAAAGGGCAGGTTTACCGCCACACCCACAACCCCGATAACGAAGGTAGAAAGGATAGCGTAGTAGCCCCACTCGATATCCCACTTGCGGGCCGTGGCTACAGACGTTCCATTGAAAATCAGGAACGCAATGACCAGCACCAACAAGGTAACCACCAGCATCAATCCCTGAGTCTTTCCCAGATTCAAGGACCTATACCATTCCCTCAATGCACTTTTCTTTTCGATATTCTTTTTCATAGTTCAAGCTTCATTTCACACTTCTAATTCTTGATTCCAAGCTTTTCCATGGCAATCTTCTTGCCCGTCTGGAAATCGCTCTTGCCGCTGCCCAGCTTGGGAAGGCTTTCCACCTTCACCACGGCGCCCGGCACCATCAGGGGCGGAAGCCCAATCTGGCGAAGCATTTCCTTCATTTCCTCTTCGGTCTTGTCACCTGCATATACAAGCACGATCTTTTCGCCCTTAGACCCGTCGGGAACAGCCACGGCAAAATGGTCTATCTCGTCGAACAGGGCGTTCTCCGAAATCTTGAAATCCACAGAACCAAGGCTCACCATCTCGCCGCCAAGCTTTGCAAATCGGCTATAGCGGTCCACGATGGTCAGGTAGCCGTCCTCGTCCACATGGCCCTTGTCGCCAGTCTTGTACCAACGTTTGCCGTTGATGACGGCGATAGCCTGGGCAGTACGTTCCGGATCTTTCAGGTAGCCCTTCATAATCTGGGCACCACCGATAAGAATCAGGCCGTCGCCACCGATGGGCAGTTCTTCCATGGTGTCCGGGTCCACAATGCGGAACTGGGTTCCCGGCAGGGGCGCGCCTACAGTACCAGGCTTGTTGCCTTCCAGCACCGTCTTGTAGTCGTCCATGAGCACGTCCTTGGTGTTCACCGCCGCCACAGGGGTGGTCTCTGTACAGCCAAAGCCCTCGAAAATTTCCAGCTTGAACTTGGTGCGGTAAAGCTGGCGCACGTCTTCGCGAATCTTTTCGGCACCGGCATAGATGCTCCGCACATGACTGAACATCAGCGGGTGTACCGCACGGTTCATGCCCCACATGCGTAAGAACGTTCCAGTGGCCACCATAATGGTCACCTTGAACTGGGCCACCATGCGGGACACAAGCCTTGCATCTGTGGGGTCGGGGCAGGTCGCCACCGGCACGCCATCTACCAGGCAAAGCATGGTGGTAATCGAAAAGCCAAACGCATGGAACAGCGGGAGCGAACCCAGGAATACGTCGTCGGAACCCGGATTCAAAACGTTTTCGCACTGCTTGATATTACCCATCAGGTTAAAGTGGGTAAGTTCCACGCCCTTGGGCCTACCCTCGGAACCAGAGCTGAAGATAATTGTCGCCACGTCGTCCAGGGAGACCTTCTTGAAGAACCGAAGTTCCAGGTACCAGGCCGGAAGCAGCATCACCCGCAAGAAGTTCAGCACCAGGGCAGGCTTCTTCAGCTTTTCCTTCAGGTCTTCCATGTAGTAGACCTTGTACTTGTCCAGAAGCTGGTCCATGGGGAGTCCCTTCTGTTTCAGCTTGTCGATAAACACACGGGCGGTAAAGATGGTCTTCACGTCGGCAATACTACAGCAGTAGTCCATGGTCTCCGGCGTGTTGGTGTAGTTCAGGTTGTACACAGTCTTGCCCTTGATAAGGCAGGCCATGTTCACGATAATGCCCGGGCCCGAAGGCGGAATCAACACGCCCACCTGTTTTTCACCCTTGGTAAGGTCACCGATCATCTTCGCAAATGTCAAGGAGGCCGCCGCCAGGGCGTTGGCCGAAAGGTGATGTCCGTCGGGGCTGTATACCGAGGGGCCGCTGCCGATACGCTTAACCGTACGGATCCAGGCAGAGGCCACCGGACGGAGCAGGCGGATATAAGAAGTCCACGCCGTAATGGAAAGCTCCTGGACGGCACGCTGGACTGTAACCGGGCTAGAATCCAGGGGAAGTTCCTCGCCAAAGGCCACCGATATAACGCGACCCTCACTATGGACAAGATCCTTAAAGCCCGCACCCGCCATAGAGTAACTACTCCCCCACAGGCCCTGCACATAGAACGGCAAGAGCTTCAGGTGGCGTACATCCTTGATGGCAGCAGAGTAATCCAAGCGGAACCGGCTCATGTTACCCGTGGCGGTCATGGTGTTCTCGGGGAACATCACCACAGCCTCGCCACGGAGCAGGGCTTCCCGGGCTTCATTCATGGCAGATTCCGGATGGGCAATATCCAGATCAATAGTCCGCATCTGCGAAAGCAGCAGCCGCACGTACCACTTTTCAAAAGGCCGTCTGGTAATCACAAAGCGCAGAGGACGGGGGCTAGCCATCTGGATCATGGCCCAGTCCACATAAGAAATGTGGTTGCCCACCAAAAGCACAGGTCCTTCCCAGGGAATGCGTTCCACGCCCGACACCAAAAACTTGTAATGCACAGAGAGTACCGAACGCATCAGCTGGCGAAGCAACGTATGGGGCATGGCCATCAGGGCCCAGATGGTACCGCCCAGGCACACGATTCCCAAGATAAAGAACAGGCTCATACGGTCCAGGTTCAGGAACCGGATAAGAGCAACGGCAATAATCTCGAAGAGAAGAATACAGAGGTTCTGCACCCCGTTAGCCACCGAAAGCACGTGTCCCGCCGACCTGGGCTTGGTATGGTAAAGCAGCATGGAGAACATGGGAATCATGTAGATGCCGCCGCAGAATCCAAGCAGGGTAAAGGCAATGGCGTTATAGGGCCTCGGGATAAAGGGAATCAAGAAAATAAGGATGGCCGCCCCGGCAGTACCCATAGGGATGAGCCCGGTCTCAATGAAGTTCCTGGACATGCGCATGGCAAAGAAGATGCCCACCACAAGGCCCAGGGCCGTACCGAAGATAGCGTAGTTGGCCAAAATGTCACGGTTAAAGAGGGAGCCCGAACCGAACAGGTCCTGGACAATGAATACCAGCAGGAATATCATGACCCAGAACATGGAAAGCCCGATAATGGACTGACGGAGGGCCCGGTTCACCCAAAGCTTGCTCAGCTTGCGACGGGTAAACAGCAGGTTCCAATAACGCCTCCAAGGGAACTTCAGTTCGGCATCGTATGCACCGATAGGCGGCAGGCCAAAACTAAACAATATTCCAAACAATTCCAAGGCAACAAGAGTGCCCCCCACAGGGGCAAAGGCCCGTGCCGACTCTGACAAGTCACCGGACATGGGCGGTATGTGCTCGTAGGCGTAGGCCACCAGGCCACCACTAAGCACAAGGGCCACAAACAGGAGAATCATCAGGGCTCCGCTTCCCTGGGCCAGGGAACGGACCCCCACCAGTTCCTTCATGTAACCGTTCTTGGCCGGGCTCTGGAACGCCTGCAACACAAAGAACAACCCAACAGAAAGAAACTCCAGAGGCAGGCTTGCCGTACAAACACCATAACCAAACAGCACCACCGCCGGCAGCGAAAGCAGAGTCGTCCACCTAAGGACACGTTCCTTGGGGAACTTGTCAGAGAAATATCCCGAGGGCGTTATGAGCAACACGCAGGGCAGCAGAAACAACAGGTGCAGCACATAGAACTGCCAAGAACCCATGGCCGTGTACCCGGCCCTGCCAAGCACAAGTTCCATGTAGGCGACAATGGCGGTAGAGAGGGCCACCTGGGTAAAGGCAAGCCCGTAAAACGAAAATAATCCCTTAGACTTTTTCATCGGTAAATCCAATAATGTTTTCAAGGGAAAGATACATAAAAAATGCCCCGCCAAGGCGGGGCATCCCTTATAAAACAAGGCTTTAGAAGCTACCGCGGATTATCCGAAACGATATACTGCTTCTCATTATCCACCACACAACGGACCGCACCCATATTTACAGTTTCCGGCACATTATTCATGGCAAGGTCACCGCTTCTAGCAACCATAGCATTCGCGCCGTCGGAGTCAATTTCAACCAAGCCATTATATCCACCCAACCAGAACAGGGTAGCACCAATACCATCAAAGTTAACAGAAGGCGTAAGGTTAAATCCTAACAGATCCCAACCTTCATTACCTTTTTCCCAGCCGGTCTGAGAAGCGAGAACACTATAGGCGAACTCAGCGTAACCCGAACCTCCCTGATACATTGACATAAGCGGGATAACGACGTCACTGCCGTACAATTCTACATAGTATTTTTCAGAAACGGCCATTATCAAATTTATCCAATCATTACCCGTAGCCACATGCGTCCCTTCCGGGCAAAGATTCTGCGCCGCATCGAAAGTGTAACCCACGCGTTCACAAGCTTCACCATCAAGGCAGGTGTATTGAGCTTGCTCAGATGATGAGTACAGAGCATCAGACGACGAAGAGCCAACTTCTTCAGCAACCGGTATTATATTCTGGTTTTCAACAAACCAAGTATCATAACCAATGGTGACCGTGTTGTATATCACGCTTTTATCATTGGGATCCGTGAATGTTCCTTCTTTCTTCAACAAAGCAACATCAGCCTTCAACTTAGTAATCGTATTTCCACTGCACTTGCCATAGGCGCCAAACTCATATATGCCGAATGTATTCTCGACCGTGGCTTCTTTATCCGCTATTGCAAGAATTATATCTACGAAGGAAGCGCCGCAAGCTCCATGTTGTTGACAGAACGGATTATCAAACCCAAGGCTACCGTTGAAAAAGCCTTCCAAAGACAGTTCTGAGCTACTGAAAAGAGACGCTTCTCCGTCAACACCTTCGTATTTATTTTTAAAACTATTCCACGGTATATTGATAGTCTTCTCTTTACCTCCTGTCGCCGGGAGCTTAGCAAACAACGGAGTATCATCAAGTACAAGATCCATTTCCTTTTCAGAAGAATAAGTCAAGCAGAAGCCACCCCAAGAACGGTCAGCGATATAACCATCTTCAAATTCCAGCGACAAAACTGGAGAACTCTCGCCGGCCCCTACAGAAACCTTTCCCTTGAGCGCATAATTCTTGCGAAGGGACTTTTCCATAGCACTTGCCACGACAGAACGGGTTTGTTCCTCGAGATATCCAACGATCCGACTGATTCTTCCGCTGATATTATCACGGGTTTCAGCAGCGGGCAAGGCGCGGACCAGCGTTCCCGGGGCAGCAACCAGATTGTCGTCGTCAGCGTCAACGCCTTCCCACTGAATTGTTCCATAGTAGTCCCATTCTGCATAATAGTCTTCCTCCTCATCATCACCGTAGTCATAATCATAGTCGTCGTGCGCATAAATGTCAAAGAAGCTGGCTTGTTTAGCAATCACGGGCTTTCGGGACAGGCCCTTCCAAGTGGGGACTTCCACACCGTATGCATTCGTAGCGAAGCCATGGTCACCACAATCGTAGACAAGCATGTCAGCACCGGCATAGCTCACGGTACAGGCATCTTTCAGTTTACCCGGGGTGACATCACCCGGTTCCGTGGACTGGGCAGAAGTACCGTTCTTTATTTCCACAGATTCCTTACCGCAGGTGACCCTTACACCGGAACCATCTTCAAGGTTTGCCACAGAGCATGCGGCCTCGACCTTCGGGGTTTCGCCATTCTTGCCGTTCTTGATTACGGCAAGGGAATCCCCGTTGCACACGACCTTAAAGCCGCTCTTGTCCTTCAGCTCTTCGGCCTTGCAGTCCAGGTTAGCACTAACAGGTGCTACCGTGGTCGAACCACCTACAGAAGCCCATTTCCAGACCTTTGCGCTATCAGCACCCGTCACCGAGCAGACAAAAACCTGGCTAGTGGAAGGAACCACCGCAAAGTATCCCTTGTAGCTTTCGTCGCACTGGGGCAAGTCCTCTGCAGTCGCATAAGACTCGGCCTTCACCAGTTCATTGACTGATTCATCACCGCAAGCGGTAAAGAGAGTGCCGGCAGCAACCAATGCCATCGGCAACCCAAACCAATATTTCATATCTGATCCTCCTGATATCGGGCAAAAACATTTCCACCCATATTGAATCTCGTAAAAAATAGTTTATTCAGACCAAACAAAAACTCCCGGCGCAACCAGCACCGGGAGTTTAGTCGTAATTTTAGGTATAAACTACTTGTTCTCGAAGTAGTAGGTGGTCAGGGTCTTGCCATCCTGAGAGAACTGGATGATCTGCTTGCCCTTGGGGAGATCGCCGGTAATCTTGAACAGGTTCTCGGCCATGTAGGTCACCGTCAGGTTCGTACCCTTGTCCTTGTCGGCAAAGAGGCCCTTCTTTTCGCTTTCTTCGAAGCCCTTGCAGTCCTTATGGTCAGCCACATTGCCTTCCACGGCGGGGTAGGTCTTGGCGATCAGCGGAGAAGTCACGGAGCTAGCATTGCGGTAGAAGACTTCCAGCTTGCCTTCGATCACGCGAGGAGCGGGCAGCGGAGACATCTTGGCAGCAGCTTCCTTTTTAGCTTTCTTTTTCTTCTTGTCCTTCTTCTGGTCGGGCACCTTGGCACCGTCGCCAGCCTGCGGACGTTCCAGCTGATAGCCGGCGATAGATTCCGTGCACTGGGTAGACCAGACGACCCATTCGTTGGAAATCTTGACAGGACCGTTGTCGTCACCAGCAAAGTAGAGACCCGGATCAATCTGGTCGCTGTAAATATACAGCGTCACCTTCAGGTTCGGGTTTTCTTCCGTAGTAGAAATCATGTTCTTGCTCTTGATATACTTGGAGCGGCCGGCGAGAATCTTGTAGTTACCCACGGGGACCTTTTCGAACTTGAACTGGCCCTTGCGGAGTTCCTGCTTGTACTTGTACTTTTCCTTGAGGGTGGAGTAGATAGTGGAGTCCATCCAGATGGTGGGCATTTCGAGAGGCTTGCCAGTGAATGCGTCACAGACTTCACCTTCGATGGTACCGGTCTTTTCGCAACCGGTCAGTGCCAGGGCCATAAGAGCGGCGGTAGCACAGAGCGTAAGTGTTTTTTTCATTGTTTTTTCCTCATGTTTTCTCAAAATATACAAAAACCCTCCCGTTTTCGGGGAGGGTGTAAAAGACTAGGCTTCTTCTTCGGCCTTGGCAGGAGCCGCCTTGCGAGTCTTGCGCTTTGCACCGGTAATGTTGCCAGCGAAACGCTTGTTGAAGCGGTCGATACGGCCAGCCGTATCCACGCGATGCTGCTTGCCCGTCCAGAACGGATGGGTATCAGCGGTGATTTCCAAGGAAATCACGCTATGTTCAACCCCATCGATAGTCTTCTTTTCGGCGGAAGACTTCGTGGAGCGGGTGATGTATTCTTTACCCGTATTCGCATCGACGAACACGACCGGTTGATAGTTAGGGTGGATACCTTCTTTCATTTTAAACTTCCTGTGAAGTAGTTAATTGGAGCACACAATTTAGAAGAATTCGGCCTTTTTGGCAAGCGGGAAGCCGTTTTTTTGTATCTTTGGGCCATGAACCGGAGCCATTTTTGTGTAAAAACAGCCTGTTTCGAGCACTGGAAACTGCTCGGACTGTCCCTGCTTGTCGGGCTTTTCACCGCCTGCAAGTCGGAGGCTCCGGTAGCGACCCTCGTAGTCGTAAACAAGAAAATGCCCCTAGTAGAATGGCCCGACAGCCTCTATATCGCGGACCTAGACTCTATTTTAGCCCTGGAACCCATCAAAAAGAAGGACAAGAACCAAGCAAGCATCGCCATGAACACCTTCAAGGCGCCAAACTTTATCTTGCCTCACTCTGTAACAGGGAAGAAACCGGCAGGCGAAAGCAAGGGTAATCAGGGCTCAAGGACCGGCGAGGCCAAGCAGTCTACCGCCAAGGCAGCCCGGGACAACTCCGCAGAAAATTTCGCCAACACGTTTACCCAGGCGCTCTCCGCCCTCCAGTCGGACCCCAGCAACACCAAGCTTTACAAGGTGGTGGAATCCAAAGACGGAGAAGACCTGTTCCAGCTTTTACGCCGGACCTACGGGGCGGGTGCCCAGAGCCTCCCCCGCTTTTACGTGCTCTCTACCCTGCAATCAGTAAACCCCGGCGTGATGCTGGAGCACCTGAATGCCGGGGATAAGGTGAGAGTACCGAGGATATAATTACAAAACGCCTTTGCTGCTGGGCACGCCCTTCACATTGCGGCTAGGAGCCACAGCCATGGCCACAGAGCGGGCGAAGGCCTTGAAGATGCTTTCCAGGCAATGGTGGTTGTCGCTGCCGTAGAACAGTTCCACATGCAGGTTCATGCGGGCGTTCTCGCAGACCGTCTTGAAGAAATGCTCGAACATGCTGGCCTCGATGCCGCCAGCCGTCTCGCCGGGAAGTTCCACCTTCCACACGAAACCGATGCGGTTGCTGAAGTCAATGCAGACACGGCTGAGAGCTTCGTCCATAGGCACGAAGTAGAAACCGTAACGTTCAATACCCTTCTTGTCGCCCAGGCATTCCACAAGAGCCTGCCCGAGCACAATGCCGATGTCTTCCATGCTGTGGTGCATATCGATAGCGGTGTCGCCCTTGCAGGTCAAGTCCAGACGGAAGCCGCCGTGGACCTGGAACAGGTCCAGCATGTGGTCCAGAAAAGCATTGCCGGAATCAATGACGCCCCTGCTGGCCTCGTCCAGATTGAGGCTCAGGGAAATGTTGGTTTCGCTGGTCTTTCTTTCGATCTTGGAAACTCGCATTATTCCGCTCCTTCGATAACTTTACCGCCAAAGACCCTGAACTTGGTGACCCGGCCGAATTTCATGCCGGGCAGCGGCACTTCCTTGCCGTTCAGGTAGAACTTGGAAATGGCCCTGGGTTCGCCCACCACCACATACAGGGTGTCCGAAGATTCGTAAACCATACGGGTGCCGGCCTTGGAAAGGTTGGATTCCTTGAGGAACGAGGTATCGTCTTCGTTGTGCTTGATACCGATCCAGGTGCGCATTTCGCCAGAGGCCACCAAGATAAGCTTGGAGCTTGCACCTGCCGGAGCGGCCTTGGCCTCTTCGGTCTTGGAATCGGACGAAAGGAATATGGTTGCCGAAGCGGGACGGTCAGAATTCTTCTTGAGAGCAGAATCTACCACCGCCTGGCTAATTCCCTGTTCCTTGCCAGCCACAGGAGCAGTCTTTTCTTCTGCCACCTTATTTTCGGCAGAAGCAGCCGTTGAATCCATATTCACAGAATCGGCAGGTACCACTTCGGCACCTTCGGGCATTTCGGGAGTTTCCACCGCACTTTCTTCTTCAACCAATTCCGTCTTCGCGGGTTCGGGAGCGCTCTGCTCCGGCGTAACGTCCTTAAAGAACTTAGAAGCGACCACCAAGGCAAGTCCTATAACTATAAGGATGATGACTATCGCCTTGCCCTTGGAAGACTTATCGCCTTCAGCAGAACCCGACTTGTTCTGGGAACCGTCGGAAAGGTCCGTGAGGAGGCTTGCAAACTTGGAGCCGTTCTCGGCAGCATACCAGTCCAGCACCCTCTTCTGATCAAGGCCCAGCTTGGTACTGATGGAATTCAGGTAGCCACGCAGATACGCCTGCACCTGGAAAGCTTTCCAGTCACCGGCTTCAATAAGGGAAATATTTTTTTCAGACAAACGCGTAGCCGTGGCCAGTTCAGCCACCGTCATGGACTTCGCCTCGCGGGCACGGGCCAGATAGGCTCCCAAGCGTTCGTCGGGACGTTTATCTTCAATAGGGTTACTCATACTTTTACCTTCAATTTCGTAAGCATCTCAAGAGTGCGGGCAACAGGAAGCCCCACCACATTGTAATAGCATCCGCAGATAGAACGGATAAGACGGGCTCCTTGCGTTTGGATCCCGTAAGCCCCCGCTTTATCCATAGGGTCTAAAGAATTTACATATTCTTCGAGCTCTTGTTCGGAATTGTCCCTGAAAAACACCTCCGTTTCCTCTTGGGATGCATCCAAAAGCTTGCCCCCGTGGGCCACGGCCACACCGGTAATCACCTTATGGGAGCGTCCGTTCAGAGCCCGGAGCATATTCAGAGCGTCTTGCTTGTCTTTGGGCTTGCCAAGAGGCCTTCCGTCCAAAAACACCAAAGTGTCGTACCCTAGCACCACGGCGGAGGGTTCCTTGCGGGATACGGCCAGGGCCTTCTGGCTTGCATTTTCACGGGGAAAATCCAGCGGATTTTCAGCAGTGGGCTTTTCCTCTACGTCGGAGACCGACACCCGGAACTTGACCCCGATTTGCCCGAGGATTTCACGCCGGCGGGGGGAACCGCTGGCAAGTACCAGATCTACCGACTTTAAGCTCTCTTCCATGCTTAGAAATGTAGTAATTAATTGCTAGACAACAGGTTACAAAATGCTTACTTGGGAGAACGATGGGATGCAAGGGGAAAACCAGTCCCTTTTCACCGATCCCAGGAACCTTTTATTATTTTTCTCAAAAATTGGAGTTTTTATGGAAAGATTCAAACCGCGTGACATGTTCGTGGAAGCGGGCTACGGCCCGAACTTCGCAGACCAACTTTTGCAGAACGCCTACAGCAAGCTTTTCGAGGGTGACCCCATCGACGAGCGCATCTGCTTTGACGCCTCCGACGACATGGCCTACATCGTGGATATCGGACACGACGACATCCGCTCCGAGGGCATGAGCTATGGCATGTTCGTCACCGCCCTCACTGACCGGGCCGAACTGTTCGACAAGCTCTGGCGTTTTACCAAGCGCTACCTGTACAACGCGGTCGGCCCGCACCAGGGTTTCTATTCCTGGCAGGTTTCCACCACCGACTTTTCCATGATTGACCCGGGATCCGCCCCCGACGGCGAGGAATACATCGCAGCGGCGCTGTTGATTGCGGCCAAGCGGTTCGGCCGTGACGACTACAAGGAAGCCGCGGTAGAACTCATCAACATGATGCGGCACAAGCAGACCAACGAGCTGGTAGGCCCCATCATCGACCCCAAGATGGGAATCGTGCGTTTCTCCCCCGTGTTAGGCAACGACTTTACCGACCCCAGTTACCACACCGTGGCTTTCTACCGCATGTTCGCAGAAGCCACCGGCGACAACGAGTGGAACGAGATTGCCAAACGTAGCGTGGAATACCTGACAAAGGCTGCCCACCCAGAAACTGGCCTCTGCGCCGACTACTCCGAATTTGACGGCACACCTAAATCCATGCCCTGGTTCCCCGAGAGCAACTGCTTCAGCGGAGACGCCTGGCGAGTGGCCCTGAACTTGAGCCTGGACTACACCCTGTTCCGTGGTGACGAACGGGAAAAGGAAATCTGCGAGAGGCTGCTGAACTATTTCGAAAGCAAGCGCCCCTACCTGGCGGACTACTCCGTAGACGGAAGCCCCTTCCCGAGACAAGGGCGCGAGGCCACTCCGGGAGTGATCGCCATGAATGCCGCTGCCACCCAGGTTCTCCCAGCCGAGAGTCCGCTGGTACACGGGTTCGTGCGTGACCTGGCGAACCTGTCAGTGCCTTTCCGTTTCTGGCGCTACTACGACGGAATGCTCTACATTATCGGCATTCTCGCCACCGCCGGAAAGATTGTGTTTTAATTTATCTGTAACAATGGGTTGCTATGGCCAAACTAAACAAATACGGTAAAAGAGCATTTGTCGCAAGCCTCGTAGCTTCTGCAGCATTCCTAGCCGCAGGCTGCGAAGACGTGCGGGTTGAAAAATACCCCAACGGAAACGTGCAATTCGAGACCACCTACGTAAACGACAAGCGCGAGGGTCTAGAAAAAGAATACTACGAGAACGGCACACTGAAGCGCGAAACCCCGTACAAGGAAGACCGTCGCGAAGGTACCACCAAGGAGTATTTCGAGGACGGCACTGTAAAATCGGAAATTCCCTACGTGGACGGTTACATTGAGGGCGCAGTCCTTCGCTACCACAAGAACGGCAAGCTCGCATCCAAGGCTCTGTACCAAAAGAACAAGCAAGTGGAATTTGGTGAGGTGTTCGATGAAAGCGGTGACCCAGCCACCCACGGAAGCTACAAGGACCCCCGCGACGGATACGCCTACGAATGGGTTCGCATTGGCGACCAACTCTGGACCGCAGAGAACATGAACTTTGCCACGGCCGCAGGCTCCCTATGCATGCAATGCAACAACTGGGGCCGCCTCTACGATTTTGAAAACGCCAAGAACGCCTGCATGGACGGGTTCCACATGCCCACCAAGGAAGAATGGCAAAAGCTGATCGCCGCCGCCGGCAAAAAGCCTGCGCTGGCCCTGAAGGCAGGATTCGGCTGGGATCCCATTACAGAGGGTACCAACAACTACGGCAACGGTAAAGACGAACTAGGGTTCGGCGTAAAGGCCGGCGGCGGACATTTCGCCAAGAGCGACGTGCCGCTGAAAGAACGTAAGTTTGACACCGCCGGAAAGAAGGCCTACTTCTGGACTGCCGAAGGCGAGGTGGTGGTATTCCATCACAACAAGGACAACGTCACCTTCGAGAAGTTCAATCCCGAACACGGCGCCAGCCTAAGGTGCTTGAAGGACTAATTACAAGTGTGTAGTGTGTGATGTGAGATGTGAAATTACACATTCCACACCACACATTTCACATTAATCCTACGTCGTATATTCGGCGTTGATCTTCACATACCCATAGCTCAGGTCGCAGGTGAACGCGCTTGCGGACGCCTGACCGATGTTGAGCACCAGGGTCACCTTGTATTCACGCTGGCGCACAACTGCGTGCAGGGCCGCCGTCTGTGCCTCGTCCAGAGGCAACGGGCGACCGCCTTCCAGAACCTTCACGTCTCCGAAGAACAGGTCGGTGTGTTCGGCCACCATGTTGCAGCCACTAGAACCAGCACTGCTGAGGATACGTCCCCAGTTGGGGTCTTCACCGAACATGGCGCACTTGGCCAAATTACTGGTACCGATGAAACGAGCCATGCGGAGAGCCTCTTCGTGGCTTTCGGCCTTCTCGATGCGCAGTTCGATAAGCTTGGTTGCGCCTTCGCCATCGCGTACAATATCCTTTGCGAGACTCTGCATAATGAGCATCAGGGCAGCACGGAACTCGCCCTGCTCGCTCAAGCTCAGGTCTTCGTAACGCAGCCCGCTCATGCCGTTAGCAAGCAAGATGCAGGTATCGTTAGTGCTGGTGTCGCCGTCCACGGTAATGGCGTTGAAGGAATCTGCAATGTCGGCACGGAATTCCGCAAAGAAGTCAATGGGGAGCGCAATGTCGGTGGTAATGAAGGCCAGCATGGTCGCCATGTTGGGGTGGATCATGCCCGAACCCTTGCAGGCTCCACCGATGGTCACCACGCCCTTCTCGGTGTGAATTTCGACAGCGTGGCTCTTGAGAGCAAGGTCGGTGGTGAGAATCGCCCTGCCGAATTCCTCGGAGGCGTCGGCGTGGAGCTTTTCCACCAGCTTGGGGATCCCGGCCTCGATCTTGTCCATGGGCATCAGGTGGCCGATCACGCCGGTACTGCAGACCAGCACACTCTTGGGCGTAAGGTTCAGAGCCTCTTCGGTAAGGGTTGCCATGCGTTCGGCATCCTTGTAGCCCTGTTCGCCGGTACAGGCGTTGGCGTTACCGCTGTTCACCACCACGGCCGTTGCAAAATGGGCATGTTCCAGAGCAGCCTTGTCATAGAGCACCGGGGCGGCCTTCACCTTGTTGGTGGTAAACACCGCAAAGCAGCGAGCAGCCTTCTCACTCTTGAGAAGCGCCATATCCGCATTGCCACTGGCCTTGATGCCTGCACAGATTCCAGATGCCGTGAAGCCCTTGGGGGAACACACACCGCCATTTTCCAACAGATTGTACATATCGACTCCTGCAAAAAGCGTTCTTTGAAGTTTCCAGCTTCACAAAACGCCGTTAAAATTTTTACCTTGTAGAGCATGGAAAAGAAAATCCCGTTTACACAGGAAGCCTACGACCAGCTCGTTAAGGACCTCAATAATTTAAAAAATGTAGAACGCCCCCGCGTTCTGCAGGAATTGGTTGACGCCCGCGCACAGGGCGATTTAAGCGAAAATGCGGAATACCATGCCGCCAAGGAAAGGCTCGCCGCCATCGACAACGTGGAGCTGCCCAAACTGCAGGACCAGTTGGCCCGTGCCGAAGTGGTAGCCTTCGACGCCTCTTCCGATAGTATCCGTTTCGGTGCCACCGTCACTGTCAAGAACCTCAAAACCAAGCGTGACGTGGTGTACCAGTTGGTCTCCCCCGAAAGTGTGGACGCCCTCAACGGCAAAATCAGTTTCAAGAGCCCCATCGGCGCAGCCCTCATGGGCAAAAAACGTGGCGACAAGGTTGAGGTGACCACCCCCAAGGGTGTGAACAGCTTCGAAATCATCGACTTCAAGTAAGGCTCCCAGGAAAAGGCAAGAATGATTGTCGCCCTGATAGGCAAGGACCAGTTCTCCAAGGACATCCGCATCGAGAAATTCATCGCCGATGCCCTGGGCGAGCGGAAAGACGACCCTCTTTCCAAGCAGATCCTGTACGCCACGGACACCAACATTCCTTCTATTGCCGAGGCCGTCATCAGCGCCTGCGATTCCGTGTCCATGTTCAGTCCGGAACAGGCCGTGGTGGTACGCAAGGCCGAGGCCCTCAAGGCCGACGACACCAAGTCTCTCGCCAAATGGCTTAGCCACAGTCCCCAGTGCAAGCTGCTGCTGGACTTCGAAACTCTCGCTGCCAACACGGAACTTTTCAAGGCCCTGAAAAAGGCAGGCGAAATCGAGAAGGAATACGACGAGCCCAAGGCCTACAAGATGGCCGACTGGATTGCCTCGGTCATTCCCTCCCATTTCAAGAAGGCCATCGACAAGGACGCCTGCCAATATCTGGCCGAAGCCCTCGGCACCGATACCAAGCTGGTCTGCGAAGAGGTGGACAAGATACTGCTGTTCTCCCCCGACTGCCCAAAGATTACGCTGGACCTGGTTAAGACCATGGTGGTTCCCCAGCGGAAAATCGTGGCCTACGAGATCAACGACTACTTCGGCATGCGGGACGCCAAGACCTACGCCAAAAAACTGAACGAGATGCTGAACAACGGCGTGCAGGCGGTACAGATTGTGGCTTCGCTCTACTACTACGCCGTAGACCTGATGAACTTCTCTTCCCTGCTCGCAAAAGGCATGACACCGAAAGACGCTGCCGCCGAACTGGGCAAGAACGATTTCATTTTCAACGTCAAGGGGAAAGCCCCAGAATGCGCCCGCCGTTGGGGAAAGCCCCTGCTGTGCCGCGTCATCCGCAGGCTCGCCGACCTGGACTTTGAAATCAAGAGTGGAAAGTGCTCCACCCGCATTAGCCAGGAACTGGCCCTCGCCGCCCTAGTGGTGCGGTAAGAACTAGAACTTCATATCCACAGGATTGAACTGCAACTGGATTCCCGAACGGATCCAGCCGTCCATGCCGTTCTTGTGCGCGATGTGGGCCAGGTTTTCGTACTTGCGGCCACCACCACCCAAATAGAAGTGCAGCCACTGGTTGAATTTGAGCTGGTATTGAATGTCCAACACATACTGGGCCTCTTCCACTCCGGAAGTGGCACCTTCCACATCCAAGGCAATGTCGTAATCGGTATAAAGTTCCTTGTCGCCCTGGCGGAGCCAGGCCGCCGTAATGGCGAGAGAATGGGCACCGTATGTCCAGCCAAGTTCCAGCCACAGGTCAAGAGCGTCTGCACCGCGACGATAACCGATGGGATAATCCACAAAATAGGCATCGGCATAGTTGGCGTCACCCTGCTCGCGGTAGTTGCTACGGTAATTGCGACGGCTGGTGTACTTTAGGAGCGGAAGCCTGCTGTTGTTTGCTGCCGGGTCGGTGCGGACCACCTCGAAACGCCAGGAGTATTCGCCAAAACGGCCAGTCTTGACCCGATGGAAATAACCCGCCATGTAATTCAAAATGGAGCGGTTGGTGCCCTTGTCGTCGTCTTCGCCAACGGGACTGTTGATGTCTTCCATGTTGATCTGCCCATAGAACTTGGCACCGTTGGAAGTCTTGTAGCCCAGTTCAAAGGATGTCATGGCAGAGGTATAACCTGTGGCGTAGTTGTCATGCCAATAGATGAAGGGGCTAATGGAACGGAATTCCAGGGCCTTGCCCCCCACCATGCTCTGCTCCACCACGTAGACCCAGAACTTGCTTGTCTCTACGCCAAAACGGTGGAACACCATGTTCTTCACATTGTCGGTGTAAGTGCGGCTCCGCTGGTTTGATACCTGGCGGGCAGGATCAGTGCATTTCTGGTCATAAGCCTCAGTGCCTACCGGTGGGCAACCTGTTTTATGGTCTGTCACATCCCCGAAAAGCCAGGGGTTCAGGGAACTGAGCATAAAGTCGTAACGGAAAATGCCCGGTTCAAACTTCCAGAGGATACCGTCGTGGTACGGGGCTCCGCCAATCAAGATGTCGTTCTTGGAGACTTTCAGGTCGTCGGGGCTGAAACGACCGAACTGCACGTAACCTACACCGTTGTTCCACTTGGCGTAGGCATTGTTTGGAACGTTGATGTCCAGCTCGCTGGGCTTATAGGTAAAGTTGGTTTTCCTGTCGTCTTGATACCAAGCTTCCATGTCCTTACGGAGAGGAGCTTCCAAGAGCACCTGAAAGTCCTTATAGCCCGCACGGAAGCTCAGGGTAAAGAAAGGGTGAACCGATTCTTCGTAACTGCGGGCGTTTTCTAGAGGAATGCGAAGGCCACGCCAGTTGCCGCCATACCAATCCGCCGTGTCCACGGCGAATTCCGGGTCGGTAGGCCCACCGTTCAGGCCGATGTCAAAATCCGTGCCTATCTGGAAATAGCCTGTAGAACCCGACTGCGGGGGCACCGAGTCTGCAAAGCTCATGGTGGCCAAAAACGACACACCAAAAGCGAGGGCGTAAATACAGGACCTCATGTTACGTAAAATAGTAAAAAGCTGTCTACGTGAGCAAAAAGCGACCCGTATTAACGGGTCGCGTTTGCGAGAGCAAAGCCCTTCCATAGAAGCACCACCAGTTTTTAGGCTTCGCGGTAATGATGAGTCCGAGCGGTTTTGTAATACTTCTTGCATTGCGGACTCAAGTCCACAATGCAAGAAGGGATCACCCAGGCAGGGAGACCCAGGTGATCCCTCGTGTTGTGGTGGATACGCTTGCGCGTATCCGGTGTGTGTGTTAATTAAGGACTAAAAAGAATCCAGCTTGAAGCCGCCGTTGCGGAGGAAGGCAGGAACATCGTAATCCACGCCGTTGGTCTTCAAGGAGCCTTCGGCATAGTTCGTGTTACGGGGTTCTTCCACTTCACGGGCAGGCATTTCGGCCATGGTCTGACGGGTATAAGCCGGAGTACCATAGTCGCCATTGGAAAGCTGATCCATGTCAGCAATGCCCGGCATCTCTTCCGTTTCCGGAAGCGTTGCCGTAGCAATGCCCTGAGGCATCATCTTCTCTTCGAAAGCCGGAGCCTGGGCGTTGAACTGAGCAGAGGCAAAGTCCATCGCAGGAGCCGAAGCCACAGTATCCATAGGAATCGTCAGGGATTCCGCAACAGGAGCTGCAACCGTAGTCGGCTGGGAAAGAGCAACGAAGTTAGTGGCCGTGGGGCGCGGAGTAGCTGCCACAGGCTGGGGGGCCTGCTGATAGTTACTGGGAGCACCGATGGAGTTGACAATATCCATGGCCTGGGAGGTTGCAGGAGCAGCAGGCACATCGGCTGCACTTGCAAACATGGGCTTCACGTCAGAAGACGCAGCCGTTCCACCGCAACCGGTAGCAATCACGGTAATGCATACCTGGTCGCCCAGTTCCGGAATCAGGATATCGCCGATAATGATGTTCGGATCACCCATCTCGCCCACGGCTTCGTAGATATGTTCCATGGCTTCGTCGTATTCCAGCATGGAGAAGTTTTCACCATGAGAGACGTTCACCAGCACGCCGGTAGCGCCTTCCACATTCACATCTTCCAGAAGCGGAGAAGAAAGGGCCACGTCTACGGCCTTGACGCCACGGCCTTCGCCTTCGGCAATGCCCGTGCCCATCAGGGCTGAGCCACCGTTGGACATCACAGTCTTCACATCGGCAAAGTCCACATGGATAAGACCATGACGGAACATAATACCGCAAATGCTACGAACGGCATTGCCCAGAATTTCATCGGTGAGCTTGAAGGCGCCATCCAAGGTCATCTTCTTGTCGGTATCTTCGACAACCTTCATGAGCTTCTTGTTGTCCACCACGATCATGGTGTCCACATTTTCGCGCAGAGCCTTGATACCCTTTTCGGCATTCCTTGCACGGACAGGGCCTTCATGGCGGAAAGGCTTAGTCACCACGGCAACGGTGAGGATCCCCAGTTCACGGGCAACAGCACCGACCACCGGAGCGGCACCCGTACCCGTACCACCGCCCATACCGGCAGTGATAAAGATCATATCGGCGCCCTTCATGGATTCCTTCAGATCATCAATGTTCTCTTCGGCGGCCTTGCGACCAACTTCAGGCTTGGCGCCTGCACCGAGAGTCTTCGTGGTCTTCTGACCAATGGCGATCTTGTGGTCAGCCTGGCTCAGATCAAGAGCCATGGCGTCGGTATTGACTGCGTAGTATTCCACGCCTTCAATGTTCATACCGACCATGCGGTTCACGGTGTTACCACCGGCGCCGCCCACGCCGAAGACCTTGACCTTCGCGGTGTTGAGGGTTGAATCATCCATCAGGATGTGTGAGGTTGGGTTTATGTCGAATTCACTCATAGTTTATCTCCCTGTTGTGAGTGGTTGTTTGTTTTAGAAATACGTTTTAAGGACATCCTTGAACCATTGGAGGCTCTTCTTCATGGATACCGAAATCTGTTTGCCAGTCTCGCGACGTTTTTCCCTACGGCGCTGCTTGGCCGCATACAGCAAAAGCCCAATTCCCGTTGCGTAGGACGGGTTAGAATAACTCTGTACACCGGCCACGTCGCGGGGGTGGCCAATACGGACTGACTTGCCGAACACCTTCTCAGCCACAGCGTCAATGCCGTCCAGGGCGCAGCAACCGCCCGTCAGCACGATACCGCCATTCAGCAAGATGTCCATCTTATGCTTTTTAAGGTCGTTATTCAGCAGCGTAAAGATTTCTTCGACGCGGCAGGTAATCACGTTTGCCAGCAACTTCCTAGAACACGGAACATCTCCACGATCACCAACACTTGGCACCGGGAACGTCTCGTCTTCAATAAGGTTATTCATACGGCAGGTGCCATAGCGCTTCTTGATGTCTTCTGCCTTGGAAAGCGATATGGGAACCCGCAGGCACTGGCTAATGTCACTAGTAATCTTGTTTCCGGCAATATCCAGAGACGCCGTATAACGAACAGATTCACCGACAAAAACGGCAATATCTGCGGAACCTGCACCGATATCGATAAGGGCCACGCCCAACTCACGTTCGTCATCGGTAAGCACGGCCGACGCGGCCGCCAGAGGCTCCAGCACCAGTTCTTCTACATGGAGCCCTGCGCGAGTAACGCTCTTGTCAAGGTTCTGGATAGCGTTCGGGCGGGAGGTGACCACCTGAACATCTACGCTCAACCTACGACCATTAAGTCCCTTCGGGTTACGAATCCCAGCCTGGTCATCCAAGGTATATTCCCCAGGAAACACGTGGAGGATCTGTCCTGCAGATTCGGGAATGGTACTAGCCAGGTTCTTGACCCGTTCGATATCTACCTCACGGACTTCTCCTGTAGGCAGCGTAATCAGGCCCTTGTAATTGACGGAAGACACATGGCTGCCGGCGATACCCACATAGACATCGCGTACATCGAAATCGATGAACGGCTCCAACTGTCTAATGACATTCTGCAGGGTATCCACCACATCGTCCAATTCATCAGGACGCTTCAGGGGCAAAGCTCCGCAGCAAAGAATCTTTACCGTGTTATCGGGATTCATGGCTCCCGCGAACAGGTTGATCTTGGAAGTACCGATATCGAGACCGAATACCAGATCCTCTTTTCTCAATTCATTGTTGTCATCCATTGACACACCTCTTGTCAAAATTCCTTACATACAAGAAACCCGGAAACCGCAAATCCACCTCGCCAGCACAGTTCATGTTCTGGGGGAACCCGCGCTTAACAGATTCATATAAGGTCCATAGATTTTTATCCCATTCCCTTTCGGGGAACAGAACCTTGTAGCCCACATCGCTAAAGAACACTTCGTAAGCCCTGTGCTCATCGCTCCAGGACACCTGAGATACAAGACCATAAAGTTCGGCATTTTCCTGCTTGAGTCTTTGCAGGTGAGACGCCACATCAGCAATCCTTTCAAAAGCCATCGAATCCACCACCGGCAAATGGAATGCCGTAGAGGTGGACATGGGCAACAGGAGCCCCCGTTCCGAATACACCGTGGCGTGACTGCCCTGGAAATAGGCAACCACCGGAGAAGATTCCTGCACCTTGATGGTAAGGGACGAAGGGAAATGCTTTTCCACAGTCACCTTGTGAATCAGGGGCAGCTGCATCAGGTTCTTTTCCACGGAATCTTCGAAAACCTCAGACAAAAGCATTCCCGGTTCCACCTGGGCATTCTGCACCACGTCTTCCCAGGTCAACATACGGTTACCTTCGATATCGATGTACTGAAGGTGCCTAAGTTCCATGGGATTGAAACGCTGCAGGTAAAAACGGTTCGTCCATGCGGCAGTGGCAAGTACCGCCAGCACAACCACAATTATCCAACCACGACGCTTAAACCAGCCCAAGCTCTTCTTCGCGCCATTCTTGATCTTCATGGCACGAGTACGCTTGCGCTTTTCCTCGTTATAGCCTATACGGCGTCCAAGGAATGTGGTTTTAGGACTCAAATGCATTCCTCCAAAATCTTCTGGCCCAGTTTCCAGATGTTGCCAGCCCCCATCAGCACCACCACATCACCCGGGCGGAGCTCTTCTTTCAAGATGGGGAGCAAATTCTGCTGATCACCCACAAAGCGGGCGTTACGGTGACCAAAGGCAAGGGCGCTGTCAGAAACCAAGGCTCCAGTCACGCCTTCGATGGGGCGTTCACGGGCCGGATAAATGTCGGTACACAGCAGCACATCGCAGTTGGCAAAGGCACTACCGAAAGCGTCGTGCTGGTCCCTGGTACGAGAGAACAGGTGGGGCTGGAACGCTACAATCACGCGGCGCTCCGGGAAAGCATCCCTGAAGCCCTGTAGGGTAGCCGTCGCCTCTGTGGGGTGGTGAGCGTAATCATCAAACACCAGAATGTCGTTCTTTTCGCCGATCAGTTCAAAACGGCGCTGGACACCTTCAAATGCAGCAACGGCACGCCTTGCCACTTCTACATCTATGCCCTCTTCCATGGCAAGGGCCACGGCGGCGGTAGCGTTCAGCACATTGTGGCGGCCAGGAATCTGCAACTGGAATTCCCCAAGGCTTACGCCATCGTTGAAAATCTCGAAATGAGGGAAACCCTTCTCGAAACGCAGGTTGTCAATGTGGTACTTGGCCTGACGGGAGAACCCGTAGGTAATCACCGGCTTACGAACCTTAGAGTAAATCTGCTGTACGTTGGGGTCGTCGATGCAGAGGATGGCCTGGCCATAGAAAGGAATCTTGTTCACGAACTGGACAAAGGCTTCCTTAATCTCGTCAATATTCTCGTAGGTATCCAGATGGTCGGCATCGATATTGGTCACAATGGCAGAGCTCGGCATCATGGAAAGGAAGCTGCGGTCAAACTCGTCACTTTCGGCAATGAGATAGTCGCCCTTACCCACCTTGGCACCGCTGCCTTTGCCCTTCACCACACCGCCAACAATGATAGTGGGGTCAAGACCGGCTTCTTCCCAGATTTCGCCAACGATAGAAGTCGTAGTGGTCTTGCCGTGGGTTCCGGCAATGGCCAGGGTATACTTCATACGCATCAGCTCGCCAAGCATTTCGGCACGGCGGATCACAGGGATACGACGGGCACGAGCCTCTACAAGTTCGGGATTGTCGTAAGGAATGGCAGAAGAATAAATCACCAAGTCGGCGTCTTCTACGTTCTTGGCCTCGTGCTTACTGTCAACACGGATTCCCAAGTGTTTTAGGTAATCGATAACAGAGCCTTCGCCCATGTCGGAGCCGGTCACCACAAAGCCGTTTTCATGCAGGACTTCTGCAATACCGGACATACCAGCACCACCGATACCCACCATATGCAAGCGACGGACACGTTTACAATCATTAATCTGCATTATGCACTTTCCTTTTCCAAAATCACCTTGGCAATCTTGTCCGCAGCATCGGGCATTCCAAGCTTTTTCGCGGCAGCGGCCATCTTAGAAAGCTTCTCGCTATCGAACAGCAGGGACTCCACCTTGTCCCACAAATGGTTCTCGTCACTATCCAGCTCCACCAAGGCGGCACCGGCCTTTTCTACGGCGCGGGCGTTATGTTCCTGATGGTTTGCCGTAGCGTGGGGGAACGGGAGCAGAATAGAAGGCTTGCCAAAGGCAAGAATCTCGGCCAAAGCCGAAGCACCTGCGCGGCTGATAATCAGGTCGGCATGCTTCATGTAGGCATAAATCCCGTTCAGGAACCCCTTCACCGACACATTGGGCAGAATTCCCAAACGGCCGTTGATAGCATCTACATTCTTGACACCCACCTGCCAGACCACAGAAACGTTTTCGTTGTTCACGATTCTAGAGATGCTCTCTTCGATCTTGTTGTTGATACCCACCGCACCCTGGGAGCCGCCTACAATGAACACGGCCTTCTTGCCGACCCGGAATTCCAGCGGGCGTTCCAGGCTATCTTCGGCAGGCAATTCACGGACCGGGTTGCCAAAAATCATGGTCTTTCCGGCAGGGAAAAACTTGGCCGCATCTTCGGACGTTACAAACACAGTCTTCGCATAACGGGCCCCCATCTTGTTGGCAATGCCTGCCACCGCATTCTGTTCTTGCAAATACACGGGAATCCCCATGCTGCCTGCGGCCAGTACAATGGGCAGCGAAACGTATCCGCCGGTAGCCACCACCACGTCGGGGTTCACCTTGCGAATGACCTTCTTCGCATGAGACAGCGACTTGATCAGCTTATAGGGCAGCGCCAAGTTCTTGAGGAAGGGACCGCGATGGAGAGGTTCCGCAGTAATGTATTCATAGGGCCAGTTACCCGCCACCAGGCGTTCTTCCATAGAATCCTTACGACCGGCAAAGGTAATGTCCTGGACACCCATCTTCTTGAGGCTCTCGGCAATAGCCACAGCCGGGAAAATATGTCCACCGGTCCCACCGCACACAAAAAGGAACTTCTTCATCGTGCACTCCTTGAAGTTTCATAGTCCATAAGGGGACGAGTATCCGTCTTGTCCCCATTTTTCATATAGGGTTCCCAAATCTTCTTGCCCGTTCCCGGCTTCGAGATGTTCAAAAGGATTCCAATGAACAACGCCGAGAAAATCAAGTTGGTACCACCAAAGCTGAGGAAAGGCAGGGGCTGCCCCGTAGTGGGGAAAAGACCCGTGCTCACACAAACATGAATCAAGAAATTCAGGAACAAAGAAATCGTCAACGCCACCGCCATGTACTTTCCGAAACGGCTAGAAGAATTCCGTGCGATTTCAAATCCCTGATAGAACAGCATGCCAAAAAGCAGCAATATGGCAAAGGTCCCCACAAAGCCAAACTCCTCGCCTATCACCGCATAGACCACATCCTTGTGGGCCTCGGGCAGGTAACCCAGTTTCTGCACGCCCATACCGAACCCTGTACCGAAAAAGCCTCCGTTACCGAGAGCTTCCAGAGCATGCTCGCCCTGGTAGGCGGAATTCTGGTTTTCTGCCGGGTTGAAGAACGCCATCAGGCGCTTGGACGTATGGGACTTAATCAAAAGCACAATCAAGCCCACCGGAATACATGCCGAGAGGGAAATGGCGATATACTTGAAGCGGACCCCGGCCACAAAGAGAACCGCAAGGGTAATGCCCGCAAACAAAAGCAGCATAGAGAAGTTCGGCTGCAGGGCAAGCAAGATTGCAGAAATCCCGAAGGGCACCGCCGGCTGGATCAGGCTGCATTTTAAAGTCTTGATGTCAGTACCCGCAACCGCAAGCTTGGCGCAAACCCAAGAAATCAGGCCCAACTTCAAAATTTCAGAAGGTTGAATACCCCAAATCCAGCGGTTTGCACCCTTGACGCTACCGCCGGCGACAATAGCCGCCACCGTAAGGACCGCCCCCACGATAAACACCACGCGGGAGCCCTTCATCCAAACGCTGTAATCAATCTTCGAGACCACAAACATAATGACCAGAGCGGCAAGAACCTTCCACAGGTGAGCCTTCAGATAGAATTCCGGAGAAAGACCCTTTTGCAGAGCATGGGGCGTAGACGCCGTATAGACTACGGCGATGCCGAAGCATATCAACAGCAGCGATGCAAGCAACAGCCACTTGTTTACGCCTATGGTCTGCAAACTATTCATCTAAAAGCGTTTCCCCTATTCCTCTTAAGCCTTAGACACCGTTGCCAATTTCAGCAGGGCATCTACCACCTGTTCCATTTTCATTCCACGGGAACCCTTGACCAAGAGCACGTCGCCCTTGCTCACCACATCTGTCAAGAACTCAATCACTTCTTGCACGGAGTCGAAATGCATGGCATTCTTCATACCCTTCTCTTCGGCACCCTTCACATAGTACTTGGCCTGTTCACCCACAGTCACCAAAAGGTCAAAGTTCATCTCAGGGACCAGCGCGCCGATGCTCCGGTGCAGTTCCTTAGATTCCTTGCCCAGTTCCAGCATGTCACCAAGAACGGCGATACGGCAACCTTCCACATTCATGTTACCGATGGTCTGGAGGGCCATACGGGTCGAAGACGGATTGGCATTGTAGCAGTCCGACACAATCTTGAAACCATTGCCCTTCTTGATTTCCATGCGCATGTTGGTAGCGCGGAAACTCTTAAGGGCCTTGGCAATTTCTGCCTTGGAAACATGGAAGGCCTCACCCACGGCAATAGCCGCAAGGGAGTTGTAAAGGTTGTGGGTTCCGGGCACGTTCAGCTGGAAATGGGTACGGCCCACATAGAAATCGGCACAGCCGTCCTCGTTCCAAGAAAGCCTCTCCGGTTTCACCACGCCACGGCGAAGACCAAAAGTCACCACCTTGTAGTTCCTGGTGGTCTTGACCTTGCAGAGTCTCGGATCATCGGCGTTCACAATGAGAGTGCCGTTCTTCTTGAGGCCTGCGGTAATGGTAATCTTTTCACGGAAAACTCCGTCCAGGTCACCCAGGCGCTCCAGGTGAGAGGCTCCGATGTTGGTAATCACAGCCACGTCGGGCTCGGCCGCCAAAGACAGGGGGCGAATTTCGTCGGGGCCACTGGTGCCCATCTCTACCACGGCGGCCTCGTGCTTGTGCTTCAGCTGGAAAAGAGTCATGGGCACGCCGATATGGTTGTTGAAGTTCCCTGCGGTAGCGTGGGTCACGAACTTAGAAGAAAGCACAGCCTTCACCATTTCCTTGGTAGTGGTCTTGCCGTTACTGCCGGTAATGGCCACCTTCTTCACCTTGAAACGGCGCTGGTATTCCTTTGCCAGCTTGAGAAGAGCCTTTGTGGTGTCCTCTACAGGAGCATAGGCCTTGAAGGTTTCATTCTGGGTGGAGTATTCTTCCACGGCTTTCTGGTTTACAACGCTCATGAGCGCCCCTTCCTTTTCCATCTGGTTTACAAACTTGTGGGCATCAAAACGAACACCCTTGATAGGCCAAAAGACAACACCCTTGGCCTTTTCTCTCGAATCCATGCTGAGATTCACCTTGCGTTTCAGAACCTTGGGAGCAACGCCCACGGCCTCCGTTTCCAGCATCTTCAGCATTTCGCCTATTGTCAAATCCAACTTCAGCATTTTTCCATAGCCTTCACTGCAATTTCTCTATCGTCAAAATGATGTTTCGTCTTGCCGATAATCTGGTAGTCTTCATGGCCCTTGCCCGCAATCACGAGCCAATCGCCATCCTTAAGTTCTGCACAAGCCTTGTAGATCGCTTCTTCGCGATTTTCCACCACAGAGAACTTGTCCGTCTTCATGCCTGCCCGCACATCATTGATGATATCCGTGGGGTTTTCGGTACGGGGATTGTCCGACGTGAGCCAGGCCTTGTCCGAAAGTTTTTCTGCAATGCCGCCCATAATGGGCCTTTTGGTCTTATCCCGGTCGCCACCGCAGCCGAACACACAAGAAAGCTTGCCCCTGCAGAGGCTGCGGGCGGTAGAGAGCACGCGCTCTAACGCGTCGGGAGTGTGGGCGTAGTCCACAATCACGTGGCGACCGTTCTTGTTCCAGACCTTTTCAAAGCGTCCGGGTACGCGGATGTCGGCCAAAGCCTTGCGCATGGCGGCTTCAGGCACACCGATGGCCTTCGCCCACGAAAGCACCAGCATCACGTTATCCACGTTGAAATTCCCGCAAAGCGGAGTCTCGAAACGTTCCCCGCTAATGGCGGGCAGTAGCATTTTCAAGCCGTCTTCGGTATTCTCTACCGGACCTTCGGGCTTCACATTAGCGCTAACGATTCCGAGACGCGAGACAGCCACCTTGCGGCCCGCTTCAATCCCGGTCAGGGAATCGTATAGTTTCTTTCCGTAGGAATCGTCCACGTTAATGACAGCAACCCCGTCCTTAGCCAGGTAACGGGTGAACAAAAGCTTTTTTGCCTCGAAATAGGCGTCCATGGTCTTGTGGAAATCCAGATGGTCCTGGGTCAGGTTGCTAAAGAGGGCACTCCTGTAAAGCACACCCGCCATACGCCCTTGATAGAGCGAATGGGACGAAGCCTCCATCACCAAGTCAGAGCATCCCGCTTCCACGGCAGAGGCAGCAAAGGCATACAGGTCCAAAAGTCCCGGCGTCGTGAGGGTCGCCTGCACGGACTTGTCACCAATCTTGTTCTTGATAGTCCCGAGCAGTGCCACCTTGTGGCCTGCGGCGGTAAGCATGGCATCCATCAAGAAGGCGCTGGTCGTCTTGCCGTTGGTTCCCGTCACCGCATGGGCGGTAAGCTTACCGAAGGGGTCCTTGTAGAAAATCCTAGCTGCTTCAAGGCGGGCCTTGCGCACATCCGTCACCTGGATCCACTTGGCCGTGAGCTTTTCGGGCGCAGGCATTTCCGCCACCACGGCCACCGCTCCAGCATCAAGCGCCATCTGGGCAAAACCCTCGGCACCCTCCGTAGGCATGGAGAAGAACAGGTTCCCCGGTTTCACCCTACGGGAATCGTCGCAAAGTCCAGTCACTTGGAGGTTCTGCATCAATCCTTCAGAAATCATCAGCCCTTCTCCTTCAGTGTCAGCTTGCAGGTGGCACCTTTCGAAAGTTCCGTTTCGGCCTTGGGGAACTGGGAAACAACCCTACCCTTGCCTTCAAACTCCACATTCATGCGAATACTCCCCATCACCTCCAGAGCCTCTTTCAGAGAAAGCCCCACCAGGTTAGGCATCTTGCTTGCCGAAGTCTCGCCCAAGTTCAGCACAACGCCGAATGAATCCAGCACATCGCTACGCTGCGACACCACACGGCTGCCCTCGCCATTGAAACTCACAGGGCAATTCCGGTCTGCAGCCATCTTCTTAGCCGCTCCCGCAGTCATTCCCATAAAGTCCACATCGCAGTTGTTTGTGGCCTGGACTCTCGCCAGTTTGTGAGTCAACGGAGAAAGTTCCGGATGGTAATAGATACTTTCCACGATATTGCGGAAAATAGGCCCTGCCGTCACACCGCCGGCGTGGCCGTAGGCCTTGTCGGAGTTGGGGTCATCTACAAGAACCAGGCAAACATAGCGGGCGTTTTCCACAGGCACCATCCCAATGAAAGAGGCCACCTGGAGCTTGCTGTCGTACTCGCCCGTCTTCTGGTTGAACTTTTCGGCCGTACCCGTCTTGCCACCAATAATCACGTCAGGGATTTTTTTGCTCCTCACCTGCTTCGCCGTGCCGTCGCTGTCGTTCACCACATGACTGAGCATGCCGCGAATCTTTGCAGAGGTCACCTCCGAAATCACCCGGCGAACTTCTACCGGCTCGTTCTTTTCCACCACCTCGCCATTGGCATCCCGCCATTCCTTCACAATCATGGGTTCCATCAGCTTGCCGCCATTGGCTATGGTGGAATACACCATCACCATCTGCATGGGCGTCACCAGCAAGGCATGGCCATAACCCATGGTTTTCAGGGTGCGGTCATCACGGGTCAGTTCATAAGGCTGGTAAAGCTTACCCGATTCCTCGCCGTAGAAATTCTCCGAGGTCTTCATGCCCAGCCCAAAGTTACGGGCCATACGGTAAAGCTTGTCGGCCCCCACCTCGTTTGCAATCTTTGCAAACACGATGTTGGAGGACTGCACCATGGCCTGGGTCATGTTCATGTCGCCATACACGTGGGAATCCCTGATGGGAGCCGATCTCGGGTTCCAGCTCCAGCTCTTGCCCTCGTTTGCAAACACCTTTTCCGGATCCACCACGTTATTTTCTAGAGCGGCAGCAGCGGTAACCACCTTGAAGGTGGAACCGGGCTCATAAGACATGGAGACAATCTCGTTCTTTGCCACACGACCGATTCCCTGGGTCTTGGAATTGGGGTCAAAGGTTGGGTAACTGGCCATGGCCAGGATTTCGCCGGTGTAAGGATCTACCACCACAGCAGAAGCACTGGTGGCGCTGTATTTCGTCACGCCATCCTTCAGGCCCTTTTCCACCAGTTCCTGCATATTCTTGTCGATAGTCAGCACCAGGTTCTTGCCCGGAATGGCCTCTGCCACATTCTCGGAACGGGAATACACTTCTCTGCGGTGGGCATCCTGCACACTCACGCGGAACCCTTCGTTTCCGCTCAGACGTTCGTCAAAGACGCGTTCCACACCCATGACCCCGTGACCATTAAAATCAAGCTTTCCAATCACCTGAGAGGCAAGTTTGCCCTGCAAAAACACACGGCTGTAATCCAGGGCCTTGTTGGCCGTATCCCTGAAGTTGTCTGCCAGCACCACACCGTTACGGTCCATAATCTGGCCTCGTTCGGCATAGATATTCTTGGAGCGCGTCACCAGGCTCATGGTCTTCTTCTGGTACACCTCGCGGTTCAGCACCTGGATATTGAAGGTCTGCAAAGTCAGCACCACCACAAGGGACAGCACAATCCATTTCAGGAATCCAAGAGGTTCAAGAGGGAATCTATTCACGCTTACCCCCCAGAACCATAATCTTCTGCGGCACCTCGTTCAGGCCAAGTTCTGCCGCGGTGGCAAAGTCAGACAAATTCTCCAGCGAAGACAGCTGGTTAATTTTCAACTCAAGCAAAAGGGCGTCTCGCTGCAAGAAGGTCACCTGCCTTTCAAGCATACGGGACTGTCCGTACAGGCTATTCAAGCGGTTCTGCTGGTACAGCGGCAGCATCAGGAGCAACGCTCCCAAGAGCACAACGCAAAAGACGATTATGAAAATCGACCTATTGGTTGCCGCCACCTTGAATTTCTCAGTACCGCTCATACCCTCTCGTAAATCCTCAACTTCGCAGAGCGAGCCCTGCTATTCCTTGCAATCTCTTCGTCACTTGGCAGAATTGGCTTCCGGTTCACCTTCTTCAAACGCTGGTGATTTCCGCCGCACATGCACACCGGCAAGTTCTCTGGACAAATACAGGCCTTCTCGAACTCAGCGGCCGTTTCCTTCACGCAGCGGTCCTCTACCGAGTGATAACTCATCACCACCAGACGACCACCCACCTTCAGGCAGTCTACGGCAGAACGCAGGCTATCCTCGATTTCCTTCAGCTCGCCGTTCACTTCCATACGGATAGCCTGGAACACCCGAGCCAAAAGCCCGTTCACTTCGCGACGCTTGTCGGGGAACACCGATTCCACAACGGCCTTCACATCGTTCGGCAAAATCTCGCGACCTTCAGCCTTAACCGCAGCAGCCATTTCCACCATGCGGGTAGCCAGTTTGAAAGCACGATCCATGTCGGCATTCTTGCGGAGGGCCTGGGCCAGGTCATCGGCATTCACCTTGAAAAGCCATTCCTGGGCAGAAACACCTTCGCGGCGGTCCATGCGCAAGTCCAGCGGATTGTTCCCCACAAAGGTAAAGCCCCTGGCGGAATCATCCACCTGGTGGCTGCTGATACCAAGGTCATAAAGAACACCGTCCAAGGTGCCCGCTTCTATCTCGGCCCCTATTTTACCGAACCGCACAGGATGCACAACGAACTTGCACTTTACACCCGCAAGCCGCTTTGTAGCAAAGGCTACAGCCTCTTCGTCACGGTCAAAGGCGTGGAGCGTCCCGTCTTCATTTAGTTTGTTTGCAATTGCGTAAGAATGTCCGCCACCGCCCAGGGTGCAGTCGCCATAGGTGCCGTTAGGCTTGATGTTCAAGCCTTCCAGGCATTCCGCCAGCATTACCGGATCATGATAGAACGGAAGGTCAATGTTTGCCATTGCCACCCTCCGTCAAACCTTCTCCATAGAACGCGGCATCGAATGCAGCAATAGCATCGTCCGATTGCAGACCATACTTGGCGTTAAAGCGTTCAGGATTCCATAGTTCAAGAGTTTTACCGCTAGCTTGTACGTAAAGGACTTCACCCTTAAGACCAGCATACTCCAACAAAATCTTTGGAAGTAAAATGCGGTTCTGGCCATCCAGCTCCACAACCGTGGGGCAGAGGCCTCTCCGAACTAGGTCGGCTTGACGGCGGTCGGACCTCGAGTCCAGGTCCGCCATGAACTTTTCGTATTCCGGTAAGGTAAACAACCGGAGAGTCTGATCTGGGCCACGGGTGACCACCAGCTCATCCCCTTCGGAAGCCGTAAGCTGACGACGGAATTCCCTGGGGAAGGAGGACCTTCCCTTTCCATCGATAGCCGTTTTGGCTTGACCTATGAAAGACGTTAAGTTCATACTAGTTTTTGACACATTTTACCACAACACAATACAAATATACCACTTTCTACCACTCCGGCAACAAAAATTATGGATTTCTTACAAAATACTCCTGAAAAAGTTTATCCTGCCCCGCAGGTCCGAGACAGATTTAGTGAACATTTGTATAGACTCTTATCAATTTCAAGGAAAACAAAGTATATTATGTTGTTAGTATGCACTTGAGGTGATTATGGGAGCAAAGTTCATATTTACAACGCTGGGGCTCGTCCTGACCGTAGTCCAGGCATTCGGTGCCGTGTATTACGTGGCCACCGACGGCAAAGACAGCAACCCGGGTTCCAAGGAAAAGCCCTTTGCGAGCCTTAACAAGGCGAACAAGGTGGTAACCGCAGGCGATACCGTATGGATTCGTGGAGGCGTGTACGAACTGAAGGATACTGTCTTTTACGAACGGTACAAGATGACGGCCGGCATATTGCTGACCGCTAGTGGCGAAAGCGACGACAACCGCATCCATTACCTGGCCTATCCCTGCGAACGCCCGATTTTTGATGGGGCCAAGCTCCCGGTGGGAGAAGGGGTAAAAAGCAGCGACGGCACGGCAAAGGGTGCCATGTACACTTCTCCCATCGTGATTTCGGCAAAGTATCTTCACCTGAAGGGTTTTGAGGTCCGCAACACGCCCATGAAGCACAATTCCAACTCCGGTATCTTTCTCTATGCGAGCAAGCACATTTTCTTGGAGCAGATTGACAGCCACCACAACGCAGGTCCGGGATTCTTCGCCAACGACGGTGCCGCAGATGGTGGCGGGCACATCTTCTTGAACTGCGACGCCCACGACAACTACGATCCCGATGGTTGGCAGGGCGACGGTGAGAACGCCGACGGTTTTGGTGCCCATTACCAGAAACCCGGCGAAGGCGATACCACCAAGTTTATCGGATGTCGCGCCTGGTGGAACAGCGACGACGGCTTTGACTTTATCAACCAGGAATTCCCCGTGGTGGTGGAAAACTGTTATGCCATGGGCAACGGCTACAGCAATTACGGGTTAGGCAACCCGACAAGCGGCAACGGGTACGGCATCAAGATGGGGCAAAGCACTTTTGGCACAGGGCATCATCTCATCAAGTATTGCGTGGCATGGAAAAACAAGGCATCGGGCTTTTACGCGAACTACACCAATGCAGGTAGCACTTGGCTCAACAATACCGCTTATAACAATGGCGATCGTTCTTTTAGCATGGCTTCGGCACTTTATGCCGAAGACGGCAAGACCCGCTTGACCGAAGTCTCTCCGCTCACGGGCGACAACGCCCACGTACTCAAGAACAACATCGCCTTCCCAAACAAGCTTTCGCAAATCGGGGAATGCTGGGAATACATACCCTCCCAGGGAATTAATCACTATGTGGATTGTCCGGCCGGTGAAAATAACACCTGGAACCTGAAGCTTGACTTGACGGTCGACGATTTTGAAAGTCTCGATGACCCGAGCACGACCGTCACCGGCAAGGACCTTTCGACGATTGCAGGAATACTTGGCCCCCGCAACGCCGACGGCAGCTTGCCCAACGTAGACTTTCTAAAGCTCAAGAAAGGAAGCCGCGCCATAGACAAAGGCGAAGATCTAGGATTCCCGTTTGCAGGCGACTCCCCCGACCTCGGAGCCTATGAATACGGCATGCCCTCAAGCAGCCCAGCCGCAGCGCCCAGCTGTCCAGTTGAACCGTCAAGCAGTTCTGCTGCGGGCTTGAGCAGCGCAGCAGCATCTAGCGCGGCCACCCCGGGATCTTCAGCAGACCCACGTCATTCCGGGCCTGACCCGGAATCTATCCTCCCGCATATCGGGTTCTCCGGCGAACCGTCGACTTCTGCCCATGTGTTCGACATGCAAGGCCGCTACCTGGGGAGTCTGCAGGCCGAGCAGCTGCGCGGGTCCAGTGCCAATCGCAACGCCCTTGAAGCAGCACTCCGTGCCAGGTTCAAGAACCCCGGCGCCTACATCGTGCGGCAAGGAAACAACTTACAGCGGGTGAACGTGAAGTAACTTCACGGGGTTTGACATCCCCTTGTTTTACCAGACCCTGACAACCTGGGTCTGGTCCCCGATTTTCAGCATGTACTGCCCACCGAGTCCCACAGGGATAGTGAAGTCCTTGTTGCTCACTGTACCGCTATTTAGCACGCGGCCCTGCATATCGACAAGGGCATAGAAACTTCCGACCTTTGCGCCTTGGATTCGTATAGTCTGGCCCAGCAGAGCCAATTTGCCATTTTCGCAGCAAAACCGCAGTTTTCGGGAAAAAGTACAGTCTAGCCCGACAGGGCCATTTGGTGCGAATTGCGCTGATTCTACTCTTTTACGGCATCCAGAAGAACGTTTGCCGTTGCTACGCAGCGGACGGCATAGCCGTAGTTCTTTAGGTAGGTCTGATTCTTTGCCCCATTTGTGGAGAGATACCACATATAGGCGTTACTTTTGTCTAAATCTGTTGATGTCCAGTAACGGGCGTATGCATCGCCCTTATAAGAAGATCCCCATTCTCCGGTAGGTATGGCGCTGAATCCAGAAGTATTTCCGCAAGTTTTTCCCCATTCTCCGGTTTCGGCCATCAGGGCGTCGGCACTTCCGCAGATTCCGTTGAGCCATTGGCTGTTTGCCATCAGCTCTTCCATCTGCTCGTTGGAGGGCAACGTCCAACCTTCCGGGCAGGCCAGGTTGGCCGCGTCAAAAGTATATAGGCGTCCTCTTTGTACGCAGTTGTCGTTGTCGGGGCACTTGATTCCGTCTTGATGCTGTTCTAGTGGCCCGCCGAATCGAAGGTCGTCGGTCATCCAGATTAGTCCCGCATTTTTTGCGACCCGGTAGGTCATACCGTCGCGTGTATCGGTAAAAGCGTTGCAGTCCTCGCAGTCGGTTGCCTTTGTGATTTCGTGATCAAAGGTGTAAACCTTGCTAGAAGAGGATTGCTCTTGGGAAGAGGATGATGATTCAGAGGAATTGGCCGGACCTGAGGAGTGTTTCCATTCCTTCACCTCGGTCAGTTTTACCGTGCCGTCGGCAACGCAGCGGATGGCGTATCCGTAATCTTTCTGGTATGTTTGGGTCTTCAATCCTTTCAAATCGCCCAGGTACCATTCGTAGGCGCTTTGGATATCGTATTCTGTAGAGGTCCAGTAGCGAGCATACCCGTCCATCCTGGTGTAGTCGTGGTTGAATTCTCCTGTGGGCACGGCAGAGAATCCGTAGGTGTCGTAGCCTGGGTAGTCCCAACCCTCGACAGCCCTCATATAGACTTCGTTATTGAAATAGGTTTCGTTGTTCCTGTTGACGTTGATGTAGTCGTAAAGTTTTTGCCATTCCCTATGTTCAGGTACATGGAATCCCTTGGGGCACACGCCTCTGTGGGGATATTTTATCTTGGCTCCGCACGATTCCCAAAGCATACAGTCCGTGTCGTCCATGGCCGCTGCAAAGGAATACAGGTAACCCGTTTCCTTGCAGTTGTCTTTCTTGTTGCACTTGATAAAGTAAGCAAGCTTCAATTCAGGGTCGTAGTAGCGAAGGTCTTCGGACATCCAGATCATGCCGTCAATTTCCGTGACGCGGTAGATGTTACCATCTCGGGAATCTTTGAAGGCGTTGCACTCCTCGCAGGTTTTTATGATACCGCTAGGGGTCGTGGAGTGGCTATCCTGTGAATCAGGGCTGTCGTCTGAAGATTCTGAAGACTGGGCCTCGGTGATTGAACTAGAAGATTCTTGTTGATTCTTTGGAACGATGTTGCGGTAAAGGCTTTTTCCGTCTTCGACTTTGCAAAGGCAATCGTCAAGATTGCGCTCATTTGCATCTGCGACCATAGGCGCCAAATCCCCGTCGGTCCCCAACTTGTATGTGCAACCCGAAATATGGACCCAGATGTTCATGTATTTCTGTTCGGTAATGATTTTGATGTTGTAGCGATTTTGGGCCTTGTCGTATTCAGCAGAAGTGCATCTTGCATAGAATGACAACTTGTAGCTCATATACTCGGTAAGTTGATCGCAGACATGTTCTGCTATAAAGTCATTGCGGTCGAGGCTAGTGGACCATGGGTCGGTCTCGTCTATGTTGAACAATTCGTTGCAGCGTGCGGCAAATTCTGCCTCTGTGGGGCCAGAAGAACTGGAAAAGTCTTCTGCGGAAGAGCCCGAATCTCCACCGCAGGCGCTCAAGCAAAGGGAGCCAAGAATTGCTGTTGCCACAAACAGGTTTTTCATCTTTTTGTTTCTCCAAAAGCTTTCAAAACTTTATTGCCAACTGTTCAGGAAGCCCATGCCCAGGTTGAAGCGGATTCGCGTGGGAGCGAACCTTTTGGGCAGCAGCGGGCTCAGGGCGAGAATCGCGGCCAGCGCGCAGCAGAAGTCCAGGGGTCGTTTGAGGAAGCGGGAGTACATACCCTCAAATATAGTTTTCGGGGGCATTACGGACAACCTACGGGGGCGGGACGGGCACGCAACGAGAAAAAAAATGAAAAACGGTATTGACGGGCCGCCGCCGAGAAGTTATATTTAGTGCACAAACGAGTAGAACCAAACCCGACTCTGTCGGGTTATTCTGTACAGGCGCCCTCGGCTAGCAAACTTTTGGGGTTTCGTAAGCCCCTTCCAGGCTGTTTATTCGCTGCGGAACCGTAGTTTTTTGGCTATCCGGCCCGCCCTGACCGTCGCAGCAAGTTTACAGCAGTACAGACTGGCCCAGCAGAGCCATTAAATAAAGGAGAGCTTATGGAAATGAAATTTTGTCAGAGTTGCGGAATGCCGCTTACTCCAGAAATCCTCGGCACCAACGCCGACGGCAGCAAGAACGAAGAATACTGCATCTACTGCTACAAAGACGGTGCATTCACCGGCGACTTCAACATGGAACAGATGGTCGAATTCTGCTCGCAGTTCGTCGATGAATTCAACAAGAATACGGGCAAGAACCTCACCCGCGAAGAATACAAGGCGGAGCTTCGCAAGTACTTCCCGACGCTCAAGCGCTGGCGCCTCCCCGCGGACCAACTTCCGCACGCCACCTCGCCCATGAAGCAGCAGTTCATTGAAGAAGTCAATGCTCTCGGTATCAAGGACATGCCGAAAATCGACAACCTATTTGTTCTGCAGGGCTCGTTCATCAACCAGGAATACAAAATTAACGGCAACAGCGTCAAGCTTTTAGACGACAACGCAAGCTACTGGGGCAACCAGGTCGAAAAGCAAAACGCCGAAGGCCGCTGTTTCGGAATCGCCTGCGACGAACGCTACATTCTCGTGAGCGAATACGGCAAGAACGGAGCCGATGCCGAAATCGTCGTATTCAAGAAACGGTAACGGCCTCTAAAAACTCATTTTGGCGGTATACCGAAACCGAGACCAAGGTCGTCATCGAGGATGGGCTCACCATCAACGGGAAACCTCTGCGAGACGTGTACGAAGCTGTTGGACATGCCAAGGCGTACGATCATATTCACAAACTCGCAAAAAACAAGACTCTCGAAGAATCGGATATATTGATGTTGCATCGGCTGTTTTACCAGCAGATAGATGCGGACAAGGCCGGTATTTATCGCAAGGCGCCCGTCGTAATTAGCGGGAGCCGTTACCCTGTTACGCCGTACTTGAAAATTCGTGCCGAGATGAAGAAGTTCGTCGCGTGGTTCAACAAGAACGAATCCAGGATGAATCCTGTGGAATTCGCCGCGCAGGTTCACAAAAAGTTCGCGTTCATTCATCCCTTTGTCGATGGCAATGGACGCGTGGCGCGATTGCTGCGGAACAACCTTAAACCGAAAAAAGGTGCCGTACGCCACCGCGAAACAGGTGAAAGCCTCTCCGAACGAATCCTATCCGAAATCCGGGTGAACCCAGGAATCAACACACCTGCGCTGGCCTCGATGCTCAACCTCTCCCTGCGAACAACTCAGCGTCAGTTGCAAGCTTTGAGCGAATCGGGCAAGATTGAATTTAGGGGAGCCCGGAAGAACGGAGGGTATTATTTGGTCGCGACACCCTGGAACCGATTGTGAAGGCACTGTAAAAAACAGTTTGGGCTTGACAGAGCCTCTAAAACAAAATCGAAAAAAGAACTGGTGTTCCTTTGCACCGAATGCGGCAACACCACCCCCAAGTGGGCGGGCAAGTGCCCGTTTTGCGGTGCCTGGAGCACCCTGAGGGAACATTCCGTCGAGATCACGCCAGAGGGCGTCCGGTCTTCCCGCGGGTTGTGCGGTCCCATACACCAGGTGGTAGCCTTGAAAGACGTGGCCGCCGAAGACACCCGGCGGCTCAGCACCGCCAACAGCGAGCTGGACCGACTCGGGGCAGGAACATTCTTGGTTCGCCTAAGTGACGGAACACGGCAACGGACCGCTAGGATCCTGTTGAAGTAATATTACTCAACAACGACTTTCCGGGCCAAAGAACCCACACGGACCATGTAGGCACCCGGCTTTGAAACAGGGATTTCAAAGCTTGCCGCATCCACACGGCCGGAACGCACGACAACTCCCTGCATATCAAAGACCGCATAAGGCTTGCCCTTCATGGCGCCGTTCACCTGAATGCGGCGGCCCATTGCCATCAACCTTAAATGCGTCGCTCCAGATGGAGAAGCAATCAGGCTAACGTTTTCTTTCGGTTTCACAATGACGAGGCTTCCGTCTGTGACATTGAACACCACATTAGAATAATTTGCCGAAGAATTCTTGAAATGATCGGGAGTCAGCCCCATCGAATAATTTTTGACCTCGGTTCCAGACACAACGGAATCGCCCGTAAAGGTGACAAAATCCAGCAAATAGGCGCTGCGACTCGAAGAGAAGTCATAGCCGTGTACAGAGTGGTTCTTGCCATCGAATTCTACCGTATCCACATGGCCCTTGATGGTAACGACAATCTCCGTCATGTCCGGATTGATCGTGAGCACGCCCTTTTTTACCTTCACGGCATAATTTGCATTGGAACCGGCGTCGACATTAGCCGTAATGGCGTATTCCCCAACATCCGCACCCTCTTCGCGTACCAGTGTCACGTTTTTCAGGGCGTCCTCGACATCATTGAACGTGAGGAGGCCTTCGGTTGTAAAGGTAAATTCCGGGTCTTGTTCGCCATAGGTCTTGGAAGCGTTGGCAATGGTCAAGACAACCGGTTTCGGGACGATTTCGAGTTTTCCGTCGTCGACAACAAAGGATATGTTAGTGTAGTTAACGGAAGTGTTTTCAAAATTGCTGGCGGCAAGACCCATCGCATAGGTTCCGGCATCGGCTCCGATGGCGATGGAATCGCCTGTGTACTTGACGAAATCCACAGAATAGGCATCCAAGCTAGAGGTCATGTCGAAACCGCTTACAGAATGTTCTTCGCCGTCATACACCAAGGTATCCTTATGTCCGGTGACCGTGACGACAATTTCCGTGGTATTCGGAACAATCGTTAAATTGGCTAGTTCTGCTCTCAAGGCGTAGTTCTGGTTGGCCACTACGCCCCATGAGACGTTAATGGGGTACATGCCCAGAGTTTCGCCTGAAAAACGGAACAAATTCACTTGTTTTATAGTTTCCATGACACCATCACGTTCGACAAGGCCTTCAACATGATAAGTGAATTCAGGGTCACTTTCGCCATACATCTTCGAAGCATTCTCAACGTACAAGGTGGCCGGCTTCGGAGTAATCGTGAACGGAAGTTCCTGCCAGCCTGCATAATTCCCTACACCGTTGAAAATCGCCTTTGCGGTTCCGGCATCAATATTGTCTACATAAGTTATGACATAGTCTTTCCCTTCGACAAGTTCGTTCCCTTCATCCGTAATCAAGACGGCAGGCTTGTTCTCGGCACCGTTGTATTCGTACGTATCGGTAGAAAGAACCAATTTTGGAGATATGGTTTCTTTCTGAGGCAGAGCCGATATATAGTCGCTGACGACGGCAAACTTGTTGTCCAAGGAAGACTTGAGGAAATCCACATAGGCGTCATAATCGGGACGCTGGATTCCGGAGAGGTCCAAATGGACACCCCACCTCAGGCTATCGACCTTTGCTGCGACCTTCAAAGTGCTGCGCATGGCATCAATTTCGGCATTGATCTTGCTTGCGTCAATCATGGATTTGTATTCTTCCCAAACTCTTTCCAATGCCGAGATAAATAGCGGGGACTTGAACAAAGCGTTGTAATAGATGCTGGTATCCAGTTTGATGGGAGCGTTATCAGTCGACGCTCCAGCATCGAAATCCCATGCGGGGCCTGCTTTGAAAACATCGCCCTCGTCCTTGTGTTCATAGGTAAAATAGGCACTCTTGGGTTCATTCAATTCCGTATTGTCCATGATTTCGTTGATGAGCCAGAACTTGGCCCAAGATTCAACATCGATGACTTTCGTATATGCTTCATCGGGGGCGGAGCAATCATTAGTATTCATTCCATCTACGTAATCTGGATAAAGCTGCTTTTCCAGAGCCTCAATCTTGGCCCGGAAACGCTTGATACGGGCATAGCCTCCGCTGGTCATGTTGTTATCATTATCTTCGTCGTAGAAATAATCGTCGTTCTTGACCATGTAGGGCATTTCTCGAATCGAGGTCGTAAACTTGACGATTTCATCGTAATGGTTGTCCATCTCGATCAAAAGGTCCTTGTCCTGATTGTCGGTCATTCCGTCTTCGCCATCGTAGATGTTCACGCGATCCTCGTCGACCTTGATCGCTTCACCCAGCCAGTAAAGGCCTCGGTAAACACCGTTGAACACAAGGTTCACATACTTTCCTTTGACCGTGTAATCCATTTTGAGATTTTTGCTCAAGAAGAAGGCCATGTGGTTCTTCAGGAAACTGTTGTCCAGATAATTGGCAGTCAAAACCCAGCGTTTGTGCTTGGACATGCCCATGATTTCCCGTTTGTCATTCAAGTTAAGAGCATAAGGCTTTTTATCCTGTTCCCAAGTCGAGTTGCCACGACCACGGATGCTTGTCTGCACATCTTCAAAATTCCAATCAGCTTTTCCGGCGTCTCTCAAGGTCAAGAACGTTTTCTTGGTCCAGTCCTCTTTTGACGTGATTTCAACACCCCTTGGCGTATTCACGTACAGCACCGGGAGTCCCGTGTAGGCCACGGCCGCGACATCCGATGTCACGGTTTCTTCGCCAACCATCGCGACGCAGAAATAGTAGCGGATTTCCTGTTCGGTAAACACGTCCGTGCTGAACGAGCCTTCGTTGGCCCCTTCGATGGCTTCTGCGTTTTCCGTAGAGCCGTCGGCAGACTTGAACCACTGGTACGAGACAGTTTCTTCACCCTTCTGGGCTGCGAAAGTGATCGTAACCGGCTTGTCCTTTTCTGCAATGGAAATAGCGGCTGGCTGCTCGGCAATGGTCAGTTCAGCGGTTTCCTGAGCAAACGGTGTCGCCGTCATAAACAACACCATAAACAAAGCCAATCCCCAGTAGGCAAACCGCAATTGTTTGCTTTTCTCCATATTCTATTCCTTTTATGGTCTTTAGTTCCAAAAACAATACAAAATTTTCAGGCCGTCGAAACCGCAGGCATCCCCCAAAAGTTCGGCAGTGCCATATGGATAAAAATGAAGTCATGTCATGGGTGTCGAATATTATGATAGCAATGGCGGCACCAAGAATGCGATTGACGCAGGATATTCCTATAAGTCTGCTCCGGACCTTCAGCTCTCTATAATCGACAAGATGGTAGAAGCCGCTATCGAAAACGATTTCCAAGAAGTACAAGGATGTACCCAACATTATTTATGAGATTTACAGTGAACCAGTGGATGGTAGTGGTGGCAATTGGAGCACCATCAAGAGTGACTCTGTCGGGCTAGACTGTACTTTTTCCCGAAAACTACGGTTCTGTAGTGAATAAACAGCCTGGAAGCGACTTACGGAATCTAAAAAGGGCTAGCGCGTGCGTGCTAGCCCCTTTGCCCACCATTCTTGGCGGGGTTCAAATCTAGTTCTTGAGACAACGAATGGAGTATCCGTAAGACTTATCGGCGTAGTCTATGAGTGCTTGGTCGTTGAGGCTGCTTAACTTCACGTAGTATGCGCTGAAAGTATCTTTCCCTGTAGAAGTCCAAAAGTATGTGTAGGAATCAATGCCGTTGAAAACGTCGCTTTCGTAGTCCTTGATGCCTGCAGGCAAGGCAGAAAAACCAATGGCGAGCACATCGTTACCAACGTTATCCCAACCTTCTGCGGACTTAAGTGCTCGGCCAGCTAAATTGTAATTAGTATATTCTGAAATGTTGCCATCCGCGGCGATAATCAGCGTTTCCCATTCCGTCTGGCTGGGCAAGTGCCAGCCTTCGGGGCATGCTTCGTTTGCAGCTGCCCAGGTGTAAAGGCGACCGAACTGGGTGCAGTTTTCGTCATTGTTGTCAAAGCAATAGCTGTTTTCCGTTTTGTAATTCAGGTTTTCGGTCATCCATGTCTGGTCACCGAATTTCATCATCTTGTAAAGCTGTTCCGTACTGTTAGCAAACCTGGCACAGAACAGTTTTTCGTGGTCATATTTATTGCCATTGCACCGGTCATACACGACTTCATCAGAACAGTAGTATTTGGAGGGGTCGTAAACCTTGCCACCGCACAGATCGTACAATTCCGCTGCATAGCAGAACTTGTCAGCCGGGTCAAACGGATCCGTACCGCACATGGCCTTGTAGAGTTCAGTGGTCTGGGCGTTTTCACCTTCGCCGCATTGAATCGTAACGACATCGCCCTCGTCGCTTACGATATTGCAGCTGGTTCCGTTGTCGCCATCCGTACCGTTCTTGATGGTTCCCACGGTCTTGCCGCCACATACGATATTGTAGCCCGAACCGTCTGAAAGCTGATTTGCGGTACAGGACGTGCCGTTTTCGCCATCGGTTCCATCCTCGCCATCCTTGCCGTTCTCACCGTCTTCGCCTTGAGCGCCCTTTTCTCCCTTGAGCGAAATCCAACCATCCGACGTGCAGGCGTATACCTGCGAAGAATCGGCTGCGTAAATCAAAGAGCCGTAAATGGGGTCTTCACATTTCGGAAGATTCTTGTATTCTTCAACCAAGTCAATTGCCGCTTTCTCGTTCACTTCGGTTACATTAGTGACATCATCACCGCATGCTGCAAGCATGGCGATAACAGCGGCTCCCGCTGTGAAAGAAATTTTTTTTGCGTACATACAATTTTCCTAAATAGGCATTTTAAGTTTTTGAAGCTTTAATGGGATAAAGTTAATCGATCTCTTTGTAAAAAATAAAAAAATTTTCGTCCGCAAAATTTTAACCTCGTCCTTTGGCAATTTTGAGGAAAATCGACCCCTGCAGGCGGTTGAATTCTGCGTTGTCACCTTGTAATGCCCGACTTTCTTTTTTTTCCTGAATCTTCTGCGATTCCTTCAACACTTCGTCCAACGTGAAATCTTCCTGCGTAAAGAAGAAGGTGTTCTTGCCCAAATCCTTGAGCGAAGCCCCGAAGTGGTAGGCCGTATCGTCTATGAACAAGAATCGGTCGTGCATTCCGTAACTTGGCAAGACTTGCATCGGGCTGTCAGGATATTGTTCGTTGTAAGTGGCTAGGTCCATTTCAAGGACTTTGCTTTTGTCATAGGTGTAGATTGTCACAGAAACGCCCTTTTCCCGTTTGAGCATCATGGTCAACGTTTTTTCAGTCACGTACCTGTCGACAAGTACGATTCTTTTCTTTGCCTGACGAATCAGGTCGCAGACAAATACATAGGCATCGAACTCCTGGTTGTTGTAAAATAAACCCTTGGTTTTGAGCTCGCCACGGTCCATCGCCTCGAAAAGTTCGTCAAATTTTCGGTCATGATCAAGCAGATGCTTGTCATGACCAGTCAAGCGGCAGTCCTGTTCCAAATCCTTTGCTTCTACATTTGAAAGACGGTTGATAAGACCGCCGTTACCCATCATAAGGTGACGCAATTGCACGAAAGCCCGCATGATGGCTATGTTGACTTTGATTGCTGTCTCGCTTTTTAGAACCGAAGACAGCATCGCAACGCCTTGTTCGGTAAAAGCATATGGAAAATATTGTCGGCCTCCTCTGGTTTCGGTTTTTGTGGTCGCAATTGGGGATGCGGACGAATAGTTGGACACAACTAGAGGATGCATCATGCCATACACGGAAGAGCAGAAGAAAAAAGCCCTGGAAGTCTTTCACGACCTAAAATCCTACACAAAGGCAACCAGAAAACTAGGCTACCCGACAAGG
>JAFVGH010000084.1 GCA_017475045.1 Fibrobacter sp. | reverse complement strand
ATCAAAGCGATTGAGGTGGATATGAACAGCGATGGGCTGTCCCTGACCAACATCGCTCCTGTCAACGAGAAAACCAATTTCGAGACCGAAGTCGTCGAAGCGACTCGCACCGCCACCGTTACGATGCCTACCGTCACGAACTTCTCCGACCTCCTGTTCAATTACAGTATGGAAGGCGGTAATCAGGTGATGGTCAACGGAATCACGCTTGTGAACGGCGAAACAGCCATTGACGCTTCGGGTGAAAAGAATACCGTGGTCGTTCGCAACGGGCAGCACGGAAAGAGTTATAAGCTCCTCGTCCGAAACACGGGACTTCCGGTGGTTAGGGTTTCGACAAGCGAGTTCTTTGATCGGGAACACCTTGAAAGCTATTTGAATCTGCTTCAAAGTCAGAAAATCAATTCCAGAGACACATTTGATCACAGAATCTGGCTACCTGAAGGAGAGAATGATTTCGTTTCGTCCGAATCGAGTATCCGGACGGCTCCCCTGGCATGAAGAACACTTCGAACGTCCCGATCTACGAAGCCGCTACGAAAATCAAAGGCAGGGGCAATTACACCTGGATATGGGAAAAGAAACCCTACGCTCTGAAATTCGACAGTAAAGCGGAGGTTCTCGGTATGCCCGCCCACAAGCGGTGGATACTACTGGCCAACTGGAGGGATCGAACGCTTCTGCGCAACGACGCAACGTTCTGGCTTTCAAAACGTTCTGGTCTTCCTTACACCGTAAGAGGCCAGTTCGTGGAACTTGAGTTCAACGGTGAACACCGAGGCAATTACTACCTCTGCGAGCAAATTAAAATTGATGGGAACCGTGTCGACATCGCTGAATTCAAGGATGATCTTAATGACCCGACCGGTGGCTATCTGATGGAAATCGACAGCTACTGGGACGAATTGAACAAGTTTAAATCGAATTACTTCAAATTCAAATACATGTTCAAGGAACCTGATGAGGACACGACTAACGGCGATCCCAATGACCCTTTATATGCGGAAGGATTTACTTGGATGAAGACCTACATCAACAAACTCGAGAAGATCATAAAGACCAAATCCGCTGTTGAAAACGGAGAATATGCAGAGAAGCTCGATGTCGATTCCGCCATCATGCTAATGATAATTAACGAGTTAACCGGAAATAGAGACTTCTTCCAGGGTTATCCTCATAACGGTCCACACAGTACCTATCTCTATAAAGACAAAGGCGAAAACAGCAAACTGTTCATGGGACCGGTATGGGATTTTGATTATGAGACTTTCATTCCCTCGGACTACTATAGTAATTCTGGTTATAAGTGGAGAGGTTTTGACAATCACGGATTCTACTATTATTTCCTGTGCCACGATCAAGACTTCGTTGATAGAATCAAAGAACTGTGGGCGTTGAGAAAATCCGAGTTTGCGAAGTTGCCCGCTTACATTGACGAAATGGTCGAAAAGATTGCCCTTTCACAGCATTTCGATGAAAAAATGTGGCCCTACGACCCGAGTTTGGAGAGTCAGGAAAACCGGAAAGACAATCACGACTATGGTCTTTCGTACCCGGATGCTATCACTAGAATGATAAACAGTTTCAATTCGAAACTTGAGTGGATGGATGGAGAGTTTGAAGACTTGGAGACAACAAGTCCATCAGGTTACGTTGATAACAAGGGACGCTGGCATTCTGGCGAATGGATATATCAGTAATCTTTTGAGATTGAATCTGTATCCCCCATATACAAAAAAGCAGGCTTCATTGGCCTGCTTTTTTCATTCCACTGAGACAGAATGTCGACGAAGGAATCTCTTTTCGCAAAAAAGTGAAAAAAAAATTTGGTAGTTCGTAAAATTGCACTACCTTTACGGTGTACTATTTTACTAACACACGAAACAATGAAAAAGGTTATTGCCCTTCTCGCCGCTTTCGCGGTTGCTATCACTTCTTTTGCGCAGACTCCGGAAGAAATCGTCAACAAGATGAACGAAGTCATGGACAAACTCGAGGGAAGCGGAACCGGGATGACCATGGTCAGCAAGGTCCCCATCCTGGGAACCATGACCACCACCATCTATTCCCTAGGCCACAAGACGCGCTTGGAAGTTGGAATGGAGGGCCAGAAGGCCATCACGTGGATGGACGGAAACACGGAATGGGAATACAATCCTGGGTCGAACACCGTTACCATCAAGAATCGGGGGTCCAAAAAGAAGCCCAGTGAACTGAAGAACTCTAATATGGAAGAGCTGGAGATGCTCGAAGACATCACCGATGGCTATGATGTCTTCCTGACGAAGGAAACGGACAAGGCATGGTACCTGCAGTGCAAGAAAAACAAGTCCAACAAGAGAAAAGACGATCCCAAGAAAATGGACCTCGTCGTCGCCAAGGGAACCTACCACCCGATCAGCCTGAGCACCAAGGTGTCTGGCTTCACCATGACAATGCGGGACTTCAAATTCAATGTCACCGAAAAAGATGTCACTTTTAACAAGGCCGATTACCCCGGTGTGACGATTATCGACGAGAGAAAATAACTATAACGTCAGCAGCGGAGAAGGAATTCCCCTCTCTAACACGCGCAGATGGATAACGCCCGGGGCAATGCCCAGGTCATCCAGCACTGCGCGTGCATTGTCATACGCCAGTCTCGGCGTATTGTTGTTTCCGCTCAAATGACACAAGAAGAGATTTCTCAGCCCCGGATGCATGAAGCGGCGGATTGCGTCGCCGCAGGCGTCATTGGACAGGTGCCCGGCGCCTTGGCAGATGCGCATCTTGAGCTCGTGCGGGTAGAAGCCGCCGAGGAGCATATCGACATCAAAATTGGATTCCACCACCACGGTTTCGGCCTCGGAGGCCCAGGCCATGGCTTCTTCCGTGACGTGACCGAGGTCCGTCATCAGGACGAAGAGGTGGCCCTCGCAGCGGATGGCGTAGCCGACCGTCTGCGTGGCGTCGTGCGGAACTACAAAGTATTGAACCTCAAAGCCTTCCGCCACGGTATTCCATACCTCCGCCTTGAGGTCGCGCCGACAGCCGCCAATCTCCAGCCGGGTAAAAGGATGACGGGACAAGGCTTCGTGCAGCACCGGCGTCGTATAGACCGGCTTTGAGAGACGCTTGCAGATGGAGCCGAGATTTCGGATATGGTCACCGTGGTCGTGGGTGACGAGGACCGACTGGAAGCAGTCGAAGTCCAGCGAGACGCTTTCCAGGACCTTTTTCATCCGACGGATGCTCACGCCGGCGTCGATGAGAACGCCCGACGGGGCCTCCCCCACCTCCTCGCGGAGAAGCAGGTAGCAGTTGCCGCAACTGCCGCTGGAAAAACTCAGGAAGCGAATCAATTCCGTTCCTCCTCGCAATACCGGGAGATCACGTTGTAGGCGTCCCCGATGCCGAGTTCGCCGGCACGGGACAGGTCGATGCAGCCT
>JAFVGH010000083.1 GCA_017475045.1 Fibrobacter sp. | reverse complement strand
AATCTTCTTGCCCGCGCCCATGGCGAACTCGTCGATGGAGTTGTCGATAACTTCCTTCGCGAGCACGTAGATGCCGTCGTCGGGGCTCTGTCCGTCGCCCAGCTTGCCGATGTACATACCGGGGCGGAGCCTAATGTGTTCATACCAATCTAGAGTCTTGATGCTGTCCTTGTCGTACTTTACAGCCATTTCTTACCTTTTCAAAACTAAAAAACTGCCTTTTTTCGCCAATTTTAAGAAATTTTGCGGAATTTTTGGCGGTACCTGCTCGGACTCGCGGCTCCGGTCCGCCCTTTGCCCCTAATATAACAAATATTTTTGTCAAAGAGTGACAATTTGTGCAGTAAAACATCCGATTTGAAACGACGGATGCGCTAGCAATGCAAAAAAATCACATCGATTCCAGCTTTATGTGGTACCCGTCGTCAGGATGCAGCCAGCTTCTGATGAACGATTTCTTGGTGTCTTCGACCGGTTCGGCCAACTTGACTGCGGAACTAAGATAGAGCAAGATAATACGCATGGCATGCTCTCGGGCCCTACGTTTCAGTTCGTCAATATTTTCTTCCTCGTACCTTTTCTGTTCAGCAATGAAAAACTGCTTGAAATCCTCGAACTTGATGTTGTTGAGCCAGCCACTCTTTTCCCATAGGACATCGATACTTTCAAAATTGATACTGTGACTCAAGATTTTCGGCTCGGGAAGGTAAATGAATATCGTCCTCGAGAGAGGTTCGACATTAATCTTGATGTCCTTCAGGTCATAGCCGAGTTTCACGTCGCCCTGGTATACCAGCATGAACTGCTTGACAGACTGATTGATCCGCCATTCGGGCATGTACTTCAGGAGTTTTTTCGCATCCTGGTAGTTCGCATTCTTGCGGTAATGATGGTGTAGGGTAGCCAGTTCAGAAATTTCGTTTATTTGCTGTTCCACGAATGCGCTGGTAATTTTCGTTCCCTTGTCTTCAGGGGCATCCAGTTTCTTGATGACAAAAACGGTCGTGACCACCGTAGCACATACAATTATGAGCAGGGAGACTATTTTGAGAGCCAATTTCATCGTAAGTCACCAATCCGTGTTTCTCATGAAATATATATAATTTTTTATCTTAGATGGCCGTGAACAACAATCCCTTCGAACTTTTAAAGACAAGTGAACACAGCAAGGCCCGCCGTGGCCGGCTCCACACGGCGCATGGCGTCGTGGAAACACCGATTTTTATGCCGGTGGGGACTCTAGCGAGCGTGAAGGGGCTTTCGTCGCGGGACCTGCGCGAAATGCAGGCGCAAATCATTCTCGCGAATACGTACCACCTGTATCTACGCCCGGGCACGGAACTTGTGGCTAAGATGGGCGGCGTGCAGAAGTTCATGGGCTGGAACGGCCCGATGCTCACCGACAGCGGCGGATTCCAGGTCTGGAGCCTCAAGGAGTTGCGCCACATTACCGAAGAGGGCGTGGAATTCCATAGCCATCTGGACGGCTCGCGCCACATGTTCACTCCGGAATCGGTGATGAAGGCCCAGCGCGAAATCGGGGCCGATATCATCATGGCCTTTGACGAATGCACGCCTT
>JAFVGH010000082.1 GCA_017475045.1 Fibrobacter sp. | reverse complement strand
GTCGCTGAAGATTGCCTTCGCGTCGGCAACGAGAGCAGGATCCTGTTCTTCGTCCTTGCCGATGATGGCAAGAATGCGTTCGTCTTCGAGCATCTTCGCGCAGAGGTCTGCCATAGCCGGATAGAAGTCGGTCTTCACCATATTGGAGTGGACGTCCTTGTTCAGTTCGTCCCACACGACTTCCTTCACCGTGGCGAGAAGCTTTTCGTGGGCTTCGCCAACGTGCTGCGGCTTGAGTTCCATCTTCGGCTTGGCACAGCGGTCCACCAGTTCCTGTTGGGCCTTGCACATGAGCTTGATGGCTTCGTGACCGGCGAGAATTGCATTAATCATCGTGTCTTCGGACACTTCGTAGGCACCGCCTTCCACCATGCAGACGGAATCTTCGGTACCGGCGACCACCAGGTCCAGATCGGCGCAGGCCATCTGTTCGTAGGTGGGCATCACGACGTTCTGGCCATCGACAACGGCCACGCGCACGGCGGCAACCTGCTGTTCGAAGGGCAGTTCGGAAAGACCGATGGAGAGGGATGCTGCAGACACGCCGAGCACATCCGGTGCAAACTTGCGGTCAGCAGAAAGAACCTGCACAATCACCTGGACTTCGCGGGTGAAGTTCTCGGGGAACATCGGGCGAATGGGGCGGTCGATGATACGGGCGGAAAGAGTTTCCTCGTCGGAGGGGCGACCAGCTTCACGCTTGTTGTAGCCACCCGGGAGGCGACCAGCAGCGTAGGCCTTTTCGCGGTATTCGACGGTCAGCGGGAAGAAATCACCTTCCTTCTCTTCGCCGTAGCAAACGGTAGAAAGCACGAAGGCGTCACCCATCTTGGCGACAGCAGCACCACGTGCCTGCTTTGCAATACGGCCCGTTTCAAACGTGATGACGCGACCGTCGGGGAGTGTCACAGACACTTCCTTGGGGTCCAGCATCTTGCCGTACTTTTGATGATAAGCATCAATAGACATAGATTATCTCCAGTCCGCAGATTAGCCGCGGAGACCGAGTTCCTTGATGAGGGCACGAGCGGCGACAATGTCCTTTTCGCCGTAGTACTTGAGGAGGTTCTTGCGCTTTGCAACCATCATGGACAGACCGCGGAGGGAGTGGAAGTCCTTCTTGTGGCTCTTGATGTGCTCGGTCAGGTTCTTGATCTTTTCGGTGAGGATAGCGACCTGCACGCGGACGTTTCCAGTATCCTTTTCGTTGGCGCCGAACTTGGCGGTGAGCTCTGCAGCTTTTTCCTTAGTGATAGTAGCCATTATAGCCATTCCTTTTTTTGATTGTTTAACTAATTACATGTTTATGCCCGAGTTTCCCTGCTTTAGGCCCAGTGGAATTGGCGAATCTGGACGCAGGACCAAGGCAAAAATGCAACTACGGGTCAGAAATATAGGTAATTCGGGGCTCGAAATCCGGGATCCGGAACAAAAATGCCGCGAATCCGCCCCAATTTGTCATTGCGACCCTCACACACTTGTCATTGCGAGGCCCGCCACACTCTTGTCATTCCCGCGAAGGCGGGGATCTCCTTGTAATTCTCACTACAAAGGGGGAAGCCTCCCCCTCGTGGGCACTTCGTCGCCCCCTACCCCCTCTGCGGGGACACCCCGCAACGCCCCACCAACGTCACGGCGGCCCACGAGCCGCCATCTAGAACAAACCGAGGCCACATACGCGGCGCACAACAAAACTCCTAATAATGTATATTACCGATATGAAATCTTCCACCATCGCCAAAATACTCATCTTGGCATTGCCTCTGCTCTTTTGCCAATGCGAACGCTTTCCCGACGCAGACTACGATGAAGTCCATGTTGGTATCCATACGGAACATCCGCCTATCGCCGATTCTCTAAAAATAACCGTTCTTCACGACAAAGACACTGTATTACAACAGATTGGAACAAAGGACCTAAAAACAACCCTCGCTGGAAACAGGCTTGAATCCAATTACGTGCTCCAAATTGAATTTTTCTGCAATGATCAATGGCTGAAGGCAATCCCATACACCCTAGATGTCGGCAGCGGAGTTACGGCCATTTATCTGACCAAACGGCCGGACGGTTTCACACTGTTCAACACACCGCCCTCGAAAGAATGCAGCGAACTAGCCGATTACAAGCTAGTAGAAAAAAACAGTTGATGGTCCTTATGCGTATTTTGATTACCTTTCTGCTCCTTGCGCTTTGTTCCTGCGACCTGTATACAATCTTTTTTGGCGAATTGTTATGCAGGAGCGGAATTAGCGTTCACGCATCCGCAGATACGGACTCCCTATATGTCGAAATCGTAGCCGGAGATTCCCTGATCTATTCAAAGAAAGACACCAGTAAGTATTTTTATTGGGGGGTGGACAACCGTGACCTGGAAAATTTCAACTGGACTATAAATATCACATCTTACAGGCAACCTGATTCCACTAATACAGAGACCTACCAATTTTTCATCAAGCGACACAGCAACTCCGATATTTTCGTAGGCTACGACAACAAAATTTGCGAAGACTGCCCTCCCTTTGTTCAAGTACAATACGACAACTTCTGCGACGACTAAAGGACAAAACCCGCAAAAATTTTGATTTAGCGGGTGTTTCACCCCTACCCCATCTCCTAGGGGCTCCGCCCCTAACACCCCACCAACATCATGCCGGACCCCGTTCCGGCATCTAGAATAATCCGAGTCTCAAGGGCGTTGTCACCCCGGCCTCCGAGCCGGGGCGCCTGCAAAAAAGACCGTCGGTCGCGCCTTCACTTTGTTCGCCGCTACCCTCCGGATTTTTTGCCTAGCAACCATGCCCTCTCGCCTCGCAAAATGGGTTCGCTACGCAGGAGGTTGCTCGGTCACGGCGTTCCCTCGCAACCACAGTCTCTCATAATCCCCCGTCCTTCAGGTCGGGGAAAAGTTTGCTTTTGCTATTCGGGCCAACAACAGCCTCCGTTGTGTAGCCGCATTCACTACTGGTTGATTATTTCCTAATCGCCAGTACAAGCCGGCCGGACTTGTCAGGGAACCTTCCGACAACAGCCCCGCTCCTGAACTTGTGGCAATCCACAGCCTCGCTCTTCCACCTGGTTCCGTCTTGGCTCGTAGCTTCAAATGTGAACCCGAGGTTCGTCTCCTCGCAAGTCACCCTCTCAAGGTCCAATCGCCCCTCCGAATCTTCGCTTACAAGCCAATCCATAAGGTCTTCTAGATAGCGGTCCCAAAGTACTTGCCCACCTTCTATGTGAAGCTTAACAGGTGTATGCATTTCGTCCGTGTACCTGCGGTCCATCTCCCTATAATTCCTGTGAAAATCCCAAATATTCATACTTCCTCCAATCATTTTTGACCCGTACATAATGAAATATACACAAAAAGCAATGTCAAAAAACGACATTCCACATTATTATAAATGCAACACCATAAGCAAGGTGCGGTATGCCACAGGAGAAGAAGCAAGGCTCTTGCTTAGCGTCTTTATCAAGTAAAAATCGGTCCGGGCAGTCAATCGCTGCCTGGGCATTTTCTTTTTTTTAGCGATTATCGCATTATTTTCACAGTCCGCACGGTAGAACCAACCTTGACCAGGTAAACTCCCGGGCGATCCAAATAGACGGACAGATTCGACGCAGCAGGAACCCGGCCAGAACGCAGCACCCTCCCCTGCATGTCAAGAACCGCAAAGGGTTGCCCCGCCGCAGCACCCGTTATCCGCACAAGATTTTCCGACACCTGAACGTGGAAGGCGCTCCCTGCAACAAGAGAATTGCCGACAGCAGCAGAATTGGAGGGTACCTTCACCTCGATATAGTCCACATCCACATGCCCCCAGTTCTTGATGATAGCGAAGGTATTGGTCCCCGCCTTCAGCGATACCTGAACCGGCATATCCTCAAAGGCTGCGGCAGCACCGCCCAGGTTCCCTTCAAGCGTTACCGGGAATTCCTGGGATTTCACCTTGGTTCCGTTTACGTAGATATCCTGAGTCTTGGCGTTTGAAGCAGTGTTGCTGAAACGGATTGTGACCGTGTATGTCCCAGCAGTAGGTACATTGACGTTGAAGGTGATGTTACCCGTCGTTTCGGTGCGCATATATTTACCGCCCGATGCAGCCTGATTTGTCTTTTCAGTACACCCGGTGCACATCGCAGCCTCTGCCTCATAACGCGTAGTCTCATAGGAGACATTCCCTGCCGAGGAACTGGTCGGACCAACCGACGCACTAGATGGCGGCGTAAAGCTTGACGAATATGCGATGCCAGACTCCGGAATCTTGAAAAGTTCCGCACAATCATTGCGGACATCCCTGATTTCCTCTACCACGTGGTTCTTGCTTTCCACGCAGTCGTTCTTGTCTGTACCGCTATCGTCACACCAGCCTTTCTGAGCATATTTGTCAACGCTGACCACGTCGCCAACAGCTTTCTCGTATTTTTCAATATTACTCCCAGTCTTATTCCCGTTTGACGGCATCACCACTTCTTCCACAAAATAGTTGAAATGGGGATTGTAATAAGGCAGTCCCTGTTTTTTGGAATTATAGAAGTAGTTTCCGGTAATGGTCCAGTAAGCGCCCTTCATGTCGATATTCGCGTCGTCATAGGACACCTCGCCGTTGTAATCAAGACTGTCCCCAATGAACATGTTGCCCTGGACAATACCCCTGACCGTTCCTTCCTTCACGTCGATGTTCTCGGCCGTAGTCCCGCTGACAATGTTGCAGGTGATTTTCGTATCGTTCACGCGCCAGTCGTAGCCGCTATAGCGGTGTTGTGAGGCGTCAGTCCCCCAAAAGCCAGCATCCCTGTCGGCCTGCTGGGAAGATGCCCACCCCGTATTGTAGGTTCCGACATAGATGCCTTCGCCGTACTTCGCAATTTCGTAACCCGAGCCATGGATAAAGTTGCGGTTCAATGTCACCTGCTGGCTGGAATCACGAACATGGACAATCTCGTTTCCAGTATGGTACACCTCGCAGTCTTCCATCAGGGCACCAACAGAATTGTCGAATACCACGCCCTTGCTGAAGGAATGAATTTTCAGGTTTTTAAGGATAACGTAATTTCCCGTTACGTGAATACCGTAGTTGTGCTTGTAGTCAGAACTGAAAATCTCGGGCAAGTCTACAGGGTCTGAACCCGCCAGGACAATCGGATTGGTCTTTGTACCGTCGGCACCCAGCCAGATGAGACCGCAGTCACGGCCCGTACTGTTCACAAAGGTATCGTTTTTGCAGTTGGTTGAGGGCAGCTCGTACTTGCCCGGGGCCACCCAGATGGTGTCCCCCGCCTTGGCAGCCAAGGTGGCACTAGTCAAATCCGAAACCGTCGAAACGTTTACCTGTCGAGCGAATACCGCCACCGACAAAATTGCAGTCCACTGAAAAAATCCCAAGCACTTCATATCTTGAATATATAAAAAAAAAGACGATTTTTCCCTATTTATGTATATTTTAACCCGTATTTTTTGAGGAATCCCTATGCGCAGACAATTCATCCTTGTATTCTTCTTTGCAATGTCCATCCTTCTTTTCGGGTGCAAAAATGGTGATAATGCAGGAACGGTCCCACCAATTGCCCCCCAAGATGACGATTCAAGCAGCCCCGCAGGAACCTATGATAACGACGGATCCGTCAAAAGAAGAAGCTACTTGCCCCCGTGCAACGCCAGCATGGAAGATGAGAGAATCTACGTAGAAGAAGAAGACCGCGATTACAAGTGCACAGACGGCGAATGGGAAAAACTAAAAACAGAAGACGACGATAATTGGTAGCTCAAAGCTCATTTTTTGGACGCAATTTTCGTCCTGTGCATTCATCGTCCCCAGTCCATTTTCTAAATTTTCGCGCACTATGAGCATTTCCATACCTCAGTTGCCCAAGGGCACCCGCGATTTTTACCCGGAAGCCGAGCGCATCCAGAACTACATTTTTGACACCTGGCGCAGCACCGCCGAATCTTTTGCCTACGAAGAATACGAAGGCCCCATGTTTGAGCATCTGGAGCTGTATACGGGCAAGTCCGGCGAAGAAATCGTAAGCCAGCTTTACAACTTCAAGGACAAGGGCGACCGCGAAATCGCTCTGCGCCCCGAAATGACTCCGACACTTGCCCGTCTGGTGATCCAGAAGGCCCGCGAACTCAAGAAGCCATTCAAGTGGTTCAGCATGCCCCGCCTTTTCCGTTACGAAAAGGCTCAGAAGGGGCGCCTCCGCGAGTTCTTCCAGCTGAACATGGACATCATCGGTACCGAAAGCATTTACGCCGAAGCCGACCTGATGGCCGCTATCGCCACCATGCTCCGCAAGTTCGGCCTGAAGGACGGCGAATTTGCCATTGGCGTTTCGAGCCGCAAACTCTTGGCCACTTACCTGGAAGAAATTGGCGCCCCGAATCCGGCGCTGGTGTACCCGGTACTTGACCGCCGCCTGAAAATCGGCCCCGAGGCATTCGCCAAGGCATTGGCCGACGCAGGCCTTTCCGAAGACCAGGTGAAAAAGCTAGACGACTTCATGAGTTGCAAGAGCATTGAAGAAGTCAAGACCAAGGTTCACAGCGAAAACGCTACCGCAGCCCTCGCCGAAATTGAAGACCTGTTCGCAACGCTTACCGCCGCAGGTTACGGCGACTGCGTGAACCTGGACCTCTCCATTGTTCGCGGCCTCGCCTACTACACCGGCATCGTGTTCGAAGTCTTTGACAAGGGTAAATCCATGCGCGCTATCGCTGGCGGTGGCCGTTACGACAGCCTCACCGAAAAACTCGGTGGCGAACGTATTCCGGGCGTGGGCTTCGGCATGGGTGACGTTGTGCTCGCCGACTTGCTCGCCGAACACAACCTGCTCCCGAGCCCCAAGCAGAGTGTCGACTTCTACATCGCAAGCTTTACCAACGACATGAAGAAGGTGTTCGAGACCGCACAGGCCTTCCGCAGCGCAAGCACCGGCAAGCCCTTCTCGGTCGCTCACCCGCTTTCTGCCATGAAGATGGGCAAGCAGCTGGACCAGGCCAACTACCAGGGCGCCAAAATCGTCGTGTACGTGGACGGATCCAAGGCTTCCGCAGGTGAATTCGAGTACAAGGACATGCGCACTGGCGAAATGTTCGTCGGCAATATGGATGCGATTGTAAAACGTCTATGATGTCCCCTCTCAAAGTCCTCCTCTCCATCATCAGCCTGTTCGTGGTTCTCGCCATCGTAGCCGTAGTTTACCCCGACGGCGGCATCAAGGTGGCAAACGTGACGCTTCGCTACCCGAAGCTCACCGACATCTTCGAAAAGCAGGCTCCCAAGGATTCCTCCGCCGATTCTGCTGCGGTAGACCCCGAAGAGGCCATCCGCGAGATGATGGAGGCCACCAAGCGCAAGGAGTTCGCCGCCTACAGCGACTCCCTCAAGTACTACGAGGACTTTTTCAAGAACGGCAAGACCCGATTCGACCTGCCTAATGACGATCCCTCCTGGTTCGACCGATTCTTCTTGCACCTGCAGCTGGCGGAACTGGATTCCAACGTGGTCCACATCGTCCACTACGGAGATTCCCAGCTAGAAGAAGACCGCATATCGGCCACCATCCGCGAAGACCTGCAGCAAGAATTCGGCGGAGCAGGCCCCGGCATGATGCCGCCTATCCTTACCATTCCCTCCCAGACCACAAGCCACTGGAACGAGGGCGAACTCAAACGCTATATCCTTTTTGGACCCAAGGAAGAAGAGGCTGACCACAACCGCTACGGCCCTCTGGCCCAGTTCGCCGACCTGGAAGGTTCCGCTGTCATCGGCATCAAGAAGCGCGAAGACCGTAAGAACACCTTCCCCCACGTAGGCGGTTACTCTACAGTGAAGGTTCTCGCCGGCAAGCGTGGAGCCCTGCGGCTCAAGTTGGTCTACCAGCGCACCTATACGGACACCGTTGGCGTCAACGAAGACAGCACCTTCAAGGTAAAGACCCGCACCGCATTCGAGACCGCTGCCTCCCCCGAGGTGGAACGGCTCACCAGGCTCAACGTCTATACTTGGAAACTCCCCGACACCACATCCAACGCAAAGATCTATCTGGACGGAACCGCCGAAATCTACGCAATCTCCGCAGACGGGGCCTATGGTGTGGCAGTGGACAACGTGGCCATGCGCGGTTCTTCGGGCACGGTTTTCCACCGCATCGATTCCGAGCTCCTGGCAGAATCCTACAAGGCCATGAACGCACGGCTTATCATTATGGAGTACGGTGGCAACCTGGTGCCCGGCACCAACAGCAGCAACGTAGACTGGACCAAGAAGCTCATTACCAAGCAGATTCTCGCCATCCAGAAAGCGAACCCCGACGCCGACATTCTGTTCATCGGTCCCGCCGACATGGCCAAGCAGGTGGACGGCGAATGGAAAACCTACCCGGGTCTGGCTCTTACCGTCAAGACTCTCCGTGAAGTGGCCCTGGAAAACGGCGCCGCCTACTGGGACATGCACCGTGTGATGGGCGGGAACGGCTCCATGATCAAGTGGGCCAACCGCGAACCCGCTCTTGGTTTTACCGACCACATTCACTTCACCCGTAGAGGGGCTGCCTACATGGGAGACCTGTTCTGCTCGGCACTGCGCATGCACTACGACTACTTCAAGTTCCGCGACCGCCACGGTCTCAACGACGAGAAGATGAAGGAGCTGCAGCAGTGGAAAGAAGAGGCCGCAGCTAAACCGGATTCAGGAGAAGTCAATCCATGATTCGCCTGTTCCTCATCGTCGCCCTCGCCGTTCTTTCCGCCTTCGCCAAGGACCTGACCATCGCTCCTGGCAGCTATAGTCTGGACCTTACCAAGTACGATTTTATTGACACCACCGTAAACATCATCCAGTTTCCCAAGGGAAACGAAGCCTTCACCCCCTTCTTCAACAAGATGGACACCCTGGTGTTCGAGAACAGGGGACAGGTGCGAATCATGCACGTAGGCGGATCCCACCTGCAAGCCGACGTCATTTCAGGCCGCATCCGCGAGCACATGATCAAGGAATACCCGGGAGCATCTGCAGGCCGCGGATTCATATTCCCCTACTCCGCAGCCCGCACCAACACGCCCTCCAGCTACGCCAGCTACTACAAGGGCATCTGGGACAAGAACAAGAACGTGCAGCGCGAAATTTCAAAGCCCCTGGGCCTGCTGGGCATTGCCGTCAGCACCAGCGACCCCCGCGCCGAAATCACCCTGATGCTGGATAAGTACAACTCCGCACCCATCTGGGGCGAGACCCGTTTCCGGCTGTTCGGTTACAGCGACAACAACGACGTAGTGCCCGTACTGCGGGTCGATTCCACCGACATCTACGGAGTCCACGATACCGTAAGCCAGAGCTACGTGTTCACGAGCCCACGACCCATCGACACCATCCAGATTCAATTCCGCTGGATAGATTCGCTCAAGCAGGCATCCATAGCCCAGTTCATCAACGACTCCCTCTTGCAAGATTCCATCGCAAGAGCCGATTCTTTAAAAGCAGATTCCTTGAAGAAAAGCAGCAACGACACAAGCAAGGTTGAAAAAGCGAAAATCCCTACCAACGTTATGAATCTGCAAAACGCGCAGCTACAAAATGCGCAGCTACAAAATGCGCAGCCAGCCCTAGATTCCATGTTCCAAGGTGAATGTGACGTTCTGGATACCGCCTGCCTCGCCCGTGAAGAAGCCAAGAACAAGGACACTATCGTCAACAACAGGTGTGCCGAACTGGCCGCCAAGAAAGCGAACATCAATTACGAAGAAGGGGAACAGGACCCCACCAACAACCCCGATGACCACTGTTTCACGGAGCCTGTCGCCGTGCCGGATTCCGTCAAGAAAAACGCACGTCCGCGCTTTACCCTGACAGGCATTCTTTCTGAAAACGACGCCCCAGGCATTATCTATACCAACGTGGGAATCAACGGAGCGAAAGTCCACGACTATTTTGAAGAAGTATGCCCGCAGTTCGAGAAGGAGATGGAATACTTCAAGCCCGACCTGGTGATTTTCGCCATTGGCATCAATGACGCCAACGTGCAACGCTTTAACGACAAACAGTTCCGCGAAGATTACGACAGGCTGATTGAGCGTTTCAAGAAGGTGAACCCCAATGTAGCCTTCATTTTCGAAACCAACAACGACATGTTCCGCAAGATCAAGCGGAAAAAGTTCGTACAGCATGGAAACGGCGAAGTGGCACGCAAGTCCTTCTTTATGCTGGCCGACAAGCACAAGGCCGGCGTCTGGGACAAGTTCAGTATCATGGGTGGTCTGGGTTCCATGGCCAAGTGGGAGCGCGCCAGCCTAGCCAAAAAGGACAAGGTCCATTTTAACCTTACCGGCTACAACCTCTTGGGCGATTTGTTCTACAAGGCCCTCATCCAGGCCTATCAGGACCATATCGCTAACCTACCCGCACAGAAGAAGCAAGAGAGCAAGCCGACGGCGCAACAGACAACGGCAAATGCGAAAGACGAGAGAGGCAATAAGTAAAAACCATGCTTGACTACTTAATTCCATACCTCACCCGCACTTTTTCGTTTGACCCCAACAGTCCGCTGCTGTTTACGCAATTCTACTTCTGGGGATTCTTCGCCGTCGTGTTTGCGATGCTCACCCTGGTCAAGAACCGCATTCTGCTGCGCAACGCCTTCCTGTTTGCCACCAGCATGTTCTTCTACTACAAGACAAGCGGAAGCTATGTCTGCATCCTCGTGTTCTGCGTGGTGGCGAACTTCTTTATCGGCAAGTGGATCGAGAAAGCCGAACAGCACTGGAAAAAGAAACTCTGGATGATCATCGTGGTCATCATCGACCTTCTGGTGCTGTGCTACTACAAGTATTCCTATTTCTTCTTGGACGCCCTCCGCGACTTTACAGGGATTGAACTTCACGTCTACAACTTCTTCGCCGCGGCCTCCAACAAGATGTTCGGCACAAACTCCCTGGTAGATACCATTATCCTGCCGGTGGGTATTTCCTTCTTCACGTTCCAGGCCATCAGCTACTGTATCGATATTTACAGGGGCAAAATCAAGCCTGTAACCAATATCCTGAACTTCGGTTTCTACCTGACCTTCTTCCCGCAGCTGGTAGCGGGCCCCATCGTGCGTGCCGACAAGTTCGTACCCCAGCTCTACAAGAAGTATTTCCTCCCCCGCCGAACCTTCGGCATTGCCGTGTTCTGGGTACTGAACGGCCTTGCCAAAAAGATCATCTTGAGCGACTACCTGGCCACCAACTTTGTGGACCGCGTCTTTGACACTCCCCTGCTGTTCACAGGCCTTGAAAACCTGATTGCGCTGTTCGCCTACTCCTTGCAGGTCTACGCCGACTTCTCGGGCTATACCGACATCGCCATCGGTGTGGCACTCCTCATGGGATTCAGACTGCCACAGAACTTCAACAGCCCTTACAAGGCGCTGAGCCCCACGGAATTCTGGCGTCGCTGGCATATCAGCCTTTCCAGCTGGTGGCGCGACTACCTGTACATTCCCCTGGGCGGTAACCGCGGGGCCTCCGTAGGCACCTTCTTCTGGATGGGATTCCTGAGCCTCGTGGCCATCCTCCTTTCCGGGAGCGTCTGGGTAGGCATTGCGCTTGGCGTATTCTTCCTCTACATCGCCATCTACGCCTACATCAAGCCGGAATCCCGCAAGTTTATTACCACCAACATGAACGCCATGGCTACCCAAGTCGTAGGAGGTTGGTGGCATGGCGCCAGCTGGAACTTTATCATCTGGGGTGGCCTCAATGGTTTCGGCCAGGTGTTCAATAAGATTTGGGTCAAACGTGGCCCTGGATTCCGCGCTACCGTGTCCCTGCTATTCTTTGCCGTCAGCGCCATCGTCTACAAGCACCTGCACACTCCTATCTGCGCCATTACCGCCGTATGGTTCGGCGTTCTGTTCCTCGGCATCTACAGCGTCATGATTTTCAGGCTGTTCAGCCAAAAGACCTTCCACTGGCTCTACACCGCCTGGAACGTGACCCTTACCTTCGTGTTCATCACCTTCACCCGCCTTTTCTTCCGCGCAGGCTCTAACCTGGACCCGGCAGAAGCCAACGAAGTGGCCTGGAACACGGCCAAGAACATGATCAACCAGATGGGAACCGCCTGGAAATGGGACAACCTGGGAACCATCGCCTGGGAACACATCAACATCATCTTGGTGTTCATCGCAGGCATGCTCATCCACTGGATTCCCAAGAAGTTCAAGAGCCGCTACCGCATCATGTTCGCCTCGCAGCCCATACCGCTGATGGTGTTCACCACGGCATTCATCATATTCGTGATTTACCAGTTCATGAGCGCGGATAGCTGCCCGTTCATCTACTTCCAGTTCTAGCGGCAGAGCCGCAATGTGAAGTGTGTAGTGTGTAATGTGAAGCGACTAATGTGTAAGACTAATTACACACCTCACATCACACATTTCACACTGCCGAGAGCTTTGTCCGGTCGTTGTACAGGGCTTCTGCGATGTGGCTAAAGGCCTCTACCACATTGGGGTCAAAATGCTTGCCCGCCCCTTCGGTAATAATGGTCATTGCCTTTTCAAACGTAAAAGGCTTCTTGTACACACGTTCAGCCACCAACGCATCGAACACGTCGGCCACAGCCATAATGCGGGCCGAAAGCGGAATCTCATTGCCCTTGATCTTTGTGGGGTAACCCGAGCCGTCCCACTTTTCATGGTGGTAATGAGCCATCTCGACGGCTTCTTTCAGATACTCCGCCTCCATGGTGTCACCCGTATTCTCTATGATTTTCTGCAAAATCTTCCACCCTTCGGTGGTATGGGTCTTCATGATTTCGAACTCTTCGTCAGTCAACTTGCCTGGCTTATTCAGAATCAAGTCAGAAATGGCAATCTTGCCTATATCATGAAGCGGAGCAGATCGCTTGAGTCTTGCGATATAATCTTCGGTGAGCACATCGACATAGAAGCCTTCTTTCTTCAACTGGCGCGCAACGGCCTCAACATAGGCCGCCGTTTTCTTAATGTGGTTTCCAGTACCCTCGTCACGTGCTTCCACCAATTCTGCGAAACTGACGATAATTTCGTCCTGCATGTGGGTAATACGTTCGTTCTGGGCTTCAATCTGAACAATATAGCGCAGAAAATCCTCCGCCATAGTGGAGAAAGCCTTGTACAAGTTTTGCACTTCGTCGTCAGAACGTATGTCTAGAGCCTTCATGCGGCGCATGCTTATCTTGCGGCCCGCCTCGGAATTGTGGGCAAAAGAGCTGGCCACCTGGGACATCCTATTGATGGGAATGACTACGCCCCGTTTTATACTTTCGGTCACCAGGCACATAATCACCAGGGAAACACCAAAGAAGAGGGACAGTTCCTTGATAAGGAACGAAATTTCATCCATCATAATAGATTCTATGGTGATATCCGCCGCCACGTAGGCAACAGTCGTGCCAGAAGAATCCTTCAAAGGCTTATAAACCGTCAGCAGCCACCCGAACGAATCGTCTGAAACCACGGGTTCAATAGTATCGCCCTTAAAGAGGGCGGGCAAATACTTTTCAAAAGAGGGGTCAAAGGGAATAACGTCTCCCAACTGGCTAGGCTCTTCACCATCCGTAGAAGCCAAGTCAAAAATAACATGACAACCATCTTGTGCAATTTGATAGACGTACAGGTATTTTGCCGTTGGGAAACCTTCCCTTATGGAATACAGATTCTTTTCCGTTTCAGCATACCCCTCCGACTCGCGGCCTTCCTGCAAGTACGTCAAAAGACGATTGCCGTCAAGCACAATGGCTGCGGCATCCGTCAGGCCATACGCAATGGAGGTATACTTGGCGACGGCCTTTTCCTTATAAAGGAAATACCCAATGTTTGCAACAAAGACAGCGAGCAACACCTCCGCAATAACCACGACCGCCATCACTTTTCTCAGTAAGGAGTGCTGGACCCCCATCCCGGAATCTCGGCCACGGACGTTTCTCAGAAAAACATGATTCAGGTGGTTCTTGACCTTACGCGAAATAAAGTGGAATATAAGTACCGCAAAGACAACGGTCACGCCCTTATCAAAAAGATCCACCACCGCATCGGCCATCAGCTGAGACAGGAAAACGCTGGTCCCCAAAACTTCATGAAGGTACTGGGCAAAGGGAGCCGAGGCCCCGGTTCCAAAATTTTGACGATGCAGGTAATAAGTAAATACAGAACCAAGGCCACCACCCAGCAAGGCATAGCAGAGTATGGTCACAAACAATTTAGGAATACTGGAAAAGAATTTCTTATTGAAGAAGAAAACAGTCGCAAGGCCGATAAAGATGCTAATCACCCCGTAATACAGGGAGAAAGTACCCGAGAAACTCTTAACAACATTCGTGCAAAAACCAACAAGCACAGCGGGCAAAACACCGCCCAACATGGCCGCGAGTATGGTTCCAACACAGTCAAGGAAAAGGGGAAGTCCCAAAACACCCACAATCTTGGAAGGCAAAATATTCAGGAGAATTCCCAGGACGATAAGCAGGGCTCCAAACCCTACACCCACCCATTTCTTTTTCCCATTGTCACTCATCGTTGTAAAAATTATAAATAAATAGGCCCATGTGGAACATTTTGTAACTACGTTCCTTATTTTTTATGGCCCCTATTTTACCGAAATGTTAATAAAAGTTTACAATAAAAGATTGAAACCAACTCGGACTGCGTTTTTATGTCGTAACTCATTGATACTCAACGAGTTACATATAGACTTTTCTATAATTCTAGATAGTTGAAGAATCGAACTTCGACATTCCTTAGACCCGCCGTCATCACGACGGCGATTGTGGGTGTGTTGGCTCTATGCACCTGGTTGTCGAACTATTTACTTGACGTATTCCTATCAAGCCCCCACAGTTTCGGATCCCTAGAAATATCACCTCACGGACACAAACAGGACGGCTACCTGACCCACCACTGGGATTCCATCGCCATCAAGACTGGCGAGAACACCTTTATCCTGCGGAATACAGACCTGGACATCACCCTATTCCAGGAAAATCGAAATATCCAACTTCAAACAGGCGAAGTCAACGTCATCGTCTCTACCGCTGGGCCGCCCAAGGAAAAGAACGTGGAGACAGACAGTTCGCCGCCAGCCTTACCAGAGCATGTAAAATTCTACGTGCCGGTTACTGTCGGCGTCGGCAAACTTACGGTAGACTTGGATTCCAGTAAGCACTGGGAGGCTAAGGACATTTCTCTAAAGAGCGAGGGCTCCACCAAGGCCCAGTTCAGCGCCGATAGTATCAATGGCGACTTTGTAAAGCACCCTGCCAAGGTTGCTGTGTCCCTTGACATCCAGTCCGAACAAATCAAGATGAAGGGCAAGGTGGTGGCAGGTCCCGATTCTATTGCCGTAGACGCCACAACCTCCAAGAAAAACTTGGCGGCCGTTTCCACTACAACCTCTTTGGACGTGAAGAAGGTAGAAGACTGGCTCCCCGTCAAGATACCCAAGGGAGCCCCCACCATCGGGAAACTCCATGTACAGACCAAGGCAAGCCTGCACCCCAAGACTGGCAAGCCCAACTACGACGTTACCATCAAGACACGCATTGGTGAGTTCTGGCCCTTAATGCCCCTAAGCGCCACAATTCGACTTAAGGGAGACCAGAAGCGATTCCATTCGGATGTTTTCTTACAAAATGACGAAGGCGGTACCATACAGCTTGCTGCCGATATGGACATGAACCTCAACGGAACCGCTTCCGGCAAGGTTGAGAAGATGAGTGCCGAATTCGGCCCCCAGATGATGCCCTTGGACATGACCATCCACTCTGTAGAAAAGAAGGGCAACAAAATAAGCGCCCAAGTGGAGACCCGACAAGGCTCCGTGGTCGAAGCAAGCATTGACCTGGACAGCGACATTCCCGTCACCTACACAGGAGACATTTCACCCCTTGAACCTTGGGCCCTTGACTGGACCAAGAGACAGCTCGTCCTCAAGGAGCGGTTCAAGGTGTACGGCACCGTCTTTGACGGAAAGACCCGAATATTCGTCAAGATTCCAAACGTGGAATACGCCTACCAGATGAAGGCAGATTCTATACAGACCGTTCTTCTCATTGACAAGCACGGCATCGATTTCTCGAAGGGCATCATCTATACGCCCAAAGAAACATTCGACTTCACAGGCGATGTAGTCTGGGACGAACCCGCGCCCCACACCTCCTGGAACGTAACCCAGCGGCATGGCGGAAAGGCTAGAGCTTACGTATCTATCATAGACTCCACCACCATCGATGTCACGGCAGACCAGGTAGAAATATCCACCATACCCTTCGCCAAGATAAGGCTGAACGAAAAGCTGAACGGCAAGGTAACAGGCAGATGGACACAGAATTTCGATACCAACGTGGGTAAGGCCGACGTGAGCATGGACGGAAACTTCGACCCCTACAACCTGAAGGGAAATATTTCCGCCCGTCAAAACGGAGACACCATTTTCATCGACAAGGCCGAAGCCATTCAAAGTCAGAACCGCGTCCAGGGCGAAGCCATATTCATCTTGCCCAACGACTCGAATCCTGAATTCAACCCCACAGGCATGCTGCCCGTTCAGGTGGTACACGCCTGGGCCACCTCCGAGAAGTTCAACATTCCGCTCCTGCTTGACCCAATTAACGACACCACCTTCACCTCGGGCTTTATCAACGGCGACATCGCCTACGAAGAGAAAATCGGATTGCAGGGAAACATCGAATTCACCGATATCGAATTCAGCAAGATTCCTTCTTACGTGTTCAACATCAAGAAGATGAACCTCTTTGCCGAAGGAAGCAAGGTAGAACTCAACGCCTACCTGGGAATCGGTGGCGGTGGCTGGACAGGAACCACTCAAGTCACCCTAGATGACGTATTCAACGACAAGCGCCATGTAAGCCTCTCCCACAACACCGACAACGGCGGAAACCTTTGGGCAGAAGGCTTTATCGATACGGCACTGGTATTTACAGGCAACGTGAACATGAACGGATCCTGGTTTATTCCTGGTACCGTCAGCGAGATCAAGAAAACCGATTTACAAATCGCCCTTACGGCAAAGATTCGCGAAGGCATTAACGGCATTACCGCAGACCTCCAGACAGACTCCACGCTTTACCAGCCGCCCAAGATGAACTACCAGTTCCCGATTCGGGCTCGCGGGCATTTAGAGAACGGCCTCTTGAACATCACCGAAGCATCTACGCAAAATGATAGTGCCGAAACCATATCGGGTACAGTTCAATTCGACTTAAACAAGATGCAGTTGCAAGGCATAGACTTGGAATCCGAAAAGTACACTATACAAACCAAGTTCCACACGCTACAGTTTGAAAACATTTCTAGCCATATGGAAGACAACAACGAAGCCCTAGTCGTATCTACTGCTTTGCCTTCTATACGTTATCTGTTCAACCACGAATCCTATGGTGATGCAGAAGTTCTGGGCCAAGGCGACATCAAGTTCGTGATCCCCCACTCCATAGATGGGCTCATCAAGAACAAGAGCATCGAAGGAAACATTACTATCGACAAGGCCGTGTACAAGAAAGATCTAGAAATCGAAGTTACGCCAAATTCATTGGACAAGATCCTTGCCATGCTTAACAACGCTATTGCGAAATTGAGAAAGACAGAGACTAAGGAAGCAAAAATATCTTCAGCAAGCCCAATCAATCTTTCTGTACATGTGATGGACACGCAGAAAGATTCCATCGAGATACTCTCTCCATTTGCAGCATTCCCATTCACCTTTGACATCTGGGTTCTTGGAAATACCAACAGGCCTCTACTGCGAGGAGACGTAACCAATGCCAACGCAGGCTTTATCGGAGTCAAAGACGTTTACAACTTCGACTTGAACTACTTCCGCATCAGTTGGTCCGACGTTCCCTGGCAAAAGGGCGTCATTGATGTTTCCAGTTCACAGGAGCTTCCCTATTGTACAGAAACCGACGATAATCAGAACGAGACCTGTCCCATCAATTTGGACATTCAGGGTACACTCACCAACCCGCAGGCCACTCCCAACTCCAACTGCGGAAGGGAATCCAGTTCTGCCGCAATTTACTACAATATATTCCTAGGTTGCATTGCAGACGACACCGATGAAAATACGGACTGGAACAAACTTGCAGGAAAGGCCATCGGCAAATTCCTCTCTTCTACGGCCAACAGGACTCTTGGTGGCGAATACATCGGTGATATCGACATGAAGGTCATGCTCTTCAACAGCAACACCTCTAACGATAGGGATTCCAGCTACTTTAAGGTTCCCGTATCTCTGGATCGCTGGGTCAAGGATTTAAGCCTTATTTTCGGTTATACCCAAGACCAGAGTGAAAACCCCACTTACGACCAGGCCCTACAATTCGGCGTAAACTACACGCTTCCTGTATTCCGCGAAAAAGAATACTCACACAAGAACCACATCAACCCCACCCTTTCACTGAGCGGTCTATTGGTATCTAAACAGTACCTGACCAACACCGGTACCGAAGGCAACGAAAACCGCATTGAAAAGAATGTCGGTGTAAACTACACCTACCGATTCTGGAACCCCTGCCTACTGGGCATCGGGCACTGTGAATCCATTACACCTCCGCGGGATTCCACCGTCGAAAAAGATCCGCCAAAATCAGGAGCGAAGCCATGAAGAAAATTCTGATGATTCTGCTCGCTCTTGTATCCATCGCATGGACAGACGAAGGGGACAAACACCCCTGGTATATGAACTTTGACGGAAACAAGGTTTTTTCCAACTACCAGTTGGAAGAACAGATGGACATTCCCGAAGAGTTCGGTAAGCTTGACACCACCAAGCAAGACTTTATGATGAGGCTGTCCCTGGAGAACGTCCGGTCCCTCTATTACTCCAAGGGTTACTTCAGTCTTGACGCCCAGATGGACATCCGACGCGAATACCTGGCGCAAGACAGTATCCGGAGCGGTTACTTCATCACACTATCCGAAGGAGAACGCTATCGGTTTGCAGGAACACTCCTCAAAATGCCGCAGATCGACAGTGTAGAAATCGACACCACATCATTTAAGACATCACAGGACAGAGTTTTTGACGACAACGACATTTCCGAAGACCTACAGTATATCCAGACGACCTTCCGCAAGGCCGGCTATCTACATGTCTATCTTGACCATCTGGAAAAAATCGATACCGTAACCAAGAAGATTTATGTTGAAATCACGGTACAACCAGGAGCGAAGGTAATCATGGGCAACATCACCAGCTCTGCAAAGAGAGTTGGTGACCGCAAAGACCGTAATGCGCCCCAAGAAACTGGGCTCACGGACACCGCCTGGCTTTCGTCTCTATGGAAAATTCCGCAAGGCGAAACCATTGACGGTAAGCAGTACAATTCTTTCAAGAACAAGCTCTTCTCAACACAGATGTTCACCCAGATCAAGATGAGCGATTCCTTACGAGAAGACGGTCTATCAGACGTCCATCTTGATGTAACAGAGCGTGTCCCGGGAGAAGCCCGTTACGGATTCTTCTACGAAGAAATATACGGGTTTGGTGCACAGGCCTACGCCAAGCACAAGAACTTTATCGGGCACTTCCACGAATTTTCCACCGGTGCTCAAATTGCACAGCACAAGCAAGAAGTCTCTGTCGGATACGCTAATCCGCTCCTGTTCGGAACATCGTTCTCCTTCATCCCAACAGCCATCCGCTTCGATGACCGTCTCAGTTTCAACCACGAAAAAATCAACCCGCCAGCCTACCCCGACAGCATAGAAGAGCGCTACGAAGTCATCAACCGTGCTGACCTTACCTTCGGCATTACCAGCCACATTCGTTTCCGTGGAACTATTGACTCCCGTTACGTGAACAAGAACGAAGACAAGCTATTCAAGCAGAAACAAGAAATCGCACTTACCTTTGACTTTACCGACGATTACTTCAACCCCACCAAGGGTATACGCTTTGCCCCTACAATTGGCATGGGTCTAAACCTTACCGCCTCATTGGATAACCCCACCATGATCGGTAATCCCTACACCTATTCCGAAGGCACCGTAAACCTGTATCATCCCCTATTCTGGACATTCTACGGAGCTGTCAGCGGAAGCGTCGGTAAGTTCTTCAACTCGGCCCTAGAAGATGACGCCCGCGTATTCTACCAAGGTGGTTCCCGTTCTGTTCGCGGTTACCGATTCAGGAGTATCTACGCCAGCTACACTTCTCAAGAAACCGTCACCAATGCCGATGGAACCACGGAAGAAAAAGAAGTCATCAACACAGGCCTCACCCCCTTCTACTACCGATTCAACCAAGAATTACGGTGGAAAATTCCCATCAAATCCTGGAACCGCTGGCAGATCGTGCAATTCTTTGACTGGGCCAAGGTCATGGACGAAGAGAGCAACATCTACATCGAAGAATCCGACGCTAGCTTCGGCCTTGGAATCCGCTACCACTGGCAGTTCCTAACGTTCCGTCTAGACTACGCCATCAACAAGAAGATGAAGAATATCGGTCAGTGGGAAAACTTCGCCTGGAGCCGCTTTGCCTTCGACCTTTCCCAGGCATTCTAGGGCTAACCTAGCGAGACACCGTCTCGCGGTATATGTCTGCTAGCGAAATCCCCCGGGCATTCAGTTTGCGTACAGGGATTCCCGCCATGGACAAAGTCTTGCGGAGCTTTTCAATATCGGCAGGCTTGGACAATTCTACTTCATACCGCATAGCCCCTGTCACATCAGTTGAACCACAACCTTCTAAACGGCCAGAACGTAACACAACGCCCTTGTCTATAATGGCAAAATGAGTCGCCTCTGCTTCCATTTCCGCAAGAATATGAGAGCATACGATAGCCGTACCGCCAAGTTCACGGCGCCAGGTTCCGATATAGTTCCACACCAGCTCGCGGGATTCAGGGTCCAGATTAGCCACCGGCTCGTCGAGAATCAAAACTTTAGGCCGATGCACAAGGGCTCGGGCAAGCTGCAACTTCTGCTTGTTTCCAAGGGAAAGCTGAGACAGTTTCATATCCAAAGCCGGGCCACCTATTTTTTCCAACACGTCCCTGCTACGGGACAGAGCTTCATCGCGAGCCACTCCATAAAAGCCGGCAAAAAAACAAAGGTACTCCGCTACTGTCAAACGAGGGTACACACCAGGGTTCTCAAGCAGAATGCCATACATGCAGGCATTTAAAAAGCCCGCACCATTCCTGTACTCCGGAGCAACATTCAAGGCTCCCGTATAGTCACGAAGACGTCCACACAAAAGACGCAACAACGTCGTCTTGCCTGCACCATTGGGCCCGAGAAGAGCAAAAAAAGCGCCCTCTTCTATTTCCATAGAAACCTCCTTCAAGGCGAAATCGCAAGATTTCGAATACTTAAAGGAAAGTTTTTCTAAAGAAAGCAATACGCCCATCAAACTTCCTCTGCAGGGAAAAGATCCTCTCGGCGGAACTTCGTTTCAGGATTGACCAGGCGGTTTACGGCCTCTGTAAGCAGATCCTGGGTATGCCTTGGAACAGGCTTTTTTCCGAGCCTGGCCTTTTGCACCATCTTATGGTTTAAGTTTTCCGGCATCTGCAACACAACATCGTGGTTGGTAAAATTTCCGGCCGAAAGAATCTCGTCTATCTTAGTCATATGCATAAAATAGAAAAAGCCCCGGGATAAAACCCGGAGCTTTTGAAAGTTTCAGTAAGAGACCTTATTCAGTAAAGGTTGCTACGCAAGCCGTACCATCATCTTCCGGCGTTGCATAGTGCATTTCGATACGGCGGTTCTCTTCGCGACCATCAGCCGTCTTGTTATCAGCCACCGGAGCGGTATCACCGCAACCCACAGCCTTGATGCGCTTCTTGTCCACACCAGACTTGATGAGGAGGTTCATCACCGCCTTGGCACGGTCGAGAGACAGCTTCTGGTTCTTGGCAGCCTTACCAACGTTATCGGTATGACCCTGGATAACGATGTTCAGATCCTTATAGCGATCTTCAGTGGTGAGCTTCTTGGCAACACCCTTCAGCACCGTCTTGGCGTTGGATTCAAGGGTAGCCTTGCCGCTCTTGAAGGTCACGCCCGTGAGCTTTTCAGGAGCCTGAACAGGGCAACCATGTCCGTCAGCACCCGGTTCATCCGGGCAACGGTCAATACCCTTACAGATGTTTTCGAACTGCTTCTGGAGCTTCTTGGTGGCAACCCATTCAGAGCAAGCGCCGTCGCCATCCGGGTCCGGATCGTCATCGAAGGGGCAACCCTTATTCCAAGCCGGGCCATTTTCAGTCGGGCAGCGGTCAGGTGTCTTAGTGGGGCAAATATCCTTGAACTGATCATGCATAGACTTCTCGAAGACCCAAGAGGCGCACAGAGAGTCACCATCGGCATCCGGATTATCCATCGGACAACCCTTAGCCCATTCAGGACCTTCTTCCGTCGGGCACTGGTCAACACCCTTACAGATGTCTTCGAACTGTTCCAGCATCTTCTTCTCGGTCACCCATGCGTCGCAGAGTCCGTCACCATCGGTATCGGGTTCACCCAGCGGGCAGCCTTCGTTATTTGCAGGACCAGATTCCGTCGGGCACTTGTCGATACCCTTACAAGACTTTTCAATGAACCACTTCTTGGCAATTTCCTTGTCTTCGGCAGCCTTTTCGAAGTAGTAACCCATCTTCTTCTCGGTCACCCACGGATCGCAAATGCCGTCACCGTCAGAGTCCGGATCATCCCACGGACAACCCTTATTGGCCTTGGTACCAGCTTCACCCGGGCACATATCGTATCCGGCGCAGACATTGCTAAAGCTGCTTGCAACACCTTCGTCGGTGACCCACGGAGAGCACATGCCGTCACCATCGGGGTCCGGCTGCTTGGTCTTACAACCATTGAACTCGATAGGACCAGGCTGGGCCGGGCATTCGTCAATACCGTCACAGATATCCTTGAACTTCTTGGTCAACTTCTTCTGAGATACCCACGGGTCGCAGACGCCGTCCCTATCCGGGTCGGGGTCATCCAGTTCGCAACCATCTTCGCCTTCACCCGGTTCGTTTGGGCATTCGTCAACACCTTCGCAAACATCGGCAAATTCATCTTCAAATCCCTTCTCGGCCACCCAGGCATCGCAAACCCCGTCTTCATCGGAGTCCGGATTACCCAACGGGCACCCCTGGTTCAAGCGATGACCCCTATCATCGGGGCACTTGTCTTCATTATCCGTCACGCCATCACCATCACGGTCCTGCGGAAGCAAGAATCCGCTCCAGGTAAGACCACCGTATGCCGTGTACTGGGGGTTCACACGAGCCTGAGAAACGGTAACGCCCTCGGGACGGGTTTCTGCCTGCCATACCTTCATGCCGGAAAGCTTCTTGTCTCCGCCCAGGTAGTAAGACGCACCCAGGTGAATATCCAGTCCAGCCGGAGTGTGGAATACCAGGGCACCGGTCAACTGCTGCAATTCAAGATTTTCTTCCACTTTCGTATAGGCGAACTTATCCAGTTCGATATCCATGTAGTATTCTGCAAAGATCGAGAGGAAGTCTACGAAATAGAATTCTGTAGCAGCACTAACAAAAGGAACGTTCATGTAAACATCACCTTCGCTGCTTGTATAGCGATAACCACCGTTCACGTGGATCAGGAACGGAAGACCCTCTCCTCCATCCAGCTTGCTAAAGTCTGCCGTTGCGGCCAAGCCAAACTTCATGGTCGTGGACTTGGTACCGAACGCCGCAGCAGAACCATTTTCCTTGTTGATGTATTCCAGTTCACGGACCCAAAGACCCTGCTTGTTCTGGTCTGCCGTAGGAATAGCCACTCCAAAGAACACGGCCACATCCATGGGCTGATCTTCGGGCAGAGGGAAACGAGCCTTCAAGTCGGCCTTCACATTACCGATTCCACCAGCCTTACGGCTATCCTCATTCAGGCCGCCACTGGGATCTTTCATAGGCAAGCTGAAATTATCGTAGTATACGGGGAGGGCAACACCAATATCAAAGTAGTGCCAAATACCCAAAGCGAAACCCACATTGGCATTCAAGCCCATAAACTTGGAGATTTCGGTATTTTCCGTTTCGGCAACCGTAGCCCCATTCAAGTTCTTAAAGCCATCAGCATAGTCCAAAAGGGCGAAGAACGCCAGTTTGGAATGTCCAAGGGACTGACCAGACTGGGTCTTGTTCACACCGACAAAGCCTTCTTTGTTCAATGTCTGAGGATGGGCTGCATAGGCACCGACTGCAAGGGCCAAAGCCAATCCCGCAATTACTCGTTTCATAGAGTCTCCTTAATGAGAGGGTTTTCCCCAATACTTTCGCAGAAATATAGCTTTTAAGCGACTTTATTCCACATTTAAACATGTAAAATGAGATAAATAACACACATTTCATCGCTTTTTTTTGCAGTGTTTACGAAAAATTACAGCTTTTTTTTGATTTTTAGAGGAATTTTTCAAAAATTTCGGGATACAACCGGCACAAACTGGTAAGCCCGCACCTGCTGATGATAAGATGGTCTATCACAGGTATTTGGACTATTTTTCCCGCCGAACATAACGTTTTCGTCAAATGCAAATCCTCCCTGCTAGGCTCCGAGCTACCCGAAGGATGGTTGTGCACCAAAATCACCGAAACCGCCCTATCTTCGATTGCACGGACAAAGACTTCTCTCGGGTGAACCAACGTCTGATTTACAAGGCCTGTCGTCAATTCATGAACGTTAATGACCTCATTTGATGAATTCAGGGTGACAAGAACCATGTGCTCTTGATTTTCATACTTGAGAAAGGACAACTTGGATTCAAGATCTTCCGGTCTTGTAACCGAGACAGCTCTTGCCCCCAACATATACCGCGAAGAAAGTTCCAGACAAGCAAGGACCTTTGAAGCCTTGGCCTGCCCAAGCCCCCGAACTTTTAGAAGATCTTTCAGAGTCGGGAATTTGTTTACCGACGCAAGATAGTCCGAAAGATTCCGAGACAGCTGAAAAACGTCGCAATCAGGGCAGCCGCTTCCCAGCACCAAAGCCAGGAGTTCCTCGTTGTCCAGCGATTCCACCCCCATTTCCTGTATTTTTTCTCTCGGCAGCAAAGCCTTTCCGCACATAAATCATTCCTCCAAAAAAAGAGTCTATGTATTAAACTCTTTTTTCAGGCGAAATAAGCCACGCAAACAATAATTTTACAATTACCGAGAGACCTGTTCCCAGAGTTCCTTGGAAGTTACTCCATAATGTTCCCTAAGGGCCGCATCTACATCCTTGTACCGGAAATCCCGTACACAATCCTTAAACTTCAGGAACTGCGACTTTGAAGCCAGGCCCTCATTCACGCGAAACATCTTCTTCACCATTTCCAAAGAATACCAGTAAAGCTTTGTGGCCTCATCTGTCCTAGATTCCTTAACAAAGGGCGCTGCAAGAGATTCTAGAGAAGGAACAGAACCAGGGGGGCGTTCCTTGCCAGATCCAGCCCCATCTACAAGCTGGGCAATACCTTCGTTGAGCCACAAGGGAACCTTAGCCATAGTCATGGCCCGCACAAAAGCATGGGTTAATTCATGGAACAGCACCGGCCGGTAAATTTCACGATACTGCATCATCCCCACAGGAATACGGAGCTTGCCATCAAAGATTGCCCCGACCCATTCCGGACGAGGCCCTATCCCCTGATAAGCTGAAGACTGATACAAGACCACATGCATCTTTTTTTCTGGGTAGAACTCAAATAGGCGACACAGAGAATCATAGGCCACTTCTAACACAGAAAGTGCTTCTAGCACATCATCCCTGTTTGGGGAGCCCTCAAATTCCACACGAAAATGCATGGAACGGGCAATCCCCAGTTCTTCCATCTCTTTAAGAAGAGATTTAGATTTTTTTTCTAGATATTCCAGTTCCTCATTCCTATAACCCAGGGTACCGATATAGGCAATGCAGTCTTCATAGCGTTCTTGCTCATATAAAGATCCCGCCAGGTGGAGTTGCAGATTCTTGTCATCGGGTGCTTTTTCTAAAAGGGCGCGAACAACCCTTTCGGTACATTTCCAGTCTGCCGCCTCTTGGCATTCGTTAAATTCGTCCACAAGGCGATTCGATTCTTCTATGGCCTTATTTCGTTGCGCTACATTTTTATAGGTGTGTACCCCATAGCCCAGGGCTACAACGCCTATGGCGATAACCAAAAACAAACGAAATGGCGGTTTTGATTGCTGCACAGCATAAAGATAGCAAGTGAAATATGCTACATTTAGCCCCGAAAACAAATGGACGGCACATTTTTTGTGCCTTAGGAGATTTATCATGGGTTTCAAATGCGGTATCGTAGGCCTCCCGAACGTAGGCAAGTCCACCATCTTTAACGCCATCACCAACGCCGGTGCCGAAGCGGCCAACTACCCGTTCTGCACCATCGAGCCGAACGTGGGCATGGTGAGCGTGCCGGACAGCCGCCTCGACGAGCTCGTGAAGGTCTACAACCCGAAGTCCATCGTCCCCGCCGTCACGGAATTCGTGGACATCGCCGGCCTCGTGAAGGGGGCTGCACAGGGCGAAGGCCTCGGCAACCAGTTCCTCACCCACATCCGCGAATGCGAAGCCATCATGGAAGTCATCCGCTGCTTCGACGACGAGAACATCGTGCACGTGAGCGGCTCCGTGGACCCGGTCCGCGACGTGGAAGTCATCGAGACCGAGCTCATCCTGAAGGACCTCGACACTGTCGAGAAACGCCTTTCGACCGAAGCGAAGAGCGCCCGCACCGGCAATGCCGAAGCGAAGGCACGCCTCGCCGCCTGCGAACTTTTGAAGAAGACCATGGAAGAGGGCAAGGCCGCCCGCACCGTGATGCACGACAGCGAAGAGATGGAAGGTATCGTGAAGGACTTGGGCCTCCTCACCGCAAAGCCGCTGTTCTACTGCGCGAACGTGAAGGAAGACGACATCCTCACCGGTAACGCCTATGTGGACCAGCTCAAGGATTACGCCTCCAAGAACGGCCACGAAGTCATCGTGATTAGCGGCAAAATTGAAGAAGAACTCTCCGCGATGGAACCTGCGGACAAGGCTGAATTCCTGAAGGAACTCGGCATGAAGGAATCGGGCCTCGACGCCGTGGTGCGCAAGGGTTACGAAATCCTCGGGCTGCGCACGTTCTTCACCGCGGGCGAAAAGGAATGCCGCGCCTGGACGTTCCACGCAGGCTACAAGGCACCGCAGTGCGCAGGCGTCATCCACACGGACTTCGAACGCGGTTTCATCCGTGCAGAAACCTTAAGCTACGCAGACTTCCTGAAGCACGGCAGCTGGAACGCCGCCAAGGAAGCAGGCCTCGTCCGCACCGAAGGCAAGGACTACCTGGTACAGGATGGCGACATCATGTACTTCCTGTTTAATGTTTAATCTTATTGCGCTTTTTTCTTAGCCGCCCGTTTTGCACGCAAGTCGTCTACAATCGGGCGTGCTATGCAAGCTAGGTTCATGGCCGTTCCAATGAGAATCAAGGTGTCGGCACAATAAAGGCCCACACCTGGTTCGACCTTCAGTACATTCATGCCTATTGTATTGCATAGGCTTCCAATCTGGGAAAGTACGGCCCACAACGAAAACATGGAAAGTATTCCCATGGCTAGGGAACCCAAGGAGGCGTAGTATCCAAAGGGGGCTATAAATGCAAATATTGCCGCCACAACCAGGGCTCCCACGATTCCGAACAAATGAGACATCGGTTCCATTTTAGGGAAATTAGGGATATAGTCCTTAAGCCGTTCAATAGACCTGGGATTTCCCTCTTCCATTCTCTTGAGCAAGCCCGCTCCAGGTTCCTTGAGTTCAGTACCTAGGTCATACCCGAGAGCGATTTCGTACATCGATGGTTCGGCAATAACCTGATCGGCACAAGACACGTTTGCCATGGGCATCAGTAGACCAAGCAAAGCCAAGAGGTAAGGCAGACCCACCAGTTTCTGAAAAAACCGGAATCGTTTATCGGGCATTACTTACCTATCACATCCAGGGGATACACACAACGGAAGCCCAACGTCTCGGACCAATACCTAGGGTCTTCATCGTCCCTAACAGACATATTGAGCATCTTTTCCTTGTCTTTCCAAGAACCGCCCTTATAGACTCTCGAAGAACCAAACAGTGCCCCTGTAGGGTTCGAGGATTCCACATAGAACGAAAGCATGAAGTACTTATCACGAGTCCATTCAGCCACATTACCGGACATGTCGTAGATTCCCCAAGCGTTAGGCTTCTTGGTGGCTACCTGCTGAGGGCCATAGGCTTCATCTTCCTTGCGCATCTTGTAAGAGTTCTCTATGTAGACCGCATAAACGGATGGATCTGGAATGCTGTCCAAAACCCAAGGGGCACCTTCAATGCCACCTGCACGGCCGGCAAACTCCCACTGGGCTTCCGTAGGCAGGTCTCCCCCATTCACCTGGCAGACCTTCCGAGCATCATCCCAGTTGATGTTGTGGACCGGTTTCTGCGGATGGAAGAACGTAGACTTGTCCTTGATCCGCGCCGCGGAATCTATGCGGAGCATGGCCTTTTCCATAAGTTCCTGCGTCATTTCCGTGGTCATGATGGCAAAGGGAGACATTTCCACCACGTTTCCATAATAGCGGAACGATCCAGAATCAACAATCGCCAACTGTCCACGAAGAGGATCATTCACGATGTTCTTCCTGGGTTCAACCTGACTAGACGAAGACTCTACAGAAGAAGACGAAACCTGTTCTGGCACAAACGAAGACGAGCTTTCCACAGGTGCCGGAGGAGGCGGATTCAACCAATCCTGGACTTCTTGTTGTTCAAAAATATATTGAGGCAGGATAAAGCTACCCTGAGCTTCGATTATCTGATCGGCAACCTGCACCTCAAGCTTGACATAGCGGTAGTGATGCCTCGTAACACCGCCTTCCATTCCGTAGATCCACACAGGCTTGTTGTTCTGCAAGGAGACGATGATTCGGGCACTGCCATCCGGAGACGCAAGCATGGCAGCCAAAGAATCCGAGGCATAGCCAGGAACCTGGCCCTTCCAGGTCACATCGTAGCGATTGACGGGCTGGCTAAACTTGAGAATCAAGAAATTCGCATTGGGCTTCTGTTGAACTGTCGCAACCGGTGCGGCAACAGACAAGCTCGAAGAATTCTGGGCAACTACACCTGCGACAGAATCCACAGGGGCAGAGGAATCCGCAGGAGCGGTAGAGTCAACAGGAGCAGCCGAATCCACAGGCGCCGGCGAAGGAGCCGGGACAGGAGCAACAAGAATCATTTCTGAGGTCCCCGCCGAATCGGGAACCGTATCATAGAAGATGGAATCGGGAACGAGATAGAACCTGGCCGGAAGAGCGTGCAGGCTGTCGAACTTCTGCTTAAAGGCCTGATCCAGAACAGAAACGCCCGGCATTTTCGACTTACGCCACAAATCCAGAGCCTCGGTATGAACCACATCGTACCGCGTCGAGTATGCCTGGTATGTCGGATCACTCATCTCCAGACCAACAGAGACGGCCTGCTTTTTGGCAGGATACACCCGAGCAAAATCATTGGTATCCACAGCACTCAGTGCACTAATCAATTCCCCTACATACTTGTCGTAAAGAACTTCCGTATATTCAAGATTCGGGGTCGCGACCACCTGTTCAACAGTTACAGAAAGCGGACTCTGGGCAAGAGACGTAGGCTGAAGCAGAACAAGATTGGGCTTAAACAACAGAGTTTTGCCACTTTGTACAACACCGATATCGGCAAAGGGCATATAGCCATCAGCAGAAAAAACAAAGGAATAAGGTCCGGGTGCCACAGGAGAAATCGTCTTGGATGCATTACGGAGCCTTGTATCAAGAGAAGAAATCTTCAAATCCTTGATAGAACTTTCCACCTTGACAATGCCCGGAAGAGGATCTTCCTTAAGCAACTGCCAGCGCCCGTTTTTCATAAAGAAGAGTTTGGGCACTCTAGGAGAATAGATGTACTCCCTATCAAAATAGATATCCGTTTCGTCCTGGAAAGCCTTGGAATTCTTGGTGGGGTACAAACGCATCCGGATCACATCAAAAACGGTAAGCTGGTTCTTTTCTAAGCTAAAGGCATGAAGCTTGCTAAAAGCCGCAGGATTAACCTTGCCCTGAACCCAGTGATATTCCTTAGGAGTCTTCTTATGGCGTAAAAAGAGCATATTCTCTTTTAAGGGCAAAACCGGAGCAATCGTCGCTGCGGAATTGGGAACCTTGATGGCCATTTCGGGGAACGGTTCAAAAAGATCACCGACCTTATACTGTTCCATGGACACCCTAAACATTTTGTCGCTATCGGCAAGGGCCAATACCGGCAATAAAACCAGGATAGGCAGAATGCGCAAAAAATGCATAATCGCTCCTATAAATACTCCTAAACACCGCCTTACAGCAGTCCTTTTCATAAAGATAATTTCTTGTTTTGTTTTCCCGTAAGCGAGAGAGCCTCTCTAAAGCCCAAAAATCAACTATTTGAGCCCATTTTCAGCAAATAACCGCCCTGGCTACCACCTGTGGGGCCAAGTTCCACAGTCCAGTCCGCCATGCGGATAATGTCCGGGTGGTGTTCGATGACTATCAGGGTATCTCCACGGGCCGACAGACGGCGGAGCAGGTTCCAGAGAATCTGGATATCCTTCAGGTGGAGACCCGTGGTGGGCTCGTCCAGCAGGTAGACCATCTCCCCCGCCGATTTACGTGAAAGTTCCGCCGCAAGCTTAAGCCGCTGGGACTCGCCACCCGAAAGGGTGGTAACGGGCTGGCCAAGCCTCAGGTACCCAAGGCCCACGTCCCGCAGGCACTCCAGCTTGGGCAAAATTTTCGGCTGGTCCTTAAAGAACTCGCAGGCCTCGTCGATGCGCATATCCAGAACATCGGCGATGTTCTTGCCCTTGAAAGCGACGGTAAGGGTCTCTTGATTGTAACGCTTGCCACCGCACACGTCGCAGACTTCCCAGATGTCCGAAAGGAAATGCATTTCCACCGATATGGCGCCACGACCCTCGCAGGCCTCGCAGCGGCCACGGGCCAAGTTGTAACTGAAACGACCGTAATCGAAACCCTTGGCCTTTGCCTGTGGCAGTTTGGCGAAGAGCTTGCGGATGTCGTCAAACACGCCCGTGTAACTGGCGGGCGTGCTGCGAGGCGTTCCCGAGATGGGGCTCTGGTCTACCAAGAGCACCTCGCCGCTCTGCTTTTTGCGGCCTCGGGCCTGGAACTTCTTTTTCAGGGCCGGGTAGATTTCGTCCACCACCATGGAACTCTTGCCGGAACCCGAAACACCGCAGACCACGCTGATGGCGCCCTTCGGGAATCGAACAGAAAGGTTCTTCAAGTTGTTCTTCTTGAGGCCCTTGAATTCGTAGAATTCGGAATCATCCGTTACGGGGCGAACTCCGATCTGGTTTGTTACGGGTATGGAACCCGTCAGGTACTTAACGGTCTCGCTCCGGGGGAACTGTTGCAGGGCATAGGGCTTGGAAAGCTGGTTTGGAGAACCCTCTGCCACCACCTCGCCACCGAATTCACCTGCCGCAGGGCCCATGTCGATGATGTGGTCTGCCGCCTTCATCATCTTCATGTCGTGCTCCACCACCACTAGGGTATTCCCTAAGTCACGCAAGCGGTAAAGGGAGTCCAGCAACTTGGCGGTATCGCTTTCGTGAAGGCCAACCGTAGGTTCATCTAAAACATATAGCACGCCTTCCAGGCCACTGCCAATCTGGCTTGCCAGGCGGATACGCTGGGACTCGCCGCCGCTAAGGGTGTCGCCCGCACGGTCAAGACCGATGTAACCAAGACCTACGCTTATCAAAAATTCTAGACGACCGATGATTTCCCTGAACAGGGGTTCCGCTACCGTCTTCTTGCTTTCGCCATCCTTTTCGCCCTTGAAGTCCACATGGGTGAACCAATCCAGGGCCTCGGCAATGCTCATGCGGTGCACATCCATGATGTTCTTGCCCGCGATGCGGACCGCCAGGTATTCCGGCTTCAGCCTTTCGCCATGGCAGTCCGGGCAGACGTCGCCATCCTTGAAATGCCCAAGCCCTAGGCAAGTATCGCAGGCGCCCCAATGGGTATTGAAACTGAAATGCTTGGGGTTGAGGGCAGAGTCCATGAACCAGCCGCACTTGGGGCATCCCGGCTTTTCGGAACAGGCAAGGCGTTCACCTTTCTCATTTTCAACGTACAAAATACCATTGCCGTCCCGGTAGCCCCGTTCAAAGGCCTCTACCAGGCGGGCACGGTTAGATTCCTTCACCACAACGGAATCTACAACGGCAAGTACCTGCTTTTCTCTTGTGGGAACCTTCGGCAGCGGAAGCTCCACCAGTTTTTTTCCCAGGTAAACCTTACGGTAGCCCTTTTCCGTCAGGATTTTAGACAACTTAACTTCATCCTTGATCTCGAAAGGAGCAAGGACCGTCACCATTTTATTCAGGTTGTTATCGAAAGCCCGTTTCGTCAGGTCGCCCGCGGAGTACGAATCCACGGGATTGCCGCAATGCAGGCAGTGCGGCGTGCCGACCCTCGCCCACAATATGCGGAAATAGTCGTAAATCTCGGTGAGGGTCGCCACAGTACTCCGCGGACTCTTGCTGGCGCTCTTCTGATCGATGGCGATGGCCGGGGCAAGCCCCGTGATGGAATCGATGCTCCCGTGGTCGGGGCGGCCCAGGAATCGCCGGGCATAGGTGCTCAGGGTTTCCACAAAACGGCGCTGGCCTTCACTGAACAGGGTATGGAACGCAAGACTGGACTTTCCGGAGCCGGAAACGCCCGTGACCACCGTGAGCTTGTGCCGCGGGATTGTGACGTCAATGTTTTTCAGGTTGTGCTTGCGGGCCCCATGGACTTCTATATCCAGGGAATAGGCCTCCCCTGCCTTTAGGGATCTATCAAACTGTTTGTTCTCACCGTGCTTTCGGGAAAGAACGGGTGCCAAATATTTACCGGTCTGGCTTTTCTTATTTTTCGCAATCTGTTCCGGAGTGCCTACGGCTACAATACGCCCACCGCCCACGCCAGCCTCAGGCCCTAAATCGATAATCCAGTCGGCGCATTTGATAACATCCAGGTTGTGCTCAATGACCACCACGCTGTTGCCAAGACCACGCAAGCGGTTCAGGCATTCCAGAAGCCTGCGAATATCCTCGAAATGAAGCCCCGTGGTAGGCTCATCCAGCAAATAAAGAGTCTTGCCCGTACCCGGGCGCCTCAGTTCCGAGGCAATCTTGATACGCTGCGCCTCGCCACCGCTCAAAGTTGTGGATGGCTGACCAAGCGTAAGGTAGCCAAGGCCCACTTCCACTAACAAGTTCAAGGGTTCTGCAATTTTTGGCAGGTCCTTGAAAAATTCCGCCGCATCGGCAATGCTCATTTCCAGAATTTCGGAAATATTCTTGCCCTTGAAATAGATTTCGCGGGTGGCATCGTTAAAACGCTTGCCGTCGCACACATCGCAGGTCACCTGCACGCTGGGCAAAATGTGCATGTCCACCACTTTTACGCCCGCCCCTTCGCAAGCGTCACAGCGACCGCCCTTCACATTAAAGCTGAAACGGCTCTTGGTGTAGCCACGGACCTTGCTTTCGGGCAGGCTACCGAACAGGTCGCGGATATCGTCCCAAATCTTCGTGTAGGTCGCCGGATTGCTACGGGGCGTGCGGCCGATAGGCGTCTGGTCGATTTCTATGACCTTGTCGATGTTCTCAAGACCTTCCAGGTGATCGAACTTGCCCACCGGTTCTTCGGAATTGTAGAACACCCGGGCCAGTTCCCGACGGAGAATCTGATTGATGAGCGTGCTCTTGCCGGAGCCCGAGACACCGGTGACGACGGTGAAGGCGCCACCCAGAGGAATTTCTACATCGATATTCTTCAGGTTGTTCTCGGTGGCGCCGCAAATCTTAAGCCTAGGCGTATCCTTGTCAATCTTCTTGCGCTTCTCGGGAATCTCGATGGCCTTGCGACCGCTCAGATACGCCCCAGTCAAGGAGGACTTGTTCTTTTCCAGCTCCTCCACCGTGCCCGCCGCCAAAATTCGACCGCCCTCTACGCCGGCGCCGGGCCCTACGTCAATGACGCAGTCCGCATGACGCATGGTGTCTTCGTCGTGCTCCACAATGACCAGGCTGTTGCCCTGGGCACGCAGGTGTTCCAGCATTTCCAAAAGCTTGTCATTATCGCGAGGGTGCAAACCAATACTGGGTTCATCCAGAATATAAAGTACCCCCTGAAGCCCAGCCCCCACGGCACTGGCCAGGCGGATACGCTGGGCCTCGCCGCCGCTTAAGGTAGAAGCCTTGCGGCTGATGTTCAGGTACCCGAGCCCCACCGTCTTCAAGAAATTCAGACGGCCACGAATTTCGCGGAAGATTTCCTTGCCTATCCGCAGTTCCTTCTCGGAGAGTTTCAGGCCGTTGAAAAAGTCGGCAGACTTGTCCACAGACCATTCCGTAAGTTCGGTAAGGTTATGACCGTGAAATTCAACCGCATTTGCCGTACGGTTAATGCGGGTTCCTCCACATTCGGGGCAGACGCCGATCTTCATGAACTTGCGGAAGTGGAAAATGTGCCACATGTCCCACAGTTCCTGCATTACGGAGACCACGCCACTTTCGTTGCCGCTGGGAGGGCCGTACAAGAAGGCATGACGCTGCTTTTCGGTGAGCTTTTTCCAGGGCGTGTCCAGGGAACAGTGCATCTCGTTGGCTATGGTCCGCAAATTACGCCAACCGAAATCGGAAAAGATAATGGTTCCCGTATCCTTCTTCTGGCAAGCAAAACAGCCCTGCTTTATGGAGAGGTTCGGGTCGGGCACCACCAGGTTCAAGTCGAACTCGCAACTTTCGCCCATGCCCTTACACACCGGGCAGCGGCCCTTGGGATCGTTGAAACTGAAGAACCGAGGTTCCAATTCCGGGATGGAAACGCCGCACTTGGGGCAGGCCAGTTCCGTACCCTGCAGGCGATATTCCTCTTTCGCATCCGCCGCACCGTCCTTGCCCGAACCGCCCGCCGACAGCAAGAAACTCACGAGTTTCCCGTCGGTCAGTTTTAGAGCCCCTTCCAGGGCCTCCCGCAGGCGGCTCATGTTCTTGCGTTCCAACGTCAGGCGGTCGATGACCGCCTCAATGGTGTGCTTCTCGTAACGCACCAGGGCAGGAACATCTTCCAAGCGGTAAATCACGCCGTCCACACGGGCACGGACAAAACCATCTTCTTTAAGCTCAGAGAGTTCCTTGCGGTATTCGCCCTTGCGCTCCTGCACGATGGGGGCCATCACCGTAATCTGCTTGCCCTCGTCGCCTACATACAAATTATCTACAATCTGGTCCACGGTCTGGGCCTTGATGACCCGGCCGCACTTGGGGCAGTGGGGCACGCCCAGTCGGGCAAAAAGCAGGCGGTAATGGTCCAGAATCTCCACCACCGTACCCACGGTACTGCGGGGGTTGCGGTTCACCGTTTTCTGGTCGATGGAAATCGTGGGCGAAATGCCGCGAACGCTCTCCACCTCGGGGTGTTTCATGCGGCCGATGAACTGACGGGCGTAGGCCGACAGCGATTCAACAAAACGGCGCTGGCCCTCCTGAAACACCGTATCAAAGGCAAGGCTGGACTTGCCCGAACCCGAAACGCCGGTTACCACCACGATAGAATCGCGAGGAATTTTCAAATCCACATGTTGCAGGTTGTGTTCATGGGCGTCGCGGATATCGATAAACTTGGTCATGTCACAAATATAGGAAACAGCTGCCAAACTGTCTCAAAATTAGTGAACAAATGTTCAAAAAGGCACATGCCTGTTAAACTAAGTACGAAAGAAAAGAGCGTAAAAATCATTTTTTACAAACATTTTATTGTATATTTGTTTCCAAGATGATGAATCCTTACAAAGCTGAAAACATTGAAGCCGCTTTTGAGCATATCAACAAAGCGCTCTTTATAGACGAATTAGTCGATTCTGTTTCGCGTCTCAAAGTTTATTCAGCGGTACTCAAAAGGTCTATTGCGCGAGAATCCTGCTTGACCTCGATGTACATGAAGGAGAGTCTGCACTCTAGTCGCATGGAAACAACCAGAACATCGTTACAAAATTCCCTGGAAAAGACTGTTCTTGAAGACAACTCCGACAAGGATGTTAACGAAGTCAGGAATTATTCCGCCGCAACTCGATACGGACGAGAATACCTGATGCGCACCGGGATTTTTACAGAAGAAATGCTTCTTGAAATGCACAGGATTCTTTTGAGCGGAAATGTCCATAGAACCACAAATTCCATTGGTTGCTACCGCACTGAACAGAATTTTATTCAAAACGAGAAATCAAAAGAAATTACTTTTGTCCCACCAGCGGTAAAATACGTAAAACCCTTGATGGACAACCTGATCCAATTCATGAATAACCCGGAATCTGGAGAAAGAAACCTGATAAATGCAGCCGTTATACACGAACAATTCGAAACCATCCACCCCTTCGCCGATGGCAATGGACGATTGGGCCGTATGCTCATTCCGTTATTTCTGTTTAAAGAGCGAGAAATCGAGATGCCGTGGCTTTTCTTGAGCGAGGCTATCGAAAAAGAAAAATTCCGCTACTACAAAATGCTGAATGACGTGCGAACAGGTTGCATGTGGAACGAATGGATTAAATTTTTCCTTGGAATCGTGGATAGGCAATGTATCAAATATGAAGGAAACGTCCAAAAGATTGAAGAATTATATAGCACCAGCCTAAAAAAGGTGACCAACATTTCTTCATCACGATTGCTAAAACAGGTTTTCGTCTGTTTCTTCAAAAACCCGATTCAAAACAGTCGTTCCATAGAACGAGAAACGGGACTATCCAACACCACAGTCAACCGAATGTTGGACAAACTCACGGCTGGCAATATCGTTTTCGCAGATGAAAAAAAACGTGGCAACCTGTACTATTTCTATGATCTGATTGAATTACTATAATTAGTAGGCCCTACTTATACGCCTTCTCGACCCATTCTGCTAGTTTTCCGTTTTTAGCGAGTTCGGCGGTATCCTTCATCTTGAAATTCGGATAAAGCGCTTGAATTTGCGATGCTGTTTTGCCTTCGATTTCGTTGTTGAAGCCGAGAATGTAGTGCATAGCAATCATGTAGATGATTTCGGTAGGAGCAGCACCACAGACTTGATTCTTGACGATATGCTCCAGCCTCTTTGCATCGTCGGGGAAGATTTTCTTCATCTTCTTTGAACGATAAAGGCGCTTGATAATTTCGGTGATATAGAGTCCCGATTTCATGTACAAGTCTGCGAAGGTGTGCTCCGGGTCATCAAAACAGCCCGGAGTTTCCTTTTCGAGCATATCCACCATGTCCTTTACGACTTTTTTCGGTGTAAAGATTTGGTTCGTCTTCTGCGGCGGAATATAGTCGAAAATATCGCCATTCACGTCATCCTCGAAATAATCGGCAAGCTCGGAGCGTTTGCGCATAAATTCCTTCACGGAGTCGTTGAATACGACCGAATCAAAGAGATGACCGTCATAGTGCTTTTTCTTTCCGTCGTTTTCGTCAGTGTAATCACCACCATCGCGAAGGAATTTGAATTCGTCAACGGTGATACTCGTTACTTCAAGGAATACGTTGCCCGGAATGTCGCGTTCAAATGTTTCGAGAGTCGTATTGTCATTTCCGTAGGCCATCAAGAAAGAGGGAATCGTTCGTGCAAATCCACGCAGGTGGTCGCGAACCTTTTCCTCAATATCATTTTTCTTCTTTTCAATCTTGCTTTCTTCTACAGCCTTGACGGTTTCCTCCGTCGCCTTTTTCCAAATGTCCGATGTATCCGAAACGGTTTCTTTGAATTTTTTCTCAGCAACATCCATTTCCTTCTTGAATACTTGCTGAATCTGCTTTTCTTCGGCTTTAGAATTGCAGTTTTTCAACGCCTCGTCGCGCTTATGTTCCGCTGTACCGGCTTCTATCTTGAAATCGGCGGCGGCAGAACTGATTTTCTTTTGCCCGTAATCATGCAGTTTGCGTTCAAATTCCTTGGACTGGGACTTTGTCATCTCTTGGCCAAACTTGACCTTGGCTTCTTCGGCTACTTTCTTTACAGATACATCGTAAACAGTGGTCAAATCCTTAATGATATTTTCAATTTTCGACGGCTTGTGATCTCGCAGTAACCTATTCACGTCTTTTTCGTAATCATTAGATTGCTGGGAAAAAACCGGATCACCGAACTTATCTGCGGCAGTCCCGACCACCTGTTCCGAGGGAACATCGACATTTCCATTTCCATCAAGAGGAAGTTCATTAGCCTGTTCCGGGGTGACAATATTCTTGTCCGCTTCTGCCTTGGTGACAGGATTCACCTTCTTGAGGATGTCGTTTACAATCGAAGGTGCAGCAAAAATTCCGCTAATGTTCTGGAACAAGAAATTGCTCATGAAACCATGATTAACAACCTCCTTGGCGTGGATATGCCTCGGGATCGTCAGCACCTTTTCGGCATCCAGTTCAATCATTTCGCCATTGTCGTCTTCGCCCACCACAGGGAAGAAGTTCAAGAGCTCCAGAACATGCTTTTTGCGTTTTTCGCTATCGCCTGCACCACCGGCAGTATCCTTGTACTGGTCGTTGGCAATGGTTTCCACGATAGTCAGCGTGCGTGCCGGATCAAAATCGAACACATACGCATTATCTTTGCGATATGTTTTGCCATCCTTATCCAAGAAAAGGCACGGATTTTGAGCACGGAATGCGGCCTGCATATACAGCGCCGGAGAACGCATGGAGCAAAGCATCAAGACTGCAGTCCATTCGGGAATGGTGACGCCCGTCGTGAGTTGCCCCACCGAAAGTGTGATAGTCTTTTCGTTTTTCTTGATAGCTTCGCGAACAGCGGTAATCGCTTTCTGGTTTTCCAGTTCCTCGTCGCCATTACCAACAGCAAGGACAACCGTATATTCCTTGAATACAGGATGCTGTGTCAATAGCTTTTTCAAGGCAACTGCAGAATCTACGCGATTCAGCAACCAGAACGTATGTTTGAGTTGATTCCTAAGTTCTTCCGTAGAGAACGGATACTTTTTCTGCTCCGTGAGAGCGTCCAGAAACTTCTTTACATCTTCGAGATGTTCAAAATAACCCGAAGCATTCGTCTTGAAGAACTCGTTCAAGTCAAAGTAATATTGCGTTTCTTCGTCATCAATGAGAGTTCCGGCATCCGCCTTCGCGCCCATCATATCGGACATCTGGTAGGTGAAAAGATTGAGCTTCGGCAAGTCTTCGTAAGGATTTTCAACACCCTTTTCGGCAAATTCCCTTTTGCGTTCCTGTTCGTCAGCGTATGTCCAGTTGAATATAGCTTCTTCGGGGAACTTGTCGGAAGCAAGCATCTTGAACGGAGTGCCCGAAAGGTTAAGCGTAAAGCGTCGCTTGATGCGCTCCAGGGCAACATCCGTTTTATCGGTTTCTACGCCCTCGTGCGCCTCGTCAAGAATCAGCACATCCCAATCAAGTTCAGAAACTTCGCGGAGTTTCTCGTAATCGCCACCAAAAGCCTTTGCACCTTTAAGGTCTTGCAGAGAAATAAACTCTATGCAGCCGAGCCTGTTCTTGCTTACAGCGCGAGTAAACTCATCCCTTGTTAAAACATGCTTGTATTTTTGCGGATTTTTTTTGAAAACATCCACCTGGCTTACAAAATAGTAGCCGCCTTCTGTCCCGACGAAACGAGCGTAATCATTGTACCAGCTATCGGCAATGGCCGGGCGGTTTGTCAAGATAAGCACATTCTTTGCACCAACACGCTTACAAAAGTCGTATGCGGTGAGCGTCTTTCCGAAGCGGGGCTTTGCATTCCACAGGAATTCGGGAGCCTTGTCCTTTTTCAGGATTTTCACCAGCTTGTGGTTATCGAAATAATCGGCGGTCTTTCTGGCGGCTTCTTCCTGTTCATCACGGAGTTCGTAGATTTCGACGCCTTCCATTTCGGTAAGGATTCCGTGATTTTCCTTAAAGTCATTAAAATGATTTTTAGAAGTTTTTGCGTCAGTCTTGAACCATTCCGTTTTCGGTTTCCGTTCGACATCCACCTTGTTTGTCAAGTATTTATGGAAATCGTAATCACGGAAAGGCGTCAAGTCATCTTCAAAAACAGCCCTACCGCTCCACGCAATAGGGGCATCGGTATCGGAGGTGTGAGTTTGCTGATGGACGCGTTCCTTTACGGCATCCTTCAAGTTTTCGCCAAAATTGACTTCGGTATCACCGATTTTTATCCACCCGTCATGGGTGCGGTCATTTGGAGTGGTGTATGCGTATATGGCGCGGTTAACCGGCCGCATCGTCTTGATTTGGGTAACGTTTGACATTAGACCATCTCCTTGACGTGAGTTTCAATGAAGTCTTTTTCTTCTTTGGAGAGGCCATATTTCTTGTAGAGTTGCAAGTCTATTTCGTGGACGGACTTGGTCCAGTCGATATCGGATTTAGAGGTAAAGTCTTGGAGAGGGACGTATTTCCATTTTGGGCCAGGATTATCCTGTGTTATTTTCAGTACGCCAAGTAAAGCTCTCACAAACTTGGTTTTTATATACTGACCAACATGTTCAGCTTCTTTTTTGGTGTTAAATGTTCCTATCGCAATAAACGTCTGCGTATAACCATTTTCAGGTTCAGAGACTATTGATTTTGACAGAGTTTCGCCAAAAACACCCGATCCATTCGCTTTAGAAACAAGTAATTTCCACTTTTTTAATGTTCCTGATGAATCCTTTATGTAGTCTTTTCGAATAAACTTTCTTTTTCTCTTTCCACTTTCTAAGCCATCCATTCCAACATACTCATATTTATCTTTCGGTACGTTTTCAAAAAAAATGGAAGACAATGTGCTAAAGGCACTTGTTCTTAGACGAGAAATCAACTCAGGGTGTTCTTTTTTCATAACATCAGAAAGTTGATAGCTTAAGGGGGAATAGATAATTGTATCTAAAAAAGAATCACATGTCTTTACTTTTTCAAGAATTGTATTTAGCTCTTTAAATTTTGTAAAAATTCCAATTGGACCAATAATCTTTTCCGCATCTCTATAAGTTATGGCGATTCCTCCCTTTATTTCCGTATTTGGGAAAATCTTTGTACAATCTGCTTCATATAACTGAACTTTAAGATGTTCATCATTCAGCATTTTTTCATTCCATTCTTTGGGAGTATATCCTGCATTAAACAGAAATCTTGCTGGAGTGATAAGTTCAATTTTCTCAGCAATTTTATAGGATTCATCCATAAAATAATTGTAAATCGGAGGCATACGAGTGCTATCACTTTCAGTCGTTTCTTGATACGGAGGGTTTCCGATTACGGCAAAGAATTTTTTCATTTTCCATTCTCCTTTGATTTTAAAGAGTTGTAGGTCCGGCTGAAGCGTCTTCGCCAGTCAAAAATCAAGCATTCCTCGGTGACCCCAGATTCGCCAGTTTCTTTTTCCACTTCGAATCCGGGTAGAGTCATTTGTCCGCAATTCTTTTCCTTGATTTGCGGAGTCCTGCCCGTAAGGCCATCCATCTGCCAAAAGTTCCACGCGATTACGTTAGCGGCACTCCGCGCCGTCGTTCTGTCCGGTTTTTCGCCTAATTTCTTTTCCCAATGTTCCGTCCAAGACAAGAACACGTTGATGCGGGCAATCAAGAGGTTGTCCCCCTGGTACTCGTACCCGTAACAACTTTCCAGGGAACGCATGGACCATTTCTTGTATTCGTCACCATCCGCATTCTCTTCGACCACGCGAAGTTTACGATCCAAGAAACCAATGCGGTCCTTGACCTCGATAAAATTTCCATCTGTAGGGTTGTAACGGCTCGTCACGAAAGGCGCTTCGCCGCAGGTGATTTCAAGCCTTGTCTGGTCAACGTATTCTTGCCAGGTTTTTCCGTCGCTAAATTGGATTTTTTTACGGTTCCTAGTCCAAGCCTTATCGCCTTCGGTATTGAATGCTCCCGTATAGCCCAGGTAGTCATCGTCCAGGGCGTTGTTCATTTGGTTGCAAATCCACGACGGCGTAAAGACTTCGGCTCGCTTCTTGGTGCGGTCCCTTTGGGCATCAAGGGTCTTGGCGATTCGCGGACGCACAAGCATCAGGCTCCCGCCGGTAATGTCCTTGAATTCTATTTCGCTTTTCGGGGAAATGGCGTCGTATTCGTCCGTGGCCCACAGGATATTCTTGCCCGTGGTCTTATCCTTTAGCAATATGGGGAGTACGGCACCTCGATACACGTCAAAGATTTGCCGGACAGGCATGTCAGCCGCAATGTTTTTCATTCCATTCTCCCGAACTTCAAGCGCAACGTTCTGTTTCGCTCCCGTTCGGGGACTGGATTACGGCGATTTCACAAAAAGAGAATACACGACGCCCTAGGCATACAATACGCCCACGCAAAAACGGGGCGCGCATGCGTCCGGATTTCTGAGTACCCTCTTATTCTTTTGAGTTGAAATTGTCGAGATTCCATATCGAGAACAAGAGCCGACTCATGAGAATTTCTCTTGTTCTAGCATTTTACCGCACAAAAAAAGGCGTGAGGTTGAATGTCCCTACGATATGAGGCTCTCGACAGCCTACCCAAATAAGGACAAACAACCCACGCCCCGTAAAGGCCGATACGCACAAACGGACCGCATGAATGCGGCCAGCATAGCGAACCGTTGCCGGCACTTGCATGCCGACAGACGTGAGCGTCCGTCTTATCCTCTTGGGTTGAAATTGTCGAGATTTCATATCGAGAATAAGAGAAACTCTCTATTTTTCAAGTTGAATATAGATTATTATTGTTAAGGGTACAGTTGCATTGAATTTTTTTTCAATATCTAACTCTTTGGCAGGCAACAAATAAGAAACATTTTTACTTTATTTTGTTTATTAAACAGCAAAAATCACTTGTTTTTATTCAAAATTTAGAGTATATTTATGTTGTGAAACAGAATGTCCGGTCCCAAAAAGGAAGGACCTCCAATTGCAGTCAGAGGTCCTTCGGCGAAGAGTTTTTGGTAACTCAACGGCAGAATAAAGATACCAAATTCCTTTGCCTTCGGCCAACATTCAACCGCCCCTCCGGGGCAAAGGAAAACTCATGACAGAACCGTACATCCCGTACACAAACTCGACCAGTTCTTCTACCGGACTTCTTGCAAGTCTTCTTGTACCACAGCAAACCGCACCCGCAAGCAGCACGCGAGTAGTGCCGCCTTCTGCATACAACCGATTGCTCAGCCTGCCAAAGCAAGAAACAAAAATCGACTCCCTCTTACAGTCCATCCAAAACATAGACGACTTGAGCCTTGTTCCCAAATGGCGTGCAGATTGGAAAATGAAAAGAGCGTTGGAGGTTTCTCAAGTCTTGAGGGATTATGGGAAATATAACGGTTTAGTATGGGACGCAACTTCAGGTGTTGCCAATCCATATATGAAATTCATGACCCAATGGAAGTACCCAAGCTACCAAAACAATTTCTCCCCAAGCGGTCAGTTCAAATCCCTTGAATTTTCAGATTCCAGCATAGTCGTCGACCTACCCCATTTCAACGCCTCTCTTAGCCGGTATCTGGATTGCTATAGTGATGATTGTGCCCTGCCTACAGAATGGGCCAGTTGGGCCGGAGACATGTTCACTTACGCGGCACATCTTGACTCTTTACGAACAAAGAACAGCTTGAGTTACGCTGCAGTTCTCGATTCAGCAAAAAAACACATTGGAGGCAACGATTCGCAATACAGTAAATTCTTTGGTACAGGAGATTTTTACGCAGACATCGACGCCCGCAATATAGCCTCGTTAATAAACAACAAAAACTTATCCCTTTACGATGCAATTGACCGCTATTACAAGCAAAAAGAATTTGGCAGGTTCATAACATTTGTAAATTCTTACGGAGGTTGGAAAAAATTTGCCGAAAAAGTAAACAAGCATTATTTTTTCCCATTGACTGTAAAATTGAATCCTTATCTTTTGGAAATTTCCAAAAGAGCGTTCATGAACAAGGTGCTTAAAGGGCTTTTGAATGAAATCGGTTTGGATTAAAATGTTATTCGTGGTTGTCGCCGTTGCTGTGGCAACCATCCTTTTTTTCGCCATTGGGCATCTTGTAAAGGGAAATATATTCACAAAATTTCTTTTTTCAGACCACGTAAAAACGGCTGTTGCAGGCAACGTGGAATTTGCGGAATTCATAGACAAACCTAGTCTAAGATTTCTCCAATATGACGACAATTACGAAATTCGAATATGGTACAGATTCCTTGATGAATCTGATTACAGTATTTTGCATGATTCTTACTACTACAATCGCTATGTTAGCCCTAGTCCAGACAAAATTTCATGCATGGAGACCATTGAACGAAATGGATTTTCCTATATGGCGGCAACACCCAATATCGCAGTCCTTATCGACTCTACCAAAAAAAGTCCTCCGCCGACAACAGCCGTCTATGTAGTAAACCCCAAAGAAAAACGTTTCCCACTACGTATAGAGGTGGGTTACGACATTTATGGAGATATCACGGAAAGTTACTATGCCAATTGCAATCTACCACGAATAGATAAGCAGATTCATTCAAACTGTAAAATATCGACAAATTATTCTTATTGGCCTCGTAAAAAAAAGGAGGCAAAAAAATTCGAGGAAGACTTCAACGCCTACAAAAAACAAATGATGACCAATTCCACCTTTATTTCAGGTCTTTACGAGGCATTCAAGTCCTTTAATTTGAATACGGACTGCATCGATTCTCTTGTGGAGCATTACGTCAAAACCAAATAAAGTTTTTTCCAACCATTGCTTGACGAAAAGCTTTAGAATAGATATATTTGGCACACCTAACGGGGATATAGCTCAGTTGGTAGAGCGACAGGTTCGCAATCTGTAGGTCATGGGTTCGACTCCCACTATCTCCACTCAAAAGGCTGGCACTTTGCCGGCCTTTTGTTTTTGAGTTTTGCCCGGTAATCAAACCGCACCTAGGCAAAATAGACGAAACTGGTCTTTTTCAGTTCCTTCAGGGAAGTCAACACCGCATGTTCCGGGCCGTTCAGGGCAGACACCGCAGAACAGATGCTTTGCTCCAGTTCGGCTTCACTTTGCCCGTGGAACATGGCGTAAACATTATAGGGGAAACCTTCGAAAGGGCTGCGCTCGTAGCAGTGGGAAACGTGAGGGTTTTCGGCTAGCACCTTCCCCGCCGTGTCCGCATCTTTCACAGAAAAGCACACCATGGCGTTGGCGTCAAAACCCGCCTGCTGGTGCCTGAGGACAGCCCCGAACCTGCGCATAATTTCCCGGTCCAGGTCACCCCAAATTTCGGAGATGTCTATTCCCAAATCGGAGAACGGGGTCAGCGTGTGGGGAATGTCCTTGGAGAGCGAGTTGATTCGGTGGCGGTCCTTGGCGCTAGGGACAAAGGGCTCGGCGCTTTTCAAAACCTGCTTATTCGAAACCAACTTATCCACGGCCTGATCCACCACCTTCGCTGACGCCACAGCCTTCCCCATCACCGTATTGATCTTGAACAGCCGGCTGGCCGAAAGCACATGGGCATCGTGCAGAGCTGTTTCCGCTTCCAGCCCACGAACCGTCTCCTGAATTTCAGCCTCCGATCGGGCGATGACGGTGAACCAGACGTTATAGGCGTGACTGCGGATGTAGTTATGGGTAATGGCGGTAATCTTATCGGCCGCTGCAGCAAAGCCGTCCAGATTACCTTCGGGCACCACTCCCGCACAAAGCCTGGAGATGTAGCCTAGCCTGCGGGAATCGTAGATGCCGCCCAGGCGACGGATGACTCCCGACTTCCGCAAGTTTTCCACATACTCAAACGCATCTTCTTCCGAAACGCCTAGCCGTCGCCCCAGGGCGGCGTAGGGACGCTCCTCCAGCGGGAAACCGTCCTGTATAATTTCCAGAATCTTTCGGTCTAGAGTTTCCACGAGAATCCCCTACCCCGGATTTCATCCTTCACAGTCTCACCCGCCTCTACGGCCGCGCCCTCGAACAAGATGGATTTCTCAATACGGGCCGACGCAGGAATTTCCACGCCATCCTGGACAACCGAACGGCCGGAGACGAGGGCGCGGACTTCGCCTGCGACTTGCCCGCCGCACCAGTTGCAAAGTCCCAGTTCTTCCAGGCGCGCGTCGCAGGCAGCCTTCAGCCCCGCCGGGCTTCCCATGTCAATCCAGGTGGCGTCCATCTGGCTGCAGTCCACAAGAATCGGATGACCTGCCGCAAGTTCCTGTTTCCAGAATTCACGAATGTCGAACTCACCGTCTTTTATGCGGGCAAGGGCGGCGTCGCTGTACCAGGAGACACCCGAGAAGGTGGCGGGTTTCCCTTCTTCTGAACCGAAGCGCCCCGCCACACCGGCCAAATGGCCATTGACATCTACACGGAAGGTGTTTACCTGGGGGAATTCCACCGCCAAAAGGGCCACATCGCAACCGGAATTTCGAGCATGTTCCATAAAGCCGTTCAGGTCAAAACGGCAGTAAGCGTCGCCGTTCATCACCAGGAGCCCGCCGCGGTAACCTTCGTTGTATATGCGTTTCAGGGGGCCTGCGGTCCCGAGGATTTCCGGTTCTTCCCAGACCTTTTCGAATCCGAGACGATTCCCTTCGGCAATCACCTGTTCTGCGAGGTAATGGGCGTTGGCATGGAGACGCACGTTCCCCAGCTCACGGGCACGCATGGCCTGAATTTCCAAAATGCTCTTGTCCACTACGGGCACCAGGGGCTTGGGCATATCTTCGGTCAAGGGTCTAAGCCTTGTGCCCAGGCCTGCCGCAAGAATCAAAACGTTCAGCTTCTCGTTTTCCAAATTCGCCTCTATCGGGTACGCTATAATAAGGGCCAAATAAAAAACGCCTACAGGTCCTGCCCGCAGACGTTTTCAAACATCAATCGGTCACTCCAAAAATTAGTCGGAGGTGCGGTAGTTCGGGGCTTCCTTCGTGATCGTCACGTCATGGGGGTGAGATTCGCGGAGGCCTGCGCCCGTAATGCGCACGAAGGTAGACTTCTTGTAGAGTTCGTCCAGGTTGGCAGCACCGGCATAACCCATGGCAGAGTGGATACCGCCAATGAGCTGGTAAACGGTGTCACGGAGGGGACCCTTGTAAGGCACGCGGCCTTCGATGCCTTCAGGAACGAACTTGCGGGGTTCCTGCACGCCACCCTGGAAGTAACGGTCGGCAGAACCGGCCTTCATGGCGCCCAGAGAGCCCATGCCACGATAGCTCTTGTAGCTACGGCCATCGGCGAGAATGACTTCGCCCGGAGCTTCTTCGGTACCGGCAAACAGGGAGCCCACCATCACGGCATGACCGCCGGCAGCGAGCGCCTTCACAATGTCGCCAGAGAACTTGAGGCCACCGTCAGCGATAATCTTCACGCCCACCTTACGGGCCATCTTGCCGCATTCCACCACGGCGGAGAACTGCGGGTAACCTACGCCAGCCACGATACGGGTGGTGCAGATAGAACCAGGACCAATACCCACCTTCACGATGTTGGCGCCGCACTTGGCCAGTTCCGCAACCGCTTCAGGAGTGCAGACGTTACCTGCGCAGATCGTGAGCTTCGGGTATTTTTTGCGGACGGTTTTCACCATGTTACGCACGCCGATGTGATGGCCGTGAGCAGTATCGATAATCAGCAGGTCCACGCCGGCATCCACCAGGGCAGCCACGCGTTCCATAGTATTTGCAGAAGTGCTGACCGCAGCACCCACCAGCAGCTGGCCATTCTTGTCCAGGCTTGCATTGGGGTTGTTTTCGCGCTTCAGAATGTCCGTCATGGTGATAAGGCCCTTCAGGGCACCATTGGCGTCCACCAGCGGGAGCTTCTCGATGCGCTTTTCGGCCAGGATTTCCTTGGCCTTGGCGAGGCTCACCTTGGGGCTTGCGGTCACCGGGTTCTTGGTCATCACAGCGCGGATCTTCACCGTCATGTCGCTAACCGTGCGGAGGTCGCGGCTGGTGAGCATACCCACCAGCTTGCCCTTAGACAAAATCGGGAAACCGCTCACCTTGTTACGGGCGCGAAGCTCGAAAGCGGCAGACACCGGTTCATCGGCATCCAGGGTCACCGGGTTGGTCACAATACCGGACTGCCAGCGCTTGACCTTGCGGACCTCTTCAGCCTGTTCCTCAATGCTCATGTTCTTGTGGATAATGCCGAGACCACCCTGCAGGGCGAGGGAAATGGCCAAGGGAGCCGTGGTCACGGTGTCCATGGCGGCACTGATGATAGGAATGTTGAGCTTGATATTAGGGGCGAGCTGGGTGCTCACGTCCGTCTGGGACGGCAAAACAGAAGATTCAGCGGGAACAAGCAGGACGTCATCGAACGTCAGGGCTTCTGGCAAAAGTTTCATAAAGTACCTCTTTTGCGTGGTAAATATAGAAAAATACGCAAAAAGAGGGAAGCCCTTACAGCGAAAACACCCGCTTAATATCGTCTACACGCTCCGTCACCGTGAGGGCAAGCTTTAACAGCACCGCCGCCTTCTGGGGCGCAAGCCTACCCGCGCAAATGCAGCCAGGAGCAAGAGTCTCGTTGAGAGTCACCAGCCCGTGATGGGTGCGGCTGGCAATGACCACAGGAATGTCGATACGTTCCAGGACCTTGGCCCAGGCCTGGCTGAATTCTCCCGAGCCCGCCCCAGCAATCACCAGGCCGTCCGAAACACAGGATGCGTATTCCAGGACCTTCGGGTTTGCATCTACCGTAAAATAGACCACGTTCACCCGGGGCAGTTCTTCAAGTTTCGAGACGTCGAAAAAGTTCTGTTCCTTGAGGGCGTTCCAGTTGGAACCTTCGCCGGGGCCATCCACCCCCATGGCATTTATGGCCGAGGCGCTGCATTTTTGCACACCTCTAGCATCAAAAAGTTCCCCTGCAAAAAACACCCACACCAGGTTTGCCGGAGGGTCGTCGTCGATGGCAAAGCCCACTGCCGCCCGGACTGCGCCCAACAGGTTTGCAGGGCCATCGGGATTCTTCGCCGTGGCAGGCTTCATGGAACCCGTCAAGACCACGGGCTTTTCGCACTTGACCGTAAGGCTTATAAAGTAGGCTGTCTCGTCCATGGTGTCGGTACCGTGAGTCACCACGATAGCGTCCACGGACTCGTCTTCCTGCAGTTCCTTGATGCGGTTCGAAAGCCTTATCCACAGCTTGTCGGTCATGTCATCGGAATTCACGTTGCAAATCTGCTCCGCCGTGACTTCGGCGTATTCCGAAATCTCGGGCACGGACTTGACCAGATCTTCGGCGGATATTTGCCCCGAAACGTAGCCCGTGCTTTTGCCAGGCTCGCCGACACCTGCAATGGTGCCGCCCGTTGCGAGAATCACAACCTTCTTCATTCCTTGCGCCCTCCGCCTATAGGTCCGGCGACGAAACGTCGCCCGAGTTAGACTTTCCGCCGCCAGCCTTCTTGAAACGTTCGCGGATCAGCTGCAAGTCGTGCTGGTACGGGTTCCGCTTAAAGTCCTCGAAGGCCCACGCCGTGGGGTGAAACTGTCCCTTGGCGTACGTCAAAAGCATGTCCAGCCACACGCCACCTCCGGCATAAAGTTTGAACGGTCCCCGCTTGTAACTAGGGAGTACCACCTTATCCAGGTCCATGTAGCCGATGTCGATATTCACCCGCCGCATCTCAGGATTTTCCGCAGCCGCCATGGACAGCTCCAAGGCGTTGCTCCGTTCCTTCTCCAAGGCGATAGTCTCAGGCGGGATTTCCTTTTCGAAAGACACTACCCCGCGGTAAAGGCCCTCCCCCATCTCGGGAGCGTAATAGGGCGTGCGGTCAAAGGCGAACAGCTTTCCCTTGTGGCGGATTTTCCCCCAGGTGCGTTCCAGTGCCTCCAGAACCTCGGGCCCCCATTCGGCCCCCTGCTGCAGCACAAAGGCTATCAGCTGTGCATTCTCTGAAAATTGCGACGCTTTCATCAGGACCCCAAGGCTACTTGCCGTTGTAGCGTTCCATGCACTTTTCCATGCCAAGCTTGAAATAACATTCCACCAAAGCCGGGACCTTGGCGATGGCCTCTTCAAAAGCAGGGCGGTCCTCCGGCGGGAACTTCGCCAGCACCCAATTGCTCATGTCAAATTTCGGAGGGCACTTGCCTACCCCAAAGCGAACCCGGGGGAACTTGTCACCGATATGCTCGATGATGTTCCTGAGCCCATTCTGCCCGCCATGGCTTCCATCCTTACGGCAACGAATACGCCCCACATCTAGGTTGATGTCGTCGCTAAATACCAGCAGGTGGTCGGCCTTCACCTTGTACCAGGTCATCAGGGCCTGCACCGACTCGCCGGAAAGGTTCATATAAGTCTGGGGCTTTGCCAGCAGGCATTCCTCCCCCGCGATGTTCACCTTCATGGTAAGCGCCTTGTGCTCCGATTTCCAGTCTTTGTTCGGATCGGCCAGCTTTTCGACAGCCATAAAGCCCGCGTTGTGGTGGGTGTTGGAGTATTGCGTACCAGGATTTCCGAGACCGACGATAATGTGCATGTGAGGAATTAGGGGTTAGGATCTAGGGGCTAGAGATAAGAAATGTTTGGTACTAGAAATTTAATTTTTTGTGGATGGGTAGGGGGAAGTCTCCCCCTGATTGCAGCCCCGCCCAGCGTTTGTCATTGCGAGGAGTGAAACGACGAAGCAATCTCATTCCCGATTCTTTGCCGGGGCTTTCATCACTAGCGGGGACACCTAGAGCCTGCCCCGGACTTGTTCCGGGGCAACGCCCCGGCTGCGGACCCAAAGAACACGCCGTGAACACTTTATTACCATTGTAAGAAAATTGTAACAAAAAAAACAACGAACAACAGCACCCTTATATTATATTTGGAACGTACTCTTTAACATCAAAAAGGAGCAAAAATGCTTTCCAAAAAGATTCTTCTTTCCTCTGCTCTCATCTCCATGGCCGGTCTTGTGGCCTGCGGTGACGACAGTTCCTCCAACTCCGACTCTGGTGAACTTCCCAAGAGCGTTCCCACCTTCTTTGACCTAGCCGATGTGGAATGCAACGCCGACCGCAAGTGCGAAACCATCATCGTGGAAGATGGTCCCGACACCTACGAATGCAACGGAGAAGGGCAGTGGAATATGCTGATTAACAGCATGCCCTCCAAGGTCTGCCCCGCCGAAGAAAACAAGGCCGAAGGTGAAGAAAAGGGCGAAAGCGAAGGCGACAAGACTCCCGAATCTTCTGCAAGCACGCCCGCTTCCACCAATAGCGGCGTAGCCTCCAGCGAAAGCGGTGCTGCATCTACCGATAGCAGTGCTGATTCTGCCGACAGCAACGAAAACTCTAGCAATAGCGGTTCCGAGCTCACCGGCCCCACCGGCGAACTTTACTCCTGCCTCCAGGATTCTGAAATTGAAATGTTTGGCGAGTCGATGAAGACAAAGATTTGCACTGAAACAACAGCAAATTCTACCACCGCAACAGAGCTTAAGGCCACATGCACCTCTGTTGATGTCGAAGGAATGAAAATAACCTCTACCGAAGGTACTGGTTGCAGCGCCGAAACGGGTTACGTCAAGAAGTGCGTTGTCAGCAACGATGCCGCCGTCTACTACTTTGACGCAGATGCCGCAGGCAAGAGCTGTGAAGAATTGACAAAGAAGAATTAATTCTTTCTGTACTCCATAGACATGGAAAGGGTCCCCCAGGGGATCCTTTCCTATTTTCTATCTATTTTGCAGAAGATTCCCGCTCTATCCGAGCAAGATCCTCGCCCCATTCGGCGAGGATTTTTTGTTTGAGCTTCTTGGCCAAGGAGGGCGCGCGTCCCTGAGTAGAGACGGTTACCGCAATATTTTCGCCAAAGTCCATACGAGCCGGCACAATAAAGTCCCCATCCAGGTAGTCACAGGCATTATTCACCAGAATGCGGCGGGCCCGGGCATCATTGCTCACCTGAGCGTTTACTGCTGGCTGGTCGGTACAGATAAACACCATGAATACGCTACGAAGGTCTAAGGGTTCGTAAGGACGATTCTTTAGGATAACGACATTCTTATCCAGCATTTCAAATTCTGGGTCGAACTGCGGGGCAACTACCGTAATTCGGGCACCCGTAGGCAGAAGCGTTTTCACCTTGCGCAGCGCTATACGACCCCCACCCACCACAAGCACATTTCGTCCTTCAAGATTAAGCTCAATGGAGAAAAGGGAGGACGATCGCGATTTGTCATTGCGAGGAGAACCCTGTTCGACGAAGCAATCTCTTTGAAGGCTTATTTCTTGCTGTGCATTGCGAACACCAGAAACCACCATGTCAGCAAATTCCTTCCAGTCGCCAAGACAAGGCAAAAGTGTTATAGGAATCTGGGGAAATTCCGCCTGCAAATGGGCCACCACCTTGGGAACGTCATTCTTGGAATGCTGGCCATTCAACAGCAAGTACGGTAAAAGCGTTACCGACTCTACATCCTCACGAAGCAAGGTTCGCAAATCATTTTCCAGATCCAAAAGGCTGGTACTCGCCACACGGGTACCGGGCAAGTCATGGTGCAACTTGTCCAAAATTTCCTCGAAACCCTTGTAGGCTCCAGGCAATATGCAGTGGTGAGCAATAATCAAGATGGCTTTCATCGGCTATAATACTCTACAATTTTCTTCACCAGGGAATCCATGGTGGTTTCATCAGAGGTGACAGTTTCAAAGCCACACCTACAAGCAGCTGATTTAGTCATGCTACCAATACAGAAAGAGATTCGAGGCTCAGTCGCCCCCTCGGTGCTTTGAGGCATGACCTTAACGAAGTTTTCCACGGCACTGGTGCTGGCAAAAACCACGGCATCGGCCGAAGCAACCGCTTCCCGCTTCCATTCCGGCAATTCCGACACAGGGAGAGTCTCGTACACCACCCAACGAGTCGCCCTAGGTAAAAGCCTGAGCAAAGTGTCATCTGCCAGGTTGCCCTGAAGGAGAAGGACACGTGCATCATCCACGTCTAGCGATGCAAGCAATTTTCCGAGACCTTTGCCGGTATGGTCTTCAGGTACATAGTCACAGCGAATTCCGTATTCCAGCAGCTTCTTTTCGGTAATCTTACCAACGCTGGCAATTTTCTTTCCGGCGAGAACACGCACATCGTAACCAGCAGCGAACAATTGACTAAAGAAACTTTCCACGCCATTTGTACTGGTAAAGGCGAGAATGTCGAAGTTTGCGAGATCTGCAAAATTCGAAGAGCATTCTAGTGTCCGAGTCTCAATCATCGGTGTCTCGATAACTTCGGCACCTAGAGCAGTCAACCGGGCCGTAATCCCGCTGGCCTGCTTGGCGGCGCGGGTCACCACAAGCCGCTTACCCGAAAGAGGCAAATTCTTTTTCCAGGCGAGACTCTTACCCAGCTCTACCACACCACCCATAATGGTAATGGCAGGAGCCGTCACGTTTTCTCGCACAATAGTCTTCCCCGCCGTCTCAAGCGTTGCCATGACCGTCCGCTGATGCGGCGTCGTCCCCTTCTCAATAAAGGCCAGCGGCGTTTTCGGATCCTTGCCGCATTCCATCAGCCGCTTGGCAATAAAGTCCATGTTGGCAATGCCCATCAAAAAGATAAGCGTGCCGGGGCAATGCGCGAGAGTCTCGAAGTCCAGAGAGAGATTGCCACGTTCGCCTTGCTCACTCGCAATGACATCTCGCTCATGTCCCGTGATGATATGAAAACTCGTTGCAATCCCACGGTGGCTCACAGGTATGCCCGCATAGGCCGGCACAGAAATGGCCGAAGTAATCCCCGGAACAACCTCAAATTCAACACCCGCTGCCACAAGTTCCAGGGCTTCTTCGCCACCTCGCCCAAACACAAAGGGGTCACCCCCCTTAAGGCGAGCCACAATGCCCGCAGGGTATTCACCTGCAAACTGGACCAAAAGCTTATTGATTTCAGACTGCTTGACCTTGTGGTGCTGCGGCATCTTGCCCACATCCACCATCTTTGCCTTTGCATTGCACATGCCGAGTATGGCTGGCGACACCAGACGGTCATAGACCACCACGTCAGCACGCTCAAGAATCTCTTTCCCGCGCAAAGTCAAAAGTCCCGGATCACCGGGACCGGCTCCAATCAGATAAACCTTTCCAGACATCAATACGAAAGATAAAAAAGGATGGAACCTATGGCCTAGATCCTTCGCGCATTCGCACTCAGGATGACACTTTACAAGTCTCTACGGCATAATGCTCTTGCATATAGGCCAAGGCCTTGTCTGGTGCCAGGGGTTTGCTGAAGTAATAGCCCTGAATATAGCGGCAACCCTCACGCCTCAAGAACTTCAGCTGTTCTTCCGTTTCCACCCCTTCGGCAATCAAGTCCAGATTTAGGGTACTTGCTATACCAATCACCATCCTTGCAAAGGTGGCGTCTTCTTCGTCGTCTGCGATGTGATCGATGAAGGACTTGTCCATCTTCAAGGTATGAACCGGATACCGCTTCAGATAAGACAGCGAACTGTAGCCCGTACCGAAATCGTCGATGGAAATCTGGAGACCCATGTTGGAAAGAGCCCGCATAATGTCTATAGCCTTCTCCACCTCGCACATGGCCGTGTATTCCGTAATTTCCAGCTTCAAGTTCTTAGGATTCAAATGAGTTTCGGCCAGCACCTGCTTTACATCGTCCACCATATTGTCCAAGGTAAACTGTCTTGCCGAGAAGTTCACTGCAACACGGATATCGCTATAGCCCATATCCACCCATTTCTTGGTCTGTTCGCAAGCCATCCGCAAAATCTGGGCTCCCATAGGTACAATCAAGCCAGTCTCTTCGGCAAGGGGAATAAATTCTGCAGGCGAAACCACGCCATGTTCGGAATTATTCCAGCGGACAAGGGCCTCAAAACCAGACACCCTATTTCCTTGCTCAATATCAATGATGGGCTGGTAAACCAACACAAATTCCTGAGCCTGAATAGCTCGGCGGATTTCGTACTCCAACTTGTATAGCTTCATGGCCTTCTCGCGGATACCACCCGCAAAGAACTGAATGCCGCCATGATTGCCACCCTTCTTCAAGTCTCTAAGCACTGCCGTAGCATTGGAAAGCAAGTCCTCCACGCAATCCACGTCCTTGTTCACCACCACTGCCATGGAAACGCTGATGTACAGTTCACGGCCATCCAACTGGATAGGGCTTTTCACCTTATTGTGGAGCCGCTTCACCATGGGCATCAGGTCATCATCAGAGTCCTTGCCCTGAATATCATGGAGCACAACAGCAAACACGTCAGGGCCTATGCGGGCCACGCAATCATTGTTCCTGCAGGTGGAGCGGATACGGTCAGAAACAATTTTCAAGACATTGTCGCCAAAATTCATGGAGTAAGATTCGTTAATGGCGCCAAAGCTGTCAATATCTATAAGCACCACGGCGAAGGTGTAGTCTGGACGCTGAGCGGCCATATCTACGTCTACCTTCAGTTTTTCCAAGAAGAACTTACGGTTGTACACACCCGTAAGTGCGTCTCGATAGGCATAGAACTGGCGGTTGCTTTCGGACTGCTCAGTCGCACATGTAACAGAACCGATGACGCGAATGGGCCTACCCTCTTCGTTGCACTGAGATCTTCCCGAAACAATAATTTCAGAATTACCATCCTTTGGCGTATTCAAAAGGCGGAGCCTCGCCACAAATGGGGTACTATCTTCCAGGGAACTGGAAAACTTTTCCCTAAAGGCAGTCCAATCGCTTTCTAAAACGCTATTCTTGAGCGTGTCAAAAGAGTCTACAATGCTAGACGGGCTAATATTCAAATATTTTGCGACCCTACTGGACCAGTAAACCTTCCCCGTAGGCACATCGAAAGTCCAAAAACCTTCAGAGGAAACATCTACCAGCATCTGGAAAAGCTCGTCTTTTTCCGAAAGGTCCTTCTGGTAATCACGAGCAGGAGCCTGCTCCACCCTTTCCGGAATTTCTACGTCATTCCGGATTTTCTTGCGGTTCCCCTGAATCGGAAACTTGTAGAATAGAGCAACGTAGGCGATGAAGATAATAGCCGAAAAATAGGGAATAAATCCCATGGGCTTGTCAGTCAAGTGCCAGATATCTGGAATGAACGCCGCAAAGAGGAAGCACGCAAACAAAAGCGCAAAACGCAGAACAGAATGTTCGTCAAACAATCTCATATTATCCCTATTGCGGGGCAATATAGTTTAATGTACTTGCTTTTAGAGACTCTCACCCAGTCCAATCCGAACTATTCCAAGTTGGACTATCTAGAGCCTTTCCTGCCTAGAATAAAGCTCGTAGAGCTTTTGGACCCCATTTTCGAGGCCATAATAATGTCTGATGTAAGGAATAAGTAAGCCTAAAAAAAGAACGTCCAACGCCAACACCAGGTACTCGGGCAGGGCCACAAAGAAAAGAAACCCACCTACCGTAAGTATTGCAAACAAAATCATAACCAGTTCATGAACCAACCGTTCATGCTGAAAAAATTCGATATGGGTCCGAATCGAGAGCAGCTCTTCGGACGAAAGTGGCCCACCTTGGTTGGCCCGATCTTCTAAATAACGGATGTAATCTTCCAGTTTCTTTAGCATGATACCCAATATATAGATTTTTTTGAGAAAAAATGAACTTTCAGCCTATAAGAATGTTATTTTCAGGATATGGAGTCCCTAAAATACAACTCACTCCCCGAGCTGTTCTTTGCCACCTGCCATCGAGAGAATTTTGGCGGTTGGTACCAGAGACGGAATAGGGAATGGACTCATTTTTCAAGAGAAACCCTGGCAAGAGACACCCAGGCCTTGGCTCTTGCACTCCATAGTCGGGGTGTACAAGAGGGAGAAAGCATCGGAATTATCGCAGGCAGTTCTCCATACTGGATTATGGCCGACATCGCCACCCAAATAAACCACGCCCGCGTAGTACCCCTTTTCCCAAATATTTCCTCCGAAAATTTCAACTTCCAGTGCGACGACTCCACCGTACGCTTGCTGGTTATAAACAACATAGCTGACCTAGACTCGTCCTTAAAAGACAGCCTTTCTAGATTCTCGACCATTATCTGTATTGACCCCTCATCTGAACTCCCTGACAGAGGCGCCTACTGGAACGACCTTCTGTCCGAAGGCTACGCCCTGCTACAACAGCAGGAGAAAGCCCAATGGATACAGAGCCAGATTGAGAGCATCCGGCCAGACGACCTTTTCAGCATTATCTATACCAGCGGCTCTACCGGCAGGCCCAAAGGAGCGGAACTCTCCCACAGGAACATGATTGTCCAGATCCAGAGCCTTTTCGACCTCTACACGGTGGATCCCGAAAAAGACTCATGCCTCACCATTTTGCCTGTAGCTCACGTATTTGAGCGTATGGCGGTCTATTTCTATACCCTGTGCGGAACCACCGTGTACTTTGCCGACTCCCCAAAGAACGTCGCAAAGATCATGACCGAAATCAAGCCTTCTATTATGGTTGTGGTCCCGAGAATTCTCGAACGACTGTTCGAAAGCATAACCGCCGCTGCAGAAAAAGCCAGGGGCCCCAAAAGGCTCCTCATCAAAAACGCCATTAAGCTTGCCAAGCTAAACGACCCTCTAAAAAAGCGCAATCACGCCATGAAGTTTTACGACAAGCTGGTCTATTCCAAGATGCGAAATGCCATCGGGGGAAACTTCAAGCTTATCGTCTCTGGAAGTAGTGCGTTGAACAAATCCATTCTCCGCTTTTTTATGAACATAGGGCTTCCCGTATATGAAGGCTACGGACTCACCGAATGCTCTCCTGTGGTCAGCACCAACTGCGATCACGATCTATGCGTCGGCAGCGTTGGTAAGCCTTTAAAGCACCTACAGGTAAGAATCGGGGAAAATAACGAGGTCCTAGTAAAAGGCGACAGCGTCTTTGCGGGTTACCACAACATGCCGGAACTGAATGCCGAAATCTTTACCGCGGACGGTTTCTTCAAGACTGGAGACCAAGGAAGCATCGACGAAAACGGATTTCTCTCCCTTACGGGACGCATCAAGGAACTTTTAAAAACCAGCACGGGAAAATACGTAAGCCCCAACCCCATTGAACTAGAAATCAGCAGACATCCCCTGGTTGAACAGGCCCTAGTCATTGCCAATGACCGCAAGTTCGCCTCCGCACTAATATGGATCAATCCCGAAGGCGCCCGCCGCCTGCTCCGGATTTCTAAAGAAGACTTCCGCATGGACTTGGCTCTGCAATCCCTCCGGGTCAGGGAATCTATCCTCCGTCACATTACCCGAATCAATCGAAAATTGAGTCACTGGGAAAAAATCTGCAGATGGACTCTCATCGGAGATGAGCTTTCTATCGAATCTGGACTATTGACCCCCACCCTTAAAATCCGTCGAAAAGCAGCAGAAGAACGCTATGCCGACAAAATCGAAGGGATGTACACGGCCACAAGCACCTAAAATATTACCCATAGTCCCTATTTTATTTATATTACAGATATTCAAACATAAGAGGATTACTATGAAAACAAAAATCTTGACATTTCTGGCTGTATCCACTCTAGCCTTTTTCTCGGCCTGTAGCGACGACAGCGGAAGCAAGTCTATTGCCGAAATTTGCGCCAACGGTCTGTCGGAAGACTGCCTGGTTGGCAACTGGACCCTGAAATCCATCAGCCAGATTAGCAACAAGAACGTCATCACCGACTTTTCTAGCTCTAAGGGCGGCAAAATGGAATTCCGTGAAGATGGCATTTACCACTACGCCAGATCTTCCTATGGCGACTGTCCCGATCCCGATGAAGGTCACTGGACCGTTGAAGGTCAGACACTCACCTTCAAAGAAGACAGAAAAGGGGACTGCATTGAATTCGGTAAAAAGTATAGTGTAACGCCCACCATTGAAGTTAATGGCGATACCATTACAATGTACCTGAACAAGGTTATATTCCAGCAAAACGAAAGTGACGGTATGTTCACCGGCAACGACACCGAAGTGTTCGTCCGTACGGAATAATCCCGTTTGTTTTTTAACAAAAAAGCCCTGCGGTATTGCAGGGCTTTTTTTGCAGATTTAACACCAGCGGTGCTTTTCGTATTCCCGAAGGGCATTTACTGCGTTGACAGCCTCCCGGCTATTTGCAGAGTTTTCAATTCTGGCTAAAAAAGAGCCGACGGTCTCCCCTGGCCTGCGCACAAGACCTTCCCGTTTCAGTTTTTTTTCAGCATAGTCAAGAGAGCGGACCCATTCCATCACACGTCTGTCCGGCTTGACCGAAACACGTCTATTAAACTGCCTAAACAGGACGCGAGCAAGAATTATCAGCAGAAGTAAAAGAGGCAATCCATAAATCCAGGGACTGTCCAACAAATCCTGCATCGTGACTTGCCAGCCATCTACTACACGGCGCCACTCCCCTTCCTTCAACAAATGGAATATACGGGCAAAACGTCCCTTGATTCCTTCCCACTTGATCTGCAAGTATGAAGTTTGCCGGAAAAGGCCCTTACGTATCGGTGGCGTGGGATCAAAAGAATACCAGCGACCATTCCACAAGACCTCAACCCATGCATGACTATGGTATCTACGAAAGACCACATAATCTCTACCTTCTACACGTTCTGGATGAGCAAAGCCCGTCACATAACGAGCCGGGATCCCCCTATGACGCAGAAGCAGCACTGAAAGCGTCGCATAATATTCGCAGAAACCTTCCCTAGCCCTCCAAAACGTTCCCAAAAGATCCCGGTTATCCTTTGTTACACCGGGAACAACCAAAGAATAATTAAAATTATGCACAAAGTAATCTTTTATCAACGAAAGAACCGTTCTTTCGTAAGTTCCGCTCGACAAGGAATCTTGCAGAGAATCCCTTTGCGGCAGGCCCATAATATCAGCAACAGAATCAACAAATTCCTGGTGTGACTTGCCTATTTGAAGATAGGCGGAATCGCTAAAATAGGGGCCCATTTGCCAAGCGGAACCATTCGCAGAATCGTCCACGACATAATACCAATCTCCATGCTTTCCGTCGGCACTGGCAAAAACATCCGTTCCATAAAAATCTAGCGAATCCGTATTCTTAGCCGCCACCCCTATCGCGTCATAGGGAGCAAACAAAAATCCAAAGTTATTCAAGGCAGCTTGGACCCACACAAAACGGGCAGTGCTCCGTCTAGTTATGGAATCAGCCTTTTCAAAAACCGGGTAATCTATACGGTAATAAGCCGGATATAGCTTCCGCTCCTGCTTAGCCGGGAGTTTCCAGATATGGCCCACATACTTTTCGTAAACCGCGGCTCGCAAATATTCGGGGGCTCCATTGTCCCACACCCGCAAAATCACCTGGCTACTGTATTTAGAGCTGTAGTTATTTGAAAAGGAACCCAGAGAAACCACAGGGTCAAAACCCATCACTCGGGTCCGTTCCATATAATCCCTGGCCCACCCACCATCATAATGGCGATGACTTTTCCAGTACTGCCACCCACCAAAAGAAGTCAAACCAAAGAAAGCGACCAACAATATAAAGAGCAGGTACTTGTACCAAGCCGTGTGTAATCGCCTATAGGCAAATATCGCAAGCAAAAGGCCCACCACACCCACGGCCGTTCCTTCGCGACCTGCCTGAAACATTCCCAAAAGTAAGGAGGCAACCCCATCGAAAATGACAAAGGTTTCAAAGCCTCCTCGGCCAAGGCTGCGCTTCTGAAGCCACGCCAAAAACAGCAGATACCAGGCCGGAATAAAAACCACATATGGAGAGATCCCGTTTTCCACCTCAGGAGTGACCACCCACCATAAGGCAAACGGAATAATAGCCCCATAGGCGTAGCGTTTCTTATACAAGGGAACAGGCTTATCCAAGGTCCAGTGGAGGTACACAAAGCCCAAGGCAAACAAGATTCCCAAGGGAATCACATCGCTGCTAATTCCCAGATTTACCGCCGCAAGAACCAGGAAAAGGGTCTTGAAGATTTCTCTCAAGGATTTTCTCATAAGAGTAAATCCTCCTGACGGTTCAGGGAAACACTTCCCTTCAGCAGGGAATGGTGTACCATAAGCATATCGTCGAGTGAGCTTTCCGCAACTTTTCCATCGTAAACAATGACCTGCTTATGGACAAGAGGGTTTTCCTCCCGATGAAGCCCCAAGCGTAAAACAGGCCCCATGGGTCTTGCGGCCGGAGCCCAGACGTGAGAGGTCCCATTGGCACGTTTCTTGAAAGGACTTGCAGCGGGAATTCGGGCGAGAGCGGCAAAGAAACTATCCCCGCCGTCTCCTGCATTCAGCGGGATCTCTTCGTCACCGATAAAGAATCGCCCAAGAATTCCCCTTTCCATAAACCAGGCCCCTATACCGGCCGCTAAACGGATAAGAGGCTCTTGTAGCGAGCGTTCCAACAAAGTGTCACCCTGCACATCCAGGACAAAAACGATTCCCGCCCCACGTTCCGCCTCGAATTCCTTAGTGAAAGGCTTTCCGTACCGGGCAAAGGCCTTGTGGTGCAGGTCCCGTAAGGAATCGCCCTCCTGGTATTCTCGCACGCCGGAAAAATCCAAACCCCGTGCAAAACCAGAAGTAAGTATAGGGGCAAAGACAAGGCCACTGCTCCCCCATGTCAAAAAATCAAAAGCGGATATGCCAACCGGCTTAGGGTAGACAAGTATCTCGGTAGAACCCACTTTCGCACTATAGCGCAGCATCCCCATAATTTCGGGAATCAAGAGCGACACCTTGCCGACAGTGTAGGCCCCTCGCTTTTTGGTTTGAACCTTGCATAGCAACATGGAAGATTCACCTTTATTCACAAGCGTGTAGGGAGGTTCCTCAGCAACCAAGCTCTGGTCCATACGAAAACAGGAAAGGGAAACCGCATCTATCCGAGCTCTGGCCGTCACCTGTACCTGCACCGTAGTTGATTCACCTTCAAAAACCGGAGCCACCTCGATGGGGCCCGCCTCAAATCGGGTCTTTCGGCAAGTCATAAAAAGGGCCGGTGCAAGCGCAAGGAACAAAAGAAAATCTAATCCACAAAAAATCCAGGCCACCCAAAAGCCAGGCACAAGCCCCGCCACCATAGACAAGAACAACAGCGCAAAAGCACTACGCCCTGCAGGTAAAAAGCCTTCTTGCCAGATATAGTACAACCGCATAAGAAGCCCCGTCCTCTTGGGAGTCCGGGGGTAAGCTTCCAGCAGCCACTTTATGGAAGGGAGCCTCGCCATGTTCCCTACTACTTGGGAATCTTCACCTGGGTGCGGATAGATTCCAGAATGTTCTTGACCGTAGAAGCGTTGCCGTCTTTTGCAAAGACGCGATGCTCCATCACAGGGAAATACACCCACTGGATGTCATCCGGGTTGACAAAGTCCCTGCCCTGAATATAGGCAGAGGCCTGGGCCATCTTGATAAGATTTATTCCAGCGCGGGGGCTTGCAGCCAGGCGTACCGCCGGATTTTCACGTGTAGCCTGAACCAGCGACACCACGTATCTTTCAAGGCTCTCATCTACATGAATTTTACGAACAGTCTCTCGAGCCTTCAAAATTTCTTCAGGCGTGGTGACAGGGGTTAACGCATCTAAGGGACGACCATCCCGGTGGCTACGCAAAATCTGGAGTTCCGTCTCCACCGACGGATAACCCAAAGAAAGCCTGATAAGAAAGCGGTCCATCTGGGCCTCGGGCAAGGGGAACACCCCGTGGAATTCCACCGGATTTTCTGTCGCAAGTACCATGAACAGCTTAGGGAGTATGTGTCGTTCACCTTCCAAGGAAACCTGCCGCTCCTCCATGGCCTCCAGCAGGGAGCTTTGGGTACGGGGCGAGGCCCTGTTGATTTCATCGGCCAGCAAGATCTGGGTAAAAACAGGCCCCTTCCGAATTTCAAAGTCTCCCGTATTCATACGGAACACGGCTCCCCCAGTCACATCGGCAGGCAGCAGGTCTGGCGTGAACTGGATTCGGGCAAAGTCGGCCCCGATGGCTACCGCAAGGGCCTTTGCCAAAGTGGTCTTTCCAGTGCCGGGAACATCTTCCACCAGCACATGGCCATCGGCCAAAAGAGCCATGACCAGCATTTCCACGGAATCCCGCTTGCCAAGCAACACGGAATCAAGAGCATTCAGAAGTTTATCTATCATGTTTTAAATATAACAAGAACTCGACCAACGCCGGACGGGATTTGGGCAATGGTCTTCGTGGCCGTCGGGCCAGACCCATACTTCGCCTGCAAAGGGGCAATCCGAAGAAGACCCTGTACAATTACCGCCTGTCACGGCACAGGATCCCATGGAATTTTCAAAATAAAGGCTTCCCTCACAACGTATCTTGTCTGAATGCAAAGCTCCCCGCAAACGCTCAACCGCACCTTCGGGCAAGGCAAAGCGGTTACGTAACTCTTGAGACGCACAATCCAGGAACACAACCGGGTTCCATTTGATGCGGTTAACCCCGACCTGTTCCGCCCAATGCAAGAGCTGTTCTGCATGCTCAAAGTTTTCCCGGTGCAAAGTCACCTGCAACGAAACCGTCGCGACACGATGCTCTAGCATTTTTTCCACATTCTTTCGCCAAGTCAACTCATCAAGCCCACCCGTCTCATAGGAAAGGGTACTCACCTTGATATCGCTGCAAGCCGACAGAAGACGTTTCATTCCCTCATCACTTCCCCACTTTCCAGGGAAAGTTCCGTTGGTAGTCAGGTTCATGGGTATTCCAAATTCACCACAGATATCCAGAAGTTCGTTAAAACAGGAATACAGCAATGGTTCCCCCATGGTCGAGGGAATCAGTTCCCGCACTTCGGAATACTTTTCAACAGCCCGCCGAGCTGTCTCTATGGGCATTTCGCCAAAGCCTGCAGGCTCTCCCCGCTGTTTTAAAAAGCACAACGGACAATGTAAATTGCAAATATCCGGATTTGTCAGCAGGGTCAGGCGTTTCAACCCTAGCCCCTATTCTCTCTCAAGTACTTTATAGCTGCAAGAGCAGCGCGGGCACCTTCGCCCACGGCAATGGACACCTGCAAAATGCCGCCAGTGCAGTCTCCCGCCGCATAAAGACCGGGGAGAGTCGTCTGCAAGTTTTCGTCCAACACCAGTTTTCCCTGGTCAAAGGCTGCACCAGCTTTCAGGGCCAAATCCGTGGCGTTGGCGCTACCCAGGGCCACAAACAAGCCGTCAAATTTTTCTTCGGTACCATCTTCGTAGTGCACACCCTGGAAAGCGCCTTCACCTACCAGGCCCTGCAAATGACGCTTATCGACGCGGACCTTGTCGGGGAAAGCCGCCGTAGGTTCCGCACCATTAGTCAGTAATGTCACAGAAGACACCACCTGCAAAAGTTCCTCTGTCTCGTGGAGCGCATATTCCCCACTGCCAAGCACGGCCACGTTCTTGCCGCGATAAAAGAAAGAATCACAAACAGCGCAGTAACTGACCCCGTGGCCTTCCATCTCAGCCATGCCCGGCAGCGGATGCTTTTTGCGGGCAGCACCGGTAGCCATGATGCAAACACGCCCGTGGTAATCCCCCACAAGCCCCTTGGCCACAAAATCCTTGCCGTCGAACATCAGGTCCATCACCTCGTCGTCGGCAATGTTTGCACCCAGTTCCAGAGCCTGCTTCTTGCCCACCTTCAAAAGCTCTTCACCCGTGAGGGGCTTTTCAAGACCATAGTAATTCTGAATCAGGTGGGCCTTCATCAGGGCGCCACCATCCTTACCCACAATCTGTACATCTAATCCCGCACGGAGTCCGTACAAGGCCGCCGAAATTCCTGCAGGGCCATACCCGAGAATCAAAATATCCGCCATCTTATTTTCCTCCAACAAAATTAGGCCATCGCTTCCTTGATGCGGGCCCAACCCTCTTCGGGAATCTGGGCTCCCATAACCTGCACAACCTCGTTAGATACTATGCTTCCAAGATTGCCGGAGCGTTCCATATCCCAGCCGTTCATGTAGCCGTACAAGAATCCCGAGGCCCACAAGTCACCAGCACCTGTGGTATCGATAGCCTTTGCAGAACCGGCCTGCACACGGGTCACCACGCCGTCCTTAGAGATTAGAGCTCCGCGCTTTCCGATTTTCACAACGGCCACCTTCGCCTTATTGGCAAGCACCTCGAGAGCAGCCTCTTCCTTGACGCCGGCGTAGGCAAAAGCCTCATCTTCGTTGGCAATGATGATATCAATCATCTTGTCAGCAAAAAGTTCATCAAAAGTCTTGCGGCAAGCTTCCACTACTCCAAAACTGCTAAAGTCCAAAGCCGTCTCTACACCGAGACTGCGGGCCAATGTAAAGGACTTCTTGAAGCAATCTGCATTGAAAGCGCGATAACCTTCGGCATAAAGCAAGCCCACACCGTCGTAAAGGGCAGGCACAAAGTCTTCACTTCCCAAAAAGTCAGAAGCGCCCAAGTAAGTCCACATGGAACGCTGAGCATCCGGCGTCACCGCGGAGAAAACACAGCCCGTAGCCGCATCAGAAATCCCAAGTTTAGATTCCACGCCGTTACGCTCAAGGTGCTTCTGAAAAAGTTTTCCCAAGTCGTCGTCGCCAATCTTCGAGATGAACGCGGCAGACCCTCCAAGCCTAGAAAGCCCAACCATGGTGTTGCAGGTAGAGCCACCCGGTACACGGACCGGATTTTCCAGAGACAGCAGGAACTTTTCCATCTGCGGCCAGTCCACCATGTTCATGCCGCCCTTCTGAACCCCCTGGGATTCAATCCAGGCATCGTCTACATTGGCAAGAATATCTACCAGGGCTGCACCCATACCTAAAACTTTTTTCATCAGTAACCTCTTCTACGGCGCATTTTTTCGCTCACCTTCAATAAAAACTGTCTTTCCGACTCTGTCAACGAATGAATTCCCTCGCTGCTAACCTTCTTCAGGATATCATCCATCCGCTTCTGTTCATCCATGTAAAAAACTTCACCTTCCAAAACCTCAGGTTCTTCTACACGGGTTTCGTTATCAAAGGGATTATTCCACTTCTTATAGCGACCGGGATGCTTTGAGAAAAGCCGGAAGAACCCCGAAAGGGGCGAATTGTAAAGGATGCTAGAACTTTTAGTAAATACATTCTGGTACAGGGCCATATAGATAAAGCCCGCCACCACACCCCCCAAGTGGGCAAAATGAGCAATGGCATCGCCAGAATTGGCAAACATAATATCAAAGGCCACCATCACCCACATGGCATGCTTGATTTTCATGGGGATAAAGAAGAACATCAATATGCGCCGTTCCGGGAAGAACTTGTAGTAGGCAACAAACACGCCCATCAGGGCACCGGAGGCTCCAATGATAGGATTATCCGTCAAGCCCAAAATATTCATGGCAACGCTGAAAACAGCCGCAAAGATTCCACAGAAGAAATACATGATGGCAAAGTGTTTGGTTCCCATCCATTCTCCAACTTCGGCTCCAAACATCCAGAGCATCAACATGTTGAAAAAGAAATGCATAAAGTCTACATGGATAAACATGTAGGTCACGTAGCGCCAAGCAGCCCAAGGCTCACCAGGAAAGAAAGCTCCGAAAATAAGGACATGTTCTTGAAGTGACCTGTAGCCCACACCCGGCAAATTCAGGTGCAACCCCATAAAGCCACCCACAATGGCAACAATTCCAAACACCACCGCGTTGGAAATCAGCAATACACGAATAACTTTGGGTAGAAAACGGAAAGGCGTCATGATTAGTGAAAGGCTTTTAATAACATCGGGATAATTTCAACATGAACATAGTTCGAAAGCAGTTCACGTCCATCCAGGGTATCCGAAACCCCGGCCTTCAAAAGTTCACGGACCACGGAACTACTTAACGACAGATGCTCTGAAGAGCTAGACAAAATAACCGTTTCGCATTCAGGATAAAGCATGCGGTTGTTCCAGGCTATAGACTGTTCATACTCTACATCCATAGCACCTCGCACGCCCCGAACCAAGAACTTCGAGCCAACGCTCTTCATAAAATCCACAGTCAAGCCGTCAAAGGAAGTCACTTTAACATGGGGAATCCCTGCGACAGACTTGTTTATGAAGGTTAGGCGTTCCTCTTCCGAAAACATATTTTTTTTGGAGGCGTTTACGGCAAGGACGATCCACAGCTCATCAAAGAGGGATGCGGCTCGTTTGGCAATATCCAAATGCCCCAAGGTAAACGGGTCAAAGGACCCTGCAAATACAGCAATTCTTTCCATGCTGTAAATATAAAAATTATCCCTTGTAAATCACCAGAGACGATTCGCCGTAGCGGCGGACCTGCACCATTCCCGCATCGGAAGATTCCCTTACCCAAGCAGGAAGATTTCGACTTGGAGCCTCGAATACGGCCACCCCGCCAGGATTCAGCCATTCCCAGAAAGAGCGCAAGTCTGGATACTCCATATCCTTGAAAGGCGGATCTGCATAAATGAGGTCAAATCCCCCCTCAACACACAGCTCCTCCTTTTCCAAGGTCAAAACGTTCTTTTCAAACAAAGTAACTTTTGACTCCAGCGACAAGGCCTTGTAACCTTGCAACAAAAGACGAGCCTGAGAGTGCGCCATTTCCACCGCCACCACATGGGAAGCCCCACGGCTCAAAGCTTCGATACCCATAATACCAGAGCCCGCAAATAGATCCAGCATACGGAATCCATCCACAGACTGCAGAATATTGAAAAGAGCCTCACGGGTTCTAGAACCCGTAGGCCTGGTTTTCATACTCGGAGGAGAAGGGACCATCCGTCCGCGGAGGTCACCACCCGTAATGCGAATAGGCATATTAGGGAACGACGAACATCACGAACTGCATGGAACTCTGGATATCGCGCTTGGCGAAAACCATTTCCAGTTTCGTGACACCTACGCGAACCGGAGATTCCAGCAAAGCCGATGCGAAGTTCTGCAGTTCCGGGAAATCCGAATTGGCAGACACCGTGTAGGAGTAGCGCTTGTAAACGCCAAAGTCTTCTACTGCAGGCTTCTCTAGTCCCTTGAGATTCAGCTTGGCATTGGTAGCGAGTGCCTTCAGGGCCTTTACTTCTTCAGCCACTTCGGCCGACTTGACGAAACTGGAAACAGCACCAAGATTCGGGGTCGAAACATTAAACAAACCAAAAGCGGTAATGTCTGTAGCAGGAGCATTCTCGGGAATAGGCGGAGTCCTGAAGTCCGAGCTCACTGCCTTCACGCGTTCCAAGAAACTGCGCTGGGACGTAGGCTTAGCCGCTACACCACGAATGTAGTAGTAGTTGGGAGTCTGGAAAATACAATCCGAGAAGCCCACATCATCGGGTGTTGCCGTAGTAAGGAACGTGAGGAACTGAGCGCTAGCCGCCTTCTGGTAAGAGATCTTTTCCAAGGGCAGGTAGCTCTCGTAATTCACACGGCTGTTGTTATACAGGGCCTTGGGATTGATTTCAGCCACGACCTGCTTCACGGTCATACCCTCGCGCATCTTGAGCACGGCTCGTTCGGCAGCAGCTTCTGCTTCCAGAATACCACCTGCAGTCGTGGTCTGTCCAGCACCCAGGGTCAGAGCTTGGCTTGGGTCTTCAGCACCGATCAAAGACAAGTATGCTTCAGGCAAAGCCCCCTGTAACGGAGCGGGGACCCCAAACACACTCAGGAAACAACTAAAGGCCACCACCACAAAGGCCGCAGCAAGACCAATGGTCAGCAACTTAGACTTTGAAGATTTTCTTGCCGCGCGAACATCGGTAACATGAACCGGGTTCACGGTTTCCATCACAGCAGAACGTTCGGCTGCTTCAATAAGGTTCAAATGTATCATGCTTCCTCCATCAGGTTCAAGGCCGCACCGATAGCACCAGCACAGCTAAGAACGGCAGCAGAATCTTCTTCTTCCACCGGAAGTCTAAGGTTAGAGAAAGAATCCATCAAAACAATCTGGTAATCCGGAAGTGCGCCCTGTAAATTTTTCATAAACAGAGGATCCGTGGCCAATTCACCGCAAAGGTGGATCTGTCGAACATCAAAGGAAACATCGTCTTCCTTGGCCAAATCAATCTGCTCGCGTATTCCATTGGCCAAGAAACCGTAAGCCTCTTCGGCAGACTTGTTCACCAACGACAGTGTAGAAACACAACGCAAATCCTGAAGACGATCCTTAGAAAGCCACATCAGGGTAACACCGGCAAAATCTGCCTTAATCACACATTCCAGGCCATCAATATGGTCTGCAGAATCCATCAAGTTCAACAGGGACAGCACATCCACTTCCATGGTCTTAGGTGCTAACCCCTTGTTACGAAAGCCTTTACGAACACCATCCACCCATTCACGACGGACGGCAATCAAAAGAACGGTTTCCCCGACAGAGGCATCACCGCACAGGACCTGGTAGTCCATGATATAGGCACCCTTCTCCGCGTTGGTAATAAGTCCAAGGTACCATTCCAGGTAGTCGTCCCGGTTAGCGCAGGCTTCGGCAGGTACAAAGACTTGCCTGATAATGGAACGGAATGCAGGAATAGACAAGGACACCGCCTCTATGGATTCCTGCTGAGAGGATTCCAACCAAGCCTGGAGGACCGTTTCGAAAGTGTAAACGTCATCCAAAGGACTGGTCCCCGTCTGGAGGATTGCCGTGCGTAAAACACGCTTTTCGGCGGAGTCCAACAGGGCCACTTTCAAGGAAGCATCCCCAACCTCAATACCTAGATAAATCTTCGTATCACTCATATACTCAACGACTTATGAAAATGTACACCCTAAAACTAATCAAAAATTACCCCCTGTAGGAGGCCTTCTAATTTTTTCTTGCCAATTCCAGGCACTTTTTCCAGGTCCTGGGGGCCCGAAAAGGGGCCTTTTTGCATACGAAACGCCAAAATTTTCTCCGCCAGCTTGGGGCCTACCCCCTTTAAGGCACATAGTTCTTCTAGCCCCGCACGATTGATGTGTATAGGCAAATTTGGCTTTTTTTGCTTATTTTTCCTATTTTTCTGAGATTTAGGCTTGTACTCGCCTGCAATTGCTTTTGTTAATTTATCTGTATTCACGGGCGACCTCGGTACAAAATCTTTTTGGACTAAAGGCTGACCAGCTCCATATTCCAAATTGGAGTATTTATCTACCTGTCCGATGGCGGGAATTCCCCAAGGAAGGTAACGGAAAAGGAGTCCCAGGACTAAAAATACGAGGGCTGTTCGGAGGATTTGTTTTTCAGGTGCGTTCAGGTTGCCCATCGGGAAGCCTCTGCATTCTATGTTCATATAGCAAGGCTTCGACGGCATTGGCGTCAGAAGGCACATCCACAGAGATGCTTTCGTAGGGGCTCTGGACTATGCGGATTGGGCGTATACCCATAATACGCATCTGCTCCAAAGAACGCTCCAACTCAAGCTTATTCTGGGACAAAGAAGTAAATTCGTCGCGAGACTTTCGCGAATAGGCGTAGATACCCTGATGCTGGAACCAACGGGGAGCACCTTCTACGGGGATTTCTCGACGGAAATCAACAGCGAAGCCGTTCTCTACCAGAACCTTCACCACCGTCTTCAGGGGAACATCTTCCGGTTTAAGCGGGCAGGCCACCGTCACCCAGCAGTCGGGATGCTCGGCAAGGGCCCGCGCCACCTCGCACAAGAGGGTCGGTTCAACAAGGGGTTCGTCTCCCTGCAGGTTCACCACCAAATCAAGGTCCAAGGCGCGGGCGGCGGCGGCCACCCGGTCGGAGCCCGTGGCCGCCTCCCCGGTCAGCAGGAATTCAAATCCTGCCCGGGACACCACCTCAGCGATTTCATCGCTATCGGTGGCACAGACAATGCGGTCAAAGCATTCCGCCAAGACCGCACGTTCCAACGTGCGGACAATCATCTCCTTGCCGCACAACTTAAAAAGCGGCTTCCCAGGAAACCGGGAAGACCCCATGCGGGCAGGAACAATACAAGAAACAGGAGACATAGACCAGGCAATGGAGGCTACTAGCCGCCAATAACCTTGGGAATGGCAAAGTGGTCGTTTTCCACCGCCGGAGCATTTGCAAAAGCCTGTTCCAAGGTAAAGCCCTGTACAGGTACATCTTCGCGGAGAATGGTCTCGCCGTTTTCAACGGCAGTCATGGGCTCCACATGAGAAAGGTCCAGAGCCTTCAAGGCATCCAGATGGTCAAGCATCTTGTCCAGGTGACCCTTGATAGCAGGAATTTCCTCTTCGGAAATGCTCAGGCGGGACAATTTTGCAAGCTTCAGGACTTCTTCACTTTCAAGCATAGGAACTCTCCAATTCTTTTCTATCTGCAATATAGCAAATTCAAAATTTTTTAACCTACCCGACCACTTCCAGAGCCGCATATTTCAGGATAATGGTCCGAACCGCGTTGTCGGAGCCAAAACGCACGTCTACGCGGGCGTTGTCCCCCGTGCCGTAGCAGCGGGTAATAACTCCCATTCCGTACTTAGAGTGCCGAACACGGGCTCCTGGATGGAAGGGATTCTCGCTGTATTCGTCATAGACAATGCGCGGACCAGATACATCGACAGACTTTGCAGGAGAGGCTACCTTGACCGGATTACGGTAAACTATCCGCCGATCGTTCTTGCGAACAGATTCCGGGATTGAACTTCTGGAGCCACCAAAGCTAGCCCCTCCGAACCGAGACACGCTCGAGGAGCTAGAAGAAGAGCCGGAAAGCGAACTTCGGTTACGGGCAAATGCGGGAGCCTGGTTATAGCGCGGGGTCGCCGATGCCTCGGGCGTCCAACCCGAAAAGGCAGGACGTTCGTCTATGCAGGGCGTAAATTCCACAACGGACGGGTCCAGTTCTTTCAAAAAACGGGATGGCAAGAAAGGACGGATTGACCCCTGGAAAAACCTCCGTTCCGCATGGTACAGGTATAGTTTCTTTTCAGCACGGGTACAGCCCACATAAAACAGGCGACGTTCTTCTTCAAGTTGGTCACTAGCCTCTTTAACACTCAGCATCGAGCTTTCACGAATCAACGGGAAAATGCCTTCATCACACCCAGCTATATGCACAGTATGGAATTCTAGGCCCTTAGCCATATGAATAGTCATAAGAGTCACCTGACCCTTAGAGGCATCCACCTTCTTGTCGCCATCAGTCAAAAGGGAAATATCCTGAAGGAAAGCGTCCAGGGTTGCACCCGGATGTTCTTCATCAAATTCGCGGATGGCGTTAATCATTTCGTCCACGTTGCCAATACGTTCATCAGCAGAAAGTTCATCATCCTTCCGCAAGAATTCCTTGTAGGCGATGTCATTCACAATGCGTTCTGCCAATAGCGGAAGTGGCGTCTCCCCTGCTGCCACAAGGGCTTTCCAAGTTTCGACCAAGTCCACAAAGCCCTTCAGCTTGGGTGCCGAACGAGTGTTTCCATTAGCTTCTGCCACCAACATCTGCCAGAAAGACCCCTCGCCATTACGAACACGAGCGAGGACCGATTCCACAGAAGTCTTTCCAATGGCACGGGGTGGGGTATTGATGACCCGCAAGTGAGCCGCATCGTCTTTTTCATTAGAAAGCAGGCGCAAATACGAAAGAATATCCCTAACTTCCTTGCGGTCCCAAAACCTGGTTCCGCCGAAAATGACCGAAGGAATGCGGTTGTCGTTCAAAGCCTTTTCTATCACACGTGACTGGGCGTTAGTGCGGTAGAAAACCGCCGTCTTGGAATAATTATCCTCACCTGCTACAGCGATAAGATCTGCAATTTGCTGGGCTTCGCTTCGATCGTCCATTACGTGCCGCACGCGGATAGGGTCCCCAGCCTCTTCTTTGGAGTACACAACCTTCTGCATTTCTAGAGGGCGTACATTGTTGGCAATGACAGAACCAGCCCCCTTCACAATATTTGACGTGGAACGGTAATTACGCTCCAATTTGACAATGGTTACCGGCGCAAAATCCCGATGGAAATTGCGGATAATCTTGATATTCGCGCCACGCCAACCATAAATACTTTGGTCATCGTCGCCCACCACCGTCACGTTCTTCTGTTCGTTGATGAGCAATTTCAAAAGTTCGTACTGGACATCGTTAGTATCCTGGTATTCGTCTACCACCACATACCTGTAACGTTCACTCAGTTGCTCCGCAAGATGCGGTACCTTCTGGAGCATCAACACCGTGTTGAACAATAGATCATCGAAATCCATGGCGTTAGATTCTTTAAGACGCTTCTGGTATTCCGAATAAAGCCTTGCCTTACGTTCCTCATCGGCAAACTCCGCCCGCGCCATGGCAATATCTGGGGTCTGCAAAACCGCTTCGCCATTGGTATACAGGATTGTATTCTTGTAGCGGGAAATAGCGCCATGCAATTTCTTTACTTCAGCGGCATCATAATTGTCGCCCAGCTCTTCCTTGAGAATTTCTTTCAGAATCCTCTTTTGGTCATCATCGTCGTAAATGGAGAAATTACTGTCATACCAGGACCCACCCATAGCATGAATAACGAAATCCTTAGTAAGGCAAAGCCTCAAAAGCTTCAAGCAAACAGAATGGAAGGTTCCCATCCAGTTGAAGGACAACCTGGTCTGCAAAAGCTTCTGGATACGTTCCTTCATCTCTCGTGCAGCCTTGTTGGTGAAGGTCACCGCCAGAATCCGGTCGGCTTCCACCTGATGGTACGAAACCAGATGAGCAATCTTGTAGGTGATAGCCCGCGTCTTACCCGAACCCGCTCCCGCCAAAATCAGCATGGGGCCATCAATTTTTTTGGCAGCCGCAGCCTGCTCTGGATTCAGTTCGCTATTTAAGACAATATCATCAACTACATTGGACATCAAAAGGCTCCTTGCTCAAATGTACAATATAGAAAAAGCCAGGACCATTGTCCTGGCTTTTTTCAAACTGTGATATACTGATTATTCCCAGTCGCTATCGCTTTTCGCCGCAGGAGCAGGAGCGGCGGGAGCCTTGGAGGCAGCCGGCTTTTCCTCTTGTTTTGCAGGTGCTGCTGCAGGAGCCTGCTGCTTAGCAGGAGCAGCCTCAGGAGCCGGCTTTTCAGCGGGCTTCTGTTCCACCTTCTGAGCCGTAGGAGCAGCGGCAGGAGCGCTACCCTTTTCAGCAGAGACTTCGGAAATATCAACATTACCAATATAGTTGCGGATAATGCGAGGAGTCACAAAAATCACGAGGTCTTTCTTGACCACAGACTTACGGGAGAACTTGAACAGGTTACCAAACAGCGGGATATCCTTGAGAAACGGGATGCCACTTTCAGATTCCTGAGTTTCATTACGGGTCAGACCACCGATAACCACGGTTTCACCATCAGCCACCACAACCTTTGTCTTGGCTTCCTGGGTACTAATGACGATTTCACCCTTGGAGTCATAGTCATAGGAGTTGTTTTCGGGATGCAGGTCCAGCAAGATACGGTTGTCGCCAGATACGTGGGGCGTCACCGTCAGCTTGATACCTGTTTCCACCAGCTGAGTAGAAGATTCACCACTGTCATCAATCACACGGATAGAGACCTTGTCACCCATGAACACCTGAGCTTCGGTGTTGTCCAAGGTAGAAACCTGGGGGCTAGCCAGCACTTCGGTAGAAGCGTCACCCATCAGGTTGGAAATAGCCAACTGCAAATGGTTATCCAAAACGCTGGTGGTAATAGCCGTAGAGGCTCCGCTCACAGCAGGAGAGACTCCCTTGTTGGGGAAAGAACGGATAGCCGCACTTGTACGGGTATCGCCAGCGCCACTTCCGTTAGGAGTACCGGCGGTACCAGGAGTAAGAGAAGTACTTCCCATGGTAGCAGTCCAGTCCACACCCAGTTCGCGAGCAAGTTCGCTGTTCACCACCACAAGCTTTGCGGTAATCATGATCTGGAGGGTTTCCACGTCTAGCTCGGTCAGGGCATTGTCCATCTGCTCAATGCGGGAATCCGTATCGTAAACAATGATAGAGTTGGTACGTTCTACCACCGTAATACGGCCACGGTTGGACTTCATGCTTTCGAGCACCTTCACAAGCTCATCTGCCTTGGCGTGGTGCACCTGGAAGTTCTTACGGACCAAAGGAGCATTCTGTTCAGCCTGCGCCTCTTCATCAGCAAGTTTCTTCTGCTTGGCCTGATAAGTGCTAGAACGCTGGATAACAATGTACTTGTCCTGGATAAGCCAGGTCAGGTCATTAATCTCGCAGATAATGTCCAAGGTCTCTTGCCAAGTCTTCTTGGTGATCTTGAGGCTCATCTTGCCCTTTACATCGGGAGCAAGGAGAATGTCCACGCCCGCCGTCACGGAAAGGGAACGGAATACGGCATCAAAGTCCATATCCACAAAGGTGAAGTTATACAACTTCTTGTTTGGCTCCGAAGGGCCACTCTCTGCAGGCTGCTGGGCAAAGGATGCCGCAAAGCCTACAGCAAGAAGCAGAATGAGAACGATCTTGGCTACTTTTTTCACTTTTTACCCCCATACTTATCGGGAAGACCCATGGAGTAGCGACGGCTCACACCGAATTCTTGAATCAGGAAGAGCACATCTGTTTCTGTAATTTTCAATACCTTGCCGTTCAAGATCTTATCCCCTTCCTTGAGGGTATAAGATATGGACGGATTCTTGGATTCCACCAGAATGGCCATGGGCACATCGGATTCCCAAATGATACCCACCAGTTCCACCTGGTCAATGTTAATGCCTTCTTCAACCAGGCCCTTAACTTCTACGAAGGGGTCACGGCGTCCAAAGGAACTATAGGTGACACGATCTTCATACATACCATCCAGCTGGCTTGCGATGGTGACCGCGCCTTCGGCAAGTTCACCCCTTTCCTTATCCACCTGTTTGAGTCTTTCTTGCTGGACTGCCGAAAGTTCATCCTTGTAGCTTACGGACCTGCGATTTACAAAACCCACACGAGCACCACTCTGGACCTTGTAGTATAGCCCAACCAAATCCAGGTTCACAAGGCGATCGCCAAATACCAAACGGTTAATGACCTGGGAATTGTCATTGGGACCTGCATACATATCGATTTCGTCTTCCACCACAATCAGTTCGCGAACGACAGGCTTCAAGTGGAACACCTGGGCACCGGACACAATCTTCTTGCTGTCCTTATCATACTTATTCACAAAGGAATCAAAACTCTGATTTGCATCAGCAGCCTTCATCCAATCGCGGACAAAGATTCCGTCGGGCCGAGCCGACCAGAAAATAAATCCGTCTTTCTTGATGGCACTTTCAGTCGTCTGCAAGACCAAAGCGCCATCCTGAACCAACATAACCGGACGAAGTCCCACCGGAAGCTGGAGCTTCAAGCCATTCGCACCCCAAGTCACAGACTTAACAAGAGAACCGGCTCCAATCTTGAAAACAGGGGACTTCTGCGGACCCGCAACACCAACAGTGATGATGGAAGCCTTATCAGGACCAGAAACATATTTGATGTCGATGGCATCATCGGTCACCAAACGGAACTGTTCCATACCGGAACCCATAAGCACCGTAAATTCCTTGACGCTGGGCAGAAGTGCCGAGATTGCACCACCTTCCTTAATGGCCTTATCCAAGTTCTTCTGCTCTTCGGCCATGCGCTTTGCCTCTTCCTTAGCAGCCTTTTCCGCAGCCTTCTTCTCTTCGGCCAAACGTTTCTTTTCTTCGAGAGCCGCCTTTTCTGCGGCCTTCTTTTCTTCAGCTAAACGTTTCTTTTCTTCGGCAGCGGCCTTAGCGGCCGCCTTCTTGTCTTCAAGAGCCTGCTTTTCTGCAGCCTTCTTCTCTTCGGCAAGGCGCTTCTTTTCTTCGGCAGCGGCCTTAGCGGCCGCCTTCTTGTCTTCAAGAGCCTGCTTTTCTGCGGCCTTCTTTTCTTCGGCCAAGCGCTTCTTTTCTTCAGCAGCAGCCTTAGCGGCTGCCTTCTTGTCTTCAAGAGCCTGCTTTTCTGCGGCCTTCTTTTCTTCGGCGGCAGCCTTATCAGCAGCCTTCTTCTTTTCAGCAAAAATCTTGGAAAGTGTCCAGGCCTTGGCCTTGCCCTTATTTCCCTTGAGTTTCAATAAGAAGTTGGAATTGTCCAAAGAAATCTCATTCTTGTCGCTTGCCAAAGACGGGCCCACAGCCATTTCAATCTTCAGGAAATCCATACCACGGTATTTTTCCCTAAAGACTCTCATGGACTTCACCCATTCAGAGGTTGCATCAATATCGTAGTTTCCGTCACCCAGGGCAAACTCAGTACCAGAAAAACCAACCGTAAGCTTCTTCCCTGAAGCATCATATTTCTGGAAGAATGTAGGCAGATCATCTTCAGATGCAAATTGGAATTCTATTCCACATTTTTTCGCATCACAGACAAACTTCATATCCTTAATCTGAGCTGCACCCGCAACAACAGCAAAAGCAAGAAACAAAAGGACTAACATCTTTTTCATCATCTTGCTACCTCACCTTCTTGGATGTATACGTGGTCAGGTTGAAGGTAACCGACATGGTAATGGGCGTCCATCCATGAGTTTCCGCCTTCTGCAATTCTGCAGCAATGCCTGAATAACGGTTAAGACGCAAATTAGAAATGGATGTCGGATAATTGAAGTTGGCGATTTCAGCAAATAAGTAACCCAACATATGGTAACCGGAATTCACTGCGATGGAATAGCGGTTTTCTATGTAGTGTTCCTTTTCACTTCCTCCCTCGGGATTGAAGCGCTGAATCTGTACGCCAGAACTGCGAAGCACGGAATACAGGTCTTGCAAGCGCAGAGGAACCTTTTCCTCTTCGGGGAACATTTCTTTCAGCCTTTCAAAGTCCTTTTCGGCCTGGACCAACTGCATTTCCAGTTCAGCGATGCGCTTTTTCTGGGCATTAATCTTATCCAACTCTGTCTGAGCCACACGCAACTGGTTTTCCAAACGAGTCCGTTCTTGCACAAAGGGATCCCACATGTAAGTATATACACAGTAGGCAGCAGCCAAAATCAAGACGATAACGGAAATGGCGTATATATTCTTTCTGTCTTTCCAGTCTATATTACCCATACTACCCCTCCATTCCCAGATCCTGCTTCAGGAGCACCTTGATGGTGAAGGTATACGCCTCTTCCCCATCAACTTTCGAAGTAGATATATTCACTAGCGAAACCTTTTCAACACTGACCTGCTTCTCAAGTTTCACCATGTATTCGGCTACTTCGGAAAAATCAAAGGTAGTACCGCGCATTTCCAAATCGTTGTTACTCAGCTGGTTCAAGCTGGTAATCCACATATTGGGCGGCAATACAGACGAAACGTTTTCGAACAAAATAACCCAACGTTTCTTGCTGACCTGAATGGATTTGAGCGCGTTTATCTTTGTATTGATAACGCCCTGCTTCTGTTCCAAATCGCTAATCTTGGTAAGGAGCGGACGTTCCCGTTCCACTTCGGTCTCAACTCGTTCTACCTCACGAGAAAGTTCGGATATCGTCTCCTCGATGAAAGAAACAGCATCACGACGCTTATTGCCGCCGCAACGAGAGCAAGGGTCGGCCACACAATTCGGCGATCCGTAATCCAAGAGAAATCCTTAACGGGCTTACGGTATTCCCTAGGGAGCAGGTTAATGGAAATGCAAAGAGATTTCCTTGTAGCCACGGCAGATTTCGCTTCTTCCTTTTTCTTTTTCGTAGCCATTAGAACTTCCTCATCGCAAGGCCCAAAGCAGGGGCATAGATATTAGAAAGACCAAGAGAAATGCCATTTGCGCCAAAAACCTTGGCGTCGCACTCCACATACCGGAATGGGTTCACCGTATCGGTTTCAAGGCCAGAACGTTCAGCAATGTAGGCTCTCATTCCCGGGATAGAGGCACCGCCGCCACCCAGGAAAATTTTCCCAAGCGTCTTGGAATCTTCTGAAGATTCGAAATAACGGATACCAAACTCGATCTGCGCCATCAGGTCTTCAAAAGCAAGTTTCATCGCTTCTTCTACTTCGGCTTCAGAAAATCCATCCACCACCCCTAGATCGCCCTTCTCGAAAATCTCGTGGCACTTAGCGGCGTCGATTCCCAAGTGGGTTCCCAGTTTGGAAATCACAAGATCCAAGGAACCGCCGGTCATGGCACGCATGGAATGGAAGGCTCCATCTTGCACAAAGGCGATACTCATTTTCTTCTCACCAATGTTCACAATGGCACAGGTGGTATTCAAATCTTCTTCGCTGGCCGTCGCCATGTAGGCGTTAAGGAGGCCAAAAATATCCACGTCTATGGCAGAGAGCTTCATGCCCTTTACCGTAAAGAACTGAGCCCAGGAGTCCAGCAGGGCGTTCTTTGCCGCCACCACATTCACCTTTACCTCGTCATTTTCACGAGAAGCCACTTCATAGTCGATAACGTTATCCTGGTCATCAAAGGGCGGACGGGACTGGGCGGTCTGGAGAATAATGGCAGATTCATCGCCATTTTTAGGGAGTTTAACGCTCAACCGGTCTACCAGGACGCCACCAGCGCCAGCACCGCAGTTCACGGAAGCCACTAGATCGGTAGACTCGTCTAAGGGATGGCGGAGCATCAGCTTCGTCATGGCCTCGCTCAAGAGGTCATAGCCGTCCTTCTCTTTCTTTTCTCCCGAGCCCTGGGACTCATCCCCGCCTTCTCGACGCTGGATTTCGCCATTGACAATGGCGCCCTCGGGTACCGGTTCAAGGTCGGCATCCACCACCACCTTACCACCGCGGCTGTTATGATAGACTTTAACATACTTGATGCTGTAATGACCAACATCAATACCTACGGTCACGCGTTCACCGCGAATCTTAGCTATCAGACTTAAAGCCAAAATAAACTCCAATCGGAAACTATACTACCCTAATTCTACCTTTATAAAAGCCAAATGTCAAGCAAAAAATTCATCTAAGTCATTGAAAATGAACTACTTAGGACATTTTAGGCCTCTTCTGGGGCCTTTTTTTGCTTGTGCACCTCGAAAATGTACTGCAGGACCCTCTCTTGGGTCCATCCGAACGCCCCCGCAAAGGACGCCGTCAAGAAGTAATAGTCCGAAAATTGCGGGTTTTTATGGCCCAAATTGCGCAAAATCTCAATTTCTACAGTTTCTTCGCCAAAACTAGGCAACTCAAACTTTATTTTTAGATGCTGCCCCGAAGAGCAGTCCACGGGGAGCCCCAGAAGAATACCGCCGGCGGAAAGATCCAAAAGGACACCCCTACAGATAGACCCATCACCAAGAGTCGCCTCCACAGGAAAATCAACCGGTTCACGAACCCAACGGCGTAACTGTTTCTTTTCGAGGGTCGTCGCATGCGAAAGGACTAAACGACCTTTATCGAAGGATTTTACCATTACCTTAGCCGTATAGACGGCATCCTCCGGTCGAGTCCAACGCAAACGAACATTTCGCCCCACAAGAGAGCGTCCCGACCCCACAGACTCGTCGTATTCCACCACGAGTCCAAGTTCGTCAACATCAAGAATCACCGAGTGAAACAACCGGGTTCCGCTATCCAAAAGGACATCTACTCGGTTCGTTTTATTGTATTGCCTTGTAGAACACACTGTCGCAAGAGGATTCTCCGCCGTGAAATTCAACTTCCTGCGAAGGATCCCAATGGTTTCAAGAACATCCGACTTGACGTTTTCTTCGCCTTTAAAATCATAATAATTGGACACTGCCGACTCAAAAAGCGCTGCCGTATTCAGTATGGCGTCCTTGTTTTCGTACCGGGAAGAGCGAACCAACTTTTCTAGCACCTTGATTTCTTCTGGAAGAAGTCCAAGTTCCTTGACCTGGGCATCGAACAAGGGCGTTCCGAACATGACTTCATGTTCCCTGCGAAAATAACTGCGCTGTATCTCGCATAGGACCACAAGTGCAAGCACCAGGACCGCTATACCAAAAACCCAAAACAGCTGCAGCGGTTCAATCATCTTGCCTAGACCTCGGCCCAGAGACCGCCCAAATAAGAGCCCCTTATCTTACCGGAAAGAGTGTGGCCAAGAAGAGGCGAGTTGCGCACCTGCCCAGCAAACACGGAAGGAGTCACCAAAGTCTCAAGTTTGTCGTCAAATAGCACAAGATTAGCTTTGGAGTCAAGAACCAGACTAGCCTGTTCAGTTCCCGCAATCTTCGCCGGCGCAGAAGAAAGCAATTCAATAGCGCGGGCCTCGCCCAAATTTTCTGTCAAAGGTTTCCAAAGAGCCGAGAGCGCTATTTCTAGAGAAACTGCACCAGGTACAGCATCTTCAAAATTCACTTCTTTATCCTGCCTGAGCACGGGATCGTGGTTTACGCTGATAGCATTCACCGTTCCAGACTTAAGCCCCTGCCACAAAGCATCTTTATCGGCAGCAGAACGGAAGGGCATCACCACATTGCAATGCGAATCCAAGTCGAACAAGCAACTGTCGTCTAACAGAAGATGATAAATGTCCACATCGCAAGTAACATCTACACCCTGTTCACGGGCCATTTCAACAAGCTTCAAGGTTTCTCCGCAACTCACTTGTTTAAAGTGGACTGGGACCTTCAAGAAACGGGCCATTTCAAGGATACGGAACGCCGCGATGGTTTCTGCTACGCGGGGAATTCCCTTCATGCCGAGAGTATCAGCGTAATGGCCTTCGTGGACAAGTCCATGGTGGCGCAGGGACTCATCCAAAGGCATAAAGAAGAAACGCTTGCCCGTCATAGAACCATATTCCATAGCAAGCCGGAGGAATCTGGTACGGGAAGCATCCTGATTGCCATCGCCAAAGCCGACGGCACCTTCTTCGGCAAGCTCAATCATCTCCGTCAATTCCTTGCACTTGTAACCTATACTGAAAGCTCCCAAGAACGCAAAGGAGAAACCGGCAAAGCTGCTAATCTGCTTGATGGCCGAAAGTTTGCGAGAATCATCAATGGCGTTGTCAGAACTTTCATACAAACCACCATAGAATCCACCCCGACGCATGGCTTCGACACCATCCTTAAAATCGTAGATGTCATCGCGAAGAGGTTCCTTGAAATCCAAGCCCAAGCCGAAGAGGGCCGGGAGCGCCATGGCTCCACCGGCATCAAAGACGGGAGCATCCGTCAGGGATTCCTTGACCCACTTGCCATCGGCAAGGTTCATAGTCGTTGGGGCTTCAAACTTTCCATTAATAAAAGGACGAACATTCTTGAGAACAATCTTATTCATTGCCACGACCTCCTGCCAGAAGGTAAAGCACCGCCATACGGACGGCCACACCATTTGTCACCTGATTGAGAATGACTGAATTATCTCCATCGGCAATTTCACTATCCAACTCCACACCACGGTTGATGGGGCCTGGATGCATGATCAGAACCTTGTCCTTGGCGCACTCCAAAAGTTCATGGGTAATGCCGAAAGTATTGCGGTATTCGCGCATACTGGGTAGAAGAGCATCGTCCATACGTTCCTTTTGCAGACGAAGAGCGATAATTGCATCGGCATTCTTCACCGCCTTTTTCACATTGCTTTCCCATGTGACGTTGGACATCAGTTCCGTATTACGGGGAACCAGGGTGCTTGGTCCGCACAAGGTCACGTGAGCACCCATGGTGGTCATGCCCCAGAGGTTGCTGCGCGCCACTCGGCTATGACGGATGTCCCCGACGATAGTCACGTTTTTGCCTTCCAAAGTTCCAAGCTTTTCTTCTATCGTGAGCATGTCTAGCAAAGCCTGGGTCGGATGCTCGTGGGCACCGTCGCCAGCGTTCACAATAATGGCCTTGCTGTTGTCGGCCAAAAACTTCGGAACCCCTGTTCCCTTGTGACGAACCACCACAATGTCGATTTTCATGGCCTCGATATTGCGGAGAGTATCGACCAGAGTTTCACCCTTCTTGACGCTGGAGTTACTGCTGGCAAAGTTCACCGTATCGGCCGAAAGCCTTTTTTCCGCAAGTTCAAAACTGGTGCGGGTGCGGGTACTGTTCTCAAAGAACAGGTTCACCACAGTCATACCCCGAAGGCTCGGGACCTTCTTCACAGGGCGTTCAAGAACTTCTCTAAACTGTTTTGCGTGGTCGAGAATCAAGCGGATATCGTGCTTTGATACACCACGCAGTCCGAACAGGTGCTTAATTTCAAGTGCGCTCAAGCTAAGCCTCCACTTCTACGAGATAGACAGAATTTTCATTGTCGATAGGTTCAATATTCACACGAACCTCTTGATTTTGAGCGGTCTCTACAGTGAGGCCAACGCAATCAGGAGCGATAGGCAATTCCCTATGGCCTCGGTCCACCAATACACAAAGCCGGACCACCGACGGACGTCCAAAGTCTAAAATGGCTTGCAAGGCGGCTCGCACAGAACGTCCTGTGTAAAGGACATCATCTACAAGGATTACCACCTTCCCCTCCACCGAGGCGGGCATTTCAGTAAAACGCATTTCCGTAGAGCCCAGTTTTTTGCGATAATGAAAGTCATCACGGTAGAACGTAGCATCCAGACTACCGGTCTCAATGGGCTTTCCAAATTTTTCGCTTAGCCGCTTGCTCAATTTCTGAGCCAGGGGAATTCCACGGCTTGCCATGCCAAGAACAATCATGTTGTCGGCACTGGGATGCATCTTTGCAATCTTTGCGGCCATTTCATCTAAGGCAAATTCCATAGCCTGGGCCGAGAGAAGTTCTTGAAGTCTTTTGCAATTGTCTTTCATATTTAGAAGGTAGTAGAAAGAGACAAGTGGTTAGTAATAATCGATTGGAACGAATCTAGCTTTTTTTGTTTTTTTTCACCATACTCTTTTTCTAATGGTCTTGGATATTTGTATATATAATGCAGATGCAGTTTTTCGTAAACTGTTTACTGTCTACTAGTTACTATCTACTCATCATCGGAGACCCTATGTTTAACCAGCTCGACAAACCCCAGGCAGGCGAAACCATCGCCATCATGAAAACAAACCACGGCACAATGAAGCTCCGCCTCTTTGAAGAACGCGTGGGCGAATGCGCCACCAACTTTATCGAGCTCGCCAAGCAGGGCAAATATGACGGAGCCCCCTTCCACCGTATCATCAAGGACTTCATGATCCAGGGTGGCGACTTCACCAACAGGAACGGCACCGGTGGACACTCCGCCAAGGGTCCGGGCACCACCATTGGCGACAAGTACGATCCTTGCCTCACCCACATGCGAGGCGCCCTCAGCTGGGCAAAGACCGCCATGCCCAACTCTATTGGCAGCCAGTTCTTCATTGTCCATGGTGACAACGTTCACTTCTTGGACCACGACCAGGTTGGTCCTGGCCCCGCCGACGGCTACTCTGTTTTTGGCCAACTTTACGAAGGATTTGACGTCCTGGATGAAATCGCAGGCGTAAAGACGGACCGCCGTGACGCCCCCTACGATGACGTAATCATTGAATCCGTGACCATCGAGAAGGCATAATTTTCATGGTGGCGAAGCTTTTTTGAAAAAAAGTCTTCCGCCCCCTTGACAAGAGCCAAATAAATTTCTCTATTTGGCTCACCCTTTGGGGTTATAGCTCAGTTGGTAGAGCGCCTGCATGGCATGCAGGAGGTCAGGAGTTCGACTCTCCTTAGCTCCACTTGAAAGACCCGCTTCAATGCGGGTCTTTTTCTTTTTAACCTTATTTCTTAGATGATTTGTCCTGCTTGGTGTCGGTGCTGCCCGAATTCAGCTTAATATCCGGCAAGTCACGCACGTAAATGGAGAAACTCCAACCCGCAGCAGGGCCCGTAGGAGTCCAGGTGAAATCCAACTGCCAGCAGTGGAGCGTTCTGTTAAAGGTAAACCTATGGGTAACAAACTTACCCTCATTATAGTCATATTGCGTGCTATAGCTCATCTCCCAGTTCACTGTCGGCTGGAAGGTTGCCGTTATGCTTGTAGAATGAGAAACATTGTCCTGGAACAAATCCTTGGCCACACGGGTACTGGAGAAGGTGTAACGATAATCGAAACCAAACGACCACTTGAGCATTTCGTATTTGCCCATTTGTGACGGTAGGCCTCCGTTAAAATCACCACTCCAACGAAATACGCGAGACAATTCGTAACCCCAATAGATCAGTTCCGGCATTTGAACTTTATTCGGGTCATCTGAGAATTTGTGATAAACACTATGGCGAGTATTAACAGTAAACATATAGTCCGGCAAGACTTGCAGACCAAAGCTGGAGGTCAAATCCGAGAAATTGAGAGAATCTGCCGCAAAGTTATAGGAAATGTTATGACGGGTCGTAAGTACGCGACGGTTTCCATATTGATCTTCAACGGCACTGGGGCCGTCTTCTCTAGTTGTATCAGCAGCACGCCCCACCACCTTCAAATACTTGATATCGAAGTCATTATTCAAACCAAAGCCCACCGTTTTCTGTTCGGTCTGGTACGGAGTCTGCCCCAACAGCGGATGCGGAGCGAAAGTTTTCACCGTATCAATTTCTGGGGCATAGGTGTAGGAAACACTTGGCGACAACACATGCCGAAGTCCCGTAAACCGCCCTATTTCGGGAACCCATATTCCATATAATTTTGTGTCTGCCGTGATACTGTAATCGTGGTTATAAGCCGCATCACCGTAGCTGTCGTGTTCTGGATCCAAACTGATATAACGTTTACGATATATCAACGAATCTTCGGGATTTTGCCAGGATGTTCCCGTCCAGAAACCGGTAAAGGTCGCTCTTGGAGTAAGGTTAACCACCCGGAGCACCCTCATCGAATAATCCAGAGAATAGGTTCCTGTATAGCCTACGTACTTAGCCGTGGTATCAACCTCGTTAACAGTATCCTGCGCCCTGACGGTATAAAAGTTAAACCTGTTATTGAAGTTGTAGTTGAACTTTTCCAAATAACTGGCAATGGAATTATCCTCGTAGGCTTCCTCATCTTCATCCACATCAAAATTGAACAGAGGGCCACTCATGCGGTACTGGATGTCGGGAATTTCCCTTTGCATCATGTCCGTCACCAGGTTATGGTCCTGACGAACCTTCACCGTCAGACTCTTGTTGGTACCAAACTTACCTGAATAGGTCATCTGGGCATTGGCCTGCTGGTTCAAAATAGTCTCGGCATCTAGGGCATTGTCTTTACGCACACTCTGGCTAGAAACAAAAGAACCCGAACCACTCAAGGTATGCTTGCCATCAGGAGTCAAATTCTGGTTATGAGAAAAACGGATATCATAGCCACTGTTGGCCATGTCAAATTCTTCCAAATAGCTCGTATAAGAAACATTTCCTTCTAGCACGTACCGTAGTTTATACCGCACCTCCCCCGTCAAGGTAGAGCGTTCAAACCGGGCTTCTTCACCTTCAATGATGTCGCCCTTGACGGTTGCATCCCAGTAATCGTTTGGAGCGTAGTAGAAGCCCAGGTTACTCATGTAGTACCCCTGCACCTGGTCGCCACCAAACTTAGGCGTTAAAAGACCGGACTTACGACCGCTCTTAAGGGGGGCCACAATCATTGGGAGAACCGCCACAGGAACATCAGCAATGTTCAGAACTACAGGGCGAGCCGTAATGGTTTCCTTGGGTTTTACCACCATACGCCGGCCATAGAAATAAAAATGCTGATGAGTAGAATCGTTACAGGTACTAAAATCACCTCGGGCAATCTGGATTCGCTGGTCGGGAAGCCTGCGGACCTCCATACCATTCAACTGCTGGTTATCCTGATAGGTAGTAGCATAATATATCTCACCTATCCGGCTCTTCATATTGTACTTGAGACGCATTCCCGAAAGAGAGGGGTTCTTGGTCTCACGAAGAACGGGATCACCACTCGCCGCCAACACACTATTTTCCTGATCAAACCAAATGGTATCTGCGTCTAGAGTAGCGGTACGGTACTTCAACTGGGCGCTGTTATTCAGATTAAAGGTGGACTTTTCAACATCATAGACCAAATCTACAGCACGATATTCGATGGTATCCACGCCAGTCGTATCGTTCATCCAATTTACTTCGGTCGTGTCTTTTTCTTCTTCCTGCTCCCGTTCTTCCAATTCAAAACGCGTCATCTCCTGGCCGAAGGCAGGGAGAATCAAGACCGCCATGGAAAGCACCAAAACGGCCCACAGGAGACTATGGGTTCTCATCAAAAACACGTTGCGGTCAATTTAGAAAAACACCTTTTAGAAAAAGAGTTATTCGCTCAAAATGTAAGGGGAAATTCTATATTCCAAGCCATGATTTGCGACCACATTCTCGGCACCACTCACCACGGCACCTATAAGAAAGTTATCGACGTACCCTTTGAACGGCACGAACTCAAGGAACGTTCCATTCGAAGAATCGCGCGCGACGGAGTGGAACTAGAAATAGACGTAACCGAGGATATGCAAGAAGGCGACATTCTCGCCGAAACAGAAAGCTACGTTTACGCGATCAAGATTGTGGTCCCCAAGCCGCCAAAAGAAAACACTGACCCCGAGATGCGGATAAAGCATTATCTATAAATGTGAAGTGTGAAATGAGAAATGTGGAATGTCAAATTTCACATTCCACATCACACATTACACATTTGTATGCAGGTTTACTTCAGCACGGCGTTCTTGCCGCTAACCGAGCCGTTGTGTTCAATGGACACCATATAGCGGCCACTGGGAACCTTTTCGCCCTTCCAAGAGACGCTATTGAAGCCCGGCTGTGCATTTTCGACAACCACAGTTGCCACCTCGGCGCCATCGGTATTCATCACCGTGATGACAGCCTTTCCAGCCGACTTTGCGTTAAAGCTGATCGTGTTGCGGGTAAAGCCCTTGAGCTTGGCAGAACCAGGCTTACCAGCATTTGTCTTTCCCGACTTGGGAGCAAAGCCGTCGGCCTTGTCTACATAGATGCCGTTCACGTCTTCGGCATTTACAGTTTGGTCACCATCAACTAGGGACCCGCGCTTCAGAACCGCCACCAGTTGTTTGTTACCGCCATTGGCGCTAGCATAGGTTTCCAGTTCATGGACATCGAATTCTTTCTTGTTCCCATACCAGGCTTCCACCTGCTTGCTTTCAAAATCCTTCACCGTAATCTGGGCACGGCGAAGCGTCGTCTTCAGGGTATCCCCGGAACTGACAAACGTGATTTCTACCGGTTTGTTCACCTGACCACGGAGCATAGCCTTAGACTCTTCAATATCGAGCCCCTTAAGACTTACGCCATCTACAGCCACGATATCGTCGCCAGCCTGGAGATCGGTCTCTGCAGCCGGAGTACCGGGAATGACCTGGACTACATGAACCCCTTGAGGAATCTGGTAAATGGTGACTCCAACACCACCGAATTGTTCATCTGCCAAAGCCGGGGCAGCCATAACGGCAGCGACCAAAGACATCTTGATAAAGCGGTTCATGAGTTTCTCCTTGTGGATTATATATCCTAAATATACAATTAATTAAGAAAAAACGAAAAACAAAGCTAAAAACACCTCGAAAACCTAGTCAAAAGGCTGCCCTTCTTCCATTTTTTCGTCTTCTGTCGAATTTTCGCCCTCTTCTTCCTCTTCCTCGTCCTCATAATCCTCGATAGTCTTATCTCCAGGGACGATAATCAGTCCGAGAGTCACGGGTTCTCCCTTCAGATTCAGATAGGCTTCCAAGTAGAGGTTGGTGGAAAGACGAAGTAAGCGAAGATCAAGCATTGTCCCACCCTTGTGGATGCTCTTGGGATTCAGGTTGAAAAACAAAAATTTCTTGTTGATGTACTCAAACCGGTCGTTGTCGTAATTGATTTGCCACTCGGAATTTCCATCGTTTTCTTGACGATAGGTACAACGATCATTATCGAGATCACACTCAAAGCTGGCGCTTTCTTGATAACGCTTGTTCCACTCGCGGCTAAAGGCACAACTCTGCACACGACCAGCCCCATTGCGAGTCTTATTCAGCTGGTCGTTAATGACCACATAATCCATCTTTTGGCTTTTTACCTGATCATAGACCTTCATAAGGATAACGTAGGCTTCGATATCACCCGGGCACTTTCCTGTCAGATTCACGTCTTCGTGGGCCTTCAACAGGGTTTGCTGCAAATCCACATCAATAGCATCCGGGATTTCGCTTTTCTTGATTTTATCGAGAACCTTTTTTGGCGGCACAAACACCACCTTGTCGCCCTTCTTGACGGCATAACCCAACTGGTCACGGACATAGTCCAAGCACTGCTGCACGTGGATGTGTACCGTATTAGAACCGCCAGAAACAAAGTCCACGCCAATCCGCACATTCCACTCGCCCGCATTACTGCCGGTATTCTTGTCTATTTCACAAAAAGGTTCTTCACGAATACCGTCGATAAAAATGATTTTTGCATTGAGCCTTGTAACTAGAGACTCTTCCTTATCCAGTGCCCCACCTAAGCTCCAGAAGTTAGGATTTAAGCGCAAAACCTCAGCAAAAGCCTTGTCGCCATCCAGGGCCGGCAAAAGGGAATCGTTACGGGCATTTTTCTCCTTTAAGAGTTCAGAATACTCCGTAGTCACAGACATGTTGCTAAAGCCATTTCGAGCCGCGGGCGCTGGTGCAGACCAGGCGACAGAGACCAAGAAACAGATTACAAAGGAAAATAAAATAGCAGATTTCATACGAAAAAAAATTATGCGAAACATCTAAATAAAAAATTACAAAATAAAAAATGTAGAATGCCGAAAACTTTAATTATTCGTTCTTGATTTTCAGGTCCAAGAAGTGCGGAATATGATAGTCGACCCAGTCGGGAACATTAGAATCCGGATTCACATAGACCGTGGTCCAGCCCCGCCTGTGGGCAGGCTCCAAATTGCGGAGGGAATCTTCCAACAAGACAATATCACGGGAATCTGCAGGCACCGAGCGCCCCATTGTCGGAAGCTTTTGCCGAAGCCAACCCTCAGCCTTTTCGTAGGCGATATCGTGAGGCTTGCCTACCCAGTCCAACTGCTTAAGGTCAAAGACCCCTTCTATGGCGGTGTCTATACCCATGTGTGCCATGCCGGCCTCACTCCAGTCATGACGGCCGTTAGTAAACACGAACCGTGAACCTTTTAAACTTTGGAGCAGGGCTAATTTCTCGGGAGATTTCTTGGGATAAGTCAAGTATTCCGGTTCGTGGATAAAATCAAAAAACTCGTCAGGGTCCACCTGATTCATAGCCATAAGGCCCGCAAGGGTTGTACCGAAACGTTCCAAGTAATCCGTTCGAATTTTATGTGCCGACTCAAAGTCGCCACCTACCGTTTTCTGGACAAAAAGTGAAATACGATGGTCCAGGGAATTGATGACACAACGTTCTTCTACACCATACAAGGTGAGGTCATAGTCGAACAGCCATATCTTTTCGGGAGTATTTCGAAGCATCGGTCAAAATTTAGCAATTTTCTATATTTTGAAACATGAATAACAAATTATTTTTCCTACTGTTTTTTTCCGCATTTCTTATTGCGGGTTGTGGCGACGATAGTTCATCAAACTCCGTAAACAGCCCAGACGAAATCAATTCTATTTCTTCAAGCGAAGAACCTAAATATTCCTCTTCCATTAAAGAAACATCGTCCTCTAGTTCACAAGAACAAAGCTCTTCATCTGACGAATCTTCTTCGTCTAGCAGGCTTTCATCCTCTTCCAAGAAAAAAAGCTCCTCCAGCGACACTTCCAGCGCTTCTGCATCTGAGGAAAAATACCCAGCCGCAACGCTCAAAGACCTAGAAAAAAACGTAGAACTCAAGTTGTTCGACCAAACGGTCTACCTGTCAACAGGGAGCAAGCAAGGTTTAGTGGCGCTCTGCATACCAGATGAACTGTGGATAGTTACCTATACCGAATTTACCGGCGGTGTAATAAAATTTGAAGAGAGAACTGCCGGTGTGCAGTACAGCGAAACCGACGCAGCGAAAAAGATTATCGAGAAGTTGAAAGATGGTTTCAAAATTTCATTTGTAATTGGCGAAGACGAAAAAGTTCTGTATAGGGTGAACAATTCTGGTGACTACAGCGAAGCAGTAAAGGCGAGTGTCGCCACTACTGGTAAGATTAGCAAAGCTGAAGAACTCCGTGACAAGATCTATGAATGCACCAATGACAAAACAACCCAGACCTTTAAGTTTTTCGACAACTCCTACATCGTTGAAAATTCGGCCGATGGTAATGTAACAAGCTGGCATGCCGGCCGGTACGACATTCAGCGCGGCACCCTATTAATGCTCCCGCAATACTATGCAAAATCCACTAACACGATGTTCAGCTATTCTGTAAAAACCAACAACACCATTTTAGCGGCTGATGGTAGCACTATGGAGTGTACTGTACAAGACAACGAATATCCCTACGAAAAGGCAGCGGATTATGTCGGCGAATGGGTTGCCACAAAAGACGGTTATGAATGGACTTTCACGATAAATGCGAACGGTACCTACAAACTGGAAGCCATCAAAGGGAGTACAAAAGCGGAAATTAAGACAGGCGTCTGGGATATTTACGGTTTCTATATGGTGATGGTCAACCAGGCATGCCTTACCTCCAATTGTACACCTGGCATTTACGGACAGCTACAGACCGGGCCTATTGATCTTAAAACAGGCAAGATTAGCGGATTCTCATTCATTCATCATGACACGGATGAACCGATGATTCCAAACTCGTTTGACGCCCCGTCATACGAGTAAGCTGAATCAGCCTAGCCAACTACTGCACAAAATGTCACTCTGTGACAAAAATTTTTGCTATATTGTGGTCAACAGGCGAACCGGAGCCGCGAGTCCGGGTAATTACCGCCAGAATTCTCGCGAAATTTCTTAAAATTGGCGAAAAAAGGCACTTTTTTTAGTTTTGAAAAGGTAAATAATGGCTGTAAAGTACGACAAGGACAGCATCAAGACTCTAGATTGGTACGAACACATTAGGCTCCGCCCCGGTATGTACATCGGCAAGCTGGGCGACGGACAGAGCCCCGACGACGGCATCTACGTGCTCGCGAAGGAAGTTATCGACAACTCCATCGACGAGTTCGCCATGGGCGCGGGCAAGAAGATT
>JAFVGH010000081.1 GCA_017475045.1 Fibrobacter sp. | reverse complement strand
GGTCGTGTTTTCCAGGGACAAGGCGAAACTCCACAGGTTTTAACCGATGGAGGCCGTCATGGCTATGAAGCAATCATTTGCGACATTTACCCGCCTGTCATCCTGGAGCCACGTAGTGGCGATAGGATCCATGGCAATTCTTGCCGCCTGCGGAGGCGATAGCGGCAGCAAGTCCAGCGGAGCAGAAGATGTCCCCGTCCGCGAAGTTTCCACCATCTACGACCTGGGAGCCTGCACCCCCGACCGCGAAGGGGATACCGTGTATGTCACGGCGCAATCCATCGACTACCTGTGTTCCGGCAACAACTGGCTCGACATCACGACTCTGCCGGAGAATCCCGACCCGGCGCAGTCTTCCTCCAGCGTCGTTCCGGGCAACGACCCGGAATCTAGCAGTTCCACCGTGGACGACCCGCTGAACGGCGGTTCCAGTTCGTCGATTCGTGTGTCCTACATCGAAGTGCAGTCAAAAGACAAACTTGCCGCCTGCGATGCAAGCCTCATTGGCCTACGTGCCCTGGTACTAGCGGATTCCACCTATTATACCTGCAAGGCAAATGGCTGGTCAAAGGACGATACCTATCTGGGTTACGACATCGTTCCCGCCAAGGAAGACTTGCCCCAGTGCCACGCAGGCAACGCCAAGCAGCGCGTTTTGGTCAAGAAGGATTCCGTCTTCTTCAAATGCGATTCCGTAAAGTGGGTGCCCGAGACCACCGACGGCTATATCGTGAAAAATGCGTCCATCTTGGGGGCGGCGCAGAAGGGTCCCTTCAAGTTCGATTCTCCGCTAATTCTTAAAGAAGTCCTTTTGCACGACGACGCGCTGACCTACACGGGCCGCGAATACATCGACGAGATTTCCAGCAACAAGGGCGACTTCGTGATTCCGAAAGTGAACCTGGTTTACCCCTACGCGGTGCTTGAAGTCCGCGGACTGTGGCGCAACGAAGTGACCGGCGAGTGGAGCAAGGATTCCATGACGCTCCGCGCCCTGACCGATTTGTCCAGCCGCACCGAGGTGAACATCAACCTGCTCACCCACCTGGAATACGACCGCGCCGTACAGCTGGTGAACAAGGGCTACAGCGTGTTCGCCGCCAAGAAGCAGGCCGAATACGAAATCATGACTGCGTTCGGTTTTGCGACGACGGTGGAGTATTCCGAAGACCTGAAAACATTCGTGCCATCGACCAGCGAAAATTATGGGGAGAACGCCACACTGATGGCGATTTCGCTGCTTTTCATTGGCGACAGGAGTGAGACTGAAATTCTGAAGGCCATTGCCGACTTCAAGCAGGACATGTCCGGTGACGGCGAGTGGAACGACGCCCAGACCAAGGCCGACATGGCGGACTGGGCCGAAGGTTTTGACGGCGGTTCCGTGCGGGCCAACGTGAAGAGTTGGAACATCCTGGACATTCCCGCCTACGAGAACTACCTGACCATTTACTGGAACAACGCCTACGAACTGGGCGGCTGCGCCTCGACCCGCTACGACGTGGTGGCCCAGAACAGGAACGCCAAGAGCAAGAACTACAACGTCCACTACATCTGCGAGGCTACAGGCTGGCGCAAGGCCACCGATTACGAGAAGGACACCTACCAGTGGGCAGAAGGTGAAGAGGGCGAATTCAAGAAGGGCGACGTGACCGAGACCTACTATGCGTTCGAAAACGGGTCGTGGACCGTGGCGAAAAACGAAACGGCCCTTGGACTATGTACCGAGGCACGCAATGGTGAAATAGGTAAAATCGACACCACGTACTTTATATGCGACAGCAAGAACTGGCGCAAGGCCACCGTGCTGGAATACGACACCTACCAGTTCGGTGCGGGCAGCGATGGCGAAGTCCGCGTGGGCAAGGTAAACGAAGACAAGTATTACGTCTATGAAAACGGAGCGTGGCGGGCATCTGCAAGTCAAATCGAAAACAACCTGGGCGCATGCGTCACAAGCCGGGAAGGCGAAATTGGAAAGTCCGGCAACACATACTACATCTGCAAGTCGAAAAGTTGGGTCACTGCTACGGTGCTGGAATATGATACCTACGGCTGGAGTGCGGGAACAGAAGGTGAGGTTAAGCCAGGATCCGTGAATTCATCGATCCACTATGTGTATGTGGAAGATGTTTGGCGGGCTACAGCAAACGATATGGAATATGAATTCGGAGCATGCGTGACGAATAGGGAAGGTGAAAAGCATATTCAGAGTGGCAAGTACTACATCTGTGAGAATAAGGCCTGGAAACAGATAACTGCCGAAGAATATGGTCTTGGGTATTGCATGGCATCAAATAGCGGAGTTGTCGAGAACTTGAACAATGTGTATTACATCTGCAAGTCAGAAAAATGGAATGTTGCGTCTGTGCTGGAGTATGATACTTATGGAAAGACTTGTAGTACAGATGGAGCCATAGTAGGTGGAAGAATAACCCCAACAAACAAGTATGTTTGCGATGCAGGGGCGTTTAGAGTCGCAAACGAGCAGGAAATCACCCTGAATAAAGGTTGTGTCAGCTATACGGAGAATAGCGAAATTAGAAGGCAAATATCAGAAACACAAGATTCTGTTTACACCTGCAAAAGTGGAAAGTGGACAGGTTCTGTAGGAATACGCTACGGCACATTGAAAGATGAAAGAGACAACAAAACATACAAGACGGTAACCATAGGCACTCAAACATGGATGGCTGAAAATCTGAACTATTCCGATAGCGTCAGTTACCCCGGAATGCAAAAACGGAACTGGTGTTATAAAAACAGCTTGGACAGTTGCGCTAAATATGGTCGCCTATACACCTGGGCAGCTGCCATGGATAGTGCCGGGACTTTCAGCACCAATGGGAATGGTTGCGGAGATAGAAAAACTTGCTCACCTACTTATCCTGTACGGGGAATTTGCCCCAGTGGATGGCACCTGCCGACCAAGGCTGAATTTGAAGCACTTTTCACAAATGTAGGAGGTGAATCAACGGCAGGCAAAATGCTTAAATCAACAAGCGGTTGGAAATCTAATGCCAACGGCACCGATGTCTTCGGGTTTTCCGCCTTGCCTGCCGGCGAAAGGGACCTCAATGGCACCTTCACCGGCGTCGGCGGCGCCGCGGGATTCTGGAGTTCTACGGAGTACACTAGCAGCTACGCGTACGTCATGTACCTGAACTGCAACGGCGAGTACGCGCACCTGGACTACCACTTCACCAAGTACAGCGGGTCCTCGGTTCGTTGTGTAAAGGATTAGTACCACTCTTTGAAAAAGGTTTCACTATCAACAAAGGATGAATTATGACTCAAAAGAATACAACGCAAAAAACTTGGCCTCATAACTTTGATGTTCTAAAGGCACAAATAGAGATAAATAAACTAAGTCCCTCAAAAAAAATAGAAACTAGCGAAATTTTTGCTAGAATATGGTCTTGTTTGACCAAAGGGGAAAAATTGACTATGGGAAAAAAATTGAAAGAAGCAGTGAACGCAGGACGATTGAAAAAAATATCACTTCATTCCTGTCCTACAAAAGGATCTGATAATCACACTTACTATGACATTGGGTGAGACACTTGTGAGACAGGATTCCTTAGCGCTTATAGTAGTCGCTTATTATGATGATTGTAACAACATCTCCGTAGAACATGCTGTGTGGTTTAATGATACTCGTTAGGGATGGAAGCCCGAAGGGTTCGGATTCGGTGACTGTAAAGAGCCGAGGCTGAACGGACGCGAATCACCCCTTCGGCTGGCTCAGGGAACTTGATTCGCGATACCGCGACAGCCCGACCCGCGCCAGCGGGGAACGCCCAAACCTCACTCAGTCGCTCCATTCCGTTTGCATCAAAAAATCCTGTAAGCCGACAACTAAAATTCCGTCGTCGTCGAAATGCGGCTTGACAACGTCTTTAACGACGATAATCCGCTTAAATCCGTCCGTCAGGTTCACCAAGGATATCTTCTCCTGCTCGCGTTTTTCGGCGGTCGATATTTCAAAGGCGGATTGAATGTAGAATCGCTGGCTCCCTTTATTTGGCCATTTGTGCTTATCGCTGATGTTTGTAGTGGTGATTTTATTAGTCTAGCAAAAGCCAAAGAAGTCTTTAAAACGGTGTTTGAATGAAATTCAATTCACTTCAAAAGGATGCCTCGATGCATCCTTTTCTGTAAATCCTTTTTTTGACAAATTACAGCAGTTTCCCTGCCTTGAAGGATTCTTCAAGGTAGCTTGGATTTTGGTAATAGCAGTCCGAATTGAAGTTGGAGATGTAGTCGCTAATGGGGGAGGTGAAAATCTTGATGGCAGTCTCGATTTCGTTGCCGTTCTTTGCGCAGTCGAGAACCATGATGCAATACCGGTTGCCGATGTCCGTATAGGAGGGAATATCGTATTTGCAGTTTTCTACAGATTCAAAATCGCCCTGCGGGATTTTGTACTGGTCCACAACTTCTTCGCCGACCTGCTCGAAACTTAGGCAATGGTTCACCTGGGCGTCTTTCAGCTGTTTGGCAAAACCGTCAACTCCAAGCCTGTTTGCGACCACCCCGCGCTTGTTCTTTGTCTTGCGGGCAATAAATTCAACCAGTGAACACACATAGAACAAATCGTCTTTATCAGCTTCCGTCATGCTTAACCTCGAATTTCAAGAACTTCAGGCATGCCAGAGCCGAAAGCGTGTGAAAACTAATTTGGTGTGTAGGGTATTTGAATTCTGCCAATGCCCAGAACTGCTTGCGGTTAATCCGCCCTGTCAAGAAATCGTTCACAAAATTCCAAACGGTGTCGTCTGCCATAGGACCTTCGACAACATCGTATTGATGGGTGCCTCCATTACGGCAGGCTGCTATAAAATCGAGCCATTCGTCGGTCATCCTTTCGAATTTCAGAATCTTCAGTGAGCCTGAATCCGTAAATTCATAGTGATTGACGTATGGAGTTCCTTCACCACGGTTTGCCCACCGCACTGCTTGCCTAAAATCATTGGTGCAATAGAAACCCCAAGAAAAGTCCTTTGTGAACTTTGTCTTTCGAATTTCGGGCAATTCCACGATTTGTTTGCTTGCATGGTAAATGAGCATAACTTTAATATAATAAAATATCCCGAAGAAATCAAAAATTCAAAGTGAAAGCAGTTTAAATGCGTTAGGCCTCCAGCAGGGACCAAGCGGGGAACGCCCAAACCTCACTCAGGTGCTCCATTCCGTTTGCATCAAAAAATCCAGTAAACCGATAACAAGAATTCCGTCGTCGTCGAAATGCGGCTTGACAATATCCTTCAGTATTTCGGACGCTTGATTATCATATTTAATATTTTTGCTACTTTTGTTTGTTTTTGGAAAAATATATACCTGATTTTTCATAAAATTGCAAATTCTATTTAATATTTCTGCTACTTTCATCAAAAATATTAAGTAGATGATGTTTTTTGCAAAAACACCCTACAGTTCCCACCAGGGCACGGCCCAAACGTCTTCGGCCGTTTATACGGGGTGGGGGTGTTGCAATCTTGAAAAATCACCTCGATTTTTATGGATTACATCCATAAAATTAAAGGTAGATTTTGTTTCTTTTAACAAAAACACCCCCGACATGCAAATGCCGGGGGATGTTTTCACAAAGTGAGCGCAACGCGCGAACGACCTCATACCTCAGAGGCGCCGTGCGCCGACCTCACACCTATTTGAACAGATTCTTCATCTTCTCGAGGAAGCTTTCTTCCTGCGCGGTTTCCTTGTCGTGCCTGAGTTCCGCGAGTTTCTGGTAGAGTTCCTTCTCTTCGCGGGAGATGTCCTTCGGGATTTCCACGCCGATGTTCACGTAGAGGCTTCCTCGGTCGCCGCGCTTGTTCAGCGGGTAAAGGCCCTGTTCGCGCAGGCGCAAGATGCTTCCGGCCTGAGTGCCGGCCGCAATCTTGATCTGCACTTCGCTACCGTCCAGCGTCGGGATTCGCTGCGTTCCGCCAAGGACCAGCTTGTGGACCGGCACCTTGATTTCGCAGTGCAAATCGTCGCCTTCGCGGGTGTAGAAGTCGTCGGGCTTTTCGGCAATCACCGCCAGCAAGTCGCCGCAGGCACCGCCGCGAGGCCCGCAGTTACCTTCGCCACGCAGGTTCAGGTACTGGCCCTCGGCAACGCCCGCCGGAATCTTGATGGAAATCTCTTCCGTTTCCTGCACACGGCCTTCGCCATGGCAGTTGCTACACGGTTTCGCGATAACTTCACCCGTACCGTTACAGGTGGGGCAGGCGCTCTCGGTAATCATCTGGAAAAATCCGCCTGTAGAGCGGCGCACACGACCCGTTCCATGACAGGTGCTGCATTCCTTGATGTCCTGGCCGCCCTTGCCGTTACATTCCGTACACGGCGTGTAGCGTTTCAGG
>JAFVGH010000080.1 GCA_017475045.1 Fibrobacter sp. | reverse complement strand
TTCGCGGAAGCAAATACGGCAAAGGCCAAAGCGGCGCATAAAGGCGTGCGGCCTACCGCAACGCTTGCAACGGTTATACCCACGAACGGTATACTTCGGGGTACGCTTGCATTTTTCAATCATTCTTCTGCTTGCCATGGTTTTACCTTACTTCCTGAAGGGGAGTCCAAGTTCTTCGAGCAGGGCGCGGCCTTCTTCGTCCGTCTTAGCGGAGGTCACGAAGGAAATGTCCATACCGAAAGTGCGAGAAACCTTGTCGATGTCGATTTCGACAAAGATGGTCTGTTCCTTGATACCCAAGGTGAAATTGCCCATTCCATCAAAGCCACGACGAGCGAGACCACGGAAGTCACGAACACGGGGCAGGTTGATGTTAATGAAGCGGAAAAGGAAATCCCACATGTTGTCACCATGGAGAGTGACCTTAGCACCGATACCGATGCCTTCGCGGAGGTGGAACTGAGCCACAGCCTTCTTGGCGGTGGTCACCACAGCCTTCTGACCGGTGATGGCAGAAAGGGTATCCACGGCTTCGTCCAGGATCTTGCGGTTCTGGGAAGCGGCACCCACGCCCATGTTGATCACGATCTTCTGGAGGCGGGGAATTTCCATTACGTTCTTGTAAGCAAACTTCTGCTGCAAGGCAGGAACGACTTTTTCGAGATAAAATTGTTTCATCTGGTTCATTGCGTTACCTTACACAGCCTTTCCAGTCTTGACACTGGTACGAACGCCCTTCTTGCCCTTTTCGCGAACGATGCGGGTACGGACGGGAGTGTTGCCTTCGAGGAGCATCACGTTGGAAATGTCGATAGGCAGTTCCTTCTCGATGATGCCACCGGTTTGGTTGGTCTGAGACGGCTTTTCATGACGCTTGCGGACGTTCACGCCCGAAACGGTCACCTTGCCGGCCTTGACACTGATCACGGTGCCGGTCTTGCCCTTATTGGCACCGGAAATCACCTTGACGTTATCATTCTTCTTGATGTTGGCCATTAGAGAACCTCAGGTGCGAGGGAGATGATCTTCATGTATTTCTTGTCGCGGAGCTCACGAGCCACCGGTCCAAAAATACGGGTTCCACGGGGTTCACCATCCTTAGTGATGAGAACCACGGCGTTGTCCGAGAAACGGATGAACGTGCCATCCGGACGGGCAATTTCTTTGCGTGTGCGCACGACGACAGCGTCGGCCACGGAACCCTTCTTCACCTTGCTCTGGGGGATAGCGTCTTTGACGGCAACCTTGATGACATCACCGATGCTGGCATAGCGACGGTTGGTGCCACCCAAAACACGGATGCAGGCGACTTCCTTGGCTCCACTGTTGTCAGCCACGACGAGTCTGGTTTCTTCTTGAATCATATTCGCCTTACTCCAAAACGATTATTTCTTCTTTTCCACAATCCGAACCAGGCGCCAGCGCTTGGTAGCGGAAAGAGGACGAGTTTCCATGATTTCCACCAGGTCGCCTTCGCCCGCTTCGTTATTTTCGTCGTGAGCCTTGAGCTTCTTGGTGGTGGTCATGATCTTGTTGTACATGGGGTGACGCTTGCGGTTTTCAACCACAACCGTGATGGTCTTGTCCATCTTGTCAGAAGAGACGACACCCTGCTTGACTTTACGAAGGTTTCTATCCATTTCCTGCTCCTGCCGGCTTATGCCTTGGCCTTTTCGCTGAGGATGGTCTTGATACGGGCGATGTCCTTGCGGGTCGTCTGAATCACAGAGGGTTTTTCCAAATTACCGAGCTTCGCAGTCATGCGGTAATTGAACAAATCGAGATTCAACTGAGCCAGCTTTTCCTTGAGCTGCTTCACGTCGAGAGCTCTCAGTTCGTTTTTAATGTCACGTGCCTTCATTAGATCTCCGATTCTTCGATGATTTTGCACTTGAGGGGGAGCTTCTGCGAAGCGACATGGAGGGCTTCCATGGCGAGTTCACGTTCAACACCGCCCATTTCGAAAATGATGCGACCCGGAAGAATCACGGCGACCCAGAATTCGACGCCGCCCTTACCCTTACCCATACGGGCTTCGGCAGGGTGACGGGTAATCGGCTTGTCGGGGAACACGCGGATCCACACGCGACCGCCGCGCTTGATCTTACGGGTCATAGCGATACGGGCAGCTTCGATTTGGCGAGCCGTCAGCCAGCACTTTTCAAGAGCCTGAATGCCGAATTCGCCGAAGGCCATGTAGTTGCCGCGGTGGGCGACACCCTTCATACGGCCCTTCATCTGCTTACGATGTAATGTTCTTTTAGGACTCAGCATAATTACTTCTCTCTCTTGTTGTCGTTCATGACGTCCTTGCCAATCTTTTCACCGTGCATGATCCACACCTTGATACCGA
>JAFVGH010000079.1 GCA_017475045.1 Fibrobacter sp. | reverse complement strand
GGAAACCTTCGGGAAGAGTGCCTTCATTCCATACAGATACGCGGTCATTATAGACTTTCATCTGTACAAAAGTACCCGTATATAGCCTGTGAATGAGGGAGTTATATATGATTTCGCGTAAGGCGGCTTCGGGAATCTCCAGCGGTTCCGTGCGTTTCATACCCTTGTAACCTATGTATGATACGAGATACTTGGAGCGAAGAACCTTCATAATCCTGTCGGCCATCCGGATAATATCTCCTTGGATAATGTCCTGGAAAAGAAGGTCGGATTCATCGCTGATGAAGCGGCCGATGCGGAAGTCAATGCTTCGGACATATTTCTCCGGATGAGTCCCGAAGAGAATGATGGCAGCAATGCGAATCTTACCATCATCAGAAATCAAGTGTAGATTCTTGAGGACGGTCTGAGTATCATCATTGATGGAATCCTTGGGCAGTCGTTCTTCTTCGATTGCTTTCTTCAGGAAGTAGTCGATAGCCTCACGGTCAATGTCTTTCTCAATAGTTGCATTTGGAATCTCCATCTCATCCCAATGCATTCCCATCTTGGACAGAAGAAAACGTTCCAGCGCTTCGCCACGAAGCGTCTGGTTGGTTGCACCGCTTCGGTAGTAGATAACACCATCCAACGTGATGGCCACATTGCTCGGATGGACTGCAATCTCAATGTAATCGATGCCGTTGAGAGAACACTTGTTGACATCAGAAACGATACCGAGTTTATTGATGATCTTGTTTGGGAGTTTCTCCAGCAGAGATTTGATATCGGCCAGCCCAACGGGTGTCCCATCATCCGAAGTGCCGACATTCAGGATGCCTCCTTGCGCATTGGCAAAACCGCAAATCCATTCCAGCCACTCGTCTTTCCAAATGGTTTTGTTCTCAACAATATGCGTTTCCTCCATCATAACCGTCGTGGTTCGTATTCACAAATGTAAGGCTTTGTGGCAAGAATAGCAAAACAATTATTATTCGTACATTTGTAGCAGATGTTGCAGACGAAGGAAATAGAGACCCTTTTCCGGACGTATTACCGCCCCTTGTGTCTATATGCGCTCCACTATCTGGGTGACCCGGATGTGGTGGAGGATGTGGTCCAGGAGAGCTTTACGGCGCTTTGGCGACAGGAGAATCCTGTGGCCAACGTGAAGGCTTGGTTGTATTTGGCCGTCCGGAACCGCAGCATCGATGCGCTTCGCAGGTCCGGGAAGACGGAACCCTTGCCCAGCGACCTGGACGGTCCCATCTCCGATGACGAAGCGGAGGAGCGGTCCGCATCGGAGGCTCGCTTGTGGACTGCCATGGACGCCTTGCCTGAAATGCGGCGCAAATGCCTCCTTCTGGCGAAGCGGGACGGCTTGTCCTACAAGGAGATAGCCGACGAATTGAACATCTCTGAACATACCGTGCGGAATCACATCTCCCGGGCCCTGGAAACCCTCCGGGAAGGCGGGCCGCAGATGCTTGACTTCATTTTCTCATTTTTCTGATGGTACTTTTTGCGGAGAGTTGCGTCTTAGGGGTGTATGAACCAGAATGACGAACAAAAACTCTCTTTCGTTCTCCGCCATTACCGGCCGGGAATGTTTGATACGCAAAAGGCTTGGGAGAAGGTATCCGGCATGGCTTCCCGCCGCCCGGTGCGGCGGATTCTGCTCTGGGCTATGCCCATCGCCGCAGCATTGATACTCGGTGTTTTCTTCTCTTGGCGAAACACATGGACGGAATACAATGCCTACGATCTGGCACAAGCCTTTACCCTGAAGGACGGTACCCATGTCACCCTGGCCCCCGGGTCAACCCTCCGCTATCAGCCGCATAAGGCGCCGCGGCAAGTAGAGATGACCGGTAAGGTGCATTATGCTGTCGCCCGCGACGAGTCTCATCCTTTCCGCGTGATAGCGCCCGCTGCGACCGTAACGGTTCTTGGAACCGTTTTCCAAGTGTCAGAGGATCGTGTCGATGTGACCGAAGGTCGGGTTCGTGTCGATGGCCCCCAAGGTGAAGGTGTCGTTCTGACCGCCGGCCAGTCGGCCCTGCTGCAGGATGGCGTCCCTACGCTGGAGGAAACCGCCCTGCCGAACCCGTCGGCATGGGCTACCGGAGTCTTCCGGTACGATGCCACACCGATTGACGACGTATTGAAGGATCTGTCGACCTACTACGGTGCTCCCCTCCGGGTTAAGGGGGATTCCACCGGGAAATCCCT
>JAFVGH010000078.1 GCA_017475045.1 Fibrobacter sp. | reverse complement strand
TCGATCAGCTCGCGGATGGCCTTGATCTGCGCCTCGGTGATTGCACCGTTCACGCCGTCCATATCGTCAAGCACCTCACCGATGCTGTTATAGTGGATCTTCTTGCTCTCTGTGATTTTGACTTTGCCTTTATGTCTTGAAATCATCGTCTTAATTTCTCCTTTCCTCGTTCTCCCAGATTTCTATGACGTCGAACATGATCTTCTTAAAAACCTCGTGCCTGTTAATGATGACCGCGGCGTCATGCATGAGCATGTCCCAGTCCCTGGGAGATTCGTTATGCTTTTTGATGAACTTCCACATGTCGTTTATGAACTCCCACCATTTACGGGTTGCCATCATTCCACCTCTTCAATCTCGATGTAGATCCCGGGGACACTCGCCCAGAACTTTTCGACCAGCTCGCTGCACACAAGCGCATCGTCTTTCCAGAAGTGCAGATCCGTCATAACATCCTTAAGCAGCTTCTGCAGGTTGTCCGTGTCCGGCTTCGATGTCCGGTACTCACCGTTCTTGTGGTTCCCGCTCAGCGGGAAGCACCACCGCACGATCAGCCGGATCCCGTCCTCATACGGCACGTCCGGCCTGTGCCTTGCAAGGTGCGCTTTGAGTTTCGACCTGGCGTCCTTCAGCTCCGGAGGCTCGTAGAATATCGGCTTCCTGTTTTTCGTGTTGACCTGCTTTTCCTGATACGTGGCGGTCGGCGGGATCATTGCCACAAAAAATCTATCGCTCATGTGTCACACCTCATATAAGTCCGTCATCATCTCCACGTAGTCAAAGAAATCGGAAACGTCCTGCATGCTGATTGAATCGTTTTCATCGATGTTCTGTTCAAAACACCAGTCTCTGAAAAGTCGTTCAAGTTCTTCTTTCATTACTTCACTCCTCTCCACTTACCGTCTGTATACTCAATGAGGCCTTTATACTTTGCAGTGTCCATAAGCCAGTTCAGGAGATCCGGATGTTCACGTATCCAATTCAGAACCTCGCTGTGTTCCGCATCGTATTTTTTCCCGGGGATCGTGTGATAAAGCTCTGGCATGTTCCGGAATGCATCCAGGCGCTTATCGTAATTTTTATTCTTTTTCATTTTTCTTTTTCTCTCTTTCTATCCACATTGCCGCCGCATGTGTAGGTGGGTCCCCTTTTAGACAAGGGGCGTGCTCTAAGCCCCCTTGTCAAAGGGTACCAACACATGCATATGTGGACACACATATACTCCTTTAGGAGTACCCTTGTCTGTCCGCGGACAAATAGGAGTTTTTTTTCCTTTCTGTCCAGTTTCGGACAACGGACAAAAAGGAAATTTTTCCTCCTTTCTGTCTGTCTAATCGTTGCGAATATAGCCGTTCGAATCGATGCTGTACCTGCCGTCAAAGAGTGAAATCCGTCTTTTAAGTGACTTCTCGCTGTACCCGACATTGGTCAAAAATTCGTCCTTTTTTACTTTCCCTTTACCCTCGACGTCGAGCATTTCAAAAGTCTGTTCGAACTCGGAACGCATCTCGTCGTCCCGTTCTTCCTTTGTCTTCGCCCGCTTCCCCGACTTCTGCAGTTGGCGATTACTCCTTGACCGGCTGTCTTCATCAGGCTTGATATCTTGCAGCATCCCGGTCGTGTCCACTTCGTGAATCGGGAACTTGAACCAGATATCTACCGGCTTGAACCGTTTGAATTCTCGAAGCGTACCGTCTACCCGAAGACCGGAATAAGCGTCCGCTTCCTCTTCCGCGGCGAGCATGACATTGAGGAAATCACCAAGCCATTCCGTGATGCCCGTCCTATCTTTTACTGTGTTGTAGTAGTCTTCCGGCATGTTGAAGTCGTGAGCCTGCGGGAGCTCTGCCCATACTTTTCTGTAGTTCTTCTTAAGCCATGTGCTTCCGGCTTCCAGAGCCGCATTTCTTACAGTCTGGCGCTTCGCATCTTCCGTCAGCGGAAGCTCGATCAGGTCAAGGAGTGCGTCGGGGTCACGTCCAAAGACGCCGGATCCGGAAGCTCTGTCCATGGACTTCTTACCGCCCTGAGCGCCTTTGCTGTGATGGTGGACATACACGACAGCTGCTCCGGTTTCCGTTGCGATACGGTCGAACTGATTGCAGAACTTCGCCATCTGCTCTGCGGAATTCTCGTCACCGGTAAGCACTTTGTAAATCGGGTCTATTACGATGACCTTGTAGCTGTGCTTTTTCGCACGCCTCACGAGCTTCGGAACGAGCTTGTCGATGCTCTCTGTCCGTCCTCTTAAGTTCCATATGTCAAGGTGCCTGAAAGCCTCTCTCGGCGTTCCTGTTGCCTCACATACGTCCTTGAATCGGTGCAGACAACTATTCCTGTCTAACTCAAGATTGACGTACAGGACGCGCCCCTGAGCGCATTTCCAGCCGATCCACGTCCTGCCTGATGCAACTGCCAGGCAGAACTCTATAAGCAGATAGGACTTGCCCGTCTTGGACCCGCCGACGATCAGCATCTTGTGTCCTTCCCTAAGCACGCCCTCGACCAGCTCAGGCGCTTTCGGGGGGAGATTATCGATGATGTCGTAAATGTTCTCGAAATCCGGCAGGTCGTCATTGACGGATTCAATGTACTCTTTCCATTCATCCCATGACCTCTTGCCGATGTTCGTATCTACGATGTACTGTTTCTGCTTGCCCCTCATGCATCCCGGGAGCCTTGAAAGCCTTGACGGATTCTTGTTCTGACGGTCGATTTCCATGCCGTTCTTCTGGCATATCTTGTAGAGGAAATCCACCCTCTTCTGATACTCTGCGTAGTTTGGCGCGTCGATCCTGACGATAGCGTGCAGGCTTTTCCCGCCCGAATGAACGAGAACCGCAACCGGAAGCTCCAGCTCCCTGATCAGTGCATTCTGCTTCTCGATGGCGAGCGTGTCAGATTCGACTAAGGCATATCTGAATTCCGTTACATTGGCGTTCTTAGCTCCGTTTCCGTCGAGGGGGTTGAATCGTACCCAGGCCCCTGCATCCTTGCTGTAATCACCGATGGCAGCCCCGATGTCGTCATCGCATGTGGAAAGGCGTTCCAGTATGTCACTAACAACAAAGGACATGCCTGCGTTCCGCGGTATGTATTTCTTTTTCTCGTCATCCATCCGGCTCTGCACGACGATGCCGACTGTCTCGCCTGGCTCGAAGAGCGTTTCGAGATACCGTTTCACTTCCCTTGCCGGGTGCCATCTGTCGGGCTGCTTAATCTCTCTGTCTTCCACCCATCCCGGGTCTATGATCTTCCCGTCAGCGATAAACTCCGCGTCCCAGTCCATAAAACCGCTCTGGATCTCTCTTGTCGGGTCCCATCCGTGGTCTATTGCGAGCTGGTAGATTGTTCCGCCCGTGACGGGTTCCGCTGAGCCGTGGAAGGTATCCCATTTTCGAAGACATTCCCCTTCGTGATACCTTGCACGGTCTTTTGTGCTCCACGCCTCCCAGTCCTCGGCGGAATAACCCTCATATTTAAGGGCCATTCCCACCTCAGTCCATTCCTCGTATGAACAGGATCCCGGGTCAAGATGTCTTAATATCTCTCTCAAATCATCCATTAAACATTACCTGCTGTGATGGCGGGATGTATTCCACCGGATAGATGCCCTGCGGAATCCGCCAGCCGTTACCGGCTATCCTGTCGATCATTCGCCGTGCTTCATCAAACTGCCAAGTGCCGACATGCCTGAATCCTTTGTTCTCCAGGAATCGAATCTGCTTCGGTGTGGTCAGTCCTTCCATGCGTCTTGCATGCAGCCTGTCGAGGATCTTAGCGGCCTTGCCGGCGTTCTCGATTTCCTCCGGAAAAATACCGAACTTTTCAAGCGCCTGTTTCTGCTTGTCGCTTGCCGGTGCCATCTCCCAACCGAAGGACGGAACATACCCGGACAGATCCTCTGCCTGTATGGACATTTCAAACTGAAGCGGGTCAACAAGCTTTCGTTTCCGTGTCCGCATGGCTGCAAGTTCCTTAGCGAGAGCTTCCTCTCTCTGTGCGACAACATCCTCGCTTGCCTTCTTTTCTGTCTCTTCCAGCTCCATCTCTTCGCCGGCGTTCTCTTCAAGGATCTTCGTCATCTGTTCCGCAACATCCGGAGAATCGCAGATGAGCGACGCCGGCCGGCAAAGCTCGTGCTTTTCCGTCATCCAGAGAAAGTCAAGCAGAAGAAGGTGGTCTTTCCCCGGGGAAAGCCTCGTCCCACGCCCCACCATCTGGCAGTACAGTCCTCTTACCTTTGTCGGTCTTAAGACCACGATACAGTCCACCGCTGGACAGTCCCAACCTTCCGTTAGAAGCATGGAATTGCAGAGGACGTTGTATTTCCCAGCCTCGAAATCAGCAAGGATCTCCGCCCTGTCTTCGCTGTCCCCGTTCACTTCTGCCGCCCTGAATCCGCGCTTTTCCAGAATGTCCCTGAACTTCTGCGATGTCGCTATAAGCGGAAGGAATACCACCGTTTTTCTGTTCATGCAGTGTTCCGCCATCTGGTCGGCTATCTGATCAAGGTACGGATCAAGCGCTGTTCCAATCTCTCCCACCTTGTAATCGCCGGCGGAAATGCCGACCTTCGAGATGTCCAGCTTCAGCGGAATGGTGAGTGCCTTTATCTTGCAGAGATAACCCTGCTTTATTGCCTGTGTGATGCGGTATTCGTAGGCTAAGCTGTCGAATACTTCGCCCAGGTTCTTCATATCGCCCCTGTCAGGCGTTGCCGTTACACCGAGTACCTTCGCACCGTCGAAGTAGTCTATGACGTTCCTGTAAGACGGTGAGAGAGCGTGGTGTGCCTCGTCGATGATGATGGTGCCAAAGTGGTCCGGCTTGAATCTGTCAAGCCTTGACTGCCTCATGAGTGTCTGCACGCTTCCGACCGTTATCCGGTAGAAACTGTCGAGACAGGATTCCTCAGCCTTCTCTACGGAGCATCCGAGTCCCGTTGATTTGGCTATCTTGTCTCTTGCCTGGTCGAGCAGCTCTCCGCGATGAGCGAGGATGAGCACCCTGTCGCCCATCCTCACACGGTCTTCCGTTACCTTT
>JAFVGH010000010.1 GCA_017475045.1 Fibrobacter sp. | reverse complement strand
GGTCTCGCGGGGGTCACCCCCCTGTAGGACCGTCGTAGACTACGACGTCGATAGGACGCAGGTGTAAGCGTGGCAACATGTTGAGCCGAGCGTTACTAATAGTCCGTGTGGCATTTTTCTTCTTTCAACGATTCAGTTCCGTGCCGCGTGGGCAGCCCGGATCCATCGTCGGTGCTCTGTCATCCTCGACGCTTTCTGACAAGGTTTGTTCTTTCGGTCCCGTGCGGACCCTGCCGGCTGTGTATGTTTCTGCGGTTATCGACGGAGGGTCACACCCGTTCCCATTCCGAACACGGAAGTTAAGCCTCCTGTCGCCGATGGTACTTGGCCTCCGGGCCCGGGAGAGTAGGTCGCTGCAGGATTCTCGAGGCCCCTTGCCTAACGGCGAGGGGCCTCTTCGTTTATATGGACCGCTCGCGCTGCGTCCCGGCAAGGACGCTCCGGCTGGCGCTCGCTCTCGCGACCATGCCCGGTCAGTACCGGGCTCTTGTCGCTCACGCCCCTTGCCTGACGGAGGCGGGGGCTTTTTTTATACAAAATTTTATTCCACTTTCTGTTTTTAAAATAATATTCGCTTCATAACTAGGAATTCCGCAGTGTTTTATTTATCTTTTAGCGGGGATAAAAAAATGTGGGATGTGTTATGGGAAAAAAGCTTTTTGCTTTGTTCTTATTAGTGACTGTGGCTTGCTCGTTTGCAAGTTTGACTTTGCATATTCAGTCACCATGGCGTGATGACGCCTCCAAGTCTGGGTATTTTCTACATATTCTTGGTTCTACAACCAGCTACAATGCCATGTTTGGGAGTACTTCGCCCACAATCATGACGGACGAGGGTAGCGGCTGGTTCAGCTTTACCTGGAACAAGAACGTGTCCGATTTTCAGGAATGGGAATCCTTTACGGTGAGTATTTACCCGAACACCACCGACCAGAATTACAATAACAATAATGGCGAACAGTGGAAGGCCGGTGGCGAATTCAAGATGGGCACACTGTTCGGCACCGATGTCGAAGTTTGGCTTTATACAGATCCGTCCGACAAGAGTTACACCAAGTCCTTCATTGCTCCAGGTTCCAAGATGGTGTGGTTCAAGAGTCCGTGGGGTAACAAGGCTGTTCCTGATCTGGTGTTTGGCAAGGACACCGTGATGATGCGTTTCCAGATAGATGACAAATCTAAATGCGGTTGGTTCTACGCGCCACTTTCCCCGACAATCATGAAACGGAATCCCTTGCAGTCTGGATTTTTTATGCGGCATAAGACTCCATATATGTCGGTTCCTGCAAAGGGACTTGTGGAATTCCGTAATCACCTGGCTTCTCATGATTCCGTTTTTGTTGATGGAACTGCGGCTAGTCCGAAAATCACTTATGCCATAGGCTCTCTCGGTACCTGCTTTGATTCAACTAGGACTTTGCATATTTACCACCCTTGGCGAACTAATACGAGTTACCGGGATAGCGCGGTTTACATTACTATCGGGAATAACATTCTGAACAATCCAACGGCAACAACCAATGAGGGAGAATATCCGTACTGGTATCACTACAATTTTACCAATGCGACGGTGTCGTCTTCGCAATGGAATTCTTCGATGGCCCTATTTAACATTTATCGTCGACAAAATGAGTGGCCGCAAATAACCTATTTTAGTGAATCTAACCGGCCCTTGGCTTCGGTCTTTTTCCCTACGGGTGTTTACGAGTCGTGGCTCTATACAGGAAGCAACGGAAAACTGGACTTGCTGTTTACTCCTCCGGAACCAAAGACCGTCAGGCTCATGAGCCCTTGGGACAACATGACTCCCGCAATGATTGTTGCTGGCGATACTGTCAAGATGGGACCGGTAGGTACAAATCTCTACGATTCGAAACAGACGGATACATGTGGCTGGTATCAGGCGACCTATTACAAGCATACCGAAAATTGGGATGTCCATTTCAAGCAGTCTTTTGGCCTGGATAACTACAGTAAGGAAGGAACCATGGGTGAGGGCAAGGGACTTGGAACACCGATATCCCTGGATTCCATGATAGCGTTGCACGATACCGTTTGGATTTATCCGTATCCGTTGTCAAGTAGCGGTCCTAGATTTAGTGAAAAATTCCCGGGGCGCTTGGGAATATGCCCGACCCTGAAGATTTCTGCCATGGTGCTGGATTGGGCCGGTGAATCTTTCCACGATAGCATAGATGTGGATTTTGGTGGCATCTACAACGGCAACCCGTATACGACAATCTGGGAAAAGGATAAAAACGGCAAACTGGATTCGATTAAGACCTGTGGCGGTCTTGCGCAAGGGATGGTTAAGAATACTCTAGTAGATGGACATCCGGTTCGTGTTGATTCAACGGAATTTCCATGGGCGATATGTTCTGCCGCTCACGAGATAGAACGCTGGTTTATACCCGAAGTGGTGGCTACCGACAAGAGTGGCAAGAAATATACCAATGCGGTGTGTCGCGACATTGACCTGAAGCTTGACGAGGAGGGCTTCTGGCTTGCAGACATCACTAATCCCAACGATTGTAACGATCCTGTCAATCCCGGTTTCTACCCGATAGACGATTTGGAATATTTGGATTCGGCAAAGACAGTCAAGAATCCAAAATACGATCATGATGTAGATGGTTGTAAGCACAACTACAGTTTCTCAATGAAGATAACGGCGTCCTTTACATATATCAAGGGACAGTATTTTGAATTCCGTGGCGATGACGATGTTTGGGTCTATATCAATAACCGCCTAGTGGTGGATATCGGTGGTTGCCATGGCCCCGAAGAAGGTGCCGTAAATTTGGATACCTTGAAGCTTACCGAAGGCTCGGAATATCCTTTCCATATTTTCTTTTCGGAACGCAATGCGACTGGATCGAACTTCAAGATGCGTACTTCAATCAATTTGCAGACGCAGAAGACTTATTTCCCGGTAGCAAAGAAGAACGCCAAGGGTATTATTGAATATGAATTGTTGCAGTTATTGATGGATGAATCCCTCAGTTGTGACGTGTCCAGCATTACAAAGATTGATACTTCGCTTGCTCAGTCTATTTTCCGGTTGACGGGCGGTAGCTTGCCTATGGAAGGGGTCTTGCTGGAGCCTGGGCTTAATTATGGCGGTATTTTCATTAACGAGAATATGGCTGGATTCTGGGTAGATACGAGCGCGTTCGTGAATTCAAGGACCCTTGCTCCGGGAAACTATGTGTTGACATGTTACCTGGCATCTGATGTGTCGCAGAAACAGGTAATCAAGTTTACGGTGCCGGAATACCCCTTGCCCAATATCGCCTTTATGAATGTATTCCATTTGTCGGACTCCTTGTTCATGGATTCCAAGGGGCTCACCTTGCGGGGTGATTCGCTTGGTGCCGAAGGTCGCAAAAATGACACATTATGGGCGTATGCTGCCTACCCCGATACGGTGCCGCTACAGATAGCATTGCTTTTTGGAAATACGCCTTGTGGCAAGATGGATGATTTGACAAAAGTGAATTGCAGGGAAAAAATTGTCTTCCATTCCGATTTCCCCATTAGTTTCATGGATGAAAAATTCAATTGGGTTGACACCTTGACAACTGATTCTGCCGGATATGCGAAGTTCTACGTTGTCGGGGATTCGGCGATGGTTGACGCCTACTTTACCATTTCTGGTCCTGGAATTGGAAACCAGCTTGTATGGAAGGAAATTCATTTTAAAGAGCCTCCTGTTCCAATCGTGAGAAAGGCGCAGATGTTTGACGTAGATGGCAATGGAATACCGGATAGTTTGGTGATGTCCTTTAGCAAACCCTTTGAGGATGTTGTTCCTGATACGTTGAAATGGGTTTTTGGTGGCGAAGAAGAACATAAGATATCCGATATGAAAAATATATGGCCGTTGATGAGGGATAGTTCCATGTTGGTTCTGTACGACAAGAAAGGCTTACGGAAGGATATATTTACCGGAATAGCGGATCAGGTGTATTCGGGTTCCCTGAATTATCATTATACCTACATTGACAAAGATTCTGGGGATGAGGTCAAGCTCATATTGAGAACGAATATTGAGGATAAGGTGGCTCCTGTTATACGCAGTGCTATCGTGCAGACTGTGACGGATAATAGCAGCATGGTGGTCATTAACATGAGTGAGGGGTCTAACATAGAGAAAGTGAACCCGGAATCGACATTCGTGTTCTTTAGAGGTATAAGAAATTATATGGATTCCCTGAAGATTTCTGGAGGGGATGTTCGAGGTAATGGAAATGTGGTGAAGGTGTATTTCCAGAGATCTGAAGTAGGCGTCTTGCCTATGGTAGGTGATTCCGTCAGGCTTATGCCGGGCGTCTTTGAAGATCGCAGCGGGAATAAGGCTCATCTGAATAATCCTAAAGTCCGTATAGAAGGTGAACAGCGTACAGAAATTAAGTCTCCGGGTGTAATAACGATTTCCGGCGATCTCGGGAAATGGCCCTATAAGGAACCTATTATTGCTGTTTCTATGCCTACCGACATGACCGTACGTGATGTGATAGATAGCCTTGGAATGCCTGGATTCCTGTTGAATTATAATATGGGGGAGATTGCCACGACTTTGGTTGCAAATTTGCCTAGCGGTGCCAATTTGGATTCTGCCCTTTCCCTGATAAAGATGGATTGGGAAGGAGTGTATTTCACGCATTTGGGTGGATTTGTGAACAAGGCGAAGGGAACGGTCCGCTGTAACGACTCAACGGTGTTCTACAATGCGTCAAATCCGGGAAAGTCAAATTGCTTTGACAATCCTGGCAATATTTTCTTCGAGTGGAATGCCAGAAGCGAGAATGGACGGTTAGTAGGAACAGGTCCGTACATTTCCAAAATCAAAGTAAAAATCTACAACGGACGATCCGTCGAGGGCAAGAACGAAGACATTTATACCCTAGGCATCCGCCGCGGGAAATAAACGCCCTGTATCAACGAAACGCGGGAATGTAAAGTAAAATTATCATAAAGTGCTTTGCATTCGTCATTTCGTTTATAAAAACATACATTACTTTACTAGGAATTCCCTAGGGTTTTATATAATTTTCTTACGGGGATGTAGCAACATCAGGGGGCGTTATGGGGAAAAAGCTTTTTGCTTTGTTTTTCTTGTTGGCTTCGGTTTGCTCCTTCGCAAGCTTGACCCTGCATATTCAATCTCCTTGGCGTGACGACGCTACCAAGGCCGGATATGTCCCGCATATTACCGGCGGAACCACAAATTACAATGCTGAATTCGGGTCGTCCTCGAAGACCATCATGATTGACGAGGGTAACGGCTGGTTTAGCTATACATGGAGCAAGGACGTTTCGGCGTTCCAGGACTGGGACAATTTCGAAATCGCCATTTACCCCAATACTTCCGACAATAGTTACAACTCCAGCCACGGCGAGAAGTGGGCCGAGGCCGGAAAGGTGAATATCGTTTCCTTCTTCGGTGTAGAAAAAGAGCTTTGGCTCTACACGAATACGAAGGACATGTCTTATACCGTATCTTTCGTGGCTCCCGGCTCCAAGATGGTGTGGTTCAAGAGCCCCTGGGGTAACAAGGCCGTGCCCGACATGATTCTCGGGCGCGATACCGTGATGATGCGTTTCCAGATGGACGACAAATCTAAATGCGGTTGGTTTTATGGGGCGCTCTCGCCAGAGGTTATGAAGCGTAACCCTCTGCAGTCAGCCTACTTTATCCGTCACTTGACCCCCTACATGGCGGTACCGGAGAAGGGGCTTGTGGAGCTGAGAACCTATCTGGCTTCGCATGATTCCATCTTTGTGGATGGAACAGTTGCCACACCGAAAATTACTGAGACCATCGGGACTCTCGGCACCTGCTTTGATTCGACTCGCGTGCTGCATGTCCAGCATCCTTGGCGTTCAAATACCAGCTACCGCGATAGGGATATATATATCAAAGTCGATGGTGGCGTAAAGAATGGCAGGACCAATCTGGGTACGTATACGGCTATGTCCAACAAGGGCGAGTATCCTTATTGGTATCGTTATTCTTTCAATCCCGCAACAGTGGCTTCGGCGGAGTGGAATTCCTCGTCGGCACGGGTCAATATCAGGCGCTATGGGAACTGGCCAGAAGTTGCCTACTTTGCCGATAACCAGAGACCCTTGGCTTCGTCGCTGTTCCCCCAGGGTGTTTACGAAACATGGCTCTATACCGGTAGCAACGGAAAGCTTGACATAGTGTTTACTCCGCAGGAACCCAAGGTAATTCGGTTGATGAGCCCTTGGGATGACATGACTCCCTCCATGATCGTAGAAAGCGATACCGTAAAGATGGCTCCCGTGGGAATCAATAAATATACCACCGGCCAGACAGATACTTGCGGGTGGTATACAGTCACCTACTACAAGCATGTGGAAAAATGGGATGTCCATTTCAAGCAGACTTTCGGATACGACAATTATAGTCGTGAAGGAACCATGGGCGAGGGCATGGGTCTTGGGACACCTATCTCGCTGGATTCCATGCTGGCCTTGTACGATACCGTATGGGTTTATCCGTACCCTCTGTCCAATAGCAGTCCCAAGTTCAGCGAAAAGTTCCCAGGACGCCTAGGTGTTTGCCCCACTATGAAGATATCGGCCATGGTGGTGGACTGGGCTGGCGAATCATATCCCGACAGTATAGATGTGGATTTTGGTGGAATCAGTTCCGGAAATGCCTATACCACGGTGACGTATAAAAACTCTGCTGGAAAACTTGTTACAGGCAAAACCTGTGGAAGCGCGAAGGGCATGGTGCAGAGTACGCTGGTAAATGGTAATCCTGCCCGTGTGGATTCTGCGCTTTACCCTTGGGACAAGTGCACTGCGGCCCATGAAATTGAACGTTGGTTTGTGCCCGAGGTAGTGGCTACCGACAAGCGTGGCAAGAAGTATACTAATGCGGTGTGCCGCGACATTGACCTGAAATTGGACGAAGAGGGTTTTTGGCTTGCCGACATTACGAACAACCAGGGTAATTGTAATGATCCCGTGAATCCCGGCTTTTTCCCCATTGACGACTTGGAATATCTGGATTCTGCAAAGACTGTAAAGAACCCGAAATTTGACTGGGGCGCCAGTGGATGCAAACACAATTACAGCTTCGCCATGAAAATTTCTGCCCAGTTTAAGTATGTCAAGGGCCAGTATTTTGAGTTCCGTGGTGACGACGATGTTTGGGTGTTTATCAATAACCGCCTAGTAGTGGATATCGGAGGTTGCCATAATCCGGAAGAAGGTGCTGTGAACCTGGATACTTTGGGACTGACCGAGGGAGAGGAATATCCGTTCCATATTTTCTTCTCGGAAAGGCAGGTTACGGGTTCCAATTTCAAGATGCGCACCTCCATCAACTTGCAGACCCGGAAAACTTATTTCTCCGAAAAGAAAAAACGTTCGGATAAAATCATAGAGTATGATTTGAAGCAATTGCTAGTTGACGAATCTCTGAGTTGTGATGTTTCTGCGGGAACGAAGACCGATACGGCATATGCCCAGTCCATTTTCCGGCTGAAGGGTGGCAACTTGCCTATGGATGGGGTGTTGCTTAACCCGGGCATAAATTATGGCGGAATCAACATCAGTGCAAATATGTCCAGCTTTACCATTGACACGTCGGCATTTGTAAACTCAAGGGCGCTTAGTCCCGGAAAGTATATGCTGTATTGCCATTTGGCCTCGGATCCGAATCAGTGGCAGGTAATCGTGTTCGTTGTGCCAGAATATCCTCTGCCCAATATCGGGTTTATAGATGTGTTCCATCTGTCAGAATCCCCGCTACTTGATCCTAAGGGTATTACGCTGAATGGCGATTCCCTAGGTGCTAATGGTGGTGCAAACGATACGCTGTGGGCCTATGCAGTTTATCCGGATACGATTCCGCTGCAGGTGGCCCTGCTCTTTGGGCAGACTCCCTGTGGGAAGGTGCAAAGCGAAGGTAAGATCAACTGCAAAGAAAAGCTTGTCTTTAAGACAAAATTCCCCATTAGTTTCTTGGATGAAAAATTCCAGTTGATAGATACCCTGGTCACGGATTCTATGGGTTATGCCAAGTTCTACGTTAGTGGCGATACGGCGATGGTCAATGCCTCGTTTTCCATATGGGGAACAGGTGTGGCAAATGAGCTTGTATGGAAGGAAATTCATTTCAAGGAACCTCCAGTACCTATTGTGAGAAAATCGCAGATGTTCGATGTAGACGGAAACGGAATCCCGGATAGCCTGGTGATGTATTTCAGCAAGCATTTTGAGGACGTGGTTCCCGATACTCTGAAGTGGGTCTTTGGCGGAGACGAGGAACACAAGGTTTCTGGTATGAATACCATATGGCCCTTGGTAAAGAAGGATTCTATCCTAGTACTGTACGATAAGAAAGGCCTACGGAAAGATATCTTTACGGGGCTTGCGGATAAGGTTTATGCGGGTTCCTTGAACTATCATTATACCTACATCGACAAGGATTCCGGTGAAGAAGTGAAGTTAATGCTGAGGACCTCTATTGAGGACAAGGTGGCTCCTGTTATACAGAGTGCGGTCGTACAGACGGTTACGAAAAATAGCAGTATGGTGGTCATCAACTTGAGTGAGGGTTCCGATATCGAAAAGGTGAACCCGGAATCTACATTCGTGTTCTTCAGGGGTGTGCGGAACTTTATGGATTCCTTGAGGATTGCGGGGGCAGATATCCGTGGCGAAAGGAACATGGTGCAGGTTTATTTCCAGAGATCAGAAACGGGGGTCTTGCCCATGGTTGGGGATTCCGTGCGGCTTGTGCCCGGTGTCTTTGGTGACCGAAGTGGAAACAAGGCCCATTTGCTCAATCCAAAGGTTCGTATTGTTGGTCAGCAGCGTACCGAAATCCAGTCACCGGGAGTGATTACGATTCCGAAGGATCCTGAAAAGTGGCCCTACAAGGAACCCATTGTTGCCTTAGCTGTCCCTGCGGATATGACGATACGGGATGTAATTGATAGTCTAGGAATGCCCGGATTCCTGTTGAGCTATGATTTGGGTGAATTGGCGACGACAGTGCTTGCAAGCTTGCCGGAGGGCGCAGATAAAGATTCTGCCCTTGCCGAGATAAAGATCAAGTGGGAAGGACACTATTTCTCTCACCTGGGAAGTTTCGTGAATAGGGTGTCGGGAACGATTCGCTGTAATGATTCAACGGTGTACTATAATGCCTTGAATCCGGCGAAGTCCAATTGCATAGACAACCCGGGTAACATCTTCTTTGAATGGAGCGCCCGTAGCGAAAATGGACGTTTGGTAGGGACCGGCCCGTATATCTACAAGCTCAGGGTGAAAGTTTATAACGGCAAGTCTGTCGAGGGCAAGAACGAAGACGTCTATACCCTAGGCATCCGCCGCGGGAAGTAAGGATAAAGCGGTTCAATGTGAGCAACAAACGCCTCGTATTAACGAGGCGTGGTTGCGAGAGCAAAATTCAACCGGAGTTTTTTATTCCATCTATAGAATTTTGCGGTCGTTACTGTGAGCAACAAACGCCTCGTATTAACGAGGCGTGGTTGCGAGAGTGAGCGCATGCCGGAGAGGCTTTTTTGCCTTTAGCGCGAACGGTCTAAATAGGATATTTATCTTTCGCGGATTCCAACTCAGCGCTGGTCTTTTCCCAGGCTTCATAAAGGCTGTCCACAGCCTTCTTGTTGTCATCCATGTCTTTCGCGATGGCGGTGATGGCGTTGCCGTCACCCGATTCCGAGGCGGTTACGAGTTTAGCTTCAAGTTCACCGCCCAGGGCTTCGGCCTTTGCAATGTCGGCTTCGATCTGTGCCAGTTTCTTTTCCAGAGGCTTGATGACCTTGGAACGTTCGGCGATGTAGTCGGCGCGGGCCTTGCGGTCTTCTTTGGCGCGGGGGGCGGCGTTACCTGTGGCCCCATTGTTTCCGCCGTCGGTTTGAATGTCGATGTTGGAAACCTTGATATTTGCAGATTCGGTTCCGCCGGGCTTCTTTTCAGAGGCCCAACCCACCTTTTCCAGGAAGTCGGCATAGGTACCTTCGAAGATGCGGCACTTTCCGCCATCGAACACCACGAGCCTTGTAGCGAAGGCATGCAAAAGCTCTTCGTCGTGGGTGACCACCAGGGCGGTGCCCTCGTAGTCTTCCAGGGCGTCGATCAGGCTTTCGATGCTTTCCATGTCCAGGTGGTTCGTCGGTTCGTCCAGCAAGAGCATGTTGCAGGCGCTGGCCAGAATCTTCCCGAGAAGTACACGGCTCCGTTCGCCACCGCTCAAGACTTTTACCTTCTTGAGAGCCGCATCGCCGCTGAACATCATGAGCCCCGCAAGTCCGCGGGCGCGGCTCTTCTGCGACACCTCTTCGATGGCGGTGGCGATTTCTTCTTCGACGGTGTTGTCCAGGTTCAGGCGGTTGATGTTCGTCTGACCGAAATAATTGATCTGTAAATTCGGGTTGTGGCTGATTTCGCCTGCGGTGGGCTGCAGTTCTTTTGCAATCAAATTCAGCAGTGTTGTCTTACCGCGCCCGTTGGGGCCTATGACCGCTATACGGTCGCCCTTGAACACTTCCATGGTGAGGTCGGTAATCAGTTCCGGCCCGCCGTCGTAGGCAAAAGACAAGCCCTTGATCTGGAGCATGCGTTTGCCTGGGAAAGGAGCCTCGGTAAAGCTGAAATCCAGGTTGCGTTCGTGGGTGAGCCGCTCGCCTGTGGCAAGCTTGGCCGCTGCCTTGATTTTGGATTGTACCATGGCGGCTTTGGCGGCCTTGTAACGGAACCGTTCGATGACCTGTTCCAGCTGGGCTTTTTTCTTGGCCTCGTTCTCCTGGGTACGCTGGGCCACCTCTTCTTCTTCGGCGATGGTCTCCCGGAGTTTTTCCACCGTACCCTTCACCTTGCGGATCTTGTGACGGTGAATGCCCGCGGTATGGGTGCAGACCTCGTCCATAAAATGATGGTCGTGGGTAATCAGCAGCACTTCGCCCTTCCAGTTCCGAAGGAACCGGCTGAGCCAACGCATGGAGACAATGTCCAGGTAGTTGGTGGGTTCGTCCAGCAAGAGCATGTCGGGTTCGCTTGCCAAGACCTTTGCCAGGTTCAGGCGGATCTGGAAACCGCCCGACAAAAGCATGGGGCTCTTGTGCATGGATTCTTCGTCGAACCCGAGGCCAAAAAGGATAGCCTCTACCTTGTGTTCTTCTAGCCAGCCGTCTTCGTTGGGCTTCAGAACGCTGCAGGCCTCTTCGTGGACTGTGGCGTGGGTAAAGTTCAGGTGCTGTTGCAAGTAGCCCAGAGTGTATTTCTTGGGAATGTCGATGGAGCCGCCGTCCAGGCATTCTTGCCCGAGAATCATCTTGAACAGGGTGGATTTTCCGCAACCGTTGCGGCCTACCAGGCCAACACGCTCGTGGTCGCCCACAAGCAGGCTTGCCCCGTCCAGAAGAACCTGGACTCCGAAGGATTTGGTGACATTCTGTATCTGGATCACTGCCCAAAAATAGCAAAAAAGGGCATATATCCCAAATTTTACAAAAAAGATTGAGCCCTTTTGCCAAATTGGATGTATCTTTACCTGATAGACATAACCAAAAGGTGGACCATGAAAAAGAGTACTTCTCTTGCAATGGCGATGGGTTGGGTGTTCTCGATCTCCGTTGCGGGTTCCGCTTACGCGCAGACCGTTGAAATCGGTACTTGGGCAGGCTTCCGCACGGCAGCTGTTTCTTTCACGTTTGACGATGGGCCGCAAAGCGATGTTGATATCGTTTTGCCCATGTTCAAGAAGTACGGCTATAAGGCGACGTTCAACATCGTCACCAATTGGGCTAACGGTAATATTAATGGGATGCTCACTTGGAGTGGCGTTCAGGAGTTAGCTGCAGCTGGTCACGAAATTGCAAGTCATAGCGACAGTCATCCCGATGGAACGATGTCTGCTAACGAGATTTCTTCATCCAAGGGAAAAATCAACCAAAATATTCAGCAGCCCTACGGTTGTGTAACGCTTGCATACCCGAACTGCAATACTCCCGGCGATGCCCAGGTCCTGCAGAATTATGTTGTCGGAAGAATTTGTAATTCTGGCTCTAGTATTATGAGTAAGAATGGCCCGAGCAACTGGGCTGCAGTCCCTGCGTTGATGACAGGCAGTAATGGTACCAGCGATTTCAAGGGCAATATGCAAACGGCCGTTCAGCAAGGCGGCTGGGTCGCGTTCCTCACCCATGGCTTTACAACGGGAACAAACGGCTATGCGAATTACTCTCCGACCGATGCAAACGCTATGGAAGAGGGTCTTCAGTACGCTAAGGACAATGACAGTAAAATCTGGGTAGCCCCCATGGGTTATGTCGCCATGTATATCAAGGAGCGCAAAGCCAGTACGGCTACGGCATCTACTAGCGGAAACTCCATTACTGTCAAGTTGACCCATAACATTGCCGACAACATTTCCAAGTACAATTATCCTCTTTCTATTCGCGTAAAGAACGACAACAACTGGACCACGGTTTCGGGAACCCAGGGCGGCAAGGCCATTACAACCTCCATCAAGGATGGCTACATCTATTTCGATGCTGTCCCCAATGGCGGCGATATTGTAATCTCTAGTGGTGGAAGTTCTACGCCCACCAGCAGCTCTGCTACTGAACCTTCTTCCAGTAACTCTAATACCGGCGTTTCTGCTGAATTCAAGATTGAAATGGAAGATTACATGCAGGGTGGCGATGGTGTTGGATACAGGGACACCGACAACAAAAATGATAAAACCGGTTACCGTACGGATGATGCCGGTATTGTGGCTGTAGGAACCGGCTATGGAATCGGCTATACCATGGCGGGGGAATGGTTCAACTATTCGGTGGATGTCGCTTGTGAAGGGCAGTACAGCGTGGTGGCTCGGGCGGCTACAGGGAATGCAAACACCACTCGATTCTCGTTATCTGTAGATAATGTTGCCGGTAGCGTGGCGGTAGATGTCCCGAGTACAGGTGACTGGAATACCTATACGGATGTTGAAGGTACCGGAACTTTGAAGCTTAGCAGAGGGAAAAATGTGGTCAAGGTCAATATTGACGAAAACTACATCAACGTAGACTGGATAAAGTTCACTTCTGACAATGCCCTGTGCCCCGGTAATGTTTCGCCGCAGTCCAGTGGGTCTAACGGCAACAGCAGTGCGTCGTCCAATTCGAAGGGCAATGCCTCGGATAAAACTTCTCAGGCCATTGGGTTAGGCGATATACACTGGAATGCCTACTCTGATAATGTCTACTGCCAGGTGTTCGATATGAAGGGTCAGTTGCTCAAGTCTATGTCTGTGCCGAAAACCCAGAGTGCTTCTGCCTTGTGGAATGCTGCAAGTGCGGGGCTCTCTGAGGGCGTGTACATTATGCGCTACGGAAATAGGGACGTCATGCGGAGTGTTCGGGTCCGCAAGTAAGACAGCCCGGTTTTAAAATACTATATTTGGCCCGCGATGATGCGGGCCTTTTCCATTGTGCTTTTGCTTGTTTCGGCTGGTTTCTGTCAGCTGATGCCCAAGCCTGCATCGTCCGGTTCCGATTCGATCCTGCTGAAGGAAAAGTCCACTCCCAAGGTTTACGTGGACGTTCCGGATTCCGGAAAAAACACTGCACTGTCTGGCGCTACCGCCACCATGGACAGCAGGGCCTTTTCCAACGATTCTACCATCGGTACGGTCATTGGTGTCGGTGCCGAATTTGTGGGAGACATGGTGAAGGGGATGCTTTCTCCCACTTCACCCGAAACGGAAGCGGTTGAATTGGAACGTTCCAGGCGCTAGTCGCGCCTAGCGCTCGCTCCGAATTATCCTAGGTATTTCTCGCCGGATTCCACGCTCTGGTAAATGAGCGTGTTGATGGTCATGGGGCCCACGCCGCCGGGGACCGGTGTGTAGGCAGATGCCACGTCGTCGAGTCCCTTCTCGATGTCGCCCACGCCACCCGGATGGTAGCCTGCGTCGACCACGACAGCGCCTTGCTTGATCCATTCCTTCTTGATGAATTCTGGCTTGCCCACCGCACCCACCAGGATGTCGGCCTGCTTCACGAATTCGGGGAGGTTTTCAGTCTTGCTGTGGCAGATGGTCACGGTGCAGTCGGCGTTCAGGAGCATCATCGCCATGGGCTTGCCAAGAATGGCGCTACGGCCCACCACAACGGCATGCTTGCCGGCGAGAGGAATGTTGTAAGCCTTCAACAGACGCATAATGCCAGCGGGCGTTGCGCAGCCGTAAGCGGGTTCTCCCATAGCCATGCGGCCAAAGCCCAGACAGGTCACCCCGTCCACGTCCTTGCGGGCGTCAATGGCCTCGAAGGCGGCGCGTTCGTCGATATGGCGCGGAACCGGGTGCTGCAAAAGAATGCCGTGCACGTCGCGGTTTTCGTTCAGTTCCTGGATCTTGTTCAGCAGCTCTTCGGTAGTGGTGTTCTTGGGGAGCACCACGCGGATGCTTTCCATGCCTACCCGGGCGCAGGCGTTGCCCTTCATCTTGACATAAGTAGCGCTTGCCGGATCGTCGCCCACGAGAATCGTTGCAAGGATCGGGGTCTTGCCCGTCTTTTCCTTGAGTTTTGCCACGCGGGCGCTGAGTTCTTCTTCAGTGGTCTTGGCCAGAGCCTTGCCGTCGAGGATGAGTGCTGCCATAAGTGTCTCCGTTTTGGGCACAAGATAGTAATTGAAGATAGGGGCTAAGATATAGGTTATAGGGGATAGGGATCAGGGAATGCGCCTCTTTGTAAAGATTTATAAACAACGAATGGTAAGTGGCTATGTATTAACCTGTTGTAAACAGAAAAATTTGTTTGCCGGGGAACTTTTAGCCATAAAAAAACTAGATTAAAATTCGATTTTCATCGATGCCGTTTTTTGGCTACATAAAATGAGGATATAATGATTGCTATGAAATCTACTGCCAAGGTGCTTTTGGCCCTCTCGGCAAGTGGTGTTGTTCTCTCGGGGTGCGGAAGTGACCAGGTAGAAGGTGCTTTGCCCCGTCAGGAGACGCTCTACCTGTCCGGCCAGCAGTGGGGCGCCCCTGCTACATTCAACCCCCTCGCCGAAAGCTGGATGGCTGCCTGGCCTGTGGGTGGGCGCTTCAACTTGGTTTACGAGCCGCTTCTTACCTATAATACTCTGAATGGTCAGATTGAGCCCCTGCTGGGCAACCTGGTCGAGGATCTTTCCAACAACGATAGCGTCGTGGTGGATCTGAACCCGGCTGCTAAGTGGAGCGATGGTAAGCAGGTCAATTCCAACGACGTGAAGTTCATTTTCACCAAGGGCTCCATCAACACTTCCGAGCAGATTTCAGAAATCCATGTGGATACGATTGCGACCGAACCGGCAGTTCAGGAACGGCTTTCGTTCATCGTGAACAAGGCCCAGAGGAACAACCCGCTTTCTGTGCGTGACTTGCTCCAGGCTATCCGTATCGCTCCGGCCCACGTGTTTGAACCGCTTATTGCCGAAAAGGGTCTGGATGAGGTGAAGAAGCTCACTATGGACAAGAATCCGGTGGTTTCTGGCCCCTACAATATCATGTCGGCCGACCCGAACAAGATTATCCTCCTGCGTCGTGACGACTACTGGGGCAACGCCGCTCTGCACGGTGGCAAGCTTCCCGCTCCTAAGTATGTTGTCCACCCGATTTACAAGAGCAATGACGCCAACACCATCGCTCTCACTACGGGTAACCTCGACGCTTCCATGAGCTTCGTGACCCGCATCTGGCGCAAGCGCGGTGTGCATACCTGGTTCAATGAACCTCCTTATTTTGCCCCTGGCGCCATGCCCATGCTCATGATTAACACCATGAAGGAACCGCTTAACGACAAGCGCTTCCGTAGGGCTCTTGCGACGGCTATCGACTACACGGCTATCCGTCAGTTCGCTGTTTCCAACTATACCTCTACCCTCAAGCCGGGCCTTATCATGCCCACGGACCTGGAAGGTAAGTTCATTAACGACGAAGATACACAGAAGTATGGTGTGAACCTGGGTATTACCGACGAGACCGAACGCCTGAACACGGTGAAGCAGATGCTTTCCGAAGCCGGCTACAAGTCTGTCTGGAAGAGCGATGGAACCCTTGACCACATGGAAAACGCCAAGGGCGAAAAGCTCCCCACGCTCTATATCACAAGCCCCGCCGGTTGGACCGACTGGGAAGCCATGGTGACCATCGCCGTGGAAGGCATGCGCAAGGCCGGTATCGATGTGCGTGAAGGCTTTGTGGATGGCGGTCAGTACTGGCCTGCCAAGGGTACTGGTAACTTCGACCTTCTTATGGACAAGCCCTCTGCAGACGTTTCTCCGTCTTTGCCCTGGAGCCGCTTCAACGAAGTTATGTCCAGCCGTGACTGGCAGCCGCTGGGCGCCTGGGCCGGTACAAACATTGGCCGTTACAACCAGCCGGGCACACCGGAATACCGTCCGGAAGTGGATCAGCTGATGTCTGCTATTCCGCTGATGACCGACCCCGAAGAAATTGCAAAGGCCTATCGTGAACTCAACAAGATCTTTATGGAAGACCAGCCCTCCATTCCGCTGGTCTACCTGCCCGAACAGTTCTACGAATTTAGCGACCGAGTATGGACGAACTGGCCCACTGCCGAGAATCCCTACGCTCCGCCGCAGCTCCCGTGGATTGCTTCCGGCACCAAGATTCTTTGGAACCTCAAGCTTGCTAAATAAAAGGACGACAAATGCTTAAACAATATCCTATGTTGCGCTATGTCCTGCAGAAGGGATTCTGGTATCTCTTGACGTTTGTTGTCGCTGTGGCGATTAACTTTACGTTGCCCCGTATGGGCGAGAACAACCCCGTGGACATCATTATGGGTAAGGCTGCCCAGGGCCTTTCTCCCGAAGAAGCCAAGCTCAAGAAAGAAGGCCTGCTCAAGGCTTTCGGTATGGCCGAACTGGACGACCAGGGTAACGTGATTTACGACCCCGAAGTCGATGCCAATGGCCAGATGAAGACCATCAAGGTTGCTAAGCTCGACGAGAATGGCGCTCCGGTTTTGAAGACCGTCAAGGAAGTTAACGAAGACGGTACCCCGAAGATGCTCGAACGCCAGGTAGTGGACGCCGAAGGTAATCCGGTATTCGAAGAAAAGCCTGTGCTCGACGCTAAGGGCAAGCCCGTGATGGAAAAGGACCCCAAGACCAAGAAGAAGGTGGCCAAGGTGGAACAGGTTCCGGTCATGGAACAGTACCAGGCTGAACACCAGGACACCGTCATGGTGGACGAGGTGGTCAAGAAGGACGATCCCCGTCTTGCTTCTGGCTTCTCTCAGTTCCTTGTGTACATCAAGAATGTGTTCAAGGGTGACCTGGGTATCTCCTATAGCCAGTACCCGAAGCCGGTGATGGATATCATCAAGGAATCCGTTCCTTGGACCCTCCTCATTCAGGCTCCGACCATTATCCTCGGCTGGATTATCGGTAACCTGCTGGGAGCCTTCGCTGCCTACAAGCGTGGCATCTTCGACAAGGTGTTCTTCCCCTGTGCCATGTTCCTGAACGGTATTCCGTTCTTCGTGTTCGGTATGCTGCTGGTGGCCCTGTTCTCTATCACCCTCGGCTGGTTCCCGGCCATGGGCGCCTACAGCCCCGATATCACGGAACTCACGTTCTCGTGGGGCTGCATCAAGAGTGTGGGCTGGTACTACATTCTGCCGTTCTTCTCGGTGTTCCCGATTCTTCTTTCGGGTCAGGCAACGGGTATGCGTTCCATGTCCATCTACGAACTGGGTACCGACTACATGAAGTACGCCAAGTGGCTTGGACTTCGCGAAGGCAAGATTATTAGCTACGTGTTCCGTAACGCCATGCTCCCGCAGCTCACCGGTCTTGCCCAGTCCCTGGGAACCATGGTGGGTGGCGCACTCATTACGGAAATGATTTTCTCTTACCCGGGTCTCGGTATGGCTATGCTTACCGCTATCCAGCAGAACGACTACGCAACGATTCAGGGTTGTACCTTGATGATCTCGACCTGCGTGCTCGTGGCAAACTTTGCCGTTGACGTTTTGATTGCGGTCTTTGACCCCCGTGTCAAGGCCGGTCTCCAGATGGGAGGTAAGTAATCATGGGTAAACTTATAAGAAATCTTCTCAAGTCTCCGATGTTCGTCATCGGTATCTCGATCTTCATTATCACGCTGTTGATCGCATTGTTTGGCCCCCTGTTCTATCATGTGGACATCAATGCTCGTGACATCGTTGCCGGCCCCTATGCGGGCTCCAGCAGCGAACACCTGCTGGGAACCGACCACCTGGGACGTGACTACGTGTCCCTGCTGATCGAAGGGCTTCGCAGCTCCCTGTACGTGGGCCTGGTGGCTGGCGTTATTGCCACGACCATCGGTGTGCTTATCGGTCTGTTCGGCGGTTTCCGCGGCGGATGGATTGACGAAGTGTTGAACATGCTCACCAACATCTTCATCGTGATTCCGCAGTTCGTGATTCTCGTGCTTATCAGCTCCGCTGTTAAGGACGGTCGTTCTCTGACGCTGATTGGTCTTATCATCGGCCTTACGGCTTGGAGCTGGTCAGCCCGTGCGGTGCGTGCCCAGGCTTCTTCGCTGCGTAGCCGTGACCATATTTCCCTTGCCAAGATTAACGGCGCAAGTACCCTGAACATCGTTATCAAGCATGTGCTTCCGTACCTGCTCTCTTACGTGTTCATGGTGTTCATTATGCAGGTGTCCTCCGGTATCCTTTCCGAAGCCTCCATCTCCATGATTGGCCTCGGTCCTCTGGATTCCACAAGCCTTGGTATCATCTTGAACCAGGCAAAGGACAACGGAGCCCTTTCCGATAGTATTTGGATTGCCTTCTTGCCTGCCACCATCATCATTACCTTGACGGTGTTTGCGTTGTTCCTGATTAATACTTCCATGGAAGGCGTCTTTAACCCGCGTCTTCGCAAGTAGGAGGTTCAAAAAATGTCTGAAAATGTATTTGAAGTCGATAACCTGAGCCTCTACTACTTGGGCCGCTTTGGCGACAAGACCCATGCGGTGACCAACGTCAGCTTCTCCATGAAGCAGGGCGAAATTCTCGGTATCGCCGGTGAATCCGGCTGCGGTAAGTCCACCTTGGTGTCTGGCCTTATGGGCATGTGCATCCCGCCTCTCTATCCGGAAGGCGACGGTGACGTGCGCGTAAAGAGCGGCGACAAGATGGAATCTCTGATGAACCGCTCCATTGAGGATGTGCGTAAGAACGTGCTGGCCCAGAAGGTCTCCATGATTCCCCAGGGCGCCTTCAACGCTCTGAACCCGGTCCGCAAGATCAAGGATATCGCCGCCGACGTGATTGGCGCCCACCAGCAGCCCGGTAAGCACTTGGACAAGAAGGAAGTCTATGACCGCCTTTGCGAGCGCTTTGACCTGTTCGGCATGGACACTAAGCGCGTGCTGGATTCCTATCCGATTCAGCTTACCGCCGGTGAACGCCAGCGTTCCGTGATCGGTATCTCTACGCTTTTGAACCCCCAGATGGTGATTGCCGACGAACCCACTTCCGCCCTGGACGTTTCTACCCAGAAAGAAGTGATCAAGTTGATCTTTGACCTTTTGGACAAGGGCATCTTCAGCACCATGATTTTCATTACCCACGAACTTCCGCTGCTGTACCACGTGGCCGACAATATCGCCATCATGTACGCCGGTGAATTCGTGGAAAAGGGCACTGCAGAACAGGTGGTGAAGGACCCCCGTCACCCCTACACCCAGGCTCTTATGGGCGCTATGCTCAGTACCGAGGCCAGCCAGCGTAACCGCCATCCGGTGGCTATCGAAGGCGCACCTCCGAGCCTGCGTAACAAGATTACGGGTTGCCGCTTTGCCGACCGTTGCAAAAAGGCATGCCCCGACTGCAAGAAGAATACCCAGAACCTCCGCGTTGTCGGTGGTCGTGATGTGAGGTGCGATTATGCTGAGTGATAAGCCTGTTGTATTTTCTGCCAAGCGCATTAGCAAGGACTTTGGCGCCGGCAAAACCTTGAAGACCGCCGTGAAGGATGTTTCCTTCGACATCTATGACGAAGAATTCATCTCTATCGTGGGTGGCTCGGGTTGCGGCAAGTCCGTGCTTGCCAAGATCATGCTCGGCCTCTACGAACCCACCCGCGGCCAGTTCCTCTACAGGGATCACAAGATCAAGAACCTGAAGGACCACTGGAACGAGGTTCAGTTCGTGTTCCAGGATCCGTTTGGATGCTTCAACCAGTTCTTTACCATTCGTAGCCAGCTGGAAGACGCCCTGAACGTGCTCAAGAACAAGCCCTCCAAGGAAGAAGTCCGCCGCCGTGTGGATGAAGGCCTGATGGCTGTGAACGTGAAGCCTGCCGATATCGAAGGTAAGTACCCGTTCGAGCTTTCTGGCGGTCAGATGCAGCGTATGTTGCTCGCCCGTATCTTTGCGCTTCGCCCCAAGGTGTTGATTGCTGACGAAGCCACCTCCATGGTGGACGCCTGCGTGCGCGCCAACATTCTGGATTATCTCCGCAAGTTGAAAGACGAGCTGAAGATGACCGTGGTGTTCGTGACTCACGATATCGGTCTTGCGAACTACGTTTCTGACCGTATCTTCATTATGCATGACGGTAAGATTGTGAACCAGGGTACTCCGGCAGAAGTGCTGGACAACACCACTGAGCCGCATACGCTCCGCTTGCTGGACGACATCCCCGAAGTCCACAAGACTGAATGGATCAAGAACAGCCACAGAAGCAAGAAATAAAGTTCTCTTTTAGTGAAAAAGACCGCAGCGAAAAGCTGCGGTTTTTGTTTTTTTCTACATTTTTTCGGAATGGAGGTCCTTCGACTTGTTTATCCCGAACTCGTTTTCGGGACTCAGGATGACACTTTCGTGTTACCATGAACCTCGTGCTTTGAGAACCTCTAAAGGGAGTGTGGAAATGAAATACATTCTATGGACGTCGGCTTTGGCCCTGTCGGTTGCCGCCTGCCTCACGGCCTGCGATGACAGTTCCAGTGATTCATCTTATGAAATTCCTAGCTACAAGAATGAGGCGGACCTGCCCGATTCTTGCAACATGGAAGTTGCCAAGGTAGATACTGCCTACTACGCCTGTTTTGAGAACAAGTGGGTGGCGGTGACGGATAGCGCTGCCGTTGAACAGCTCAAGGAAGGCCTGGACGAAAAGGAAATCAAGGCGAAGCTTGAAGATCTTGAAAACTTGTTGATCAAGAGTTCTAGTTCTTCCGAGAAGCTCGCTAGCAGTTCTAGTGCCGCCGAAAAACCTGACGACAACAATGACAGCGGCGATGCCGAGGGAGACTCTAGCAGCAGCGTCAAAAGTTCCAGCAGCAAAGTCAAAAGATCTAGCAGCAGTGAAAAGAATTCCGGTGGCAGCGTTGAAGAAGTCATTGACTGTTCCGGTAAGACGGCCAAGGCCGGCAAGCAGAACATGAGCGTGACCGTCGATGGCAAGAAGCGCACCTTCATCATGTACGTGCCGTCATCCTACAAGGGCGACAAGCCTGTTCCCCTGTTTGTAGACTACCACCAAATCGGGGGGAGCGGCAGTGGCCAATACTCCAGCACGAAATACCGATCCAAAACCGACCCTGAAGGCGTGATTACGCTTTACCCCGATGGCACGTCTAAGGGCGGTGGTGGGATGGGCAACTTGCCCGGCTGGAACGTGGGTCCGTGCTGCTCCGACGATGACGACGTGAAGTTCTCTCGCGAAATGATCGCCGCTGTCGAAGAAATCGCCTGTATCGACAAGAAACGCGTGTACGCCGCCGGATACTCGATGGGTGGCGGCATGGCTAATCAGGTGGCTTGCTCCATGGCGGATGTCTTTGCCGCCGTGGCTCCGGCAGGCATGGACTTGAACAGGACCAACAGTGCCCGGTGCAGTCCAGATCGTCCGATTTCCATCATCATGTTCCGCGGTACGGCTGACAACGTCTGCAAATACCAAGGTGGCGATAGCGGCTATAACGACGGATTGAACTTCCTCGGTGCTCAGCTAAACTTTGAGTTCTGGGCCCAAAAGAATGGCTGTACCGGTTCTCCGAGCAAGAATTCAGATGGTTGCGACGAATACTCCAACTGTAAGGACGGCACGAAGGTTGTGCTTTGCACCAAGCAGGGTGGCGGTCACGAACAGGGCGACGCTAACATCGGCTGGCCGTTCCTCAAGCAGTTCACGCTGCCCTAACAGTGACTGATGCTTGGACCTGTTTCTTGCTGAAAACAGTAAATATCCAAAAAAGCCCCCTTCGAGGGGCTTTTTTACGTATATTCAGGGTATGAATATTCATAAGACTGCTATTGCCAAAGTTTGTGCGGTGGCTCTTTCCACCGTTCCGTTTTCTTTGACCCCTGCTTTTGCGGGGCCCCTGATGAACCAGCTGGGCTATGCCCCCGAGGCCGAGAAGCAGGTGGTGATTCCCGGTAACGATGCCAACGGGCTTGAGGTTCGTGATTTGAATGGCAAGACTGTACTGAAGCTCAAGGCTCCCAATGTGGGCGAGTGGGAGTACAGCGGCGAAGAAACCCAGGTGTACGATATTTCTGCTGTAAAGGCTCCTGGTACCTACCGCCTGTTCCGCAACGGCGAGTACCTGGGGAACCCCATTACGGTGGGTAAGAATGTCTATGAAGGCGTTACCAAGGCGAGCCTCAAGTGGTTCTATTACCAGCGAGCCAGCATGCCCTTGGTGGCCCCTTATGCCGACAAGTGGGTCCGTGCGGCGGGCCATATGGACGATAAGGTTATCGTTTACGGTACCGACAAGGCTACAGGCGGCAAGGGTGCGGGCAAGGTCATCAAGTCCCCCCGCGGGTGGTACGATGCCGGTGACTACGGTAAGTACATTGTGAACTCCGGCATTACGGTATGGACCCTGCTGGATCTGTACGAGAAGTTCCCCAAGTTCGCCGATACCCTGAGCTGGGATGTTCCGCGGGAGTACGCGAAGCTGCCTCTGCTTCTAGAAGAGGTCCGCTATAACTTGGACTGGATGCTGACCCTGCAGGACAAGGACGGCAGTGTATTCCACAAGGTTTCGAGCCTCAAGTTCTGCGGAAGCGTGGCTCCCGAGAAGGATACGGCTCCCCGTTACGCCATTCTGAAAAGCGTGACGGCGGCTCTGGACTTTGCAGGCGTGATGGCCCAGGCCAGTGTAGTGTACGCTCCCTTTGACAAGGCTTACAGTTCCAAGATGTTGAAGGCGGCGGAGGCTGCCTACGCCTGGGCGAAGAAGAATCCGGAAATGTTCTACAAGCAGCCTGCCGACGTGAATACGGGAAGCTATGCCCCCGGTAACGAAGACGGCAAGGACGAATTCCGTTTTGCGGCTGCCGAACTGTACAATGCGAAGGTGGCCGCCGGCGCCCAGGCCGATAAGAATGCTGCCGGTTATTTGGAAGACTTGAAGGCAAACGGCTTTACGGCCAATGGCGCCTGGTGGGGCGACCTGAACATGCTTGCGGTTTTCCGCGTGGCAAATGCTCCTAAGGTGTTCGGCGATAGCCTTGCCGGTGTGGCAAAGAAGATTTTGTTGGACGAGGCGAACAGCCTGCGTTCTATCGGCGATACCAGCGCCTACAGGCTCCCCATGCACCCCTGGAACTGGAACTGGGGCAGCAATAGCGCCGTGGCGAACAACGGCATTGTGCTTTTGCAGGCCTACCTCTTGACTAACGACAAGAGTTATTTGGACGGTGCGCAGCAGTGCCTGGATTACCTGTTGGGCAAGAACCCCATGGACATTACCTACGTGACCGGATTCGGTTTCCGCAGCCCCCGCAATCCGCACCATCGTCCCAGCGAATCGGACTTTGTGGACGATCCGGTGCCTGGCATGTTGGTGGGCGGGCCTCACCTGGGCAAGCAGGATATCAACTTGAACGGCACGGACCATTGGAAATGCCCGAACTACGCCGCTGCCGACAAGCCGGCCCTGGCTTACTTGGATGACCGCTGCAGCTACGCTACCAACGAGGTGGCCATCAACTGGAACGCGCCATTTGCGTTCCTCGCTGCGGCGCTGGATGCAATTTATAATAAATAAGCCGGCATCTCCTTTTTATATTTCTTCCTATGGAAGAACAAATCGACATCTTGAACCCTGACGGAAGCCCGGCGGGGTATTCTTGCGGGCGCACAGAGGTTCACGCCAAGGGACTTTGGCACCGCACGGTCCATATCTGGGCATTCGATGGGCGAGGTCGCGTACTTTTCCAGCTTCGCAGCCACTTGAAGGAGAACAACCCGAACCTTCTGGACACCAGCTGCGCGGGCCACATCTCTGCCGGAGACGGAAGCCAGAATGCGGCTGTTCGTGAACTAGGAGAGGAGCTGGGCCTCACCAAGAAAATAGAAGACTTGGAATACCTTTTTGAATCCACCCACGAAAGCGTGTTGAACGGCGGAACCTATTTTGACAACGAATACTACGATGTGTACAAAATAACGCTTACCGACGAGGAGGCTGCCCATCTGGTGCCGCAGCCTGGTGAGGTTGATGATTTCGTGTGGATGACGGTAGGGGAATTTCTGGAGCTGCAGGTTACCCACCCCGAAAAGTTCGTAAGCCATCCGAAAGATTACAGCTGGCTTGCAAGTATTGCTAAATTTCAGGCATGATGTACAAGAAGGTGGCAGTTGTTGTGGAAGGCGGCGGAATGCGCGGCGCCTACACGGGTGGCATTCTGGATGTCTTCAACGAGCTGGGACTGCGTTTTGGCGGTGCCTGCGGCACCTCTGCCGGCGTGACCCACCTGTGCAGTTTCTTGTCGGAACAGATTGGCCGAAACTTCCGCATCGATACGGTGCATTCCAAGTCCAGTAAATATATGGGCTGGGGAAACCTGATTCGTACCGGCGAATTTTTCGAGGTGGATTATTGCTACAGGCAAATCCCCTACGAGATAGAGCCCTTCGACATGGAAAAATTCGCCGAGGCCTGCAAGACGACGGAATTTTACGCATGCAGTTCCAACCTGGAAACAGGCGGTGCGGAATACCTGCGGGTGATGGACTACCGCGATGCCCATGACATGAACGCCATTCGCGCCTCGGCGTCGCTCCCGCTGATGAGCCACATCGTGGAAGTGGACGGCATGAAGCTTTTGGACGGCGGTATCGCCGACAGCATTCCCTTCGAGATTATGGAGAAGAAGGGTTTCGAGAAGATCGTGATCCTGTTGACCCAACCGGCAGGATTCCGCAAGAAGCCCAATTCCATGATACCCCTGTTCAAGCTGCTCTACCGCAAGTACCCGAAGTTTATCGAGGCTGCGGCCAACAGGCACGAGCGTTACAACGCCTGCCTGGACCTGATTGCCGAAAAGGAAAAAGCGGGGAAGGTGTTCGTGTTCCGGCCCAGCGAGGCCATGCACATTTCCCGTCTGGAAAAGGACAAGTCCAAGCTGGTGGACCTTTACAACCTGGGCCGCAAGGATGTGAACGCCCGCATGGATGCCCTGCTGAACTTCTTGGAAAAGTAATTCGGAATTTTATGTCTGTCGCAGAGAAAGGCCGGCGCTATCGCCATTACAAGAAAGAAACCATGATCTATACGGTCGTGGAAGTAGGTGCGCTGGACTGCGAGACGGTAGAGCCCCTGGTGGTGTACCGCAGCGAATACGAGACGCCAGATCACCCCAAGGGAACGCTTTGGGTTCGCCGAAAGGCCGATTTTGAAAGTATGGTGACGCTGCCTGACGGCCGCACCGTAGACCGGTTCACTCTTTTGTAATAAAGGCTCACGCCGGTGCTATCCTGCTTACGGTAGCATCTTGCCGGTTTCGAGATAGCGGTTGTGCATCTCGAAGGCCCTGCTCAGCGCAAGGGGCATGTGCACGCCCTTGGCATGCTTGAGGCTGTATTCCAAGAAGTCGGTAAGCGGTTCCTTGAAATCCGGGTGGGCGCAGTTCTTGATGATGAGCCGCGCGCGCTCTTCGGAAGCGAGCCCTCGCAAGTCTGCAAGTCCCTGTTCTGTCACGAAAATCTGGGTGTCGTGTTCCGTCTGGTCTACATGGCTCACGTAGGGCACGATGCTAGAAATGGCACCGCCCTTGGCCACAGACGGCGTCAAGAAAAATCCCAGTGCGCAGTGTCTTGCAAAGTCTGCCGCACCGCCGATGCCGTTCATCATGGAAGATCCGCAAACCAGGGAGCTGTTCACGTTTCCGAAGATGTCTGCTTCAAGAGCAGTGTTCATGGAGATGACGCCGATACGACGGATTACGTCGGGGCTGTTGCTCACCTCTTGCTGGCGGATGACAAAATGCTTTTTCCATTCCGATGCGTTACGGACAAATTCATCCTGTGCGCCCTGGGAGAGGGTGAGTGCCGTTCCCGAGGCCACGCCTAGCTTGCCTTTTTTAAGCAGGGGAATGACTGCCTCTTGGATGACTTCGGTAAAGATGTCGATCTGACCTAGGCGTTCGTCATTTGCCATGGCGGTGAGCACGGCATTTGCCACTTTGCCGACACCGCTCTGGTAGGCCATGCCATTAGGGAGCCTTCCCCTGGATTCCTCGAAGCGGATAAAGTCCAGGATACGTTCAGCGATGTTGGTGGATACGCTGTCGGGCTCCACGAAAGGCGTCACCTCGTCGAAGCCGTCGTTTTCTACGATGGCCACCACCTTGTTCAGGTCGATCTTTACAAGGTCGGCGCCCACGCGGTCCCCTGCGCTATAGATGGCAAGCGGCTTTGCGTGGGGCGGAAGTTCCGGCAGGGCGATGTCGTGGATGCCCATGTAGCTGTCGCCCAGACGGGTGTTCAGTTCCAGGATAATCTTTTTAGCCCGTTCCAGGTAGCAGACGGAATTTCCGCCAGAGGTAGAAAGGCAGACCCGGCCGTCGGGCAGTATGGCGCTAACCTCGATGATGGCGATGTCTGGCGTAGGTACGGCGCCGGTACGCACCAGGTAACCCATCTTTCCAAGGTGGGCGTCGATATAACGGATGGAACCGTCGTTGATAGACTTGCGGAGGCTTGGGTTGCTCTGGTAGGGCATGCGCAGGTCGATGGCGCCGGCACGGGCGAGAGCTCCGTCGCAGCTGTCGCCGGTAGAAGCTCCCGAGAACAGGGACACCTTGAAAGGCTTGCCTTCGCTGTGGAGCTTTTCGGCACGGGCGGCCAGGGCGGCAGGAACCGCCTTGGGGTAGCCTGCCAGGGTGAATCCCGAGACGCCCAGGATGGCGCCGTTATCGATCATCGCTGCGGCATCGGCCGCCGAGCATTTCTTACTTGCAATCATCCGCGGGCAAGCATCTCCATCAGTTCCTTGTCCAGGCGTTCCGGGTTGTCGTACTGCGCAAGGCTGTTGTGCAGCGACTCGCCCTTGGACACCAGGCCAAAGTCAAGATTTTTGTAGTTCCAGTAACTGTAGCCCACGTCGGCTTCTCGCAATATGTCGAGGAAGTCACGCATCCAGGCCAACTGGTATTGACGGGGTACCTGCACATACACGCCGAATTCGTTGCAGCTGACTGGCAGGTCGTACTTGGCGCGGAAATCCAGAGCGTTCTGGATGCTCGCCTGCAGGCGGGCCTTGTCCCACACGCCATATTCCACGTCCAGGCGGGTTGTGGCGTCGGCCTTGGGTGCGGCGTAGTCACCGGGCCAAGGACGTTCAATGTGGAAGAACGGGTCCTGAATCCAGGCAGCCTTCTGATGAGTGAACGTTACCGGGGTGTAGGTGTGGAAACTATAAATGGCGTTGTCGTCGTCCATGGGAGTCAGGAACTCGAATTCCTTGGCGCTGTTCCACTTGTTGCTGCCCACCACGATGGTGTTCTTGGGAGCGTGCTTGCGGATAGCCCAGAAAAGTTCGTCCTTCACCTTGTCCCAGACCTTGGAATCACTACCGGCGGGCTCGTTCAGAAGCTCCATCATCACGCGGTTCTGGCCACTGTAGCGTTCGGCCATGTAGGCCCAGACCTTGCAGGCGTCTTTGCGGGCGGCAGGATCTGTGAAGAAAGCCTGTTCCTTGGAGCAGCCCAGGTGGAAGTCGTGACCGGGGCATTTGTGCAAGTCCAGGATCACGTCCAGGTCTGCGGCCTGGATATCGGCCAGGGCCTTGTCCAGGAGGGCAAAAACTTCGTTGTCAGGAGTCAGCGCATCACCTTTGAACAGGTTGAAATAATCCACCGGGAGGCGCACGTGGTTGAACCCCGCCTCTCGGATGCGCTTGAAGTCTTCCATCCCTAGGAAAGTCTTGATGTGGGGAACGAGCCCCGGAAAACCTACGGGATCCTTTTCTTCGATACAGTCGACCTGACTGAACCAGCCACCCAAATTCACTCCCCGTAGCCTTTCTTTTTTCATCTTTTGCTCTGTTGGTTAAGCCGCCGGAATTGACGGCCGAAATTATTCGTTAACGATGTTCAGGTCTTCGTCAGCGATGTTCAGGTCCTGGATTACTTCCAGGTCATCGGGCAGGTTGTAAAAGTCCACCACCAGGCCCACCTTCTTGTCTTCGTCTTTCTGCTTTTCGAACTGGACAACGTCGTAAATCTTCATCTTGATCACGGTATCGCCGGTTATGGGGATTTCCATGGTCATGCCCTTGCTGATGGGCCCTTCGATAATTTTGCCCTTAAACACGAGACTGGTCTTGTCTTCGCCCAGGGACGTCTTTTTCACGTGAAATACAGCCATTATTCCTTAGCCATTATCTTTTATTTTTTTTTCGGTTTATTGTTTTGTGGTCTACAAAATACCACGGACAAAAGTTAATTTTTTTTCATGGATTTATTGGTGGGTCGAATTCCTTTTTTGGTCTGTGCGCCGTTCTTTCACGGCTTTTTGGGTCGCGAGCGCGAATTCCCCCAGGTGCGTTTCGTTGACGGAGCGCCCAGCGTTCACAACAAAGGGCTCAGGGAAGGGACAATCCACTTGTCGCCTGCGTCCTCTATCACCTTTGCCCAAAAGCCGGGAGCCTTTGTCCTATCCCCGAAGTTCTGTACTTCCTGCTCCTTTGAGGTCCGTTCTGTAAAGCTCTTTTCCCGGTTCCCCATCGAGAACCTTGGCGATAAAACGGTGCGGCTTACCTCCCAGAGTCGGACCTCTGTGGCCTTGCTGAAGATTCTGCTATGTGAGCGTTATCGGGTACATGTTGAATATGTGGATGGCCTTGCTGCCGACCCCACGGACGACGCCTGTCTTTTGATAGGCGACCTGGCCCTAGAAGAGTCGGAAAAACACCGTTTCCCCTTCAGTTATGACCTAGGGACCCTGTGGCAGGATTGGCAAGGGATGCCCTTTGTCTTCGGAGCTTGGATTATCGAAAAATCGGCATTAAAACCTGAAATCAGGCCCATATTGGACACGTATCTACAAGAAACGGAAAAAAGCGTGGAGGCGTTCCGAGCCGATCCCGCTACCGCCCTGGACCGCTGGATCTCAAGATTTCCTATGAATCTGGACAAGAAGTCGGTACTTGATTACTATAAAATTATAGATTATCATTTTACAGACGAAAGGAAAAAATCCCTGGAGGTCTTTTTCGGGTACGCTGCAAAGCTAGGCCTAATCGAAAAGGCGCCGCCATTGGAATTTTTATAAGGGGAGCACATGAAAGAAGAGAAAATACTCATCGTAGATGACAGCACCGAAATTCTGGAAAAGAATAGGGAACTTTTGACCCAGGTGGGGTACAGCGTGGTGTCCGCCACTTCTGGCGAAGAGGCCCTTGCCCTTTTGGAAAGAGATGCTTTTGACCTGGTGCTTCTGGATATCAATATGCCGAGCCTGAATGGTTACGAGGTGTGCCTGCGTATCCGCGAAAAGCACGCCTTGGATGACCTGCCCATCATATTCCTTACTAGCAGGGAAGATTCCGATAGCATTACCAAGGGGTTCCATGCGGGAGCATCAGATTTCGTGTGCAAACTTTCTCCCACTGAAATTTTGCTGGCCCGTATTAACGTGCATATCCGCCTTTGTCGCACCCTCAAGTACTTGCGTGATATCTCCCTCACCGATGACTTGACCCAGTGTTACAACCGTAGGCATGCTATCTATACCCTGCGCGAGTGGTTCTCTCGCAGTAAGCGTTATGGCACTCATTTCTCCATGGTCTATTTTGACTTGAATGGCCTAAAGATGATCAATGACAAGTTCGGCCACCAGGCAGGCGATTTGCTGCTCCGTTCGGTGGTCAAGGCTTGCAAGGATTTGCTCCGTGAATCTGACGTGCTGTTCCGTATGGGCGGTGACGAGTTCATGGTGCTCTGCCCCGATACCGATAAGCCGGGTGCGTTAATTTGTGCGGAACGTATGCAGAAGGCGGTAGGCGATATTACCATTGTAGACCAGAAGGTTTCTTTCGCCTACGGTATCGCCTATTCCGGCGAGGTATACAAGGATATGGACGAGATGCTCCATAGTGCCGACGCCTCCATGTACGAATGCAAAAAGAAAATGCATGCTGCCCGCAAGTAGGCAGCATGCATTAAAGACTATTACCTATCTATTAGATCGCCTGCAGCAGCGCTGTCAGGCGAATTTCAATTTCGTCCCAGTTGCCGTTTGCCATGAGCGTGGGGTTGAAAATGCTCCCGCCAAAGGAAACCAGGTTTGCGCCCGCTTCCATGTAGGCCTTGGCATTCTGCGGATTCACGCCACCGCAGGCCATCAGGGGAATGTCCCGGAACGGTCCGCGCAGGGCCTTGATGTATTCCGGGCCACCTACGCAGTTCACGGGGAAAACTTTCACGGCGGCAGCACCCAGGTCATAGGCCTTCTGCACTTCGGTAGGGGAAAGGGCCCCGGGAATGATGGGGATTCCTGCCGTATTGGAAAGCCGCACAATTTCTTTGCGGGTGTTGGGCGTTACGATAAATTCGGCACCGGCGGCTACGGCCTTTTCCAGGTCACTTTCGTGACGGACAGTGCCTGCCCCTACGAGAATTTCATAAGACCCGGCGCAATCCTTGAGCTTCTTGATAATGCTGGTGGCACCGGCGGTGTTCATGGTCACCTCGATGGCCTTGAGACCGCACTTGGCGGCGGTTTCTACGCAGGCTTCTTCGGCCCCCTGGGGAATGTCGCGGAGAATGCCCACGACCGGCATCGGTTTCAAAAATTCAAGAAGATTCATGCCCTAAATATATATGAAAAAAACTAAATGTGTACCACGAAAAACAAAAATCGGCTTGTCGGTTCCGTTTTAGTAGTTAAAATCGACTTGGTAATGTGCCTTGTTGGTCTCGTTTACATGGGCTCCCTTGGCATTGACGGTGCCGCGGATTTTGTAAGAATCCCTGAAAACTCTAGGCGGGAGGATAGCGTCCGGCTGGGGGTCAATCAGCCTAGTAAAGCCACGACTGTTTTTGCCTTGTTTGTATGTTTGGTTTATGTCCGTGGTATAATAATCGTTTCCGCCGTTGCTTACGATGGTGAGGGCCGAAAGTAGTATGGTAGAAGCGTCAAGGCATGTTTCGGACTTGTGGTAGTCTTCCCAACTCATATTATCGGGGACTAAGGAATTTGTTGTACCGGGATGTAATCCTCCGAAAAGAGCTCCGGTGGGGCAAGCGTATTTGTAGTTATCGGACGTGTTTCTTCCTTCAGGATTTGCGGCACGGTGGTGGGGGTGGGCGTCGTTCTTGTCTCCCACGCCATATACGAACGAAATGTCCCACGGGTTCACGCCGAACATGTAGTTCAGCTGGTTGATGCCGAGTTGTTTCATCTCGTCAGCCTTCCAATCCACAGCGCCCATATTTGGAAGAGTCAGATTCTGTTTTTCGATGTCCTTTGCTACATCGGCATAAGCAAGGACTTCAAAAATGTTGCCCGCCTGGTAACGGTTGTAAATCCAATCCTGGTCCGTCTGCATGGAATACCAAATCGGGTCATACTTCACCTCATTCATTTTCCAGCCAATACCATTCCAGCCAGTACTCTTAGGCAATACGATCGTCGCAGACCCACTGCTCACATCGCCCAAATTAAAAATCATGTTCGTGATACAGTCTTCAATCGCATTCAAGCGTTCTTCTGCAGTAAGTCCGTATTCGTTGATAGCCTTGTTTTCGTCGGCAAGGATTAATTTGTAAAGGGCGTATGTCGCATAGGCGTAAGAATTTGCCCAGCTGGTGTTCTTGCCATTTTTCAAGAAGCCCTTGTCAAGAGTTACGAACCAACCGCCCTTGAAAAAGCCCGGGCCGTCCAGATCAGGCAGCACCTGACCGGTATACATATTCGAGTTACGGATCATATCGTCGGCATACTTTCCCTTACCCGTTGCATAAAGGAGTGCTACAGAGGCGAGAGCCATGTCATCCACGAATTCGTTGTTGCCATTATAGGCGTGGGTGCTCCAGCCTGCTGCATCTTTGTTGTGTACGAACGGCTTGCCGTTGTCATAGGATTTCTTTTTTTGAGCGAGCGCCTTGGCAAAGTCGTACATCTTTTCGGCGACCATCAGGCAGCTGTCTGCAAAAGTCTTGTTGTACTTGGCGTAGTCCTTGCTCAAAATGGCAAGACCTGCAACGATTTCACCTGCGACGTTGGAACCCAGTTCTCCGAGTCGAACGTCGCGTTCGGCGAAGCCTCCACGATTGGGACTGGTGATATTGTCTTGAGTTTCGGGGCGTCCCCAAAACCCATGGTCGTCTCTAAAGTTACCGATTGAAACAGGCATGTCGTCTATAACGCCATTGGCAACGCGGAATGCCCTCAAGAAAAAGTCTGCACCATGCTTTGCCTCGCGCAAGACATCGGGAATGTTGTCGGTCTTTACGAATTCGGCGTGGTTATAGGCGTAGTGGTCTACGTCCTTGGTCGGGTTGGTGGCCGACATCACGGCTAGAGCCATAAAGGCGAAAGCTTGTGTCTGTGATTCTTTGAGATGGTCCCCGCAGTCGTACCAGCCGCCTTGCAAGTCGCCAGCCTTAGAGTTGATGCCTGTCACGGGTTCATCACCGATTATAGTCTTTCCTGCCCCGTCCTTTGTGTGGCTTGGACCATGGAACCACGATTCTGAATTGCCGCTGCGCTGGATGCCGAAGAATTTGAGCGTGGCGTCCTTGGCCATGGTGTAAACGTCTTTGCTAATAATGAAGGTGCTCGAAACGTTTTCGCCGACCTTGATACGCAGGCGTTGATTGACTGGCAAATTTCCGGGAATGTGCCCAATCAGGAGTCTGTCGGCTTGTCCGTTAATGTCAACCTGGTACCGTTTTTTGTCGGTAGTTGTTGCATCGGTGGCGGCAATGATGGTCCAGTCGCTTGCGGTTGAGATGCCGCTCGGAACAAAGGTTCCCGTCACCTTGGTGCTGAGCGAATTGCCGTTTGCATCAACTACTTCGAATTCGCTCGCATTTCCTATGTAGTAGAACGCCTTTTCGGGGTCGCTTTCTAGATAGCCTGCCTGGTTCACGCGGATTGGCGAAATCTTGGTGTTGATGGCGTCAAGATAGGCCTGGTCCAAGGTATCGGGCATTAGCTTGCCCGCCATGAAGTTTTCCGGTGTGGTCTCTTCCGGGAGCACGCCCGTTTTCTCGGTGATGGTCGCGTCGAATTTGTCAAATACTTTATCGTCCCAGTTCAGGGGCCATGTCGGTCGAATCAAGTCGTAGGGAGTAGTGGCCCCCAAAGCCGCCGTTGCCGAAAATGCCGCAAGTATAGATGCGGCCATGATTGATTGAATTTTTTTCCCCTTCTTCATAATCACCTTCTAATATTTTATTCGTACCTTAATGCTTCAATCGGGTCAAGGCGGCTGGCCTTGCGGGCAGGGTACCACCCGAAAAAGACGCCCGTGGCAAAGCATACGGCAAAACTGATGACAACGCTGGTAAATGACACGATCATGGGCCACCCCATGACGGTTTTTACAATTTGTGATGCGGCTACCCCGAGAATGATGCCGATAAGCCCGCCCATAAGGCTGATGGTCACCGACTCGAACAGGAATTGCATCAATATATCCCGACCCCGTGCGCCTATGGCCATGCGAAGTCCGATTTCCTTGGTACGCTCCGTGACCGACACGTACATAATGTTCATGATGCCGATACCGCCTACGAACAAGCTAATGCCGGCGATGACAGTCAGGACCAGGGCCAGCATGTCCGACGTGCTGGTGACCATCTCGATCATTTCTTCTTGGGTGAACACCCTGAATGGGTCCGTAGGCTTGGTCCAGTTCCGGCGTTCTTTCAAGATGTTCATGATTTCTTCGGTGGCCTTTTCGGCATAGCCTTCGCCGATGGAGTTGGCGTAGATTTGCCGGATGTTGGTGGTGGCCGAGAACCTGCGCATTACGGTTTGGTAGGGCGTAAAGATTACGTCATCGTTGTCTTGCCCAAAATCTCCGGAGCCCTTGGATTTCAAGGTGCCAATCACCTTCAGCGGGATGCTCTTGTAGCGGATGGTCTTGCCGATGGGGTTTTCGCCTGCAAAGAGGTTCTGCACCACTGTCTGGCCGATGACGCAGACTTTGGCCATGCGGTCTGCCGCATCGTCGAACATCACTCCGTCTTCGATTTCGTAATTGCGTATCTTGAGGTAGTCGGCGGAGATGCCGCTCAGGGTGGTGGGGGAGTTGTTGTTTCCTACGATGGCCTGCCCGCTTACGGTAATCATGGGTGACACGCCGTTAATGTAGGTAGCGTTTTCCCGGATGGCGATAAGGTCCTTTTCCTCTAGCATCTCGGAAGATTCCGCCTGCACGCCTCCACGCCGGTTCCAGTTGGGCATGATGATAATGGCGTTGGTGCCCATGCTGGTCATCTGTTCCTTGATGGACTGCCTGGAACCTTCGCCCATGGCCACCATGGTAATGACCGCCGCCACGCCAATGACGATACCCAGCACCGAAAGGAAGGTACGCATGCGGTTACGCAGTAGGGCCCGGAGGGCAATCTTTGCAAGAGTCAGAGGATTCATAAACTACTCAAAAGTCTCCGGTGGAGGTAGGGCGTCGAAGGCCGCCTTCGCATCTTGCATCTCGTGGGCTTCGTCTTTTTTTAGCAGGCCGTCCCGTAGGGTGATGGTCCGCTCGCTGAAAGTGGCAATGTCGGGTTCGTGGGTCACGAAGGCGATGGTTTTCCCTTGCCGGTGAAGCTCCTGGAAAATCATCATGATTTCGTAGCTGGTTCGGGTGTCCAGATTACCCGTGGCTTCGTCGGCCAGGATAATCACCGGGTCGTTCACTAGGGCCCGGGCGATAGCCACGCGCTGTTGCTGTCCACCGGAAAGCTGACTGGGCAGGTGGTTCATGCGGTCGGCCAGGCCCACCATTTCTAGAGCTTCTAGTGCCCGGCGGTGGCGTTCTGCGGAGGAAACCCCCGAATTGTAAAGCAGGGGCAGCTCCACGTTCTCGATGGCGGTGGTACGGGAGAGCAGGTTGTAGTTCTGGAAGACAAACCCGATTTTTTGGCCCCTAATGCGGGCCAGGGCGTCGCGGGAGAGCTTTTCGGTGTGCTCCCCGTCTAGAATGTAGTGGCCCGCGGTGGGCTTGTCCATACAGCCCAGAATATTCAGCATGGTGGACTTGCCCGATCCGCTGGTACCCATGATGGTTGTAAATTCGCCTGGGTAAATATCAAAGGACACGCCACGTAGGGCGTGAACCACTTGGTCGCCCATCTTGAAGTCCCTACGCAGGTTTTCTATGGAAAGAATCGGCAATTTGTCCATCATGACCTAATTTTGATTCCTGTGCACCCCTTTAAGTTGCTATACTTTTTTTAAAGTTATAATTCTAGGGGACAATTCATGAAAAAGATAATAACTATGTCGCTCCTAGCCTGTGGTCTCGCTTTTGCTCAGGCTGGCATCCAGGGCGGTACCGATGGTATCCATCAGTACAACACCAAGACCAATGGTCAGCTCGGATTCTCTATCGGTACGGGCGGAAACATTGCTTTGGACGCTTGGGCCCTGAGCCGTGGCGGTACTTATACTGCCAATGGCAAGACTTATGGGTTCAACGACTGGGCACCCTCCCTTTCGGGTAACTTTAACGCATCTGTGGGCCTTTATGAATTTGTGGATTTGGGCTTGAATCTGCCCCTCTACTACGAACATGCCAAATCTGATGGCCCGTCCGGTGGCGGCAACATGTGGACCACCAGTCGTGGTGACTTGGACGTGTGGTTCAAGGTCCGCATCCCCTTCGACAGCCAGAAGAGAATCTTCACCGCAGCTGTCCAGGTTGATGCCTATGTGCCTTCTGGCGAAGAGGCTGCCGGTGTGCGCCCCCGTCATGCTTGGTACCTGAACAGCAATGGCGAAACTCACCCCTTTACCTCTAATGCCTTCGGTATCGGTGGCAACTTGATCCTTACCTTGGATCTCGTGAACATGGGTATCCCCGTCCGTTGGAACGGCAATGCCGGAATCGTCTATACGGTTGATCACGACCTGCCGGTGACCATGGTGTACGGCACGGGTATCAACGTGATGCCGCTGGACTTTGTCGATATCTTTGTTGAATTCTCCGGTGAATTCCGTGTGGAAGAGACCGGCTATCCTCGTAGCCCCCTGGTCGACCCCATGCTCCTGACTCCCGGTTTCCGCTTCCACCTGCCCTGGAACGTCGACTTTGCCATGGGTCTTGATATCGCTGTCCGCGCCCTCAGGAACTTCACCTTCGATGGCGACAAGGAAATGGAACACAGCAAGGATTACAAGATCCACTACGTTGGCGAAAACGACGTGGATGCCTATTACTACTACACTCCGACCCCGCTCTATGCCGGTACCGCCTCTCTCGTGTGGCGCTTCGATGGCAATTCCAACAAGAAGCCGCAAGACGAAGACAAGGATGGTGTTCCTGACGTGAAGGACAAGTGCCCGCATACCCTGTCTGGCGTGGCAGTCGATGTTGATGGCTGCCCCATGGACACGGATAAGGACGGCGTTCCCGATGGTTTGGACAAGTGCCCCAACACCGCTGCCGGTGTGACGGTTGACTCTGTGGGCTGTCCCATGGATGCCGATAAGGATGGCGTTCCCGATGGTTTGGACAAGTGCCCCAACACCAAGGAAGGTCGCCAGATTGATGCTACCGGATGCGAAAGCGACTTTGACAAGGACGGTATCCCTGATGCCGATGACCGTTGCCCCAACACCAAGGCCGGCGTACCTGTGGACAGCACCGGTTGTGCCGCTGACTCCGACCATGACGGCGTGCCCGATAATCTGGACAAGTGCCCCGGAACCAAGGAAGGTGCCGAAGTGAATGACGTGGGTTGCGAAGGCGACCGCGATGGTGACGGCGTTCCCGATGCCATGGACAAGTGCCCGAACACCAAGGCCGGCATGCCTGTGGACAGCACCGGTTGCACTGCCGATGCCGACAAGGATGGCGTTCCTGATGCTCTGGACAAGTGCCCGAACACTCCGGAAGGAACTACTGTAGACAGCACGGGCTGTGTCTCTGACTTTGACAAGGACGGCGTGTCTGACGATCTGGACAAGTGCCCCAACACTAAGGAAGGCACTGTGGTCGACAGCACCGGCTGCCCCATCGACAGCGACAGGGATGGCGTGTTTGATGGTATCGACAAGTGCCCGAACACCGAAAAGGATATTTCTGTGGACAGCACCGGTTGCCCCATGGATATCGACCATGACGGCGTGCCCGACCATCAGGACAAGTGCCCCTACACCCTCGAAGGTGTGAAGGTCGACGCCAAGGGTTGCCCGCTCAACAAGAAGCAGGACTTGAACAAGCTGAAACAGGGTATCCAGTTCCAGACCAACTCCACCAAGTTCACCAAGGACAGCTACGGCACCTTGAATGACATCGTGGCTCTCCTGAAGCAGATTCCTTCTGCCAACCTGGAAGTCCAGGGCCATACCGATAATGTTGGTAAGCCCGAGGCTAACAAGGAACTGTCTCAGGCCCGTGCCCAGGCTGTGGTGGATTACTTCGTGCAGCAGGGTGTTGCCTCTGACCGCCTCCGCGCAGTTGGCTTCGGCGATGAAAAGCCCATTGCCAGCAACGGCAGCAAGCATGGTCGTAAGCAGAACCGCCGTGTGGAACTGATTCCCTTCGAGAAGTAAGCTCGATTTTGAAATCAAATAACAGGACCCTTCGGGGTCCTTTTTTTTATTTTTGTAGTGTAATTCAGCAAGGTGTCAGGAATGTCAAAAAAAATCTTGGTCACGGGTGCAGCAGGCTTTATCGGTTGCGAAGTTTCCCTTATCCTTCTTTCTAAGGGCTATGACGTTGTCGGCATAGACAACTTGAACGATTATTATCAGGTGAGCCTCAAGGAAGACCGTTTGAAGCGTCTGAACCATGAAGCGTTTCGTTTCGAGAAAATGGATCTGGCTGATGCCTCCGCCATCAAGGGGCTTTTTTAACGGGAACACTTTGACGGTGTTGTCCACCTGGGTGCCCAGGCGGGCGTCCGCTACAGCCTGGTAAACCCCCAGGCTTACATCGATAGTAACATCACCGGATTTTTGAACATCTTGGAAGCTTGCCGCTTTAACCCTGTGGAGCACCTGACCTACGCCTCTTCTAGCAGCGTCTACGGTCGAAACACCAAGACACCTTTCAGTACCGAAGATCCTGTCTGCATGCCGTCTAGCCTGTATGCCGCTACCAAGCGGAGCAACGAGCTGATGGCGGAGACATACCACCATCTTTACAAGATTAACGCTACCGGACTAAGGTTCTTTACCGTCTATGGCCCGTGGGGCAGGCCCGACATGGCACCCTGGCTTTTTGCAGATGCCATTTTGCACGACAGGCCCATTAAGATTTTCAACAACGGCCACATGATGCGTGATTTTACCTACATCGACGATATCGCCCAGGGGGTGGTCCGTGTCTTTGAGGCGGGTGTGGGCAAGAGCGAGAACAAGCTGTACAATATCGGTCATGGCAACCCGGTGAACCTGCTGGACTTTGTGAAGACCTTAGAAAAGCACTTGGGCAAGGATGCCGAAAAAATCTACATGCCTATGCAGCCCGGCGATGTGGAAGTTACTTGGGCAGATACTGTTGCGCTAGAGAAGGACGTGGGCTACACGGCCAATACCGACTTGGATACGGGCATCAAGGCCTTTGCTGAGTGGTTCAAGGGATACAACCATTAATCCTGTTTCGGTGCGGCCTTGAATACCCACTTCTTGTAAAGCGTAAAGCTTACCAGCACGTATACTACGTTGGCCACTACGTTTGCAAAGTAGGTGGGTTTCATGAACTGCGAAATCCATGCCGTAAAGCCTGCGCACCAGGCCGCGTTGGCGAGGGCGAAGACAGCCAGTTCCAGTACAAACAAGTTAATTCCGTAAGAAATCAGGAACACCGCCACAAAGCGGATGACTTCGCTACGCTTACGATTGTGGCTCTTGAAATTCCAGATGCGGTTGCACAGGTAGCTGTTGCATCCGCCGGCAACGAAGCCCAAGAAGTTGGAAAGTTCCACGTTCCAGTCTAGCAGCTGGTGCAGAACCCACACTACGGCAAGGGTGATGAGGGTGTTCATCACACCGATGAGGTTGTATTTAAGAAAGTGAATCACGGGAGCGAATCCGCAAAAATCAGATTTCGACGAGGATGCCCGCCTGGAGGTAGACGTAACCCTTGCCTGCGTGTTCCAGGAACTCATAGCCGCTCATCAGGAGGATAGAGGAATAGTCCCCGTTCTTGAGGTCGATTCCGCCACCTGCTTTCCAGAACAACTGGTGCCCCTTGCCGATAAGGTAACCTATGTCTCCGGTGGCGACAGGCAACATTTGCCCACCGAAGGGTAGGCGGATCCATGCGCTTGCGCTGATAGGAACCAGGCTTACGTTGTCGATTTCTTGATAACCGCTGCCGATACCCACGAACAGCATCTGGTCGATGCGGTACCAAAGGTGACCGTAGATGTTCAGGTTGAACGTTGTAATTTCGCTTGCGTGGTTCACGACTCCGGCCTGCAGGTCCATGGTGAATGCATTCGACGGCACTACGGCCAGAGCGAGCAAAAAGAGCGTTGCAGTCAGAAATCGTTTCATGTTGTGTCAAATATATAATTTCTTGGGGCAATATTGCCTGTTAAAAAGCTATCTTTTGGCCCATGTTGCGCTCCAAGTACCAAGGTTCTCGATTTTCCGAGAATCCCGTAGTCAAGAAGAAGCAGTTGAATCCCATGACCCTGGTGGTTTTGGGCTACCTATTGCTCATATTTGTGGGCGCCATTATGCTCTACTTGCCGGTTTCCCTGAATCATCCGGTTACTTTTTTGGAGGCTCTTTTTACCTCGACCTCTGCCGTGTGCGTAACAGGGCTCTCGGTTTTGGACATTAGCAGTACTTTCTCCCATTTTGGTGACTGGGTTCTGCTTGTGCTGATGCAGTTGGGCGGTCTTGGAATCATGACGGTGTCTACCACCTTGATTTTGCTCGCCGGCATGCATCCGGGCTTTAACCACCAATCCGTGCTGCTTTCGGCATTTTCTCAAGAGGGGAACATCGATCCGTCAAAGATCCTGAAGGCGGTGCTGCCTTTCACCTTTATTCTGGAGTTGGCGGGAGCGGCTGTCTATTTTACCCAGTTCTCGGGGGCTGGGCTTTATGACCGCATTTTCGTTTCGGTTTTCCAGGCCGTCAGTTCTTTCTGCAATGTGGGCTTTACCCTTTTCCCGGATTCCCTGGTGCAGTTCCAGCTGAACCCGGTGGTGAACTTGTCCACCTGCGTGCTTGCCTTGGCTGGGGGCTTTGGTTTTCTGGCTGTTACGGAACTGCGGTACCTGTTTGACTTTAAGCAGCACAAGGTCCGCAAGATTTCACTCCATACCCACATAGCCACCATCGGTACCCTGTTCGTGGTGGTGGCCAGCGTGCTGGTGTTTTGCCTTACGGAGTGGAGTAACTCTCTTGGTGACCTGAATATTGGCCAGAAGTTGGAAACTACCCTGTTCATGGCCTTTACTAGCCGCACGGCGGGTCTGAATACGGTGGATGTGTCTGCCCTTTGCGCAAGCTCCCTGTTCTTTTTTATCGTCATCATGTTCATCGGTGCTAACCCCGGCAGCTGCGGTGGCGGCGTCAAGGTGACTACGGCTGCGGTAATCGGGCTTTTAGGCTTCAATCGCCTGCTGGGACGTGAAAAGACCCAGGTTCTTGGACGGACCATTCCCGAAACCACCGTCGATAAGGCCGTGCGTATTTTCATTGTGGCCATCGTGGTCATTGTGCTTGCGACCCTGGTGCTCCTATGTACTGAAGTGTCCGGAGGGGTTTCCGCTGCTGGTCAGTCGTCCTTCTTGAAGGTCTTGTTCGAGGTGGTGAGCGCTTACAGCACTTGTGGGCTTTCCATGGGGCTTACTGGTGAACTTTCCACCGTGGGCCGCGTTGTTATTTGCTGCGTGATGTTCATTGGCCGTATGGGGCCTCTCTTCTTGATTTCTGCGGTGGCCGGGCGGGTTCAGAATACCACCTGGTTTGCTGAAGAAGACATCATGGTAGGCTAGTCTGCCCCCCTTTTTTTACTACTTTACCTTTTAAAGAGGTAATATATGGCTTCTAAACAGTTTGTGATTATCGGGCTTGGGAATTCGGCCATTTTCTTGGCTAAGCATCTGACTTCCCTAGGTCACGACGTGATGGTCATTGACTGCCATCCTGATAAGGTGCAGGACATTTCCAGCTCTGTATCCCAGGCTATCGTGGCAGATAGTACCCGAATCAAGCAGCTTGCTTCTATTCCCTTGAACAAGGCTGATTCTGTGATTGTTTGTATCGGCGAGAACCTGCAGGCCTCTCTCCTTACGGTGCTGAACCTCAAGGAACTCGGGGTCAAGCACATTATCGCGAAGTCCAGCAGTGCCGCCCATACGAGCATTCTGGAAAAGTTGGGCGTCTCCGATATATTCCACCCCGAACGGGACTCTGCCATCAGTCTTGCTGAACGGCTCAACCGCCCCAACATGCTGGACTTTTTGCCTTTCATGGAAGGCTTCTCCATTATCGAGATTGTATGCCCCGAAAAGTTCCAGGGTAAGACCCTTAAGGATTTGTCCCTGACTCACAAGTACGGCATTCAGGTGATTGCCATTCGAGACCCGCTGGAGTCCGTGCCCAAGATCGGTAACATTGCCGACTACGAGCTCAAGGAAAACGACGTGCTGTTCCTGATAGGCCCCAACGAGGCCCTGGACAGCTTTAAGGCGTAACGGCAACCGCCTTGGTTTTTTACACATCAAACACCGCCCCGGTGCGGAGAGGAGACACAATATGAAGGTATGGGTATGTAAAGTTTGCGGCTATGTGCACATGGGACCGGAAGCCCCGGATGAATGCCCCCAGTGCAAGGCTCCCAAGAGCAAGTTCTTCGAGAAAGTGGAACAGAGCGCGGGTGGCAAGATTGTCTGGGCCGACGAGCACAAGATTGGCGTTGCCCAGGGACTGGATGCCGAGGTGGTCCAGGGCCTGAGGGAAAATTTTGCAGGGGAATGTACCGAGGTGGGCATGTACCTGGCCATGAGCCGCCAGGCCGACCGCGAAGGTTTCCCCGAGGTGGCCGAGGCCTACAAGCGTATCGCCTTTGAAGAGGCCGAACACGCTGCCAAGTTTGCCGAACTGCTGGGCGAGGTGGTCTACCCCGATACCAAGAAGAACCTGGAGCTCCGTGTGGCTGCCGAGGCTGGTGCTACCGAGGGCAAGCTTGCCCTGGCCAAGCGTGCCAAGGAACTGGGCTACGACGCCATCCACGATACTGTGCACGAGATGTGCAAGGACGAGGCCCGCCATGGCTCTGCCTTCCAGGGCTTGTTGGGCCGTTACTTCAAGTAATATGACGGCGGGCTTGCCCGCTATCTGTAAAAAATGAACGCAGGACCGGAGCCCTGCGTTCTTTATTTGAGATAGAATACTCTAGAAACTTAGTCCTTGAGGGTCGCCCAGTCCAGCACGCCCTTCTTGAACACATAGAGGTAGCCCGCTTCCAAGATGACCAGGAATCCGAGCAGCACCAGCAGGAGTTCCCAACCGCCAGCCAGGAATTGCACGGCCCAGGGGTACAGGAACGCCACTTCCAGGTCGAACACCAGGAACAGCATGGCCACCAGGTAGTACTTGACGGGGTAGCGTTCGCCCGCGGTACCCGAGACGTGGGCCAGACCGCATTCGTAGGACGTTCCCTTGATGGCGGTATTCTTGATTTTGCCGGGGTGCAGGAACCAGTTGGCCAGCAGTAGGGCGGTGGGGATGCAAACGGCCATGATGACCAGGATGGTCATGGCGAAAGTGGTATCAAAAACCTCTACATTGCTCATAATGACGAAAAGATAGTATAATTTTACGTGCTTTTTTAGCCTCTAGAGGTTATATTTAGGCTATGAGTGCATTGAAAACATGGATTCTGTTTTTTTGCGCGGTGTTTTTACTTGCCGCGTGTTCGGATGATAGCAATCCGCAGAAGGTCGAAGAAGGGGCTGATGCCGGTTCTTCTGGGAGTGCTGGTTCCGTGGTAAACGGGTCGGCTGGATCGGTAAATGGCGAAACTATCGTTAAGCCTGGCGACAAGATTGTCATCAATGGCGGTAAGGACACCATTTTGGTGGCCGATGCCACGGGAAGCCTCTATTACAGCAGTGGCGTTTTCTGCTGGACCGAAGGTTGCGAAAAGAAGTATGCTAGCAGTTCTTCTACGTCAAAGCCGACGTCTTCTGCCACTAAGCCGTCGGGTTCAAGCAGTTCGACCGGTTCTCAACCCAAGTCTTCGGCGACAAAGCCGTCTTCTAGTTCTCAGGCTCCCGCAATCAGCGTGGACTCCCGCGCGCCCACGGTCGACAAGGCTAACCTGAAGCTTACGGATATCAGAAACAATAAGACTTACGGCTTGCTCAAGATAGGCACCGTGTATTGGATGACTAGCAATTTGACCTATAAGCCGAATACCGGATTCTATTGTGATGCGACGGTCTCGGTGGATAAGCCGGGTCCCGGTGAAGAAAAAGAGACGGTGGGTGTCTGCGACTACTACGGAGTCTACTATACCTACGATGCGGCAAAAGTCGTTTGTCCGTCTGGGTGGCGCCTGCCCACGAAGACTGATCTGGAAGAAGCCCTCGTATCGATGGGAGGTGATAAAGCGTCCAGTGATAATGATCTTAGAGAGGAACTGGACGAATGGTGGGTCCTTGGTGGCCGCTTTATATACGAATCCTCGTTGAAGTTTGGAAACGATGGCGGTCAGGAACGCCATGGTCAGGGACATCTCTGGATGCAAAAGAGCGGTAGTGATGTGGCGATACGGTTCCAGGATTATGGTACCTGGGAAGTTCCCAAGTATGTGACGGAAAGCGGTGCGGCAATGAGAGCCTACAACGTCCGCTGCGTGATGTCGGAATAGGATCGCGCCTTCAATACCTGCAAAGATCCGCTATTCAATATATTGTGCCCGGTTCGACCGGGCATTTCTCATTTGTGCGGCAACCTTCGAAATGTTTTATGCAAATATTCGCATAAACGCATTGACGGAATGAAAAGCCTTTTGCTATATTTGAAACCGATAACTAACAAGAGGCTTATCATATATGTCTAAAATCGAAACTCTTTGCATCCAGGGCGGTTGGCAGCCGAAGAACGGCGAACCGCGTGTACTCCCCATTTACCAGAGCACCACTTTCAAGTACGAGTCCAGCAACGCCATGGCCGACCTGTTCGACCTGAAGGCCAGCGGCTACTTCTACACGCGCCTGCAGAACCCGACCAACGATGCCGTGGCATCCAAGATTGCGGCCATGGAAGGCGGTGTGGCTGCGATGCTCACGAGTTCCGGTCAGGCGGCGAACTTCTTCGCCGTGTTCAACATCTGCGAGGCGGGCGACCACTTCATCAGCACCAGCGCTATTTACGGTGGTACGAGCAACCTCTTCTCCGTGACGATGAAGAAGCTCGGCATCGAATGCACGTTCGTGGACCAGGACGCCAGCGACGAAGAAATCGAGAAGGCTTTCCGCCCGAACACCAAGTGCTTCTTCGGCGAGACGGTGGCAAACCCCGCCGGTAAGATTCTGGACCTCAAGCGCTTCGCCGACATAGCCCACGAGCACGGCGTGCCCATGATTGTGGACAACACGTTCCCGACTCCGATTCTCTGCCGCCCGATCGAATTCGGCGTGGACATCGTGACGCATTCCACCACCAAGTACATGGACGGTCACGCCATGGCTGTGGGTGGCTGCATTGTGGATAGCGGTAACTTTGACTGGGAAGCTCACCACGACAAGTTCGCGGGCCTCACCGAGCCGGACCCAAGCTATCACGGTCTTGCCTACACGAAGGCTTTCGGCAAGGGCGCCTACATCACGAAGGCCACAGCCCAGCTCATGCGTGACCTGGGTTCTATCCAGTCTCCGCAGAACGCGTTCCTTTTGAACGTGGGTCTTGAGACGCTTCACCTGCGCATGCCGCGCCATTGCGAGAACGCTCTCGCCTGCGCCAAGTTCCTGCAGAACCACCCGAAGGTGGCTTGGGTCGACTATGCCGGCCTCGAGGGCAACAAGTATCACGAACTTGCCAAGAAGCAGTTCAAGGGTGGCCTGCCCTGCGGCGTCTTGACGTTTGGTATCAAGGGCGGTCGCGAAAAGAGCATCCAGTTCATGGATAGCCTCAAGATGATCTGCATCGTGACCCACGTGGCCGATGCCCGCAGCTGCGTGCTGCACCCGGCAAGCCACACCCACCGTCAGCTCAGCGATGAACAGCTCATCGAAGCAGGTGTCGCTCCTGACCTGATCCGCTTCAGCGTGGGTATCGAAAATGTCGAAGACATCATCGCCGACCTCACGCAGGCCTTGGACAAGGTATAATCAAAACTTTGTTTAATAAAAAGTCCCGGCACTAGGCCGGGACTTTTTATATAAGGTGTAATCGCCTTACCGCTTGTTCCGATCGATCCAGGGGCGGGCCGTTGCACCGGTGTAAATCTGGCGCGGCCTGTTGATCTTGCTCTGTGGATCGTCGTGCATCTCTTTCCAGTGGGCAATCCAGCCGGGCAAACGTCCGATGGCGAACATCACGGTGAGCATGTTGGTGGGAATGCCCATGGCGCGGTACAGGATTCCGGAATAGAAGTCCACGTTGGGGTAGAGCTTACGGGCTATAAAGTAGTCGTCCTTCAGGGCGGCTTCTTCTAGCTTAAGCGCGATTTCCAGCAACGGGTCGTTGATGTGTTCGTGCTCGAACACCTGGCCCATGAGTTTCTTCAAAACTTTTGCACGAGGGTCGTAACTCTTGTACACGCGGTGGCCGAATCCGGAAAGACGGAAGGGGTCGTTCTTGTCCTTGGCCTTTTCCATCACCTGTTCGATGGTCATGCCGCTGTTCTGGATACGGAGAAGCGTTTCAAGAACGGCCTGGTTGGCGCCGCCATGGAGCGGGCCCCACAAAGCGCAGATGCCGGCGCAGATACTGGCGTACAGGTTGGCCTGGGAGCTGCCCACCATACGCACCGTAGAGGTGGAGCAGTTCTGCTCGTGGTCGGCATGAACAATCAAAAGGGTGTTCAGCGCCTTTTCCATGATGGGGTCCAGGTGGTAAGGCCTTGCCTTACTGCTGAACATCATGTTCAGGAAGTTGCTGCAGTAGCTGCGTTCCGCTTCGGGGTAAACGAAGGGTTCGCCGATGCTTGCCTTGTAAGAGAAGGCCGCGATGGTGCGGATCTTGGAGATAAGGCCCGCGGTAGTCAGCTCAAAAGCGCTGGCGATGTTTTCGTCGTCGTAGAAGCGGGGAGTGAAAAGGCCCACGGCGTTCACGATGGAGCTGAGGATTCCCATGGGGTGCGCGCTAGGCGGCATCTCGCGGAAAAAGTGCAGCAGGTTTTCGTGCAGCAGGGCGTTTTCGGTAAGCAGGGTACGGAAATGGGAGAGCTGCTCCGGATTGGGCAGGTCTCCGTAAATCAGGAGCCACGCGGTTTCGGGGAAGGTAGCCTTTTCAGCCAGGTCCTCGATGGAGTAGCCACGGTAACGCAGAATACCGTTCTCGCCGTCTACGTAAGTGATGGCACTCTTGGTGCTGCCCGTGTTCAGGTAACCGTAATCGAGGGTGACCAGTCCGGAATTTTTGCGCAGAGAACTGATATCGAGACCGGTTTCGTTCTCGGTGCCTTTGATAACAGGGAGCTCGTAGCTCTTTCCATTATAGTTCAGTGTTGCCTTTTCGGACATTGATCCTCCGGAGGGCGGTTCAAGAACCGCTGTTTACTTCATCTTCAAAACACAATTATAAATATTTTCGAACAGCTTGCCCAGCTTGTCGGTAGGCACGGCGCTGAAAGCCACGCGGATAAGGCCCGAAAGCATGATGGTGCCCGTGCTGTAGTCGCTGATGAGCTTCTGGCGGAGCTGCTCGGCATCTACACCCTTGGGCTTGATGCACATGAAGTAGCCGCTGTTGCAGGGCATGGCCTCGAAGGCGTCCTTGTATTCCGGGTGGGCAGCCAGTTCCTGCTTGATGATGTCGAAACGCTTCTTGAGCGTGTTGTACTTTTCCTGCTTCTGCTGCAGGTATTCTTCGCTCTGGAAGGCGGCCAGCAGAATCTTCTGGCTGATGCTGGGGGCGTTAGAAATGTTTCCGCGGACCGTACCGGCGGCCTTGTCTTCGAGAGCCTTCAGCTGGGCATCCGTGGCGCCCTTGAAACCGAAGCTCATAAAGCCGACGCGGAAACCCCACACGTAGTCTTCCTTGGTGGGGCCGTCCAGCTTGACGGCCAGCAGGTTCTCGTGGGCGTCCACAATCTTTGCGAAGATGGATTCCTTGGTCACGCCGTCTTCATAGACCAGTCCAAAGTAGGCGTCATCCAGCAGGGCCACCACCTTGTTGCCGGCGGCGGCACATTCGGTGAGGATCTTGGCGATCTCGACGGCTTCAGCCTCAGTGGCGGTATAACCCGTGGGGTTGTTGGGGAAGTTCAGGAGAACCACCTTCTTTTCACTCTTGCTCTCGGCAAGGGCCTTCTTCAGAGCCTCGGTATCGAATCCGCCGTCCTTGAAGGTGTTGAAGGTCTTGATCTTTGCACCGCAGCTGTTTTCGAACACCAGTTCGTAGTTGTCCCAGTACAGGTCGGGGATGATGACTTCGTCACCGGCATCTAGGAAGAGGTAGCCCGCGCAGCTGATGGCGTGGGTGAGGGCTGCGGTCACGACCGGGTTGCTGAATTTCTTGGTGGCGAGGGTCGGGTTCTTGCGGAGAATCTGCTCTTTCCAGGCCTTGCGCAGGTCGGGGTTGCCGAAGCTGGGGGCGTACAGGAACGACGTCTTGGGCAGGTTCAGGCTCTTGAGCACGCAGTCAAGGACCAGGGGGCTACCGTCGTCTTCCAGGGCGGTTCCGATGGTGGCGTTGATGGCGGAGCCTTTGGCTTCGGCGCCCTGGCCCAAAATGCCCTTGCGCGGGAAGAAGATGGCCTTGCCCCTTTCGGAAAGCATGGAGAGTACGTTGCAGCCGTTTGCGGAGAGTTCCGCGTTGGCCTGTTCTGCGAGAGGATTGTAGTTCATGACCTTGGTCCTTTTGAAATTTCCGAGGCCAAAGATAGAAATTTAGGGGCTAGAGGCTAGGGGTTAGAGACTAGTGAAAACGGGAAAAAGCCCATATTGGCGGTCTAGATGCTCGATGTTTTTCATTTTTTGAAAAAGAGAGCATCGTACCTCTCAGTAACCGAGTCGATTCGGGCGTTCCCCGCGCACGCGCGGGTCGGGCTTTACTCGCTACGCTCCCGGAGCCTTGCTTTACGTCATGGCGGACTTGATTCGCCACCTGGAACCAAAGGATGCAAGTCTCCGCCCTGTCGGGTGACAATCCCTAACGCAAACCATCTGTACTAAATAATTACAAATATTCAAAATTGTGGTAGTTCCCTTGAAAAGCTTTCAAAGAAATACGGAGTATCTAAACAAACTCCGAATTTCGTCCAAATTCACCCTAAAAAATACCATTTACGTAGATTCTCGTAAACGCCCCCTCTTTCTTGATATATATTTACACCGATGCCCGAAAACAAGAAAGAACTTTCCGAAGAAGATATCAAGAACCGCTACATTACGCCGGCGTTGAACGCTGTTGGCTGGGCGGCCGAAGATATGCGCATGGAAAAGTATTTCACCGACGGGCGCGTTATTTTCCAGGGCGGCAAGCATGCCCGCAAGCAGGGCAAAAAGGCTGACTACCTGCTTTATTCCGCCCCGAATTACCCGATAGCCATTGTCGAGGCGAAGGACAACAACCACCCCGTGGGTGGCGGATTGCAGCAGGCGATGGATTACGCCGAAATTCTCGACATTCCGTTTGCGTATAGCAGCAATGGTGACGGTTTTGTAGAGCACGACTTTTTGACTGGGATGGAAGCGGAAATTCCGCTTGACAAGTTCCCAACTCGCGAGCAACTCCTTGCGCGTGTGCGAGCAAGCAAGAAATTCACTCCGGAACAGGAAACCGTCATCAACCAGCCGTACTACTGGGATGCGGACACTCACGCTCCCCGTTACTACCAGCGTATCGCGATTAACCGCACAATCGAGGCGGTCGCAAAAGGCCAACAGAGAATTTTGCTCGTGATGGCGACGGGTACAGGCAAGACCTATACGGCTTTCCAGATTATCGAACGCCTGCACAAGTCCAACTGCAAAAAGAAAATCCTGTACCTAGCAGACCGCAATGTTTTGATTGACCAGACCATGGTCCAAGATTTCAAGCCCTTCAAGAAAATCATGACAAAGATAAAGGGCAAGGAACTAGATTCCAGTTTTGAAATCTACATGGCGCTTTACCAGCAGCTGGTTTCTTATGATGAAGGCGTACCCGATCCGTTTACGGAATTCAAGCCTGAATTTTTCGATTTGATTCTGGTGGACGAATGTCACCGCGGCTCTGCAAAAGAAGATTCCGAATGGCGAAAGATTCTAGAGTATTTCAGCGGTGCAACACAGATTGGTATGACGGCAACGCCCAAGGTCAAGAACGGTGCGAACAACCTGGAATATTTTGGCGAACCGATTTTCACGTATTCGTTAAAGCAGGGAATTGAAGATGGTTTCCTTGCTCCGTACCGTGTGACGAACAGCTTCTTGAATGTGGATTTGAAAGGCTGGGCTCCGGAAGGTCCGCAAGAAATTGACCTCTTTGGAAACGTGATTCCGGAACAGCTATACCAGCGCCCCGATTTTGGTCGCGAACTCGTTATCAAGACCCGCCGCGAAGTGGTTGCCCGACGCATTACGCAGATGCTTTACAAGATTGGCCGCATGACCAAGACGATTGTCTTCTGTACCGATGTAGAAGAAGCCGATGCGATGCGTCAACTGCTCGTGACCTTGAACGCCGATATGGTCAAGGAAGATTCCCGCTATGTCATGCGCATTACGGGCGATGATGCCGTGGGCAAAAAGCAGCTCGGCAACTTTATCGAACCCGACGAAGCCTACCCGGTGGTGGTAACGACATCTGAAATGTTGAGCACCGGCGTAGATTGCAAGACCTGCGGCCTTATCGTCATTGACAAGGAAATCGGCTCGATGACGGAGTTCAAGCAGATTGTAGGCCGCGGCACCCGACTCAAGACCGACAAGGGCAAATGGCACTTTGAAATCCTTGATTTTCGCAATGCGACCAAGCTGTTCAAGGACCCCGAATTCGATGGCGAACCCGAAATGCCCGAAGAACCGTTCGGCGGGACAAAACCGCCCGACCATGTTGGTGAAAAGCCCAAGCCCTACGACCCGTCGGGTAATGCGAAGACTGGTCCTAAAAAGTATTACATCAATCACGTCGAAGTGAAAATCGATGCCGAAACGGTTTCGTATCTGGGTGCCGATGGCAAGACACAGGTGGTCGAAAGCTTTACCGACTTTACCCGCAAAAACATCCGCGGCAAGTTCGCAACACTTGATGACTTTATCAAGCGCTGGACAGCCGAAGAACGTAAGGCGGCCGTTGTCGATGAACTCAAGGAATATGACGTTTTAATTGATGCCATCCGCGAGGCGAACCCTGCCCTTGCGAAAGTCGATGTGTTCGACATTATTTGCCACGTGGCGTTCGACCAGAAGCCACTAACCCGTAGCGAGCGTGCAAATAACGTCAAAAAGCGCAATTATTTGGCAAAATACGAGGGCAAGGCCCGCGAGGTTTTGGAAGCCCTTCTCGTAAAATACGCCGATGACGGCATTTTGCAGATGGAACAGAACGAAGTCCTGAAACTGGACCCGTTCAGCCATATCGGCACCGTTCCCAAGATTATGAAGCTTTTTGGCGGCCGTGAAGGCTACGAGGCCGCCGTTATAGACCTGAAAAAGTAGCTCTACTTGACCGACGACGTCGCATAATATATATTTAGGATGTCGGTGTAAATGTCGGGGTATTTGTCAGTGTAAATGACTATGTATCTGTCGGGGTATTTGTCATATTATTTGTCGGAGTAGATATGTACGAGCCACCATACAAATTGAACTCGGAAATTTTGAAAATAGCGACGGAAATATCGTCGTTGATCGAACGATTTGTTATCCGTTTGGAACAAGCCGACTCTCTTAAATTGCGTAAAGCGAATAAAATCAAGAGCATTCATAGTTCCCTTGCTATCGAAGGCAATTCGCTTAGCGAAGATGTGGTAAGCGACATTATTAACGGCAAGAGGGTTCTTGCTCCTGTGCAAGAAATTCTTGAAGTTAAGAATGCTTTGGCGACATATGAACTATACCCCAAATTGAACGCATTTTCTATTAAAGACCTGCTGAAGGCTCATGGTGTAATGATGCGAGGAATCGCTCTAGATGCCGGCAATTTCCGCAACTGCAACGAGGGCGTTTTCAAAGGGAAAAAGTGCGTCCATTTTGCTCCGCCACCAAATCGTGTGCCGATACTTATGTCAGATTTATTTGAATGGCTCAAAAAAAGCGATGAACATTTGCTGATTCGTTCTTGTGTATTTCATTATGAATTTGAATTTATACACCCGTTTAGCGACGGCAACGGCCGTATGGGTAGGCTTTGGCAATCCCTTATTCTTGGAAAATGGAACCCAGCCTTTGAACATTTGCCGATAGAGAATATGGTGTATGCGAACCAGCAAAAGTATTATGACGCCATTGCAAAGTCCTCTGCTTCAGGCGAATGCAGCCCATTTATCGTATTCATGCTTCAGAACATTCTTGATTCATTGAAAAAATTTAAGGATGCTCCTATTGAAGGCGACGTTTCAACAGTAATCGAAACGAAGCTTTCAGCACGTCAGCAAAAGATTGTTGATATGATCCGAAAAGACGATATCACGATTGCAAGTATCGCGAAAAAATTGAAAGTTTCTGAACGAACTATCGAACGTGAAATGTCGAAACTGCAGCAATTGATGGTTATTTACCGCGAGGGTTCAGACAAAACCGGCCGTTGGCTCGTCAAATAAAGTTTTAATAGGTAAAATATGTCCGTAAACAACTTGGTCAAAAGATTGCAGAACGAAATGCGTGGCGATGCCGGTATCAATGGCGATGCCCAGCGAATCGAACAGATGGTGTGGATGTTTTTCTTGAAGGTCTATGACGCCCAAGAAGAAATCTGGGAATGCACCAAGGACAAGTACAAATCCATCATTCCCGAAAAGATGCGCTGGCGCAACTGGGCTGTCGATGAAAAAGATGGCAAAGTGCTTACGGGCGATGCGTTGCTCGCATTCGTGAACAACGAACTTTTCCCGACGCTCAAGAACTTGCCCGTGAACGAGAACACTCCGCGCGGCAAGGCGATTGTGCGGATGGTCTTCGAAGATTTGAACCAGTACATGAAAGATGGCATCATCCTCCGCAAGCTCATCAATATCATTGACGAAGTGGACTTTAGCGATGCCGATGACCGTCACACCTTCGGCGACATTTACGAAGGAATCCTGAAGGATTTGCAGAGTGCGGGCAATGCGGGCGAATTCTACACCCCGCGTGCATTGACGGATTTTATTGTGCAACAGCTGCACCCGAAACTCGGCGAAACATTCGGCGACTTTACCAGCGGAACGGGCGGTTTTTTGACCAGTTGCCTGAACTACCTGAAACCCTCCGTAAAGACGACGAGCGACGAAAAGAAATTCCAGTCGTCCATTGTCGGGCAGGAATGGAAACCGCTCCCATACCTGCTTTCGATAACCAACATGCTTGTCCACGATATTGAAGAACCGAACATCACCCATACGGATTCGCTTGGCCGCAAGGTGACGGAATTCAAGGACAGCGACAAGGTGGATTGCATCGGCATGAACCCGCCCTATGGTGGCAGCACCGGCATGAACGCCAAGCTGAACTTCCCGACGAGCATGCAGAGCAGCGAAACCGCCGACCTTTTCATTGTGCTCATCATGTATCGCCTCAAAAAGATGGGCCGCGCGGGCGTAATTATCCCCGACGGATTCCTGTTCGGCACCGACGGCGCAAAACTCGCCATCAAGCAGAAGCTGCTCCGCGAATTCAACCTGCACACCGTCATTCGCTTGCCGGGCAGCATCTTTAGCCCCTACACCAGCATCGCCACGAACATCCTGTTCTTCGACAACGAAAAGGCGAAAGGCGCGCCGACAGGATTCAGCACAAAGGAAACCTGGTTCTACCGCCTCGACATGCCCGAAGGCTACAAGCACTTCAGCAAGACGAAGCCCATGCGCTTGGAACACTGCAAGCCCATAATGGACTGGTGGAACAACCGCGAAGAAATCCTCGAGACCAACGACGACGGCGAAGTCGTGAGCGAAAAGTCCCGCAAGTTCACCCCCGAAGAACTCGTGGAAATGGACTGCAACTTTGACCAGTGCAAGTTCCCCAAGGAAGAAGAGGAAGTGTTGCCGCCCGCAGAACTCCTGGAAGACTACCACAAGAAACGCGCCGCACTCGACAAGAAAATCGACAAGAAACTGGAACAAATCCAGAAACTCCTCGGGATTGACACCATTGTCATCCCCGACTCCGTTCGGGGATCTAGGAGCTAGCGACGATGGACGGAAAACAACTCAAGAACAGCATTCTGCAATGGGCCATACAAGGCAAACTCGTTCCGCAGAACCCCAAGGACGAACCCGCCCAAAAGCTATTAGAGAAGATTGCTCTTTCTCGTCATTCTGAGCGCAGCGAAGAATCCAGTAAAGGCCCAAAGAAAACTTCTACGTCATTGCGAGGCCCCTGTAAGGGGACGAAGCAATCCAAGAACCCGCCTTCTCGCATCTACCGCGAAAACGGTGTGTGGTACGAACAAGTCGGCTCCGCCACCCCCAAGGATATTTCAGATGAAATACCCTTTGAAATCCCTAAAACCTGGACCTGGTGCAGGTTAGATAGTTTGGGAACATTTGTCCGCGGTAACGGAATAAAACGTGATGAAACAACATCTAAAGGAAAGCCTTGTGTTCGATACGGTGAAATGTATACGACATACAAGGTGAAATTTTCAGAAGTAAAGTCGTTTACGTCACCGATTGTTTTTGATAAATGCCAGAAGTTTCATAGAAATGACATTTTGATGGCATTGACTGGCGAAAACAAATGGGATATAGCATTAGCAGCGGTGTATCAGGGAGATGAAGAAGTTGCCTTAGGTGGAGACATGTGTAAGTTCTCTCCATTTGAATGCAACCCCTTATATTTGGTATACCTGATAAATTCGCCCTATGGAATTGATTATAAAAGAGAAACATCAACAGGTGATATTATCGTTCATACATCGGCATCCAAACTTGGAAATTTCTTAGTACCTCTTCCGCCTATAGCAGAACAAAAACGAATCGTTGCAAAACTTGAACAAGTTCTCCCGCTCGCAGAAGAATACGGAGCTGCACAGGAACAACTCGACAAACTCAACAAGGAACTCCCCGAAGCCCTCAAAAAAAGCATCCTCCAAGAAGCCATCCAAGGCAAACTCGTCCCGCAAAACCCCAAAGACGAACCCGCCTCCGTTCTCCTTGCTAAAATCCGAAAAGAAAAAGAGTCTCTTGTTAAACAAGGAAAACTGAAAAAGAAAGATTTGGAGTGCGTTCCAATTGATGAAGAAGAAATTCCGTTTGAAATTCCCGATAGTTGGACGTGGGTTCGTTTTGAATCTATTGCGCAAAGAATCGTTGGCAAAACTCCAGAACGTGGCAACAGCTCTTATTGGTCAAAAACGGGATATCCGTGGGTTACTATTTCTGATATGAGCGATTATGGTCATGTCAAAACAACAAAAGAATTCATCTCCGAAAAAGCCAGCAATTTGATGGGAACAATTTCTCCAAAAGACTCTCTTTTGATGAGCTTCAAGCTGACAGTTGGAAGGACATCAATTCTTGACATAGCCGCATATCACAATGAAGCCATTATTACTGTACTACCATATTATGATAAAGAAAACATATTAAGAGACTATTTGTTCACTTTCCTACCATTAATCTCTCTAACAGGAAAATCAAAAGACGCAATTAAAGGCATGACTCTTAATTCAAAGAGCATCGCCGCTTTATTGATTCCCCTTCCGCCCCTCGCTGAACAAAAACGAATCGTCGCCAAATTAGAACAACTATTGAAAGTACTGTAAAAAGAGAATTCATATGAACTTAAATGAACATGTTGATGCGTTTTTAGATTATTATTTAAATGATTGCTTAGAGCCTGATTTTGCAGTTCTGTTAAAAGGAAAGTGGGGTTGTGGAAAATCCTACTATATAAAAAATTATTTAAACACACACGGGCTTGTGATAAAGGATAATTTTACAGAAGAACAGAAAAGTGTTGTTTTGTATTTGAGCCTTTATGGGGTGAATACTAAGGAAGAAATTAATGAAAAAATATTAGAAAAACTACACCCGATAATATGTTCATCAAAAATTGATTTATTACGAAAAATTCTAAAGACAGTCTCTGCAACAGAGGTTTTGTCGGCTTTGTCTGTTTATTTGACAGGCAGTGAAATGCCTAAGAATGCTTTAGTAGAAAGTGTTGACATATTTATTGATTGTTATCGTGATAAAATAAAGAAGGATAAACCCGGGAAAATCGTTCTTGTTTTGGATGACTTCGAAAGAGCAAACATGCCTATTGTTAGTTTGCTGGGCTTTGTAAATGAATGCGTTGAAATGTTGCATATTCCTTGCATCATTGTGGCTGAAAAGAATATTCTAGAAGAAGCCATGGAAAAACAAAAAAAAGAATCGACTATGTATGGCATTGCGGTTTCTTTGGAAAAAATAATTGGAAAAGAATTCGAAATAAGAGCGTCCTTTGAAGATGTTGTATCCTTTTGGGTAAAAAAATGTTCTGTAGTAGAAGAAAATAAAAAGACATTAATTTATAATGGACAATTATTTGAACAGGGTGATGATTCGAAAAAAATATTTGAAGACAACATTGATTTAATTGTGTCAGTTATAAGATGTTTTAAAACTGATAATTTAAGGGCTATGAAAAGGACGCTTGTAAATTTTAATCGTTTTTTACATTATACAAAGATTTATGATAAAATACGATCAAAAGAAGATTTTGCAAGGCTTTTTTTGGGTGATTTTCTTTTATATCAATATGCAAAAGAAATCGGTGTGTTGAATGAAAACTTACGCTTCTCTCCCGAATTGTTACAAGATGCTGGCGTTGCATATCAAAAAGATGGAACATATTCTATAGATAAAGAGCAGGATTATATTACTAAAGAAATTCCGTCATTAAGAAATAACTTAAAAGATGGCTCATATGATACAGAATGGCGTCCTTTATGGAAGGAGTGGATTGAATCAAACAGTGTTGATTTACAGAAACTCAACAACACAATAGATAATTCTATTTGGTTTAATAAAAGAGATTCTTTATTGTTGAACAATTTGTGTAATTGGAAAGAGTTAGACAGTGATGAGTCTTTAAAAGACTGCTTGGATGCGTATGAACGAGCAAAAAAGAAAGGAATAACAAATCCTGTGATGCTTGTACATCTATTTGATTCTTTAATGAGCTTGGCAAAAAATGAAAATATTATAAAAACACCAAGTGAATTAGTGCAAGAAATGAAAACATATGTTGAAAATAATTGGGAAAATTTTAAAAGCGTAGATAACGATGTTTTAATAATTAATCAACCAGAAAATGAAGAAACAACAGAATTTGGTAAATTTGTTGCAGAACGAATAAGACCAAAAAAAGAAGTGTTGCGTGATAAATTTTCACCATCTTTCTTCGAAAAAATAAAAAGTGATGACCTGTCAAACTATGAAATGGCTAAACTTATGTTAACAGGGCAGGAACCATCAATAGACTGTCTTGATTTAAAAAAAGAGGATGCAGAGGCGTTCAAAAATTTAATTTTAGCTTCTAATCGTTCCGAAATAAATGAATTATCTCGCTGTTTAAAAATCAGGTATTTGAACGATAAAACATACACTCGTTTTTCTAAGGAAAAAGAATTTGTAGACAACCTTTACACTTTGTGTAAGAATGAAAGAACAAGGCATTCGAAACCATTACCATTAAAAATGAATAATTTATTAATTGTGATGAACGATATAGAAGCGTTGCGTAGGGGAAATGAGCATCCAAAGGTGTAACAGGACTTGTAGAGCACAACCACAATATAACCTTATGAGTAAGCGTATTCTAAAAGAAGGTGAAAATGAACGAACATATAAAAGAATATTGTGAAAAATTCATTGAATCTAAAGAAAATCCGCACTACGCCGTTTTTCTAAATGGCAAATGGGGAACCGGGAAAACATATTTCATCAATAAGTTGTTGGAAAAATATGCCGACAAGACAGATCTAAAGAAGAAAGATATTATCAAAATAAGTCTTTTTGGCGTAAAAACAACTGAAGAAATAGATTTAAAGATTTATCAAGCTATTCATCCTATTCTTTCTTCTAAAGGAATGAAACTGGCTGGAGCCATCTTAAGATCTGCGATAAAGTTAGGCACAACTGTAGATATAAATGGAGATGGCAAAGACGATATATCAATATCATCTAATTGGTTGGACGAAATTAAATCAAAAGGGAAAGTTGATTCTGTTTCAAATCGATTAATTGTTGTAGATGATTTAGAAAGGATTGATTCGTCTTTTTCGCCTAATCAAGTTTTTGCGTATTTCTCTGAAATTATAACAGAATCTGACATACGAGTAATCTTTGTTGGAAATGAAGAAAAAATTGCGGATAAGAGTGAAAATGAGAAAAATGAATACTTGAAAATAAAAGAAAAAACGATTGGCATCGAATTTACAATTGAACCTAATAAAAATGATGCTATAAAATCATTCATCTCCGAATTATCGCTAACGCAAACTGATTTTTATACGCAAAAACTGCCTTACATCATGGACATCCTAAAATGTGATAACCTAAGAACAATTTGGCAGGCTTTGTATAATTTAAATCTATTTGCTAAGATTTTGGGCGATGTGATAGAAGAAGAGGATAAAGAAGAAGTATTTGAAATATTCCTGGTTCTATATATTCAAAAGAATTTAGAAGAAATACATAAAACAGATGATATTGAATCTGTTCTATCGGGATATTTTGTTTATCATAAGCCATATAAAGAGCATATTAAATGGCTAGAAGAAAAGAAAAAAAGTCAAAAGTATTTTTTTCCAGACACTTTAAGGAATGTTCCGTTGCGAAACATTTGGGTAAGACTCATTTTTGAAGGCTGCTATGACAAAAAATGGATCGTCAAAGAATACTCAAAAGAACTAGAAGAACGAAAACAGCAAAATAAAACTCCGAAGAATCTGTTTAAGTTGGCCAATGATTGGAGAAATCTTAATAAAGACGAATTTGAAAATCTCACCAAAACCGTTGTTACTGAATTTGAAAATGGAGCATATTTAAATGCTGGGGAAATAGTTTTCTTTTGTTACTTTATGTTTTTGTATTCAAATTGGCGACTCATTCCCAATAATATTGATGACATTGTCGCAAAATTCCATAAATTGATAGAAAATAAAAAATCGGAAATAGAACCTTTGAAATATTGGAACTCTCACGAATTTATCTATCATGGATATGGTTTAAATCTAGATAATCCTGAGTATAAGAAAATATTTAGCGAAATGGCACTTATAAATAAAAATAATCTTTTAAAACAATCCCAGGATTCTATAAATAAGGATTTAGAATTGTTAAAGAAAGATGTTCTAGAATTTTGTAGGAACATTCTACATGTTCACGGAAATAGCAAATATCACGAATTTCCGGTTTTAAGCTTTATTAATATTGATACATTCTATAACATATTGCAAGATTTATCGATTGATAATCAGTTACTTGTCGAAGAATCGTTTGAAGAACGATATGGAAAACGTTATTCCAATGGGAACGTCTTGCCTGAATATGCTGATGATTATGAGAATTTGAAAAAGATTGCAGAAAAATATAATGCAGACAATGTGGATTTTTTGTATGATCCGCAAGCATATGAAAAACATTGTATTGGTGAAAGATGGATGGAACTGGTCAAATACTTTGAAGAAAAATTAAATTTGAAAAATAATGGGGTAAATGAAGGAAATGAAAAATGCATTTAGATTGTACAATTAGTATTAGTGATATCATTGTAGCTGTTATTACTGCTATTCCTGCCTGTTTGATGGCTGTTTTTGCTTTTTGGCAATATTGCATCAATAAACGCCAAGAAAAACATCAGCACACAACAACATCAATTGATTATTGCAAACAGTTGATGGAATTCTTTGACGCTTGTGAGAGTGATTGGAAAAATATAGAGGAAGAATATCAAAAAGAGATTCGTGAGACTTTTGACAAGGCTGTGAAAGAGCAAAAGGACGGAATCCCCGATAATATTCAAAAAGAACTTGCAAAACTCATTGAAGAACGTAATTTCCTAGATGTCATCGTTAAGATTTGCCCTCTATTAAGATTGACGGGAACTGAATTTCAAATATTTCTTAATCGCTTAAGTAATTATATAAGCCGGTGCGGTTTCCACATGGACTCTGTACTCAAAGGACTCCAAAGAATAAATTTAGATACGTTAAATTTTCATCAAGTCCTTTTAATACAGAAAAGAATTTTTCATTCCGCCCCCTGTCAGTCATTTTTCTTCGATTGGATACTTCAAGAAATTAAAGATATTGAGGACCGAGATCCATTTACGGATGGGTGGCGAGACAATATGAAGAATAGACTTCCTATATTATCTAATTTGGCAAGCGATATTGATAACCGAGCGACAATCCTATCTGAATTATATTCCGATGACTTTACTGAAACCGAAAAGAAAGATATAAAGAAAAAGTTCGCAGAAAAAACCTGGGATGAATCAAAACTGTGGTCGCATTTCTAAAGGAATACAATGTTCGGCCCCCAATTATACAAATATCTTAATTTTGAAGGTGGATTGAAGATGTTAAAGAACCACAATCTTCAATTCACTAACGCAACCAAGTTAAACGATCCATTTGATTGTCATCCCGGTCTAATCAATTTTTCAAACGTCCCTGCAGAAAAATGCAAAAATTGGCCAGCAAACATTGTTTCCCTGATGGAATTCGTCCCATATAAGAAGAATTGGGAAGATTCATGGATATGTAGTTTATCAAAGGTAAACGACGCTCTACTTATGTGGAGTTATTACAGTAGTCACAACGGAGTCTGTATAGGTGTAGATATTTCAAAGGCGAAAGATTATTTTTCATGTGTGTGGAATGGAGTCAATACTGGTGTTGAAATATTGGAAGTCCAATATAAAGAAATTGTAGAGAAACCTGACATTTTTCATAATTTTGATTGTGGTAATTTCTTCCGCTATCAACTTTCCACAAAAGCCAAGGCTTGGAATCACGAACAAGAAGTTCGCCTATTGTTATATACCCCCTTTTGTGGAGGAGTCCCTTGCGCTCCACGAAAACCACAAAAAGACGAAAATGACGTTATTGATTACAAAGACCTTCGTTTTTATCCACAAATCGGTAAAGAATGCTTCTGCTCACTTTATCTCGGCATTAATGTGGAAAAAGATAAGCAGGATGAAATCTTGAAAGTTGCACGATGGCTTAATCCAGAAATGAAGATTTATAAAATGTCTGTTGATCCTGATGCGTTTCGGTTAAAGCCGCAAGCCATTGATTTTGATTAATTTTTCACCAAATAACCAAAATGTCATTATATGTCATCTTAAAAATATATATTTAGTGGGAATAGGTTTCTTACTAGGAGATGACAATGAAAGTCCTTTTAGATACAAATATCGTGATTCATCGCGAGAATGTGAAGGTGACGAATCCGTCAATTGGGCTTTTATTTTACTGGCTTGACAAGCTACATTACGATAAATGCGTCCATCCGTGGTCTGTTGAAGAGCTAAAACATTATAAAGACAAAAATATGCAAGAACTCTATGAAACAAAGTTGCCTGCATATACAATCCTAAAATCGGTATCGGTACCGCAAGCCGATTTCTTAGCGCAACTGCCCAAAGAAGAATCTGCCAACGACAAAATCGACCATCAGTTGCTTTGCGAGGTATACAATTGTCGCGTAGATTTACTGATTACAGAAGATAAAAAACTTCGGGAAAAAGCTCGTAAACTTGGCATCAGGCAAAAAGTCTATTCAATTAACGAATTCGTTTCGGAAAAGACCGAAGAATATCCTGAATTAATAGGCTACAAGATGCTCTCTGTTAAAAAAGAGCTGTTTGGTGACGTTGATTTGAATGACGTATTCTTTGACAGCCTTAAAGAGGCTTATCCTGATTTTGTTCCCTGGTTCAACAAGAAAAGTGAAGAAGAGGCCTACGTTTGCCGTACCGATGAGGGGGTTATAAAGGGGTTCCTGTACATCAAAACAGAAGACCAGTCCGAAAACTACTCAAGTATTGAGCCGAGTTTTTTGCCAAAGAAAAGACTGAAAATCGGAACATTCAAAGTTGATGTTTCCGGATTTAGACTTGGAGAACGCTTCATAAAGATTATTTTCGACAATGCTCTTTACCGAAAAGTAGATGAGATTTACGTTACTTTTTTTGAGGATAGTCCGAATTTGGAGGCTCTGAAGGGTTTGTTAGAAACATGGGGCTTTGTGCGGCATGGCATAAAACACTCCTATGGGAAAGAAGAGGCTGTATTCGTCAAGAAATTGAACGCATTTAACCCTGAATTGTCGGCAAAGAATAATTTCCCAAACATTCTGTTCAACAAGCAGAAATTTATTCTTCCGATAATGGCGAAATACCATACTTCATTGTTGCCGGATTCTATCCTGAAAACAGAAAAGCAAATTGACTTTATGGGCAAAGATGCCCAAAAATACGCTTTGCAGAAAGTCTATATTTCGTGGTCGCCGGAGCGGAATATCAATCCCGGTGATTTGGTTCTGTTCTACAGAATGGGTGAAGATGGCTCCAATAAGAAATACACGTCGGTCTTGACAACTTTAGGGATGGTCGACCGAATTCATTATGGGTTCAATAATAAAGAAGACTTCTTGAAGCAATGCCAAAATAGAAGTGTGTTTTCAAAAGATGATCTTGATTATTTCTGGAACCGGCATCGGGGCAATTTAATGGTTTTGAAATTTGTTTTTGTAAAAAGCCTGAAGAAACGCCTGACTTTGGGTTATTTGCATCAACTTGGCGTGGTCGAACCTCCTAATGGACCGCGTCCATTTATGCGAATATCTGACGAGGTTTTCAAACAGATTCTCTCGGATTCCAATACAAATGTTAAATTTGTGGATGGTTAAACATGTGTACGATTCTTCTTTCCATTAAACCCGAATACACCAACCAGATTCTCAAAGGTTCAAAAAAATTTGAGTTCCGCAGAAGCGTCGCCAAAAGAAAGGTGGACCGCATTCTGATTTATTCAACCGCTCCAGAAATGAAAGTGGTTGCGATGGTCGAAGTTATTGGTGTCATGAAGGATTCCCCAAAGAAACTTTGGGAGAAGACTCGTACTCATGCAGGGATTTCTCGCCCGAAATTCATGGATTACTACGCCAACCGGTCGGTGGCATATGCTTACCAATTGGGCGAACTGCAGAAATTTGATACGCCTAAGACGCTTGCAGAATACGGCATCTCTGCAGCCCCGCAGTCGTTCGTGTATATTGAAGGGTAAACGTTTCCTGCAGCCAAGCCAGGCGTTGCGGGCTGGCGTCTGAAGCCCGCTAGAAAGGGTAGCGAACAACGGAGTGTGAGCGAGGGGAAGGCTTTCCCCTCCCATAATTGCCCAGTTTTCGCCAATACATCAAAAATATCTATCATTTCAATAAAAACAATATATTTGACATTATGAATCATTGAGGGTATATTAATGGTGTAAAACAGGGATAACCCTTAGAAAAGGAGTTCATCATGAAAATCGAAGATCGTGCAACGCCATTATTTACCGCTACCGCTTTTGTAGTGGTTTCTGCTGCTTTGTTTTTCTTTTCAGGCTGCTCCGCCGACTCAAGCATCGCCGGGGCTTCGGAGGAAGAGTCCACTGTAAGTGCCGAGGCTGTGAATCAGGGAACAGCTCTTGCCAGGGGGCAGGTTTCGTCGGAAACAGTGGTGTTTGGAGAGGTCACCGACCCACGCGACGGTCAGAAGTACCGGACCGTCAAGATTGGGAAGAACACATGGTTTGCCGAGAACCTGAATTACGAAACAGCCAATAGCTGGTGCTACAATGATGAAGCGTCCAACTGCGATATGTATGGACGGCTCTATACCCATGCCGATGCGGCGAATGCCTGCCCCGAAGGCTGGGCTCTGCCCACCATGATTCAATATATGGAACTGTATATGAACACGGCGAATTCTGGCGGATTCAAGACAAATGCGTCTATGCTTATTGCGACCGGGTCTAGATGGGGTTCTCCTTTTGAGGGAGGTGAAAAATACGAGTTCCGCGGTAAGGATCCCTTCAGTTTCTCGATTATTGCCGCCGGAAGAAGGACTAGCGACGGGAATTTTGAGCAAATCGACGCCTCGGCCTATTTGTGGACGTTGACGGCGTCGTCTAGGGGTGGGTATGTTGCGCAGAGTTTCGTTACCGCATCGCCCAAGGACGCGGCGGTAGAGGTGAGTTACATTGTCCGGACCGATGCGGCCTTGTCTGTGCGGTGCATCAAGCGCTAGTTTTTTTGCTCTTTCTCTCTCTTTTAGCATGGCGGGTGTCTAAGACACTCGCCATTTTTCGCAATCTATGGCCGTAGTCCATGGACAACGCTAAAATTTGGTTTTTTGCCTATTTTGGGAGCCTTGTATATATATTATGGCTGTCGAGGTCTAGGGATTGATTTTGACAAAAAAACGGAATGGGTGTATGAAAAAATTTTGGTGTTTTGGGTTGGCCCTTTGTATGGGCTTTTCTATGGCTCAGGCAGCGCGGCAGATGGAGTGGCTGAATCGCGGCCTAGTTGCCGTTAAGACGAGCGGGGGTGTGTTCCTCAGCTGGCGCGTTCTCGGAACCGATGGCGAGGCAACGGGCTTTAATTTGTATCGTGACGGCGAGAAAATCGCAAGTTTTACCGGTACGCAGGCGAGCAACTATACCGACACGAAGGGAACTACCGCAAGTAAGTACACCGTGAAGGCTATTGTCGGTGGCAAGGAACAGGCAGCAGATGCAGCGGTCTCTGTGTGGAATGGCCAGTTTCTGACTGTGAATCTTGACCGGCCGAATGGTGGAAGCGACTATACCTATAGCCCCAACGATATTGCGGTAGGCGATGTGGATGGTGACGGTGAATTTGAGCTGATTCTCAAGTGGGATCCGAGTAATTCCAAAGATAATTCGCAGAAGGGCAAGACCGGCAATGTGATCATTGATTGTTACAAGATGAACGGCAAGAAACTATGGCGCATTGACCTTGGTGTGAACATTCGCGCGGGGGCGCACTACACGCAGATGCTCGTTGGCGACTATGATAGCGATGGCAGGGCGGAATTTGCCGTGAAGACGGCTCCCGGCACAAAAGATGGTAGCGGAAGTTATCTTTCGCTCGGTTCGGCGAAGGGTGCCGACCATAGCAAGGATTATAGAAACTCCAACGGATACATTCTCTCGGGACCTGAGTGGCTCACGATTTTCAACGGCGAGACCGGCAAGGAAATGGCGACGGTGGATTATAACCCCGGACGCGGCACGGTCAAGAGCTGGGGCGATAGTTACGGCAACCGCGTGGATCGATTCCTGGCGACAAATGCTTACCTTGATGGCAAAAAACCAAGTATGGTGTTTCAGCGTGGCTATTACACCCGCATGGCGATTACCGCTTACGATTGGGATGGAAAGTCGCTTACGCAGCGTTGGTACTACAACGCAGCTACAAGCGGTCAGGAATGCTATGGACAGGGCAATCACAACGTTTCGGCGGGCGATGTGGATGGCGACGGCTTTGACGAAATCATCGAAGGGAGCTGTGCCATTGACCACGATGGCAAATTCATGTACCGCACGGGCAAGGGCCACGGCGATGCTATGCACCTGAGCGACCTGGACCCCGATAATGCAGGTCTTGAAGTTTGGCAGGTCCATGAAGAAAAACCCTATGGTTACGATTTGCACGATGCCCGCACCGGCAAGTTGCTTTTTAGCGAGACCAGCTCCGGCGACAACGGCCGCGGAGTTGCGGGCGATGTAGATTCAAACAGCCGCGGGCACGAACTTTGGTCTGCAGCCAACTGGAACACCTATACGGCGAAGGGTGCTATCTGGAAGGCGGATAAGCGGCCTGCCTATAACTTCCGCATTTACTGGGATGGCGACCTGCTTGATGAGCTTTTAGACAATACGACCATTAGCAAGTGGGACCACGCCAAGCTGCAGAGCAGTACGATTTTCCAGATGCAGGGCAACAGTTGCAACACCACCAAGGCAACGCCGAACTTTAGCGGAGACATTCTTGGCGATTGGCGAGAAGAAGTCATTCTGCACGATGGGGCGTCTAAGCTTTACATCTACACGACCACGATTCCGACAGAACATCGCATGTATACGCTGGCCCATGACCCAGTTTATCGCCTGGGAATGAGTTGGCAGAACACCGCCTACAACCAGCCGCCGCATCTAGGATTTTGGCTGCACGGCAACAAGGGCAAGTTCCCGGTGCCCGATATTACGCTTATTGGCGACAACACGCCGAAGGCGGCCGCAATCGTGAAACAGGGGGCAGGAAGTTCTAGCCAGTTTATCGTGAAGGGTGATGCCATTGTGCCGTTTACTTTTGCGATTCAATATGCCGATGGAGCTACGGTAGAAGGCCTTCCGGCGGGAGTAACGGCGGCTTGGAACGCTTCCACAAGTTCGCTCTATTTTAGCGGGACTCCGACTGTAGAAGGTGAATTTACCTATACGATTACGACCAAGGGTGGAAATGCTGACTTTGGCGAGGCTACTCGCAGCGGGACTATCACTATCTTGAGCGTCGTAGAATCCGGTCCGGCACCGGTGTCGATTTTGAGTGACATCGAGGCTGCTGTTCCGACCGATGCGAAGGGCATGGCAAATAATAACCATGAAAACTTCCGTGGCGAAGGATTCTACGATTTTGAAAATAGCCTGGATAGTTATGGTATTTTCCACCTTGTTTCGCCAAAGGCCTACGACAATGCCACGATGGTGCTGCGCTATGCTCACGGAAAGACGGATACGCGCCGCATTATGGTGAAGATGAATGACGACCTGATTGGTTCGCTGACCTTCGCGCCGACTGCGGATTGGGATACGTGGGATTCCGTGATGGTTTCTGTAAACTTGAAGGCGGGCCTCAACATTCTTTATTTGAAGTCCCTGGAAGAAAACGGAGCTCCGAATTTAGACCAATTGGCTTTCGACGTACCGGGAGTGAGCCTTTATGAGAGCAAATCTCAGCTTTCGGGAATAGACTCTCTGCAAGTAAAGGCAGGCGAGTCCGAAATTGCGGCACTCAATTCAAATCTCCGCCTCGCTAATGGCGTATATGTGAACTTTAGTGAAAATACGATTGTCACACACCATGGCGGCAATGTAGAATTGGGCTTTTTTGACATGAAGGGCCACTGTATAGCGCGAATTGCCAAGAACGTTCCGGCAGGGAATACTGACCTGGGCGAACAGGTAAAAAATCTACCTGGAGGAATTTACGTGGTTCAGGTAAAGTTCAACGGCAAGAAACTTAAAAACGTGATGCGAACAAAAATCAACAGGTAAAAATTAATCTCTCAAATCCCCAACCGAAGCACCCCGGCGAATGTTGGGGGTGTCTTTTATTGTAGATAAATGAAATTTTTGCTGGTTGTCTAGGGACAACCCTTAATTTGCAAAACCCTACCCTTGTTGTGTAAACGAGGGTAATTTTTATGGTATAGGAGACTATTATGGGATGCTTTAGACATAAAATGTTGACATGGGCGTTTGCCCTTGGACTTGTGGGGGTGACCCATGTTCATGCGGGTTCCCCGATTGTCAAGGTGGACTTCGACATGAGCGGGCGCAATTCGAGCGAAGTTACGGAGCCCAACTATATTCCGTGGGTGGTTTCGGGTGTCACTTCCAAGGATACGACCCTTTCGGGCGTAAAAATCGGAATCGCCGGTAGCAGAAATATTAAGGCCACCTGGTACAAGGCGGGCGTGCAGTCCCCGAGCTACGCAAAACTGGTTTGCGACGGCGTGATTATTGAAAACGGCGGTAACATTACGCTCACTTTCTCGAATCTTGCCGCTGGCTCGCACAGTTTGTTGCTTTATCTTAACGATGTCAGCGGTACGGCGACATCGAACAGCATCGATGTCTATGTGAATAACTCCAAGCAAATTTCCGTGAAGCCGACGAACCGTGCGCTTTCGACATCCGAGGCCGCTACGGCGTATGTGACGTTCTCTGTAAGCGGGACTTCCGCTTCTACGGCAATCAAGTTGAATCTGAGCACGGCGACTTTGAATGCGTTTGAACTCAATGTTCCGAATGTGGCGGCACAGGCTTCCAGCCCTTCACCAACGGATTTGGATTACCACACCCCACACGACAATGGCGCTCTCACGCTGACCTGGACGGCGGCAAGCGGCGCGACCAAGCACCGCGTATTCTTTGGCACGGATTCTACCTCGGTCGCAAAAGCAACAACTAGCACGACAGCGATTTACAAGGGCGAACAGTCCGGCACGACCTACAAGGTTTCGGGAACGACTCCGCTTTCGACTTATTACTGGCGCGTAGATGAAGTGAACGGTTCTACGGTGACTCAGGGCAATGTGTGGAGCTTTAAGCCGGGACGTCTTGCATTTGAAGGTGCCGAAGGCTATGGCCGTAACGCTCTCGGTGGTCGTGGTGGCAAGGTGGTTTATGTGACAAACCTGAACGACGATGGCGCAGGCAGTTTGCGCGAGGCGTGCACGGTGGATATTGGCCCGCGTACCATTATGTTCAAGGTGGCGGGCATGATTCAGCTCAAGTCCCGCTTGGTGTGTAATCATAGCCAAGTGACGATTGCAGGACAGTCTGCGCCGGGTAAAGGAATTACCATTAAGAGTGCTCCCATCGGTTTTACCGGCAACGACATGATTATCCGTTTTATGCGAGTGCGTCTGGGATACGGTCAAACTTATGACGGAATGGGACTCACCGGTGGCGACCACAGCATTCTGGATCACGCATCTATCAGCTGGACCATTGACGAGGCGTTCTCTAGCCGCGGCGGCAAGAATATCACTCTTCAACGCACCTTGATTTCGGAAGCCTTAAACGTGGCCGACCACCAGAATTATCCGTCGGGTACGGGGCATGGATACGCGGCGACCATCGGTGGTGACATCGGAAGTTTCCACCACAACTTGCTGGCCCATAACGAGGGCCGTAACTGGAGTATGGGCGGCGGCCTTGATGGTAATGGTTATTATGCCGGTCGCTTGGATATTTTCAACAATGTGGTCTATAACTGGGAAGGCCGCGTCACGGATGGCGGCGCTCATGAGGTGAACTTTGTCGGCAATTACTACAAGGCGGGAGCTGCATCGCGCATCTTGGATTATGTGCTGAGTGCGGATCTCGAAGGAACTGGCAATGGTTCGCAGGCGTATTACTTCCACAACAATGTCTTGCAACTTAAGGATGGCTCGTTTAAGTGCGATGGTACGAATGACGGTAGCACATCGAATGGCGGGTCCGGAAAAGCAGACGCCTGCAAACGCTACACCCTGAGTAATGGACAGAATCTCAATTGGAATGTGTGGAACAGCAAGCCCTTCTTTGAATCTTATGCGACCGTCCAGGGCGCAAAGGCTGCCTATAAGGACGTGTTGAGCGATGTGGGCCAGCGTATGCCAATTTTAGACAACCACGATCAGCGCATGATTCGCGAAACCAAGAATGGAACCTATAGCGCCACGGGTTCCAAGAGCGGACTCCCCGGAATCCCTGACCGTGAAACTGATGTCACCGATACCGCGAATATCAAGGGCTGGGAACCGTATCCGAGTGCGAGCTGGGCAGACGATTACGATAGCGACCTTGACGGTCTCCCGGACTGGTGGGAAAATATGTATGGCTATAATCCGAAATCCAAGAGTGGCGACTTTAGCGATGCGAATAAGGACCGCCTGGGTGATGGTTGGACAGAACTGGAACGCTACCTGGAGTGGATGGCTCGCGCCCACTATACTTTTGCAAAGGGTGAAACCCAGGTGATTGACCTTTCGCAGTTTACTGCAGGCTATGACAACGGAACTTACACGGTTTCCGCTCCGACAGGCGTGACTGCAACTGTGAACGGCTCCAAGATGACGGTCAAGCTTGCCGATAATTTCGGTGGCGTTGGCTACATCAAGTTTACGCTTAAGGACAAGGAAGGCGACTCCTTCGGCCGTTATATCGGTGTGACCCAGCAACTTGCCGCAAGTGCTACTACTCCCACAAGTTCTTCTTCCTCGGAAGCTGTTACGCCGGCATCTAGCAGCTCCGTGACTCCGGCTTCTGCTGCAGGAAGTGCCGACGGTGTTTACCAGGCCGAAGATGGAACGCTTGCAAATGAGGCAATCTTTGAAGACCGCAACACAGGATTTGCTGGAACGGGCTATGTGAACTTTGCTGCAACCGCAGGCAGTTCCACGAAGATCCCTGTAACAGTAAAGGCTGCTGGTGAATACACCGTGACACTCACCTACGCCCTTGGCAAAGACGAAACACGTAAACTCTGCATTAGGGTGGGTGGTGAAGAAGCCGTACAGATGGAATTTGCCTCAACGGGAACATGGACTGACTGGAAAATGGTCGACATTACACTCAACCTTGTTGCCGGTGTAAACGAAATTGAGTTTGCTACCATTGATGGCGATGGGCCGAATTTGGATCAGATTAAGCTCACCCTGTCGGAAAATACATCATTTGCCGTGCCGAATTCTGTAGCAAAATTCCATTCTAGCGTTTCGAACAATATCGTGTTCATGACCGGGGTTCCGCAGAATGCAAAAATTACCGTGACTGATTTTAGTGGCAAAAACCTGATGACACAAAAATCTATCGTGACGACAAACGGCACGGCATCGGTAAGCCTCCAGGATTACGGCTGTGGCATTTACCTAGTGAATATTCGCAGTATTTATGGTAGTGCCAAGTTTAACAAGACCATCAAGGTTATGCGTAGATAAGTCGCAAAAGGAACCTTATACACTTAACAAAAAAGGCCTAGGCTCGAATGAGTCTAGGCCTTTATCGAAAGCGTCTATTCTTTCCCGCCGACGGGGAAGAGGGCGAACTGCAGTTGGAAAACCTTGTCGCTGGATTCATCTTCTTCGGCGATGAGGGCGATCTCTTTGCGGAAGGCGTTGATGCGCTCTACGATGCGCTCGTAGCCCTCCTGGCTTATGCCGAGGGTGAGTCCTGAAATGTGGCGTGTGCCCGGAGGGTCGCGGTCAATAGAGTCGGCGGCGAGCTTTAGGCATTGCTGATGGTATCCGCGGAGCGCAAGTCTAGAAGTGCGGTCGCCGGTAGTGATGGCGCTTTCGGTGAGCGTGTAGTTGCCGCTCTTGTCTTTCTTGATGAGCAGGCAATCTTCGAGAAGCTTTACGGACTTCTTCGCTTCTTCGGCGGTGATGCGGGGGTGTACCCTTTTTGCGAGGGCCTCGTAGTCGCCGTCAAAACCGAACATGCCTATAAGGCTGCGGATGATGAGGTGTCTCCAGTCAGAATACACCATATACTGAGTGTGTCCGAGCAATTGCTGCTTTTCGGCAAATCGCACGACCTTGAGTACGGCTTGCATCTCGTTAAATGCAGCGTTCCTTTCTTCGGTGGTTTCGGCCTGGTTGAACTTGACGAGGGCTATAAAGAATTCCGTCTCGTGCTTGCCGAGTCGAAGCCCGCTTGCAACTTTAGGAATGCTCTGGCTAGAAAGGTTCTTGTCGCCGTTCATGACGCGGCTGATGAAATCTTTCGCCTTGAAACCGATCTTGTCAGAAAATACGCGGAGAGAGAAGGCCGGGTTGGCCTCCTTTTTTGCGTTGTAGTAATCTTTCAGAAATTCCCGGTAGTCCAGGTATTCGAAGATTTTTTTTGTCGGTTTTGGTGCTCCCATGCCCTAAATGTAAGAAAAAAGCCTTTTTGTGGGATTGGGGAATGTATAATAGCGTTGTCCGAAAACAACGCTAAATTGCGGTCAGTTGAAAAATATGTGGCAAAAATACCCGTTTTGAGGTAGATTTTGTGTAGTTCCGGCAAAAATGGCGCAAATGGGTGCGTTGTCCGGGAAAGGGTGTATTATGTTGAAAAGGATGTTTGGGACCGTGGCGTGCGGAGTGTGGGTTGCCGCTGCGGCGATAAGCCCCTCCGAGGTGGTGTCGCTTCCGGGCGACGCCGCTTACGGTGGTGGTGACAAAGTGGGTTCGCAACTGATTGCTGCGACTTACAATGGGGGAGAAGGTCCCGGTATTTGGATTGTGGCCGATGGAGGCTACAGGCTTTATCACAATGGGGCTTTGCTTGCCGAAGATAACCAGGCGGGTCGTGTTCGCTTTGTACCGATGACGTTCTTGCCCGGCGAGAATGCGATTTCGGTGGTGGGCGTGAATGGCCAGGGTGCCCCCGGCGTAATGGTGCAGATTGACGATCTCGACAAGTCTTACTATTCCGGCAGTGGTTGGAAATCAAAGCCTGTGGTAAGCAATAACTCCTGGAAGAACAAGGGCCGCGACCTTAGCCAGTGGGGTGGGGCTACGACGCTCAGTTATGCGAATACCAAGATGCCCAGCGGCGTGGCTTTGAATGGCTTTGCCCCGAATACCCAGGCCAAGTGGATCTGGACAAGTGCTGAGACAGACCCGACGGCGGTTCTCCTTTTCACATTCTATGTGAAGGCGGAAGGTTTTGGCGCAAATACGACTGGTGGTGACGCGGGTAACATCGTCATCGCGAGCGATACCGCCACTATTCGTAAGCATATGCAGAGTAACGATGCGGTGACAATCCTTGTGCCCGAAGGTACTTACGACTTCAGAAAGTTCGTAGATGCGGCCACATCTGCCGCCAATTCG
>JAFVGH010000077.1 GCA_017475045.1 Fibrobacter sp. | reverse complement strand
TGGTGAAATACATCGACTATTACAACAATGAACGGATAAAAGCTCGATTAAACGGGATGAGTCCTGTTCAATATCGAATAAATAGGGCGAATATAACCTAATTTTTAAATGTCCAACTTTTTGGGGTCAGTTCACTGCGGGGTTTCACCCCGCAACGCCCCGTAAGCAAAACACTAGATTTTCTAAATTTGAGCAAAAGATTTCAAGTCCATTTTTTAACGAGGTTTAACGATGGAACAGACTCCCCTCAAGTATTGCGCCTGGCTCTACTTCTATTTCCTGGACACAGGAAACACGCAGTATATCCAGCTCAACGAAAACGTAAACGGCGAGATTTTGCAGAAGGCCGTAGACGAGGCAGTCAAGGTTCACCCCTGGGTGAATTTCGCCCTGGACATCAACGGGTCTGAAATCAAGTACAAAGACGCCGGTACCCCCTTCAAGGCCATCGAAATGTACGGCCCCGCCAACCTGGGCGGTGAATTCGCCGAAGGGCGTCTCTTCAGCGTATCCTTCATCGAAAACAAGATTTGGATTTCTTACTTCCATGGACTTACCGACGGCGTGGGCCGTAACCGTTTCTTCGACACGCTGATGTACTATTACTTCACCTTCAAGAACGGCAAGACCTACGATTCCACCGGCATCTGGCTGAACGACGGCACTGTGCGCGAAGGAATGTTCGACGACCTGGGCTCCAAGCATTACGAGACCACGCCGGGCTTTGTCTACAAGGCCCCTCCCGAGGACAAGGACATCTTCTACATGCCCGAAACCCTGGAGATCGACAAGATGGGCAAAGACGCCTTCACCTACGAAGGCACCAACATGACCCGCTACCATCTGAACGTCAGGAGCGACGAGTTTATGGCCTACGCCAAGGCCAACGGCCACTCCCCCGCCTCTGCATTCCAGGCTATGATGGCACGGGTACTCCAGAAGATGTACCCCGACAACAAGAAGCTCTTTACGGCGGCCCTCCCCGTGAACTGCCGTAGCGCCATCGGTATGGAAAACACCCACCGTAACGGTTGGACTTTTGCCTTCCAGACGGTGGATCCCAAGCAGCTGGAACTTAGCGAGAAGGACCTGGGTGTAGCCCTGCGTTCCGAACTGAAGTTCCTCATCAGTCCCGACCAGTTGAAGACCACCCTGAACATCTTCAACAGCATTACCGAAGAAGCCGAGAAGATTCCCGATTTCAAAGACAGGATGGATTTCTATAAGAAATGCTACCCCACCTTCATCGGCACCTATGTATTCAGCTACATCGGACGCCTTGCCGATCACGGCTACCTGAACGAAATGGAAGATGTGTCCTGGACTTCGGCCATCCGCCGTATTCCCATGATCACCATGGTAGAAATCGGAAACGAGTTCTCCATCACCTTCCTGCAGAACTTCGAGACCTCCAAGTATGCTGACGCCATCGCCGAAGAGATGGAACGTCTGGGCATCACCGTAACCCTCAAGAAGAAGCTCTCCAGCCGCGGCCACGCCCCTGTAGAATACAAGCGCTACTACGGCCTTCCGGAACCCCAGTTCTGCGAAGACGACCCGGTAGAAACTGATTCCTTCGAGAACCGCATCAAGTGCAAGGCCCTAAAGAACAAAATCCGTTCTTCCCGCGAGGCTTCCAGCTATATCGAGAAAGGCATGACCCTGGGCGTCTCGGGCTTCACTCTTTCGGGCTACCCCAAGAAGGTGGCCAAGGCCCTTGCGGCAAGAGCCAAGATGGGCGAAAAGTTGGACCTGACGGTTTATTCCGGCGCCTCCCTGGGCGACGAGTTCGACGGTCTTCTGGCCCGCGTGGGCGCCCTCAAGTGCCGCATGCCCTACCAGACCAACGCTGACTTGCGTAACGCCATCAACGAAGGCAAGATCAAGTATGTGGACATGCCCCTGAGCCTTATGTCCAAGTGGGTTCGCAGCGGATACCTGAACCATATTGACGTGGCCCTGGTAGAAGCCAGCTCCATTGACGAGAAGGGAAACATCATCCCCACCGCTTCTGTGGGCGCCACCGAAGCCTACGTGGCCTGTGCCGACAAGGTCATCGTGGAAATCAACACCTCCGTTCCCGAAAACATCAAGGGAATCCACGATATCTACATGACAGAGCTTGCCCCCAACACCAAGCCGATTCCGCTGACCAAGGTGGCAGACCGTATCGGAACGCCCTACATTCCTTGTGACCCGTCGAAGATCGTGGCCATTGTACATAGCGACATTCCCGACTGCGGCATCCCCGATACCGCCGGCGACGAAGATTACGACAAGATGAGCGAGAACCTGATCAACTTCCTGGAAAAAGACGTGGAAGCAGGCCGCCTCTGCAACCCGTTGCCGCCTATCCAGGCAGGCATCGGCGCCGTTTCCAACGCCGTGCTCTCTGGGCTTCAGAAGTCTAAGTTTGAACACCTGACCGTCTATTCCGAAGTCATGCAGGATTCCCTGGTAGACTTGATTGAAAGCGGTAAGGTAGACGCGGCTTCTTCTACCGCCATCACCATGTCCAAGGAAAAGATGAAGGCCTTCTTCGAGAAGCTTGGCTCGGTGAAGGATAAGATCGTGCTCCGCCCCATGGAAATCAGCAACAGCCCCGAAGTGATTCGCCGCCTGAACGTGATTGCCATCAATACCATCATCGAAGCGGACCTATACGGGAATACGAACTCCAGCTACGTGGGTGGAAGCCGCCTCATGAATGGCGTGGGCGGTTCCGGAGACTTCTGCCAGAACGGCGGTCTATCCATTTTCATCACCAAGTCCACTGCAAAGAACGGCAAGATCTCTTCTATCGTTCCGCTGGTAAGCCATATTGACCATACCAGCAAAACGGTGCAGGTCATTGTGACGGAGCAGGGCGTTGCAGACCTTCGCGGCCTGAACGTCATCGAGCGTGCGCATGCCATCATCGACAACTGCGCCCACCCCAAGTTCCGCCCGGCCTTGAAGAAGTATCTAGAAAAGGCAACCGTGCTCTCGGACTACCCGGCATACCCCTACAGCATGGAAGCCGCCCAGATGTTCTATAACAACTAAGGCGGATTATATATAAAGCGAGAGTTAGATTTATTAACAAAAAAGGTGCGGATCTGTTCCGCACCTTTTTTTCGTAACCTTAATTTATTTTCCCACAGTAGGTTCAGTAACCTTCCAGGCGGAGGCCTCATAGCCCATGGTGTTGTAATTCACTCGTTGCAAGCTCTTGCCGTAACCATCGGCATCTTCCAAGCCATCCCAGGAATCGGAATAGAGCGTAGCATCGGACCAGTCGTAATACCACTGTACCAGAGCGGTGTTCAAATCGGGGTTGGTGTCGTCGGGGGTCACAGGGTCCCAATCAAAAGGCTGCTTGACCGCCACGGTCTCGCCACGGTTCGAAAGTTTACCCTTGTAGTGACAAATCAACACATCACTTGCAATCTTGTAATCGGCACGGATAGCAGCCGTATCCTTCACCAAAGAATCCGAAAGCAACAACACCCTGCCACCTGCAGGCACAATAGTTCCCGAAGAGAATTCCATGTTAATGCCTTCCACCTTCCAGCCTTTGCTCTTAGCGGACTTGGTCACGTATAGGTTCACCGCGGTATCGGCCTTATTCACAATCTCCATGAATTCAAACGGCACTATACCACCTTCCATGGGGTGGTAGTAAATTTCGTCAATAAAGAGGGGGCCCACCTTCAGCGGCTCATTTGCTGCGCCCTTGGTGGCTTTTTTCATGGCACCCTGTGCCGTAGAGCCATCGCTTATGTCCACGACACCACTGCTCTGGTTGCTGGCCGCAAGAAGCAAGCTAGTTTCGCCACCGGTCTTCTTGCCATCTACAACTTCATACAGGTAATAAGAGCCGCCCTTGGGGTTCAAGATAATTTCTTCACCGAATACAGAAACGTCGTTTGTAGCCAAGACCAGATACCCCTTGGCAGGAACCTTTCCTTTCTTGATGGTCCAGGAAGTTTTCTTGTACTTGGATTCAAAAATCCAACCGGTAACATCAATATCCTTGTCCCCGAAATTGTAGAGTTCGACCCAACTATTTTCCCCTGTGGCAACATCGTAGGGTTGAATCTCGTTCAGGCGAACCGTAAGGGGCTCAACGAACTCATCGGCAGCGCCAGGGTTGCCCCAAGTCTTTTTGCTTGCCGCCCAAGAACTGGCCTGGCTCGGGTTTCCACCCACAAACACCAGACTGCTACCGTTTCCATTGGCAAGGCTCGGCCAAGGCGGTTCCTTGCTAAAAGCACAGCTTACATCGCCGTCACCGTCCAGTTTCACATCAATAACGTCGCCTTCGTTAGAAAGCTTGGCCAAGGAGTCGGTCTTCACATCCTTTCCCCAGGGGCCAAACAGACGACCCTTAAAATCCTTATAAGTCTTGCGGAACAATTCGGGATCGTTGGTCACCACGATATATTCGTTGGTATCCAACGGTTCATCGGGGAAAGTGTAGGTAACAGCCCCTTCCAGCCGAAGTGCATATTGGTCCATGTGCTGCATGGCAGAACCACCCACAATCTTCAGCTCCACCCATTCCAGCGTCGAGTTTTCAGGAGCGTTGTACATGATTTCGGTGATCGTCACATAGGCACCGTTGGCAACGGTAGAATCCGAAGGATTGTTCTTGCCGTTACCTTCCTCTTTCTCATCCGGATCCGCAGAAGAACTGCTAGAACTGTCGGAACAGGAGCAAAGGAACGCCGAAAGCAGCGCCGCCATACAAACTATAGACCATTTTTTTAGAAGCATGGAGCCTCCCTTTTTTGCGGACACACCGCCATTAAAAATTTCCCGCGAGCCTAGTCCAATACGGGTCCTTGAAATCCTTGGGATGTTCGTAAACCCTAGACCATTCCGCGGCAGCATTTCCGAATTTAGAAAAACCGCCCTGACGCAGGTTCAAAAACCTAATCAAATCTATCATCCAAAAGGGCACCTGGGAGCAGGGACACTTGAGTTCCAGCACAGCATCGCAACCCGGTTTGAAAAAACGGGGAATTCCCGTAGAATGCATGTAGTGGGGGTCCACCGTATAGTCAAAACCCGTCTCCTCGCGAAAGCGCATGCCCGTATCGATAGTCACGCGGGAGTATTCCTCGCGAAGACCGAACCAGGCACGGCGTTTGTACTGAGTCAAAAGCCTCGGGTGGGCGTTGTGCAGGTGGGTCTTGTACAAAAAATCCTTCAGGTACTTGCGGTCCGTATCGCTCTTGCAGGGCCAATCCTCGGGTTTCATGTTCCAGACTTCACCGGGACTGATTCCCTTGATAGTTGCTCGGCTCTTGTAACAGATTTCCTTCACCTTACGTTTGCTTTCAAAATGGAAGGTGCCATCTTGGGCCGGGTGCTCCCCATAGGTGCGGATACGCATGTTGAAGCGGTCCAACAGTCTCGCCTTTTTCCAGCCTAGGAACGTCCAGCGGTCCGAATCCAGGTAAAGGTTGGTAATCCAGTAAAAATGTCCCGGCGTAATCTGGGAATAATGGTCTTCTTCGCAATAGGGCGAAATGAATTCGCCAATACGGTCCGCCCATGCCACAGGAATGTGGTACTTGAGCTCGAAACGCTCCAACAGGCTAAAACCGCGGGCCTCGGCCATTTTACTTAAGCCCCTCGCGCAGATGATTCTTGATACTGGTGTTGGCGAGAACACCTGTATACTGCAACAGAATGATATAACGCTCGAAAATTTCTGATTCCAGACGGATTGCCTTCAAGTCACTTTCCAGGGCACTCTCGCGGGCACGCAGAAGCAGCAGCGGGTCGGCACCGGCCGACTGGGCAAAGTCCTCGAACAGGTTGCCCGCGTTCACCTTCTCCACAAAATCCTTCTGCACCTTCCATTGAGATACCAGGGCCACGATTTCTTCGGACAAACGAGAGACTTTCTGGTTCAAGGTGCGTACCGCATCAAGGTAATCGCTTTCGGCATCCAATTCGTCTACCTGGTTCCTAAGCACACTTCCATTGTTGTCATCAAAGAACGGGAGCCGAACAGCCAGATTCACGAAGAACTTGTCCTTCAGCTGGCGGTCATCGGCATCGGGAACCAGAATTTCAGCCGTCTCGTTGCAAGTGCCCCACTTTTCACATCCGTTTTTATCCAGCCACTCGTCTTGATAATCGTAGTATTTCCCTGACTCGGCAACATCAGCCTTATCCAGCTCCTTGTACTTCTTCATCAGGGATTCAATCCGCAAGGAATAGCCCACACCGATATGAGAGATATAGTCGTTACCCTTGGAAAGGTCACGCTTGGACTTGGCCCGTTCGTAATCCATCTTGGCCTTGGCCTTCTGGACTTCGGGGAACTGTTCGTTCAGCGTAATGCCGTCCTGCAGGCCCTTGGCAAGCTCGTCCATGGTGGGGAGCCACGCGGTATCGAGCCCCACGGAATCAAAGTCCGGCACCCAAGACTTGAGCTTCAGTTCCGCATCTCGGAGAGCGGTGCTGTCGCCCAGCAGTTCCGCCCGACGGGCAGCCTTTTGCTCCAGGGCGGCAATCAGATCCTGGGAATTAAAAGTCTCGCTGCCCGCCTTCAGGTGCAGCACCTCGATACGGTCCAGCACCACCTGATAAAGCTGGCGGTCCACCTCGGCAATCTTCCGGCGGATGACATAGCGGAGCGCCCGCTCGTAGCGGTCGTAAAGCAGGTACGAACGGTCCACCGCCAGGCGGGCCTTCTGGTAATCCCGCAGGGTCTCGTACTGGCGCTTGTCAGCAGAACCGAGGCCGAACGCCTTGGGCTTTAAGCGCAGTTCAAAGTCATGCTTGGCAAAGCTGAATCCGTCCAACTGGTAACGAAACTCCAGGTTGTCCCAAAGCTTGGTTCCCGGGTCCTGGGCTGCCGCCTCGGAACGCTTCTGCGAAGTCTGCAGTACGGGATCCTTATCCACAGATTCTGTCAGCGCCTCCCAAGTCAAGGGGGCGGCTACGGCGGAAGTAGAAAGTACAGCGACGCCCGCCAGCATGGGTATCAAGGAAAACTTATTCATCAGCATCATTCCCAAAGATGGCATCCATTATCTCGGTGGCCAGGTCCTTAATCTTGCCCTCTTCGGAAATAGCCACCATCTCGCCCAGCAAGAAGGGGTTGTCCTCAGGAATCCGGATAGTCACCTCGCGACCATATACAGGCATGTCGGGCATTTTCCACATGCGGTCCGGAAACACCACGATGCGGCTGGAAAGGCCAACCACCTCGCCCTTGATGGGCTTACCCTTGCCTCCCAGAGTGCGAATCTCTACGTCCTTGCCCAGGTTCATGCGCTGGTACACCTGTTCGTTGATGTAGCCGCGGATCAAGGAGGGGGACTTGTGGGTCAAGGTCACGATAGGCGTAAAGCTAGAGACCTTTTCCCCTTCACGGACATTCACGCTACCCACCACCCAGCTTTCCTTGGCAATCTGCACCAGGTCGGCCTGTTCCTTTTTAAGCTGTTCCAGTTCCTTGTGCAAGGTGGCAGCCTCGGTAACGCCACTTTTCCTTTGAAGACTACGGCTTCCCTGCAAAAGAGCGATCTGCTCGTTGGCATTTTTCTCGGCCAGGGCCAGTTCGTCTTTCAGGTTCTTGATCTGCATGGCCATGCCGTCGTTGCCACCGGCCTTGGCGTTGTTTCCGCTCAGGCTTTTCAGCTTAGAAGAAATTTCCTTGTTCTTCTGGTATTCCGTTTCCAACCTGTTGATTTCGAACCGGAGCGCCGCACTGCGGGTAGCAAGGTCCGCCTTTACGGAGGCCACACGCTGGTCGATATCCGCCTTGTTCAGGCTGCTACGGCCCTCGATGGCGTCCAGCTCGCGGGTCACTTCGTTAATGCGAAGGGTCAAGTCGGGGCGGTTCAGTTCCACGATGGTGTCCCCCGCCTTGATTTCTTGACCAGGCATCACGTGGACCTTCACGATTTCGGTAGCGCTGGGCACGCTAATGATGGTTTCAGAAGCTTCGGCTATACCCTGGAACAGGGCCACGTTCCCCTGGTAAAAATACCCCAGGCCCACGACGGCCACCACGGCCAGAATCCAGGCGATAGAAAGTTTACGCTTGTAGATAGAAGAAATGAGGAAGGTGTTTTTCAAAGCCATTTTTCAATCCCTCCCCTACATGTCCGTGGTGGCGTCCTGCATCATGAACTGGATGTCAGAAAGCCCTTCCACCTTGGCAAGTTCCGCCAAAATATCCGCCGCCGGTTTAGACGCCTTCAGCTTTATCTGGTAAGCCACGTCTATGCGTTCGCCGCCGTTCACCTCACGCATGGTAATCAGTATGTAGGTCTTCAGGTTCTTACGCATTATGTTTTCTACAGCCATACGGGGTTCAGAAGTATTGGGCAGGGCCATGCGGAGCATGCCGTCAAAGAAATGCTTGGTGCCAAGACCCGTGCGGGAAAGCAAGAAGGCCACGATACAGAAGGCAATGGTTCCGCCTACGGCAGCGCCCCAGGCATACACGCCACAACCGATACCCGCACCGAGAGCCGCAAAGATGAACATGATATCGCGGGGGTCCTTGAAGCTGGTACGGAAGCGCACGATGGAAAGAGCACCCAGCATGCCGAGACCGCGCCCCACGTTATCACCGATGGCCTGCATCACCGTAGCGGCCACCACAGACGAAAGCACCAGGGCCTGCACATAGTTCCTGGAATAGGAAAGTCCGAGGAAGGTCCGTTCGTAGGTCCACCCGATAATGGACGAAAGCACAAAGGCCAACAGCAAAGTATAGGCCAGGGTAATAATGGTTGCGTTTGCCGTACTGGACTGAACCGCCAATAAATCAAGCATAGGAACTCCGTTGTTTTTACCTATAAAAGATACTTTATTAAGCGGGTATTTCACCAGAAATCAGGGTAAAAATTCATTAAACAAAAAACAGTTCGGGGCATAAAATCCCATAGCGGGAACAAATCTCCCTATTTTCAATTTCTAGCCCTAGTTTTGAAAATTTCTGAATACAAAAAATCCCCGGCAGCCGGGGATTTCAAGCTTTTTCTGCTAGACCCCGGATCAAGTCCGGGGTGACGGGGAAACGTTACTTTGCTGCAGCGGAATCTGCAACAGGAGTAGCGGTGGAGTCAACCACCTCAACCTTAGCAGCGGTATCAGCGCTCACGGCGACCGTAGAGTCGGCGGCAACAGCAGCCGCGGTATCGGCGACAGCTGTATCAGCAGCAACAGCAGCGGGAGCTTCCACCACCTTCTCGGCGGCAACAGGAGCAGCGGGCGCAGCTTCAGCAGCCTTAGGAACCGGCGTACCGAAGAAGTTCACCTTAGCAAGGAAGATCATCATGATCCAAGACACAACCAGGCCAAGGATTCCCATAACCACACCAGTAATGGCCATGCCACGAGTATCGGTATAACCCGTAGCGTGGGCAAGAGCGTTAGGCGGCGTAGAAATCGGGAGGCTCATGCCGAGAGAGCTTGCGAAGGCCACAGAAACCAGCAGGGCAGTCACGCCACCAAGACCAATCAGGTTGTCCTGGCAGGCGATACCCACGGCGCAAAGAATCGGCACCAACAGGGTGGCTGTAGAAGTGTGACTCATAAAGTTGGCCATGAACAAGCAGATGATACCGCAACCAATCATCAGGGCCAGCGGAGACCAGCTTGCAAACGGGATCGTCTTGATCAAGTGAGCGGCAAGACCCGTAGCGTTCAGGCCAACGCCCAGGGCAAAGCCACCGGCCACCAGCCAGAGCACGTCCCAGCTCATAGCGTTCAAGTCTTTCTTGGTAATCACACCGGTCAGGGCAAACACGGCCATGGGGATCATGGCGATGGCGTTATCATTGATACCGTGGACACCCTTACCGGTCACCCACAAGACAACGCACACAACAAAGGTAATGTACACGATAATGGCCTTGGGGCTGGTATCGAACTTGCCAGCACCTTCGATATTCAGGACCATCTCCTTCATCTTGATGGGATAAATCTTGAGGAGGAGAATCCAGGCTACCACCATGAGGATAATCACGTAGGGGATACCGAAGGCCATCCACTGACCGAAGGTCACGGGGTTTGCCACCAGGTCGCCGCGGGCCACGGCGTCGTTCAGGGCACCAAGGGCGATAGCGTTAGGAGGCGTTCCGATAGGAGTACCCATGCCGCCGATGTTGGCGCCCAGAGGAATAGCAAGGGCAAAGGCAGCCTTACCGCGGTCATCGGGTTCAAAGAGCTTGAGCACCGGGGCCAAGATAGCAAGCATCATGGCGGCGGTAGCGGTGTTGCTCATGAACATGGAGAACACGGCGGTAATGAGCATGAGGCCGAGAAGCACGAACTTCGGGTTCTTGCCGAAGGGCTTCAGCAACACGCGGGCCAGGTTCAAGTCCATCTTGTACTTGGTGGCGGCGGCCGCCAAGAAGAATCCGCCCAAGAAGAGCATGATGATGGGGTTTGCGAAGGTGGCCATGATGGACTTGTGGCTGATCATGGTCACGCCGTCCACGCGGAAAGGCGTCAGCGAAGAGTCGGACATGGTGACGATCATGAGCACTATGACCAGCACCGACGTGGACCAAATCGGGAACGGTTGCAGAATCCAGAAAAGGGCGGCCATGACGAAAACGCCAATGACGCGGATTTCGAGGGGATTCAGGATTCCCATGGGGCTTGCGGCATCGAATCCGAGGGATTCGTAGGGCAAGAAGAGGGCGACGATGGCAAGCAACGACGCGATGATGAACTTGATGAATTTAGCCTTTGTCATAGTGGGCCCAAATGTAGAAAATATGGGTGGCCATGGCAATAAAAAAGCCCCCGTTTTTACCGGGAGCTTTGCTTGTAAGTCAAATGTAAGCGATCGTCTACTTCACGGCAATGGAGCCGGCAGCCTGCTTGCCACCCACACGGACACGGACCATGTAGAGGCCGGACTTAGGAGTCTGCAGGGTCATGGAGTTAGAGCCAGACACGACGGTTCCAGAGGTCGAAGACAGGACCTTGCCCTTCATGTCGAGGATTTCCACGTAGGCCTTGGCACCAGCCAGGCTTTCGGAAACCTGGAAGCCCACCTGGAGGGAATTACCCGCCTGGAAAGCACGGAGCCCGTTCAGCTTCTGGGCCACAACGGTACGGGCAGTGGGCGCCACCCGGACCGTCGCCGTCTTGGCAAGACTTCCGATAGCCACCTTCAGGGTGTCGTTTTCGGCCATCTGGGTGGTGGTGCCGTCTACCGTCACGAACACCTTGAGGCCAGAGGTCCTAAGGGTTTCAAGACCTTCAAAATGCAGGTAACCAGCGCGTTCACCGGAGGCATCCAGGGAGATCGTCCATTCGTAGCTGTCGCCGGAAGCCTTCTTGAAGGACTTGGCCAGGGACCTCCTACCATCCTTGATAGACAGGTTCACACGGTCGCCCATTCCGGAAGGAGGCTCTTCGGAAGCCCAGCCCGATTCGGAAACGCCCATGATGTTCCAGCTGTCGCTCTTACCCTTGCCATCACGCAAGACAGCGCGGATAGCCCAGCCGTTCTTGCCATTGGACGACAACTCAATGGTCTTCTTCAGAGGTTCAACCACCTTTTCCTCGCCCTCTTCGTCAACGGTGGCGACAAATGCCGGCTTAGAAGGCAACTTCCACTGGCTGGGGCCCTTGACCTTTGCCCACACGGCTGCGTAGGGGGCCACCACATCTACTTCTTCGTAGGCCTTCAGGCTATCATTCCAGCTCCAGAATTCCACTTCAGATTCTTCTGTGGGAGATTTCTTCTTGTCCGGATTTTCGCCATAAAGGTCCACATACCAACCATAGGGGTTCGCCACCATGTTCCATCCGGTGTAGATACTGTCCATGTTCCAAACCACAGGATCCTTCGGCGGATTCATGTCGTCCCGCATTACAAGAGGACGGCCCTTCAGAGAACTGTACCAATAGCCCGTCAGGTTATTGACTTCATCTTCTTCCATCAGCCTCTGGTAGCGCCAGAAGGTACCGTAGTTCTTCGAGTCATCCCACCAGTAGAAGCGGACATCGTCATCCCAAATTACAGAATCCATGATGACATTGGAAAGCGAAAGCATACGCCAGCCGTCTTCCTTAGAGGCTATGGTCGACTTCACTTCGAAATCCTGTTCGAACAGGTCAGAGGTCCTGCTGTTCTTAACTGTTGCCGTCAGTAGGTAAGTGCCGGCACGCAGGGGGTAGTATTCCCAGGAGCCCGTATAAGGCGTCTTGGTAACCGCAAACACGGAGTCCACCAGCTTCTTGCCGTCGTTGTTTTCCAGAACGACCCTGACAGAAGCTCCGCTTGCACCAAACTCGCTGGTCACGAAATCAAACCGAACAGCGCCACCCGACTGCAGCAGTTCCGCCTTGGCAAAGGTGGCCGGGGTAGAATTTTCCGGCATAAAATAGGCTGCAAAGGTTGCCGTAGCGATGTCTCCCGAAAGGGTATCGCCTTCGTGGTACACATACTTCTTGCCACCCAAGGTCATAATCAGGGAATCAAGCATATAGCCCTTTGCCGGAGCTCCTAGAACAACGAAATTGGAGCCATTTACACCAGCAGGCAACAGCATGGTGCTGTCCTTAGCAAACTTGTGCACCTGGGTGCCGACAACCTTGCCCTTGGAATCCTTGCGGAGCTCCTTGAATTCCACAAGGCCGTTCTCGGCAACTTCCAAACGAGCCTGCTTGTAGCCAAGGTCCTTGACGCAGGTCTTTGCATCTACCCAGCTAGCATACAGGGGATATTTTTCTTGGCGCTTTCCATTTATCCTATCCAGTTCCTCGGACAACATATAGTCAAATGCCTCGAAAGTGGCATCCCAGTTATCCGGCCTATCCAGATAGTCTTCGTTCCAGTTCCAGTTCGGATTGTCGCCATCTTCCTGAATCGGCCTTATGTCTTCCTTGGTATCAGAAAACATCTTCCAACCATCGACGCAGTTGTCCTCGGTATAAACCCAACGGGGCAGATCAATGATATCGTCTTCGGACTCAAGCTTGTACACGCCTACAGAATCCGAACCTTCCCCATAGAGCACGTCTTTCTTGCCCGACACGAATGCAATGTTGAACTTCTTGTACGTGTAGTTCGCATAGAATTCCATGCCCCCTCTGTACCGTCCCGGGACATAGACCGTGTCGCCCTCATTCAAGGGGATCGGGTCTTCATCCGAGTCTTCCCAGGCAAGCTTGATTTTTCCATCAAGTTCAAAACCATCATACCCGTCGGCATAGACTTCAAAGGTAAATCCAACGGAATCAACATAAGGTATGTAAATACCGAAATAGCCTTCTGACAGATATGTAGACATGTGCCTCAAGGTGACACCGTTCCAAACCTGCTGGAGCACAATGTTTCCACCTTCGGAATTGTCCTTGACAATGCTGTTTACCCACACCCATTCTTCGGTTTCCGAATCCTGCTCCGAACGCTTAGGCCAATACACATCATAGCAAGACGTGAGACCATTGTAGCCTTCCTCCCAGTGGGGGTGGACAGTCAGCGACCTGGAGCCATCCTCGTTTTCTACAAAGGGGAAGTCCTCTTCCAGGCTATTAATACTATAGAGATCGGTAGATCCATCATATTCACCCGTCGGATCCTCTGCAGACCAGTTTCCCGTATAGCAAGCATCTGTTCTGAACAGGCGCCAATCGTAAGTATTGATCAATGCTTCGGAACCCGTCTTTTTAGTGTATGTCGAATCCGGGACATCCTTATTGTGAATCCACAGATCACCAACGAAGAGCGGGCTATAATCCCCATAAGCATACGATTCCATATCTAGGCTGAAGGACACGTGGTATTCCATACCCGCCAGTTGAGGCAACAAGCCTACATAGATCGGGTAATCATCTTCTGTTTCCCGGACAGAAGCAATCGCCGCAAACAGATTCGTAAGGTCAAGAGTTCCGTCCTTACCCATATGAACATACCTGGCATAAACAAAATCTGCCCCGGCATTAGCAGCCATCATGGCGCGGATTTCTTCCGGTGAATCTAGCGCCGACAGCGTATCCTTAAGATAGGGGTGCTCACGTCTTACACTACGGAGAGTCTGGGTAGCACTCTTCATCAGGGCGTCACTGTACGAATCACCGCCAGCAACCGCGCCGCCGACCACAACAAGTCCCACGATATCGGTCACCTTATTCCAAGTATCCGACGGGTAATTTGCCTTAAAGAACGGCGAGTACGGTAAAGTCTCCCAGTTAGCATACGCACCATACAACATGTTATCCATAAGCGCCGAAGCGGTCGATTCGATAGTCAAATTGTCCGGATCACCAAGCGGGGCCCTTTCACCAGTGGTGTCCCTGGCCATCATCTGGACATTCGCCTTATCCAAATCAAAATATTCTCCATGAAGGTCAGACGTATACAAGTTGCCACCCGGAACATCCACAGGTTCTTCCAGGTAAATCACATAAAGCGTATCACCATTCGACATTTCGTTTAGCGCATTGACATAGAAAGCACCCGAGGCATCCATCGTCGAAAAAGAGCACATCTCCTTACCATCAACAAGCTCACAGAATCTGTTGGCAAAATAGAATCCATAATAGGTGGACACACCTTCACTTGTCGCCAGGTAAGGCACGCGTAACCAGGTACTATCACTGGATATTTTCTTTGCGGGTTCACCCAGGAAATAGTAATTCTGCCTGTACTTGGTTGCCGCAGCATCCACAGAAATAAATTCTTCGGTTGTACCTCCAAAATCGTCTTCACCATATTCAATAAATCCATGGATTACGGTTATAGACGTTCTTTCTGCAAGGGCCAAATTCATTGGAGACTTAAACACCGTAGATGCGGTCAACGAGAATCCAGAAACTTTCTGGGCCGTTTCGTCAAAATAGGCCCAATAATAGCTGCCGTTGCTTATTGCAGCAGCATTCTTCTGCCAAGTCGTATTGCCAATCTTGCCTGTGTAGTCCGTGGCGGCAACGAGGTGTAGCACCATTTCGGATTGTTCGTCAATGGTCGCTTTAGCGTTTTTCCACTTTCCTAATTCTTCACTATTACCCTTAATAGTCTCGTAGTAGTCTTTGCTTCCGTAGAAATCAATCCAGTAAATAGCCTTGAGGTTTTCTGACGCAAATACCGGCAACCCATCGTTCACCCCAGTCTTGCGGGACCAGCGCGACACAGCCATGGCGTCTCCCTGCCAGTTGTTCAAGGCCGCAGCAAAGGCGTCCCTTTTCATAGAACTATCGGCCAGAAAGCCTCCATAGTTAGTCACATCGGCAATAAGAGCCTGATAAGATACGGTATCCATATTTGCCATAACCGGCAAGGTATCCCTATCCTTCAAGGCCATTGCGTTACGATAGTTTACACCACCATGGAAAACATGAGCGTCCGAGGATCTCGCCTGCGTCCACTGTTCGGTCCTATCGATGCTATTTAACATCAGCAGGCCCGCCACATTGCGGGCCATATAGTCGGTCTTACCATAGTGATAGTTGTTGCCGACAAAAATGTTACCCGCGGTAGTCTCATTAGAAGCATAGACACCGCCCGCAACAAATCCAACCTTACACGTTTGTTCGTGCTTGCGGTCGCATTCAAGGGGGGCAGAAATATCACCGACGGTATAGGTATTGTTGATGTCGATTCCTTCATTGGCATTAGAGCCAACGGTCAAAGCTCCGGCCAAGCCGCCCAGTCTTTCGACTAGCGGCTGGCTATAATGATCCGGATCTTCGTCACCAATCTGCTGCGAATACATCTCAATCGAATAGATTTCAGAACTAACCTTGAGATCCGTGAAACCCACATTCATGACCGAAATACCCGCAGAGGCCTCACCGACCAAGCCACCTAGATAGATTTCATAAATCTCCCCCATGAATTCATAAGCCGACGCCGGTACGGCACCGCTAGAGGCAAGCACCTGTACCTGTTCACCCACGATGTCCTTGAAGCTTGCGCGGCCTGCGTTATTCACATTTACATTGCTTTCACCGACCACGCCACCGGCAGTCGCCGCAATCACTTTCACGTTTTTCAAGGTGATATTGCTGAAAGTCGAGGCACCCCACACCGTTCCTGCAACCACGCCTGCAGGCGAACCATAGGCCGTCGAAATGTAGACGTCCTCGAATTTCAGGTCAGAAACACCGGCTTTTGCTCCTTCCACCTTAGAGAAAAAACCTATGCCGGACGTGGACTGATCCGCTCCCCCCCGTATATAGCACAGGTTTTTGATAGTATGGTTGTTGCCTTTAAAGATTTTTTTACTCAATCCATCAAGGGGCTTAAAAGCGGCAACGCAGGCGGTACCTCCCGAAGCAATTCCACCGAAATCAATATCAGAACCCAGTTCTACGGATTCTCCCTCACTCAACTGGACACTCAAATCGGTATAGGCATCGTAGTAGGAACTAGATGAAACCAACGGTTCATATTCCTCATGATGTTCGGCATCGTACCACAAGTCATAGCAATTTTCCACAACATAGCTGGATCCGCCGTCGTCATCTTCCACATAACCCGTATGCGCCTCATAGGAAGCTGGCTGCTGAGACAACACCCACAAGCCATCGGCATTTTTCAAACAGAACTTTTTCCCGGAAACAGCGCCGTTCTGCTCTTGAGTATCCGCAGCTGTAGCTGTAGCTGCCAGAAGTAGCAAAGCAAGGCCCATCAGGGCGGCCAGGTTCAATCTACGTTCCATAAATACCTCTCTCTGGGGAAGGCGGTCCTCCCCTCTCCTTTCTTTTGCCATAAAAATAACATAATTGACAGAAACGACTTTGCGACTCCGGTCACAAAGTGCCGAAAATCACATTTAGCCTGATTTCTTCGTCATTCCGGCCTTTTCGTCACCCCAGACTTGATCCGGGGCGGAATCTAGATGGCGGATCAAGTACCCAATTTCTCTTTTACTATATTAACCACGTAATCGGAGCAAAAAACATGCAGGATTTGGACCAGACCATCGTCACCCCAGGTAACACTATCCCCTTTAGGGTCATGGAGTTACATCCACACCTTATAATCCTGTATCCCCAGACCCAATTTAAGCAGATCGCCCTCGAAAAGGGTACGGTTATCCTCGGCCGGGGCCAAGACGCCGATATCCGCCTGGACGACGAGCTGGTAAGCCGAAAGCACTGTAGCCTGACCTTCGACGGCAAAAACGTCACCGTCCAGGACCTGGGCAGCACCAACGGCACCTACGTAGACGGGAACCCCGTTTCCAAGATGGTCCTGGATTCCGACAACAGGCTCCAGCTGGGCAAGCACGTGCTGAAAATCGACTTCAAGGATGCCAGCGAAGAGGCCTTTGACCGTGAACTCTACGAGGCGGCCACCATGGACCCACTCACCAAGATTTCCAACCGCCGGAACTTCTTTGACCGGAGCCTGGGGGAACTGGCCCTTGCCCGCCGAAACAACTTCTTCGTGCACGCCATCATGGTAGATGCCGACCACTTTAAGCATGTGAACGACACCTGGGGTCACCAGTGTGGCGACATGGTGCTGAAAGAAATCGCCCGTATTCTCAAAGAAGAAAAGCGGGAATCCGACCTGCTGGCCCGTTACGGTGGCGAAGAATTCGTGCTGCTTTTAAGCGGAATCGGCATCGAAGACGCCAAAAAGAGCGCAGAACGGCTCCGTATGGCCGTAGAACGGCACCGTTTTTCCTGGAAGGATACCGTCATTCCCGTAACCATCTCCCTCGGGCTCGCAAGCAAGCAGGGTGAAAATATCGGCAAGATCGAAGACCTTATTGCCGAATGCGACCGACTTTTGTATGTCGCCAAGGAAGGCGGCCGCAACCAGGTGGCCTTTTAAGTTATAAAGAAAAATTCTATATTTGGGCGCCGAAATGTCTAACCTAAATTCCGAGCGCCTTAATTCCTTCGGTACCGCGAGTATCCCGAAACTGGTGTTGCAGTTTTCGGTACCCGCCATCATCAGCATGCTGGTGAACGCCCTCTATAATATAGTGGACCGTTTTTTCGTGGGCCAGGGCGTGGGGAGCCTCGGCATTGCGGGCATCACCCTGTGCTTCCCCATCTGTCTCTTTATCATGGCCATGTCCATGATGATCGGCGTGGGCGGCAACACCATCTTCGCCATCCGTCTCGGGCAAAAGAAGTATATACAGGCTAGCATCATCCTGAACAACTCGTTCACGCTGCTGATTCTGATGGCCCTTACCACCTTCGCCCTGGGCGAAGTCTTCATGGTGCCCCTGCTGAAGCTGTTCGGGGCCAGCGAGCAGACCCTGCCTGTTGCCTCCAGCTATATGCGCATCTTGCTCTGCGGGGCGGTTTTCCAGACCATCGCCCCCGGCATGAACCACTTTATCCGCTCCATGGGCCACCCCAAAACGGCCATGTTCCGCGAAATCATCGGAGCGGTATCCAACATCATCCTGGACTGGCTCTTTATCATGAAGTTCCACTGGGGAATCGAAGGGGCCGCCTGGGCCACCATCAGCTCCCAGCTTATCGCCAGCGCCCTCATTACCCAGTTCTTCGTGAAAAAGGACACGCCCATCAAGATCCGCTGGCGGCACATGAAGCTCCGCTTTGCCTACGTGCGAAAGATTATCATCTTGGGTATCCCGCCTTCACTGATGCAGCTGTGCAACAGCCTGATGAACGCCATTTTGGCCTGGAGCCTCACCACTTACGGAAACATCAGCCTTCACGACACCGGGGTGCTTTCCGGCGGGGACATGGCCATTTCCGCTTTCGGCATCGTGAACAGTATCGCCTCCTTCATTTTGCTCCCGCTACTGGGATTTGTCCACGGCACCCAACCTATCATCGGCTACAACTACGGCGCCCGACTGAACGCACGGGTCAAGGCAACCCTGAAGTTCACCTTCATCTATGCCTTCGGCTTTATGATTGTGGCCTGGGCACTCATGATGTGGCAGGCAGAAGCACTGGTTGCACCTTTCGCCCCAAACGACCTTAAATTGCAGGAGACCTCCGCCTGGGCCATGCGGATTTTCGGGGCGGCTTTCTTCATGATTCCCCTGGGACTTGTTTCGGGAAGTTTCTTCCAGGGCACGGGCAAGGCTCTCAGGTCCATGTTCCTGAACGCTTGCCGTCAGGTGATTCTGCTCATACCCTTTTTGCTGGTACTGCCCCGCTTTCTTGAACTGAAGGGGGTGTTCATGGCCCAGCCCATCGCCGATACTGGCGCCGCCTTTATCGGGCTCGCCATGCTGCTGCATGAGCTGAAGAAGCTAAAATAGTTTCTTTGCAGAGGTGAGTTCGCCGTTCTTTTCGTGGAAGAGGATCAGGGATCCGCCGTCCACCTTGACGAAAATGTTCTTCAGGGTTTCCACCACATGGTTCTCGTCAAACCCGATTTCGTTGTAGGCGGTTTCGCCGATGACAATGCCGAAGTTCACCATGTCTGGAGAGGTGAAACGCAGGTACTTGAGCAGGTCTTCGGGGCTGTTCACCACGTCAGTAGCGGTCAGACGCTCGATTTCTTGCGGGTCGCGGGTGCTCACCAGCAGGGGGAACAGGTTGTCGCCAATCACCTGCTTGCTGTTCAGGTAGAGGGTGTTACCCACCATCAGGCTGATAGAGTCGTTCAGCACCTGACGGACTTCGATGATGATATCGCGGCTAGAAGACATTTCCTGCATTTCCAGCTTGGAAGGGCCGCAGGCGACGAACATGGCAGAGGCCATGGCAACAACGAGAATCAAAAGCTTTTTCATAAGATGTGTTCCTTTTTTTGGGGAGAAAATATAATTCATTTTTTCAATATCCCGAGGGCGCGTTCCACAAGGTCTGGGGCGATGTGGAAGATTTCGCTGAGCTTATCCACACGTTCCGCCTCGGGAATGCGTTCCATTCGGGAACCATCCTTGTCGCGGATGACCAGGTTGCCCTTCTGGTAATAATACTGTATTCCTTGGTCCCTATCTAAACGATTCAGCACAGGGTAGGTCATCATCTCCCGGTAAAAACTTTCGGACCAGTGCTGCTTGAATTCTTCTACCGAGACGCCCTCCAGCGGGTACTCAAAGCGGAGCTTCATTGGGCCGCCGGCTCCACCAGTCCAAAGTTCCAGGGCATCCCCTGCAGGGCGCACCAGCCGCACGCTGTTGGGAACCAGCGGAAAGAAGGCCTCTCCCGTACCGAAAGGAGCAGGCTGTGGCAAAGGGAGCGGGTCGAAAATTAAGTAGCCGGGATCGAAAAGATACCCTACATCATCTTTCGGCAACACAAGGGCGCAGTGGATGTTCCGTTCCTTGCGTTTGTGACCCATCACAAGACGCGGAGAAAGCCCCATGTCCTTGAAGGCTTGGTAAAGGTGCCAGGTCATGCTGAAGCAGGTGCCACCCCCCATCCAAGAGTCCACATCATTCTGGAAACTGTCATCCAGGTTCCGCGCACGAGTGGCACTGCCCGACTGTTCCAGACGGATAATCTTTGTGAGGTTCTCGTAGGTTACACCCGAGAGCCTGTTGCACAGGTCAAGCACCTTTTGCCATGTTGCGGAATCCATTAAATAAAAAGATAGAAACATCTCTTCAATGTGTAATGTGTAATGTGAAATGCACTCCACACCCTTCACTGTCATTTTTCTATATTGTAGCCCATGCTCGGGATTGAACAGAGAAAGGGAAACGACAAGCGCTTGTGCGGACGCATGATCGCCTACGCCAAGATTTTGCCCTCCCCTGATGCAGAGCGGAGCTCCACCCCCTTTGACGACATGGTGAAAAACGGAATCCTCGCACTGGAAGGGGATTTCCGCCAGCAGCCCGTACTGCCCAGCAAGCGTTCCCTGAACAGGGCCGTAGACGAGCGCATCGACAACCTCATCGAGACCATGCGCGAAGAAGGCGTAGACCTGCCCGAAGATATCGACGTAGATTCCCTGCGGGATCGCCTCCACGAACTTTCCAACATGGAAGTCATCCCTATTCCGGCTAGAATCTGCAACTTCAGTAGCGAAGCCGACATTTTGAAAGAAGACGCCGACGTCTATTTCGTAGGCGAGTTCATCGGAATGAACCAGGCCCACTTCTGTCTCACCACGCTCCCCATCTACTACCAGGCCCGCTACCGCGAACAAGCCAAGGTAGAGGAAATGGCATTGCTGAACGAGATGCTTTCACAGTTCGAGAACGGCGAAATCATGGATAACGACGATATCCAGAAAGAAACCGAAGAGCTGTTCCCCGAAGGGGCAAGTCTCAACACCTTTGTGGGTGACCTGAGCAACTTGCTGAATTCAAGAGTGGTGCCGTTCCTGCTGGCCTGCGAGAACGACGCCGACTACGAAGCCCAAGTCCAGCTGTTCTACAAGTTCATGAAGAGCTACCCCGAACAGCGCGACGTGAAACTTATCGACGGAGCCATCCGCGAACTGCGCAAGCAGGGCGGAGACCAGGGTGCCCGTAAGCTTTTGGAACTGGGTTGCAAAAAGATTAACGCCCTCTACAACGAAGACATCAAGGGCGCCGAAGAACTGAACCAGCAGATTACGGACTTCAGTTCGTCTACATTTTAGATAGGGTCAGCAGCACCGCGCCAATCAAGATGACCACGGTAGACAGGGCGAGCTTGATACGCCCTTTGCGGGATGCATATTCGCCAAACACGAACACACCCCAAAGCTGGTTCACCACCAGGTTCAGCTGCAATAGCGGGTAACCTACCGCATAGCCGAACATGCCGTCATCGGCGATAGCCCAGAAAATAGCCAAGGTACCGAACATCCACATAATACCCGAACCTATGGAAACAAGGGTCGGTGCAATCATGGAATGCTTGATATCCTTACGGCGACGGAACGTCACCAGGCCCACAAGCACAAGACTTCCAATGCACACGCCAAAGGAGAAGGGGAACAGGAATTCCATGTCGCCCATGCCGCTGAACTTGAAGGGAATCAGGTAGGTTCCAAATACAGCGCCCGACATCAGGGAACGCCAATTTTTCCAGATGGATTTTGTCTTGCTGGCAGGGATCCAGATGCCAATAATCATGCAGGCGATGGCCGGAATAGAATAGTACAGCAGGGTCTTTTCCTGGAAGATGACCACCCCGCTAAAGAAAGACAGCAAAATGCTCACGCTCATGGAGCGAAGCCCAGTTCCCGCAAGGTCCGCCTCGGCCTGAACCGCCCAGAAACACAGGGCTCCGCCAAGCACCCAAAGCAGGCCGCAACCGATGCCTACAGGGTGAAAGTTGAACTGCCCCGTGACGCAGGTGATGCCCACGGAGCAGATGAGCGCACCAATGGACATGAACGCCAAATAAGACCAAGAGGAATAAGCCGGGAACTTTTTCAGCGGGACCATGTAGGTTCCGAAGGCAAAAATCCCGATAAGGACACCGACTAAGCTGAGCGTGCTACTTTCCAATGCAGAACCCCGCAAAAATAGACTGTAAAATATCTTCAGAAGAAATCTCACCGACAATGCTCTGGAGGGAGCGTCGTACCAGCTGCATCTCGAAAGCCAAAAGCTCCACGGCAGGTCTGTTCTGGAGCAGGTCCAGGGCCCGCTTTACACCCTCAAAGGCTTCGGCAAGGCAGGCCCGTTCCCGTTCACTGGTAATCCAGAGGTCTTCTGTATCGCGGCTTTCCGTAAAGACGGCATCGTTTATAAGCCGTTTAAGTTCAGCAAGGCCCACGCCGGTCTTGGAAGAAACGGAAAGACCGCCCTCCGGCAACGTCATGGCGGTCCCAGAGCCGCCATCTAGCAAGTCGCTCTTGCTGATGACGGTGAAGTCCGCACTTGTCGCGGCGGGCGTAGCGGCAACCGTCCCGTCCACCACGTGAATCTTCAAGTCCGCTTCCTTCAGAATGGCCTTGCTCTTTTCCATGCTCAAGGCGTCCAGGGAATCGGTGGCCTGGTCCGCAATGCCTGCGGTATCCACCAGACGGATTTCTCCACCCGGCAAGAACAGCCGAACTTCTACGAAGTCGCGGGTAGTTCCCGGGATGTTGCTCACCAAAATCCGGTCTTCGCCCAAGAGGGCATTTGTAAGGCTGGACTTGCCCGCGTTAGGCGCTCCGTACAGCACCACCAGAGGCAAGCGGCTCAGGTTTTCTTTGCCACGGAAACTCTGGAGGATTTCTGAAATCTTTTCGCCGATGGCCACGATCCGCTTTCGCCAGGATTCATAATCCGGGTCGGCCTCCTCTTCGGCAAAGTCTACGTCTAGCTCCAGGCGGGCAGACATGTCCTTCACCTGCTCGTTCAATTCCCGAATCTTTTGAGACAGGGCGCCCGAAAGCAGGCGGTGGGCATTCTTAAGCTCGGCGCGGTTCGCGCTGTGAATCACGTCAGCCACGGATTCCGCCTGCACCAAGTCCATCTTGCCGTTCAGAAAGGCCCTGCGGGTAAACTCCCCGGGCTCGGCAAGCCTAACGCCGTCTACCTTGCGGATAGCCTGAATCAGTTCCCGCACAATGAGCGGGTTCCCGTGAGGGTAAAGCTCCAGCGTATCTTCGCCAGTGTAAGAATTCGGGCCCTCGAAAAACAGGTACAGCAGGCTGTCGACAGTCTCCCCCGTCTTGGGGTCGCGAGCCGTTGCAAGGCAGGCCTTGCGGGGTTCCAGATGGGCAGCCGCCTTTTCACCAAACAAGGCCAGAACCACGTCGCGCACCTGAGGGCCGCTCACTCGAATGGCGGCGACGGCACTGACTCCGGCAGGAGTCATGGGAGCGACAATAGTTCTTGGGTCCATAGTTTCAATAATAGAAAAGAAGTAGACCGGAACGACGTCATGGCGGACCTGATCCGCCATCTAAACTCTAAGTTCTAGGCTCTAATTTCTTACATTTCCCACTATGAGCAAATTCTCGATTATTTCTCGCCCTCTCGGTACTGTCCAATGCTATGTCCTTCAGCGCGACGACGGCGCCGAGCTGGAAATTCTGAGCGGATATGGTGCCGGCCTCAACGCCTGGCGCGTTCCTACAAGCGGTTCCCAATTCCTAGACCTTCTCTTCGGTTACCGGGTCGGTGACGACATCTACAAGCTTGGCCCCGACACCAACGCCGGTTGCCGACTTGCCCCCTTCCCCGGCCGCACGGCCTATGCCAAGTTCACCTGGAACGGCAATACCTACGCCCTGGTCAACAACGTAAGCTGGGCACCCCACGCCCTCCACGGGTTCCTGCAGAACAAGGAATGGAAATTCGAAAGTTTCGAGAGCGACTCCGAACGCTGCACCGCCATTTTCAGCTGCGACTGGCCAGGAGCCTTCGCCGGTTTCCCCTTCCCCTTCAAGGTTACAAACAAAATAATATTTACGGGCGAAACCTATTCCGTTGAATCCTCTGTGCAGAACACAGGGAACGCCACCATGCCCTATTCCGAAGGTTGGCACCCCTACTACAGCCTGGGCGAAAAGGTGGACAACCTGAAGATGACCCTCCCCCAAAGCAAGCTCGCCCTTTTAGACAAGGCAGACCTTCCCACCGGAAATTTCCAGGACGACACCCGCTTTGTAGGCGGCCGCACCATCGGTGACGAGTTCATCAACGACTGTTTCTGCCTCGGCGAAGAGTTTTCGTTCGCGGCAGCTCAATCCCAAAAGCAAGCGCATATTCTCCTCGAGGGCCAAATCGGCACACTGGACATCTGGCAGCAGGCCGGTGCCGAGCAGTACAACGCAATCCAGATTTACACGCCGCCCACCCGTGCAAGCATCGCCATCGAGCCCATGACATCGGAGCCCGACGCCCTGAACCACCACCGTGGCCTGATAGAAATACCCCCCGGAAAATCGCGAATTTTCGCATTCGGGGCCAAATTCCAGAAGAAATAAAATACATATATCTTAAAAACCCCCGTTTTCGCCCATTTTTATGTATTTTGGGTTCAAATAAGGAGTTCTTTACATGAATTTTAAGAAGCATGTCATTGCCAGCACTCTTGGTTGCGTGGCAGTCTCTTTCTCGCTGTTCTTCACGGCCTGCGGCGACGATTCCTCTAGCGGTACAACCGGACCGGACGAAACCATAGAATCCTCTGCAACCGAAGGCTCCGCCGATTCCAACAATCCCGGCTCTTCCGGTTCCACTACGAACTCCTCGGGCGCCACCAAAACCTCTTCGGCCAGCAACACCCCGGCAGGAACTCCCGTGCTGACGGTCAGCGGCACCGACATTCTGTACAACGGCAAGAAGATATTCTTCTCGGGCACGAACCTGGCCTGGAGCGACTACAACTCCGACGTGGGCGACTCCCCGCTAAACGAGAACGCCTGGCGCAAGGCGGTAGAAGGCACCCGCGCCGCAGGCGGTAACGCTATCCGCTGGTGGCTCTTCAACAACATGAGCCAGAGCCCCACCATCGACCAGACCACCCACCTGGTCACCGGACTAAAGGAAAACACCATCGCCAACATGAAAAAGGCCCTGGACATCGCCGAGGAATACGGAGTGATGGTCTCCATGTGCCTGTTCAGCCACAACCTGATGGAACCGAACCAATGGGGCATCTATAACGAGACGGTGGACATTGCCGCCAACAAGAAACTCTTCGAAGACGAAGGTACCACAGCCTTCATTACCAACGTGCTGGAACCTGTGGTCAAGGCCATCGGATTCCACAAGGCCCTCATGACCTGGGAAGTGTTCAACGAACCCGAAGGCATGACTGCAAAGCCCACCGGCTGGACCACAGAGAGCATGACCAAGGAAAAGCTCCAGAAGTTCACCAACAAGGTGGCCGCAGCCATCCACAACATCGACAAGCGGTTCCTGGTCTCTACCGGTAGCGTAAACATCAAGTACCAGAGCTGGTGGAACGATGCTGAACTGGTAAAGGCCGGTGGCGAGGCCAACGGCACACTGGACTTTTTCCAGACCCACTACTACCCCTACTACCAGGATGACGCAGTTTCTCCCTTCGTGAACACGGCGGCACAGCTGGCCACGACCTACAAATTCGACAAGAAGCCCCTGATCATCGGTGAATTCCCGGCCAGCGGCTGGAAGGGCGACACCTATACCTCTAGCATGGCCGCAAAGACGGAAATTTCTACCGAAGAATGCTACCGCAAGGCCTTTGACGGCGGTTATGCCGGCGCCCTTGCCTGGCAGTACATCGGCGACAAGACAGAATCCCAGTTCGGCGGTTACACCTACACCATCGAGCCCGCCCTCAAGGCCATGAAGACCCTCGCCGAGAAAGAAATGGCAAGCATCAAGATCAAGGACGTGACCATCGAGGATGCCACGGGTAACGGCATGATGGCCGTGACCTACGGAGGCGACGACGCCCAGATCGAATACCAAAAGACTTTTGACTTGAGCGCCGCAGAGGCTCTTTCTTTTGAAGTCAAGAATAACGGAAGTGCCGCAGCCGAATTGAATCTGATATTCAAGCTTACGGGCTGGAAGTGGACTGAAGTCCCCGGCAAATGTGAAGTCGCCGCAAAGGCAAAGAAAACCTGCGTATTCGACATCTCCTCTATCGAAGGCCGAAACGATGTATTGAGCACGATTATCGCAAACTACGCCAAGGGGTACAAGGGTACAATCCTGTATGACAATATTCAGGCAGGTTCCATTACCATGTTCGACTTCAACGCCGACAAGTACGACGCCTTTGGACGCTCGGCCAACAACACCGAAGAAATGATTCCCGAAATCAAGGTGGTGTTCAACAACGAAAACTACGTTTACGAGCCGTAATCAAGCATTTTTTTCAAAGATTCCCGACAACAACGGGAATCTTTTTTATTTTGACGCTATAATCAAAAAGAGGATTGGGTATGACTATCAAGACAACAATGATGGCCCTCGGGCTTATCGCTGCAACCTATGCAGGCGCCGCCAAGTACGAAGCCGAAGATGCATCTTTAACTGGGGACGCTACTGTCAACGGTTCCTATGTAAAGATGCAAACCGGCAACATTTCCTTTAGTGTCAACGAATCAGCCGCGGGGAAATACACCCTGACCTTCCGTTACATGGCCGACACCGATAAAATAAACGATGTCAAAATAAACGGGGCTTCAGCCGGGTCAGTCACCTTCCCCAAAACATCAACTTTCGCAGATGTCTCCACCATCGTTAGCTTGAAAGCCGGTGCGAACACCCTTGACATTGTCAAGAACTGGGGTTGGATTGACCTGGACTACATTGAACTGACGCCCTTTGAAGCTGGCTCATTCAGCCTCTGCAACGCCCCCACCACAAAGGACGCCACGGCATCTGCCGTGAAACTCTACAACTTTTTGGTCAACAACTTCGGCCAAAAGACCATCTCCGGCGTGATGACCGGTAACATGGACAACTACGATTCCACCACTAACGACGTTACCACCCACGAAGATGTGGTGGCTGTCCATACAGCATCCGGGAAAAACCCCGCTCTTGTGGGTGTAGACCTGATGAACGGCAGCGGCAAATCTGCTAAGGACGGATGGTTCAAGGGGTACAACCGCAAGGCCCTGCTTATCGCAAAGTCCATCTGGACAAAGGGAGGCATCCCAGCCATCACATGGCACTGGCGTGACCCCAGCAAGGCTTCCGACGCCTTCTACACCAAAGAAGCAAAGAGAGAAGAATCTACCAGTTTCGACTTCACCGATGCCTTTATGAAAGGCACCACCACCTGGGACACCCTCTCCACAACATATCAGTCCATTGTGGCCGACATAGATGTTGTTGCAGGCTACATGCTTGAACTTCAGGAAGCCGGCGTCGCCGCCATCTTCCGCCCCTTGCACGAATCCGGTGGAAACTGGTTCTGGTGGAGTTCCAATACCGGGGCCCAGTTCGCCGCCCTCTACCGTTTGGTTTACGAAAGATTGGTCTTCAAGAAGGGCGTAAAGAACCTGGTATGGGTATTCAACCCCCAAGATGCCTCTAAGACAGGCTGGGATCCGGGTAGTACCTACTACGATGTCCGTGGCGTCGATATCTACAATAATGCAAACGACCACTCCAGCAATTCTTCTGCATTCTTTGACCTTATGCTGAAGTTTGGCACCGACAAGGTCTTGGCCCTGTCCGAAAACGGTCCCATTCCCGACGTAACCAACATGCATAACGATGATGCCGTATGGAGCTGGTGGATGCCTTGGTATGAATCCTGGAGTGGTGGCTTCGTGAGCCAAACCGCAGCAAGTGTGTGGAAATCCAACATGGAAAACGAGAACATCATCACGCTGGACAAGATGCCCGGCTGGGCTAGCTACAGCACTGCAAATTCGGGAACCAAGACCTGCAACACGGCCACTGAAACTTCCAAGTACAACGGCGACAAGGACAAGGCCGCAGGTAATTCCAAGAACTACCTGATGCAGGTTTCCCTCTCCAAGTTGGGCAAGGACGGCGCCCTGATAAACTACACGAACCTGCCCGACCTGACAAGCTCCAAGTCTATCTCCGTGAAGATCAGCGTCAAGGGCAGCGGAGCCACCAACGGCGGTGTATGGATTGGACTGGCCTTTGTCAGGGACGGTTCCGCCGACAAGGAGTGGACTTGGGAACAGTCCACCTCTGACGGCTGCTGGATCGAGGAAGGCAGCTCCAAGACCTGCGAATTCGAAATTACCACCTACGTGGGCAAAGACGAGAAGGAACATCCCATCGACCTGGACAACCTGTTCTCTGTGGCCTTCAACATTTCAGCCGAAGGATTCAGCGGGAACATCGGGTTCGACGAAATGGTTACCGACGACGGTCTGATTATTTCCAACTTCGACAAAACGACCGACCTGTTCGCCATCTCCGACGGAAGCGAGAAGGTCATCACCGGCATCAAGATGGTGGAAAAGCTTGCTGATCCGACCGCAAGCACTCCTACGTCCTCCAGCTCCAAAACCCCTACATCGAGCAACTCCAACAACACCGCCATCGGAGCCGGTGCACAGCCTGCGGTTGCCTCCCTGACGCTCCAGGGCAGCAGCCTCTCCTTCACCACGGCCCGTGCCACAAGCGTCTCGCTTGACGTGTTCGACCTGCAGGGCAACCGAGTGACGAGCCTTTACAAGGGCGCCCTCTCTGCCGGAACCCACCAGTTCAGCCTTTCGGGGATGGCCCGCGGGTCCTACATTGTACGGGCCAAGGGTGCAGGTGTTACCGCCACCCAGAAGATCATTGTCCGATAAAAAAGATTGGATAAACCAAAAATCCCGTAGCAGATGCTGCGGGATTTTTCTATATTGCACCAAACCTCGGAGAGATGCCAGAGTGGTCGATTGGGCCGGTCTCGAAAACCGGAGTCTGTCACAGGACCGAGGGTTCGAACCCCTCTCTCTCCTGAAACAAAAAAGTGGAGTCGATGACTCCACTTTTTTTTTCAATAGGGCGGATTCGCGAACCCTCGGAGAGGGTTCGATTGACTGCGCGTGAACGAAGTGAACTTGCGCAGTCAAGGATTTTGGCGAAGCCAAAACCCGAAGGGTTGTGAAGGAACAACGTGACTGAACAATCCCACCCCTCTCGATTCCTGAATTATACGCCAGTTTTTCGAGAGGGCGGAGGCGAAGGAATGAAATGACTGAGTGATCCCACCCCTCTCGATTCATAAATAAAACCTTTCATGCTAGATGGCGGGTCAAGCCCGCCATGACGTATAACGGGGTATTAGGGGCGGAGCCCCTAGGCGAAGGGGTAGCGAATGATGTATGGAGATCCCCGCCTTCGCGGGGATGACATACAGCAGTAGCGAGGGGAGACCCCTCCCCTTTACTATATTAATATACACTATGAGTGACAACTGCCTATTCTGCAAAATCATCAAGGGTGAAATCCCTTCCAAGAAAATCTACGAAGACGACGACGTGTTTGCCTTCTACGACGTGGCACCCCAGGCCCCCGTTCACTTCCTGGTGGTCCCCAAGCGCCATATCGCCTCCCTCATGGACATGAAGCCGGAGGACTGCGAGCTGGTGGGCAAGCTGCTCTACCGCGGGCAGCAAATCGCCAAGGACCTGGGTCTCGAAGAATCCGGCGCCCGTTTCGTCTTCAACTGCAAGGAAGATGCAGGCCAGACCGTTTTCCACATCCACCTGCACGTGGTTGGCGGACAGAAGCTGGGCTGGCCCCCGTTCCCTAAGGCATGATCAAGACCCGTTCCATAGTCCTCCACCGGTATCCGTACAGCGATTCCAGCTGGATCGTGAAGGCCCTGACGGAGGAATGCGGGATCGTGTCCTTTATCGTAAAGGGCGGTAAAAAGAAGGAGTCGCCTTTCAAGGGCGCCCTGGACCCGCTGGCCCTCGCCGAAGTGGTGTTCAAGCACAATCCGAACACCGATCTGCAGTTCATCAAGGAGGCAACGCTCCTCCGCTGGCACGAAACCATGCGCGGTGACCTGCTGAAGCTTTCCCACGCCCAGGTCATGGCGGAAATGCTGTTGCGTTACGCCCCCCAGGGTGTTCCCCTGGACGAGGAATTCCCGAGACTGGAAGCCGCCCTGCAGGAACTGGACGACAAGGAAGCCGACGGCGCCGCCTTTGCACGCTGGTTGCTTTCTACCTGCGAGATGTGGGGCTACCATCTGGATATCGGCACCTGCGGACGCTGCGAAAGCAAACTTATGGAACCGGCGGCGGACTTTTCCCCCGAATCGGGAAGCTTTCTATGCAAGAACTGCCTCGGCATGGCCGAACCCCGGGCAAGGGCAGAAACCCTGGAAGGTTTCTGGGCACTACACAAGAACTTGCCAATACAGGACGCCCAGTATACCGAGAACGCCTTAATTTCCTATCTTAGGACCCACATCGGCTTCTTGAAGGAGATTCATTCCCTGAAGTGGCTACAGGAGACCCGAAAATTATGCTCACCCCAAAAGACATAACCGAAAAGAAAGCCAAGAACGAAAAGATTTCCATGATCACCAGCTACGATTTCGCCTTCGCACAGATGGCGGAAGCCGCCGGCATCGACCAGATCCTGGTGGGAGACAGTCTCGCCAACACCATGCTGGGCTACAGCACCACACGCGACGTGGGCATGACCGAGATGTTGATTTTCGTGGGAGCTGTCTGCAGGGGCGCCCCCAACACCCACGTGGTAGCCGACATGCCCTACCTAAGCGACAAGGATCCGCAAACGGCATACGACAACGCACGCCGATTTATGGACCTGGGAGCAGCAAGTATCAAGCTGGAGGGAACTCCCGAAGGCGTCATCGAGTTTTTGAGAAGCAAGGACATTCCCGTGTGCGCCCACCTGGGACTTTTACCCCAGACGGCGGAGAACTTCAAGCAGAAGGGCAAGACTGCCGAGGAGGCGGAGGCTATCGAGAAGGCAGCCAAGTACGTGGACAGTCTCGGGTGCTTCGAGATGGTGCTGGAGCACATTCCCGAAGAGCTCGGCACACGTATCACCCGCGAGGTGAACGCAGCAACCATCGGCATTGGCGGCGGGCGCTACACCGACGGCCAGGTGCTGGTGATGCACGACGCGCTGGGCATGCACCAGAAGAAGATCCCGCCATTCGCCACCAAGTTCGTGAACATGTTCGAGCTTGGTGTAGAAGGATTCAAGAAGTACATCGACAGTGTGAAAAACTCCTAGTAAAGTTTCGACACAAGAAAAATTTTTTGCTCGACGATTTTTTCGCCGAGCATTTTTTCATTCGTCATGTATCAAAATGAACGCCACAAAACTCCTATCAAAACTTTGATTATCATTAAGTTATAGTCAACGCTACGCCCGCGCGTATAATGACAGAATTTTTCCTTGTCAATATCTTTTTGAAAAAAAAAGAAAAAAATTTCAAAAAAGTGTTGATTATTTGTGAAAAAAGAGTTATTTTATAGCTATCAAATCATTAAACCCTAAAAAAAGGAAAAAAAACAATGGCTACTACAAAGAAAACCGCTGCTAAGAAACCCGCTGCCAAGAAGGCTGTTGCCAAGAAGGCTCCTGCCAAGAAGGCCGCTCCTGCTAAGAAGGCTGCCGCCAAGAAGCCCGCTGCCAAGAAGCCGGCTGCTAAGAAGGCTGCTCCTGCTAAGAAGGTTGCCGCTAAGAAGCCCGCTGCCAAGAAGGTTGCCGCCAAGAAGCCCGCTGCTAAGAAGCCGGCTGCCAAGAAGGCTCCTGCTAAGAAGGCTGCTAAGAAGTAATTTTTTCTTCTCTCCTTTTTACAGAGCGGAGTTCCCCATGGGACTCCGTTCTTTTTTACCCTTTTTCTATTTTTATAGTCATGATTTCGGAAAAAGACCTGTCGGAACTTGAAAAGATCCCCCTGGAAGAGCGGATTACCCGCGTCGAGAACCTGCTGAAGGACAAGGAAAATCCCCGCGCCTTTGAGCTCGGACTACTTCTGGCCCTGAAGATGGGTCAGGAAATCCGGGAAAAGAAGCCCCTGGGTTCCGAGTCCGGAGACCTGGTGGCCAGCTGGAGCGGAAAGTATCCCGAATCTATCGTAGAAGAAGCCATCGCCAGCGCCAGGGAGTTCATGCTGAACCCGGCAAAGATCGCCGAGAAGATTAAGGCAGGGCTAAAGAGAGAAGGGGAAGGAGAGGTGGAAAATGGCTAACAAGCTCCTCGCCACCGTCGACATCGGCAGCCACAGCTGCATTCTGCTCATCGCCGCCTTCGAACCCGCAGAAACGGAAGGCGTCGAGCCCCGCAAAGTCCTAGTCCCGAAACTCCAGAAGGTTGAAATCTGCCGTCTGGGCGAAGACATCTACGACTCCGGACGCATTTCAGAAGAACGCATCGCCGACCTGTGCCGTATCATGACCAAGTTCCGCATGGACCTGCACGCCCTTGGGGTAGAGCTGAAGGCCGCCGCCATGACAGAGGCCATGCGCCGTGCCGAAAACCAGGAAGAAGTTCTTGACGCCGTAGAAAAAGCCCTCTGGCTTCGCCCGAGAATCATTACCGGCGAAGAAGAGGCGGCCCTGACCTACCGCTCTGTGAAGGAATGGCACGGCGAAGGCATCGTGACCATCGATATCGGCGGCGGCTCTACCGAAATTTCCAACGGTGCAACCGGATTTTCCATTCCGGTGGGCGCCCTCAAGATGTTCAAGGCCATGGGCCCCATTCCCGGCCCCGAATACAAGAAATTCGTGAAGGAAACCTTCAAGGAAATATCGTTCAAGGGCATGACCAAGAAGCCGGTGTACCTTATCGGCGGAACGGGAACGGCCCTGGCCATGGTGTTCAAGAACCTTTCCCAGTTCGACTACAAGGCTATCGAAGGCCTGGAAATGAGCCTCTCCGACCTGGAAGCGGTCACCACACGCATATCGAACCTTTCCAAGGAGCTCCGTGCCATGCTCCCGGGCCTTGAAAACGGGCGGAGCGACGTCATCATCTGCGGGCTGTTCTGGCTCCGCTCCCTGCTGGAAAAACTCCGCGTAGAAACCTTCCGCATCAGCACCGCCGGCCTCAGGTTCGGACTATTGTATGAGAATTAACAAGTTCATATCCCTCTGCGGAATCGCCAGCCGTCGTGCCGCCGACGCCCTAATCGAAGAAGGCCGCGTGCAGGTGAACGGCGAGACCATCAGCGATCTTGGCCACCAGGTGGACGAGAACGCCGACACCGTCTTGGTAGACGGCAAGCCGGCAAAGTTCCCCCGCAAAACCACCACCATCTTGTTCCACAAACCCCCTGGATGCGTGTGCACCAAGGAAGACCCTCAGGGTCGCCGTACTGTATACGATTACCTGCCTCCCGGATACCACCAGCTGAAATACGTGGGCCGTCTGGATCTGCAGAGCCGCGGGTTGTTGCTCTTTACCGACGACGGGGAACTGCTCCACCGTCTCACCCACCCGAGCTACGAGATACCCCGCACCTACAACGTGTGGACCACCAAGCCCCTCAGCGAAAATGCGGCCCAGAAGCTGGTGGACGGTGTGGACATCCGTGACCCCGAAGACCCGGACTCTAAAGAAGACATCGCCTTCGCCACCGACGTATACCTGGAAAAGGGATATGCGGAACTCACCCTCATCGAGGGCAAGAACCGGGAAATCCGCCGCATGATGCGGGCCCTGGGCTACGAGATTCGCGACCTGAAACGCATCAGCTACTGCAAGATCAAGCTGGGCGACCTGCCCGCCGGTGAGTTCCGGGAACTCACCCCAGACGAGATGAACAAGCTCCGCCAAGCCGTTGGACTATGAGCCGTACATTATATATAGGTGACATCCACGGCTGTGCCGACGAACTGGAACGGATTATCGACGCTTTCGGGTTCGTGCGGGGCAAGGATACGCTGTACCAGACCGGCGACATCATCAACAAGGGCCCCGACATGATGCGGGCCCTGAAGACCGTGCTGGATCTGGGAATCTTGACGGTTCGCGGCAACCACGAGGAACACCTGATCCGCATGATGGATACCCCGCAGACGGAATGGACCGAAAAGCAGCGCCACCGTTTCGCGAGACTCTCCCTGGAAGAATGGACATTCATTCGGGACACGGTAAAGGACTGGCCCCTTTGGCGGGAAACGCCCCACGCCCTGCTGGTTCACGCGGGCCTGGAACCTGGAAAGACCCGCCTCGAAGACATGAGCCCAAAGGTACTGCTTTCCATACGCCTGTGGAATGACCGACCCTGGTTTGAACAGGTGAGCTGGCCAAAGACCGTGGTATTTGGGCACTGGGCCAAGATGGGATTTGTGAACCGCCCGGGATTTATCGGGTTGGATTCCGGCTGCGTCTACGGTAAAAAGCTTACCGCCTGGTGCCCCGAAGAGGACAAGTTCTACGAGGTCCCTGCCGCCCGGGAATACGCTCCCGTAAAAGACAAGGCCAAGGAATCCGAAGGCGCCCCCTGCAAGGTGCTGGGCGACAACACCCCGAACAGCGTACCGCCCAAGACTTTCGACGAAATCAAGGCGAAAATCGCCCAAGGTGAAATTGCCCCTGCCGACGACAGCGAAGAGGAAAAGTCCATACGCAAGGCAAGCCCTTCCATCAGCGCCGAATGGGCCGGATATTGATTTTTCTACTTTTACACTAGCTTTTAATACGGACATTCACATGACAGTCGACGAACTTTACAACCGCCTCAGCACCATCAAGCCCGGCGTAGTGCTCTGCACCTACAGCCGCGAAAAGTGCGAACAGATGCTCCCCCTGATCAACGAAATCAACGAGCTCAAGAAAGAGCGGGATGCCGTGATTCTCGCCCACAGCTACGTGGCCCCCGAAATCGTGCTGGGCGTGGCCGACTACACGGGCGACAGTTTCAAGCTGAGCCAGGACGCCACCCAGGTGAGCGCCAAGACCATCGTGTTCTCTGCCGTGCAGTTCATGGGCGAAACCGCCAAGATTCTGAACCCCGAAAAAGACGTGCTGATTCCGGGACCGCTTACGGGCTGTAGCCTGGCCGACTCCATCACCGGCGCCGAAGTCCGTGAACTCCGCAAAAAGTACCCCGACCACACCTTCGTCTGCTATATCAACACTACCGCCGACGTGAAGGCGGCCTGCGACGTGTGCGTCACCAGCGGAAACGTGATGAAGATCGTCTCCAGCCTGGAAAACGACAAGATCGTGTTCGTTCCCGACGGCCTGATGGGCAAGAACCTCATCGAAGAACTGAACAAGCGTGGCATCAAGAAAGAGATCGTGCTCCACTCCGGCAGCTGCTATGTGCACGAGACCTACGATTCCGAATTGATCGCTTTCTTCCGGGAACAGAATCCGGGCCTGAAGGTGGTTAGCCACCCCGAATGCCACCCCGGCGTGGCCCTGCTCAGCGACTACGTGGGCAGTACCGGCCAGATGGTAGACTACATCAAGAAGCAACCCGACGGCACCAAGTTCCTGCTGCTCACGGAATGTGGCCTGAACGCCCGCATGCATTACGAGTTCCCCGACAAGGAATTCGTGGGTAGCTGCAGCATGTGCAAGTACATGAAGAGCAACTCCCTGGAAAACATCCTGGAAACGCTCCGCCACCCCGAAAAGGCAAAGCACGTGCAGCTGGACGAATCGGTGCGCATGGCCGCCAAGAAGTGCATCGACGCCATGTTCTACTACGCCGGGAAATAAGGCCCCACGTCATTCCGGGCTAGTTAAACGTCATTCCGGGCTTGACCCGGAATCTAGAATAAGGTCCTGTATATAATCTGAATCAATTCTATGAAAAAACTCGTTCTACTTTTTTTCATAATCTTCGCAGCCACCACGGCCAGCGCCTACGAAGAGAACTACTGGCCCCGTTCCTACTTTGTGCGGGCGGGCATGGGTATTACCGCCACCACCGGCGACCTTAACGAAAAGCCCGTAAGCATCAAGGATACCAGCGGCAACAAGTTCAAGACCTACCCGCCCGACATAAGCCTCATGGGCGACCCGGAATTCCTTCTGGGCGTAAACATCCGGGAATTCACCTTAGCCATAGCATTCCAATACTGGAAACAGCAAGAAGAACTGGTGAAGGTTTCCACCGAAGAGGACACCCGTTTCTGGCGCCTGGGTTTTGAGTTCTACTACAACTTCTTCTGGCCCGACTATTTCCAGATTGGCCTCGGGGCAGGATTCTCGTATACCAGCGTCAAGACCGAGAACAGCGCCATCCACGGCGAAGACCTGCGTGACACGGAATTCATGGGATCGGCCCTCGGGCTTTTCGCCAACGTACAATATTACTTTACTAACGAAATAGCCATTGTGCCAGCAATCAAGTTCTACGAAAACTGGTTCAAGAACGTCTATACCAAGGACAGCGAAAACAGGGATTTAGACCCGTTCCTGTGGCAAACCTTCGTTTCGGCCTCGATCTCGCTACAATTCCAGTTCTAGGCTGAACAGCGGGCCCCAAAATTTCTAAAATTGGGCCCATGAAAACGCCTTTCAAGCTACTTCTAGTTTCGGGACTGTGCTTGGCGGCCGCAGCATCTGCTATGGGCGACAAGGGCTACGCCTCCATCTACGAATCTATTGCCGCATTCGACAACAGCGATGTCGGCGATTCAAGAATGTTCAACCGCCCCGGCTATGTGAAGCCTATCATAACGAACCTCGGGCCCGTACTGAACAGCAACTGGTATGTCAGCGCCTCTGTGCCCCAAAGCGTAACCTTCGAAGCAGGGCTCCCATTCTCCCTGATCCCCATCGGCGATGACGACCGGTCCTTCACGGAAAAAGGCAAAAGCGTCCCCACCATCTTCGGCACCCACGGCGATCCGGAGAGATTCCGTCGCGACAGAACCGTCTATGGTAACGAGACCCTGAACAAGCTGGGTGTTTTCACTTACCCCTACCTGCAACTGGCCGGAAGCTACTACCATGCACGACTGGTACTCAGGGGCATGTGGCTTCCCGCTATCAGCGAACTCCAGAAATTCAACCTCATCGGTTTCGGCCTGCAATATAGTTTTGGGCACCTTTTCCAATACAAGATGCCCAAGGCCGCCCAGGGACTGGATCTAAGCCTTGTGCTCGGCTATAATTCCAGCGGCATCAGTTACCAGCCCGAAAACTACGAGGGCACCCTGGACCTGGACATTTCTGCATTCACTTTTGACCTGGTCATCGGTTACAGGCCTGTCGACCTCGTCGAAGTCTTGCTAACCCTCGGTTACCAGTATGCCAGCATGGCTTCTTCGGGCCACCTGGTGTCCCATGCCGAAGGCTGGAATGGCGAAGAAATCAACCCGAACATTACTGTTAAAGGAAACAACGGCTTCAAGTTCGGAATAGCCGTGGCATTCCAGCTAGGATCTTCGTTCCATCCGGTAATTGGGTATGATTACGCCGGCAAGTCCAGCTTCACCACCAACATACTCTATTTCAAGCAGCAGTTCGGCAAGGACAAGACCCCCGACGAGATCGCCAAGGAAAAGGGCAGTACCAAGAAACACGCCAAGGACGACGAAGAGGTCTCTCCGAAGAAAAAGAAGAAGAAACAGGCCAAGAAGATTGAAGAGGATGACGTCGAAGAAGACGTCGAGAAAGACATTGAGAAAGAAGTCGTAGAAGACAACGAAGATGTAGACGAGGAATACAACGAGGACTACTCGAAAAAAATCAACCCCACATCCGGAAAAACTTCCTCCCCTGAACCGGAACCCAGCCAGGCCAACCCGGAAGACGACGATTTCTCAGAATTCGACGAATAATTTTTAAGGTAGGCAAAAGATGATTACATTCCTTATCGGCATTGCCATCTTGATTGGCGGCTACTTCACCTACGGCAAGTTCGTGGAACGAGTGTTCGGACCCGACGACCGTAAAACCCCGGCCCTCGCTAACCCCGACGGCGTGGACCGCATGGTTCTCCCCCACTGGAAGAACATGCTTATCCAGCTCCTGAACATCGCTGGAATCGGCCCTGTTATCGGCGTGATTCTCGGCATCAAGTTCGGCGCCATCGTGTTCATTCTGCTCCCCATCGGAAACGTGCTGGGCGGAGCGGTACACGACTATTTCAGCGGCATGATCAGCATGCGCAACAACGGCTACAACGTTCCCGCCCTGGCCCGCAAGTTCTTGGGCAAGGGACCTTCAAAGGTGGTGATGGCCCTCATCTCCGTGGCCCTGATCCTAGTGGGTGCAGTGTTCACCAACACGCCTGCCGCCCTCATCAACACCCCCATCATCGTAGGTGACGCCAAGTCCCCCACCGTGTTCTGGATTGCAGTGGCCTGCATTTTCGCCTACTACTTTGCCAGCACCTTCTTCCCCATCGACAAGATTATCGGCCGCATCTACCCCATCTTTGGCGGACTACTGATTCTTGCTTCTCTTGGAATCCTTATCGGCATTGCCCCCAACCTGAACGTCCTTGACGAGATCAACCTGACAGACTTCGGTGCAAACTTTCACCAGCTTCCGGCGGGCCAGCCCATACTCCCCATGCTGTTCGTGACTATCGCCTGCGGTATCATCAGCGGATTCCACAGCACCCAGAGCCCCATCGTGGCCCGTACCGAAGTTACCGAGAAACGCGGCCGCCAGACATTCTACGGCATGATGATTATCGAAGGCCTCATCGGTATGATCTGGGCTGCCGGCGGCATGTTCATCTACCACCAAATGCCCGAACTTTTGACAGGTGCAAGCGGTGTGAAAGTGCTGAGCGTATTGGTCTCTACCGTCATCCCCTTCGCCCCCATTTCTGTGCTGGTGGTTGTGGGTGTAATCATCCTCGCCGTCACCAGTGGCGACACCAGCCTCCGTAGCCTCCGCCTTACCATCGCCGAACTTACGGGCATTGACCAGAGGTCCGCCAAGAACCGCCTGCTTTTGACAGTTCCCATGTTTACCCTTTGCGCCTTGCTCATCTTCTGGAGCAACCTGAACCCCGAAGGTTTCAACATCTTGTGGAACTACTTCAGCTGGAGCAACCAGCTGATGGCGGTGTGCAGCCTGTGCGTGGCCGTGGTTTACCTGCGGAGCAAGAAGAAGAACTTCTGGATTGCCCTTGTTCCCTGCATGTTCATGACCTTCATCACCTGCCACTACATTTTGTGGGTGAGTCCCGAAAACCTGAAGGGCGCTCCCCTGGGATTCGGCCTTGACTACAAAACGGCCCTGGTCATCGCCATCGAAAACGCCATTCTCCTGGGTGCCTTGTTGTGCACTAGGGGCAAGACCCTTACCCAGATGGAGGGATTCGACCCCGACGTGTGGGACCCGGTCAAGGAAGAGAAGTACCAGGCATCCAACCCCATCAAAGGCCCCGAAGAACTCAAGTTCTAAGAGGAAGGCATGTCATTCCGGGCTACATTCTAACGTCATTCCGGCCCCCGAGCCGGAATCTAGCCTTGTCTAAAAACGTAAATATTCGTTACAATACGCTTTTTCCCGGAATTTTTATATATATTTAGACTTTCGTTTGATAAACCGGCCGTTCACAAAAGGGCAGCCGTTTTCTTTTTTTTGATTGGGCCCCGTGCCCGAGGGATAAAAGATGATCGATCGCAACAAGCATTTCCTTCGCCTCGCCGACTGGAGCGAGGAAAAGATTCTCGAAACCGTGGAGATTGCCTCCCGTCTCAAGAAAGAGGTCCATGCGGGCAAGATGTCCGAACGCCTGCACGGCCAGAACATCGCCATGTTCTTCGAAAAGCCTTCGTTGCGCACCATCACCACCTTCCAGGTGGGCATGAACCAGCTGGGCGGTCACGCCGTGCTGCTGGCCCCCGATTCCATCGGCCTTGGCAAGCGCGAAAGCGTCAAGGATGTGGCCCGCTGTCTCAGCCGTTGGGTAAACGCCATCGTGGTCCGTTGCTTTAAGCAGCAGCTGGTAGAAGAACTGGCCGAATTCGGTAGCGTCCCTGTGGTGAACGCCCTTACCGACGACTACCACCCCTGCCAGGCTATCGCCTTTGCCCAGATGATCTGCGAGAACCTGGGCGGTTTCAAGAATGCCGACGGCAAACCCAAGACGGTAGCCTTCATCGGCGACGGCAACAACGTGGCCAATTCCTTCTTGGCCCTCGCCTCCAAGGTGGGCATGAATTTCACGCTGGCCTGCCCGAAGGGCTTTGAACAGCCCGCCAAGGTGGTGGAAGAAGCCCAGGCCGGCCTCAAGAAGCACGGCTGCCAGTACCGCGTTTTCAACGACCCGAAGGAAGCCGTGAAAGACGCCGACATTCTGTACAGCGACGTGTGGGTCTCTATGGGTCAAGAAGGCGAAAAGGCCGAAAAACAGTCTCACTTCTTGCCGTTCCAGATCAACGACGAACTTTTAAAACTGGCTCCGGCACACTGCAAGGTGAGCCACTGCCTGCCTGCCCACCGCGGCGAAGAAATCACGGACGCTGTCATGGACAACCTGGACGTGAACATGAGTTTCGAAGAGGCTGAGAATCGCCTCCATGCACATAAAGCCGTTCTGTGGCAGGTCATGCAACCATTCAATGTTTGATTTTGCCTTATAACCTTCGCGATACTGCGTTACGCTCGCACCTCACGTACGATTTGTACGCTACGGGCGAGCGAAGCCTTGTCTCACTCGCTTCTAAGACAAAATCTGTTCCTTGATTACTTAAGCAAAATGCGTTTTTTGTTTTTCTAAGACAAAATTTGTTTTTGTTATGTCCTTCGTACAAGAACTAAAAAACAAAATTATTGAAAGCTGCTACGAGGTCACCCGCGACGACGCCATCCGCCTTTTGAGCGAAGACCTGGATGAGCTCTGTGCTGCCGCCAACGAAATCCGCGAAAAGTTCCACGGAAACAACTTCGACTTCTGTTCCATCGTGAACGCCCGAAGCGGCCGCTGCTCCGAAAACTGCAAGTACTGCGCCCAGAGCAGCTACTACCACACTGGCGCTCCGGAATACAAATTGCTCAGTGCCGACGAAATCGTGGCCGACGCCAAGAAGAAAGAGGCCGCGGGCATCCCCCGCTACTCCATCGTCACCTCGGGCCGCACCCTCTCCAACCGCGACGTAGAACAGATCTCCGAAGCCATCCGCAGGCTCAAGAAAGAGACCAAGCTTTCCGTATGCCTCTCGGCAGGGCTTCTGAACCGCGAACAGTTCGACAAGCTGAAAGAAGCAGGCCTCACCCGTTTCCATAACAACCTGGAGACCTACCGCAGGCACTTCCCTGACGTTTGCACCACCCACACCTACGACGACAAGATCGCGGCCTTGCAGAACGCCTTGGCCGCAGGCCTTGAAATCTGCAGTGGCGGCATCATGGGCCTGGGCGAGACCATGGAAGACCGCATCGACATGTGCCTGGACCTGCGCTCCCTCGGCGTCAAGTCCACGCCGGTAAACGTGCTGAACGCCATTCCGGGCACGCCCTACGAGAGCCTACCCAAGCTTACCAACGACGAATTCTGCCGTATCGTGGCCATATACCGCTTTATCAACCCCAAGGCCTACATCCGTCTCGCTGGCGGACGCGGAGTCCTTGGCGATGACGGCAAGCGTGCCTTCCAAAGCGGAGCAAATGCGGCCATTACCGACGACATGCTCACCACCGCGGGAGTCAACAGTTGTAAGGATTTTGAGTTGATCAAAGGCCTAGGCTTCGAACCCCACGGTTTTCTATAACCGCGTTATAGTCACCGCGCCGTCAACTTCTCTATAATAGCGTCGCAACCTTCGTTCACATCGTCCCAGGTGGCCTGGAAATCCCCCGTGTACCAAGGGTCCGCCACATCGCGGGACTCCCCCGCCCATTCCATCAGCAGCGACACCTTGCAGGGCTTCGACGATTCCCTTTCATAAATGTCGGCTGGCAGAATCCACCGCAAATTCCGCAGGTTGTTCCGGTCCATCAAGACGATGTAATCGTAGTAGTCGTAATCACGGGCCGTCATCTGTCGGGCATGCTTGCCACTACAGTCAATGCCGTGGGCATTCAGCATGCGCCTTGCCGGTGGATAAACCGGATTCCCAATTTCTTCAGTACTGGTGGCGGCGCTTGCCACCTCAAAGCGATCTGTAAATTTCGTTCCGGTGTCGTCAGCACCCGCCTTCGTTAGTTTGTCCTTCATGACAAATTCCGCCATAGGGCTCCGACAGATGTTGCCGTGACACACGAACAAGATTTTGACCTTTTCCATACAGGGAAATTTAAAAATTTGCTTAACCCATACTATATATAAGACTCTTTTTTCAGCAAAACTTGCCAAAAAATTTTGTAAAATCATTTTTCACAGTGTGGAAGCCACATTGCTTGCCTTGGCGATGAATTTAATCTATATTTAGGCCATGGCATTAGCAATACGTCCATTACCAGTTCTAGAAGGTGCTGCAGCAGACAGGTTCATAAGAAAGGCAAACCGAATGCTGAAAGCAAAGAAAAAACTTGACTTAAGCAAAAAAGTCAAAGCTACAGCCTTTATTCTCAAAAATGCAAAGATATAGTCCATGAGTTATCTTTTATCCAACTGCAGGTTGACAAGTTTGCAGGATATACAGGTTCAGTCGAACCTGTCTTTTTTTTCCTGTGGAGATAAGGATCTCGATGAATTCTTTCAATGCGATGCCGCAGCATACGAACACGCGCTATTCGGAAAAACATATGCATTCATCGATAAAAGAAACAACATCACGTCAATGTTTACAATTTCCAATGGCGGAATCCAAGCCAAACAGATGCGACGGAAGCTTCGCGAAAATGTCCCATACCCTAAGAGGTTGATTCACAACTATCCTTCTGTATTAATCGGCCGGCTTGCAGTAAGCGAAAAATTTCAAGGGAACGGAATTGGGTCCGAGATTTTAGACTTCCTGAAAATATGGTTTTCTGACTCGCACAACAAGACTGGATGCCGATTCCTTGCTGTTGACGCCTACAACGTCTACTCTATTTTGAAATTCTATGAAAACAACGAATTCTCTTTCGTATTCAAATCTGAAAACGAGGAACGAGCAAGCCTACAATTGCAAGACGGGCAAACCCTGCATAGCCGCACAATGTGCTGCGACCTATTCCCTTATGCAGAATCCCTGCAACACTGACACCTCCCCGCTCCTCCATTGTCATACCCCCCCCCTTGTCATCCCCGCGCAGGCGGGGATCTTAGCCAGCGCATTCTTCCAGTCTCTTGAAATCGCAACACCAGAGGTTTGCGAAAGGGTTTTTCCCTGAAACCCTGCTCCGGTATACCCTCATCGCCTTTTCGATAATCTTGTCAGCGTTTTTTCTGATAAAAATCCACTCGTCCTTTAGGATGCCCCCGCCTATTTCACAATCTGTCACGACATTTTCTTTCACCGGAATCATGTTGCCATAGAGCAAAACAGCTACAGCGTAGCCTCTAGGTCCAATGATATTTTCGGTAAAGGTGTTTGGCCTTTTGCGCAATCCTCTTCTCGCCCTTGCCCTGTTCGTTTGTGATGTTAACGGAATGCAGTATAGATGTTCGTTAATTGTGATTCCTAGGAACACATAGGGCCGATTTTTTGTACTCACCTTGTTTTCCACAGATCGAAGAATGTCCAGATAGTCCTGATCCACATATACTAAACGAACCTTTGCTTTTTCGTTCACAAATCCTCCAAAATAAAAAAAGACTGCAACCCCGAAAACGGGATTGCAATCTTTAAATACTGTCCACTAAGGCAGGACCACGCACCTTTTTAACTGTCCACTAAGGCAGGACCACGCACCTGTTGGCTACCCAACACCATCAATATATAAAATTTCCGTCTAAAGGGCAACACCTTTTCGAAAAAAACGTCCATTATGCAACTATAGTTGACCAAAAGCAAACAACTGTTGCTCATCCTCGCCCTCTCTTCGTCATCCCCGCACCCTCTCTTCGTCATCCCCGCGCAGGCGAGGATCCGCTATCATCTGTAAAAACCACCCGTAAACAAAATTTTCAGGCATATTTCGCCCCAAAGAATCGTCTATATAGCAGACGGGGCCCTTCCCCTGTCCGCGACACGGGCGCGTTCCCGAAAACAAAGACTACAAATGGAACACAAACGCATACCCTTTGAACAACTCACCATCACCAACAGGTTCATGTTCGCCATGGTATTCAGCCACAAGGAAATAGCCAAGCCCTTCCTGGAGGCGGTTCTCGGAATCAAGATTCACGAACTCCGGGACCCAGAATCCGAAAAGACCGTCGAAGTAAGCCCCTTCTACAAAGGAATCCGCTATGACGTTTTTGTAAAAGAAACGGGTCCGGGCGGGGAAACCCTCCGCAGTTTCGACATCGAGATGCAAATGGAAGACACCAAGGAAATCCCCAAGAGGACACGCTATTACCAGGCAATGTGCGACAGCGAATCACTGAACAAGGGCGAGGTTTACTACAACCTAAAGGAACTCTACATCGTGTTCCTATGTCCCGAAGACATTTTCGGACGGGGCCGGGCCGTATATCGGTTCAAGAATCTCGAGGTCGATGACCCCAAAATTGAAATGGGCGACCTATGCTTCAAAAATTTTTATATATTTAGTAAGTACCGCGATGTAGCCGAGAAATCCATCAGGACCTATCTGGAGTACTTCGCCACCAGCAAGCCAATCTCCCCGGAAACCAAGGACATCGACAGGCTGGTGAAATGGTACCAGACGGACAACGAAACAAGGAAGCGCTATATGACATGGCAACAGGAAATAGACATCGCCGTTGACCAGGAACGCCAGCGTGCAAATGAAATCCAAAAGTTGGCCGATTCAGAAAAGGCCCGTGCCGATGCAGAAAAGGCCCGTGCCGACAAGTACGAGAAGATGCTCAGGGACCTCGGGAAACTGTAGCCCGCAGCCCGTTCCTTGAGCGGGCTTTTTTGCATCCCGTGTTCAGGGTATTGCAAAATGAAGTGAAATTGTGTAATTTTAGTTCCAGATATATGCTCAGCAACATCATGAAAGACATCGACAAGTCGTACTGGGAATACGGTGCGGCCCGGAAAAAGGCGAAGGAAATCGCAAAGAAAATGCTTGCGATGAATAAGCCTATTGAAGAAATCGCTGATCTTACGGAACTTCCCCAGTCAACCGTCCTCGAACTCAAGAAAGAAATCGAATCACCGGAGACGTAACTCGTAGGTCAAATATCTCTCAAAGCAGCCCGTTCATCGAACGGGCTTTTTGACCTACTCCCCTCTCAAGAAATAGTCGTACTGGTGACTCCGCTCGCGAAGAAGGCTGTCCAGAGCCTTTTGGCCGTAAAGTTCCAGGACCGTCGAATCCCCGGAATAAAGGGACTTGCCGAGCCCCATAGAACGCCCCTCCCAGCGGAAACCCATGGCTTCCAGCAACGTGGGGAACATATCCAGCGAAGAATACTGACGCCCCGTCACTGGCTGGTCTATAGAGGAATTCAGGATAAAGTTCACCCAGCGAAGCGTATCCGTCAGCGGCACATTCGCCTTGTCCGAAAGCATTTCCATGGTATGGTCCCCCATCACCGAAATGGTCGTATTTCCATACCAGCCAGGCTTACAGAGCCAAACGGTCTTTTTCGCAAAGTTTTGACTGTTTTGAAAAAAAAAGAAATGTCATGTTTTCACACATTTTTAGCATACTTCACACCCCTACCCCACATAAGAAACTATATTACTCAATAAGATACTGCCAACGTCATTACGTACCTAAAGGCAGTAGCAATCCAAGCCTGGCAGCATTGACCTAAGAAAAGTCATGACCGCAATAGAGTTCGAGAGCAATACGGTTATTGCAACTATGTATAAAGAAACGGTCTTCTATTCAAAAGAAGCATCTAGTATGACTTTTTTATAAAAATGAGAAACGGTGTAATTAAAATCCTGATTCCTCTAGCAGTGTTATTTGCGCTGTGCGTCAACCATTTTGATGGTTTTGAACAAGACAGCATCCTCTACACGCTGCAGGCAATCAATTACATTTTCCCAGGAAGGTTCATTGACGACCCCGCTTTCATGTTTGGGAATCAAGATGCGTTCAGTATTTTTTCAATAATATACTCATCATTCATCAAGGCCTTCCCAATAGACATCGCTGCGCTCGTTTTAACCCTATTAATCCACAGTGCTCTAGCAGTTTCATTTGCCTGGTTTACCTACAAGTGGACTCGAAAATTCCATTATCAACACTTGGCATTGCCAATAGTACTGTTCTTTTTTTCCATGTATGCTTACGGCGAATTTCGAAATGACATGTGGGGTACCATCAAAACAATTGAAGCTTATCCAGTTGCCCGAACGCTTGCAGTCTGCTTTGGCTTCTGGGGGCTAGCCCATCTGTTTGACAGAAACAGGTGGCTTTCACCTGCAATATTCTTAGCAGGATCATTGGTACATCCAATAACTGTCGGATGGGGGTTCCCGTTGTGGTTGTTTTTTCATTTCCCCAAAACAAGGTTACCTGTTGTACTAGTCTCACTCTTGTTTCCAGCAACAATCTTCATTGGTAAGACTCCCTGGGCAGCGTACCCATCGGATTGGATTCACCTCGATTGGGATGTAGAGGGCATTATTCCGCTAATGCGGGAACTCATTTTAAACTTTCTTTTTCTGATTCTCGCATCAATTAAATTCCTTCATCGCAAAGAACTAAAAAAATTTGCTTTGGCAGAAACCTTTGCTGTCGGAATTGCCATTTACTGGTTCGTAATGTCCATATTCACCCGCCATATATTCTTATTCCAGGTCCAAACATTCCGCATTCTCTGGCTCTGCCAAGCTTCCATCATATTTATTCAATTCCTAGTCAGTCAACACCTGTATGTGACTAAAATTTACAGGGGCAAAGCACTCAATATCTGGGAAAAAACATTCTTAGCTATTACACTTGTGTACTGGATAGATTCTCCCTTTGTCGTTGCGGGAGCAATTTTAGCAACTATTCTGCATGCAACCCAAGACAAGCCGTTCTACGGAAAAATCAAAGCATGCCTATTTTGCGCATGGGTCGCCATAACAATCTACGCCGTTTATTGGATAGTATTCCTGCATATGCACCTTATGCCAGAATTGTATCAGAGTTGTCTGACATTTATTCAAGAGGTATTTGCTACCGCAGCTGTGTTCGCCTTCGCTGTTCTTTTTGTGTACCCCAAATACCGAATTTTGGTTATTGTCGTCATGTTATTCTGTGCTGCAGAAATCCTTTGGGGCAATGCAATCTTTCCCAAACAGAACTTTTCACTAGCCTTCATATTGGCAGTCACCGTTATCGCCACATTTAGTGGGCCAACAAGCGGCGGAAAAAGTTTAACCAAAACATTCTCATGCGGTTTGATTACGTTCGCCCTTGCCGCATGTGCATTACTAAACTATGACCACCGCGATGTTGAACAAAAGGAAAGAGAGTACGCCTTAAACCAATTTGTAAAAGCACCACCTTTCCCCGATATTGAAAAACGAGGACGGGTTCTTTACTCCGTAAAGGATTACGCAGGAAAACTTCCCCGAATTCACTTCCTTTCTGGAGCATACTACGACGAGCAGTATGAAGTTGGGGACATGTTCTTCAGGGGACACAAAGATGAAGCTCAAGCTCGCGAAAAAAAAGTATTTCTAGGCACGCAGACCTCCGATGACGAATGGAAGAAAATTACGTGGCAGCTCCGCAAGTACAGGGCATCAGAATTCCTTTTTCACAGGGATTCTTTAATCGTACGCACACGACACTTGTGTCATAACGGCGAGATAACTCATCTAATAACAGACTTTGCCGACCTTCCCTTTACAAAAACAGATTCCCTCACTTTGTGGTACAAGGGCGAGAGAATCTATCTCCATTCTTGCCAAGCCGCCAGCAACTAGACCTCCTTGCACATCGCCACTACAAAGCGATCAAAGTTAATCATCATAATAAGATGAGCCGTCCCCAGGGGCAACATATTCCAACTTGGACTATGGATTTCGGGAAATTTCTCCCTTTCTGTAAAAAAAAATCTATGTTTACACTCATCAAAAGCGTCTGGGATATGGCGATTTTTCGCAAAAAACGGCATTTTTGTCAAAACTCCATGTTGTCGTGACACAAACGTGACAAAAGTTTGACAAAACTATTGCTTTTTCGTGAAAAAGATTGTATATTACAGAACGTAAACGGGCAATCCCGCCCAAAAGAATGTGTCACAAACAACAAGGAGTACACACTATGAAAAAGCAAGGTTTTACCCTTATTGAATTGATGGTCGTGATCGTGATCATGGGCATCCTGGCCGCCGTTGCAGTGCCTAAGCTGTTCGGCATGATCGCCAAGTCCAAGGCCTCTGAAGTTCCGACCGCCGCAGGAACCTGGATCAATCTCCAGGATGCCTATACGGTGGAAGCTACCA
>JAFVGH010000076.1 GCA_017475045.1 Fibrobacter sp. | reverse complement strand
GTTGAACTCACTTCGTGAGTTCTCATCTCGCTTGATATCCCGAATAAAAAACGAAAAGACCCCTTGTTGGGGTCTTTTTCGTTTTTATCGGAATAGCGAGATTGCCAAAACAGTCACGTTGTTCCTGTTTTGCCCTTCGGGCTTGCCTGCGATTCTCGCAGGTCAAGGCCTCCGCACCTGCGTTTCACTTCGTTCCGCAGTTGCGTAGTCGAACTCACTTCGTGAGTTCTCATCTCGCTTGATATCCCGAATAAAAAACGAAAAGACCCCTTGTTGGGGTCTTTTTCGTTTTTATCGGAATAGCGAGATTCGAACTCACGACCTCTTGCTCCCGAAGCAAGCGCTCTACCAGGCTGAGCTATATTCCGGTTGGTGGCACAAAGATAGTTAAAAAGGATGTTTTTTTAAAGCCCCTAGGGCTGTTATTTTTTGATTTTTGGGGTGGGTTTACCGATTTTTAGGATGCTGGAGCCCGCATTCTCGATTTCGGTACGGTAGAATACCACCCGGTTTCGCCATTCGGAGCGGACCTTACGGTCGATAATCTTCTTGACGTTCCCGTAGGCCGGGTTCCCGCCGCCGTGGATAACCCGCAGTACACTGAGCCCTGCGATGGTCATTTGGGACATGCGGCGTTCTACCGCTTCGGCCGCCTCGTCCGCGGTCATGCCGTGGAGGTCGATTTCGTCTTCGGGTAGCGGTGTGTCCCAGGAGGCTGGGTTCCGGACCTTCCGTCCGCCCAAGTTTTTCGCCTTCATGGGGGCCTCGGCGGCCCTTTCGGCTTCCAGGGCTTTGTCCTTGTCTTCCATGTGGTGGTTCTTGACCCACTCCAACTGGAAAAGTTCTTCTTCGTTGAACGCCATCTCTATACCTTGAAGTTCTTGTGGTAGTTCCAGGTCCACTGCTCGGGGTGTTCCTCGATCCAGTGTTCCACGTCGGCGGCTATGGCGGCAATGAGTTTTGCCTCACCTTCTGGCGTACAGGCCATTTTGGGCGGGTAGTAATGCTCGAATCGGATAACGTGCTCCCGGACCTTCTTGCCATGCTTGACGACGGTTTCGCTGTAGGTGCGGAACGTGACGATGCTAGCCCCCATCTGGTTCACTTTGACGGGGAGCCGCAAATAAAGGGTGTTCTCTTTCCCGAAAAGAGAGGTGGTGTTGCCCTTGGTGTTGCGACCCTGGTCCACCACCATGGCGAGGATTCCCTGGGTCTTAAATAAATTGCGGATGAGGCTCGGGAGCTTGTCGGGGTGGTATTCGGTGAGGTGGGGGTCACTGCGCAGGTCTTCTAGGCATTTGCGCAGGGCTGCGTCGCCGGCGGAATCGGTGATGAGGTGTACGTGGTCGCTGTATCGGCAGAGAATGCGGTGCATGTTCTCGAAGGCGCCTTGGTGGATGCTCATGCCCACCACGGTTTCGGCCTTGGCGGCGTCTTGCATGATGAATTCGTTCTCGAAGCGGACTCGTGCGGTGGCTGAGGGAATCCGGGCCAGCAGGCGGTAGCTGTCGATGCCGTTCCAGTAGATGCTTTCGAACACGTCTTTGGCGGAGACCTTGCGCTTGCGGTAGGCGTTTTTCCCGCAGAATCCGGTCTCTTGCAATAGACGCTCGACACGGCCGTAGGCCCGCTTGGTATGGAGCGCCTTGTAGATGGGGAAGGCTATTTGGAAGAGTAGCGCATAAAAGGCGTCTGGCAGGCGCAGCAGGACGAATAGGATGAGCTTGTATGTAATGACCTTAAAGCGGAACATGTTTAGGGTCTATTCATCAAACTCCAAGATGTTTCGGCCGAATTCACGGACAAACAGTCGGCGTGAAAGTCCTTCGCCGGCGTAGCTGATGGTAGGCGAGATTTCGTAGAGCTTGTCTTCCTTGACTTCTACGTGTGCCTTCTTCAGCCATTCCTTGTGGAGCTTGCCGATCATGGTCCGGGCGGTCTTGGGGGAATCATTGCCCTCGGCGTTCTTGACGGGGCTGAATTCCTCTTCGCGAATGACACCGAAGGGCAGCATGGAACCTAGCTGCGGGAAGGCGTCGAATAGGAACTGCTCGAACTTCCAGCATTTTTCTATGCCGCAGACGGTCTTGCGGGCGGTATGCCAGGGGAGCCTGCTGGTCTGTAGTTTGCGGAGTCCGGCAAGCTTGAACAGGTGTATGGCGATGTTCCCGCCGTCGAAAGTGAGGCTGCCGTCGGCGTTGGTCATGTCGCGGAAGTTCTCGGGAAGGTCGCTGTATTCCACCACGCCGGGTTTTCCGTTTTGCAGGGCGAAAATCCCCACCTTTTCATTGGGGCCCGCTTTGGGTACAACTTTAGAAGCGGACATACTGCGGCCCTCGCTGGCGAGAGCCCCGATGAATGCCGGGTCGCAGATGCGGCACAGCGCGTTATCTACGCTGTAGAGGAACACGTACTGTACACCCTTTTCGGCGAGCCAGGCCAGAGTGCCGCTCTGTGCCAATGCCCGGAAGCAACCGCCGTTTCCGTCGGGCACAAGGGCCAGGCGATTGTTCTCATCCACGACGGCTTTGCCGTTCGGGTCCAGGGCGCAGATGGTGCCCTGCTCAAAGAAGCGGATGTTGTCACGGTCCATGCCGAAGAACTTGTGTTCGGTAAAGAAGTTGACGGTAGCCTCGTGGTTCAGCGGGCTGGTCATGATGCACCAGGGGATGGGATGACCCACCTGGGCTGACAAGTTCTGCAGACGCTCCGCCTGCAGTTGGAACAAACTCTTGTGGCTGGGGAGTCCGATATCGAACATTCCCTTAGGGCCGTCAAAGCCGAGACGGGAACCCTGTCCGCCAGCTACTAGGAATGCGGCCACCTGGCCTTTTCCAAGCAGAATTTCGCCGGTTTCCTTCCAGTATTCGTAGCGCAGGTCGTCTGCGGCAATCTTGAAGGGCATGGGTTTCAGGTCAGCGGAAACGTTGTCCTCAAGAGAGGCTGCGGACTTTTCGGTGTAAAGGGCCTTCAGTTCTTCCCAGTCCTGGCTTAAAATGTCACGCTCCAGAAGGCTGCGGGCTTCACCAGTCAAGGATTCCAACTTGGCGACGAGTTCTTGCTGGCCCGCCGCTTTCAAAGTTTCGATAATGTCCATAAGTTTTACCTAATGCCGAAGAACACCACCATGCTGAAGATGAGGGCGAAGATGCTCACCAGGTGCATGCGCCACACGATCTTGGAATTCATCAGGGGCTTGCTGGGGAAACGGCCTTCCCATTTCTTTTGGTAGTGATGGTGCAAGGGTGCACACAGGAAAAGCCTCTTGCCTGTGCCGGTGGTCTTTCGGGTAAACTTGAACCACAAAATTTGCAGCAGCACGGAGAATGCCTCGGCGATGATGATGATGCACACGATAGGTAGGAACAGCCCTGCCTGCACCAAGATGAACATGATGCCGATGGCGGCGCCAAAGCCCACAGAACCCGCATCGCCCATGTAGATTTCGGCAGGGGGACTGTTGAACCACAGGTAGGCCAGCAGGGCGCCAGCGATGGCGGTAGCAAGGGGGAACAGTTCGTCGCAACCCGGCAGGTAGGGTACGCTTAGGTACTGGCTGAAAATGAAGTTGCCGCTCACGTATGCCACGAGACCCACGAACACCATGCTGGTAAGAATCGGCACAGAGACCAGGCTGTCCAGGCCGTCGGTAAAGTTGGTACCGTTTGCTGAAGCCGCAATCACAAAGGTCATGAAGCCCACGAAGGCCCAGTTAGGCAGGGAAATCTGGAAGACGTCGATGGGGCAGAAGGGGATGGTCAGGTTGCCCTTGAGTTCGGGGATGAACTTGTAGCAGATGATGGCCACCACGAGGCTAAAGAGAAAGTAGAGGAACAGGCGAAGACTGCTGGAAATACCGTCGGCCTTTTCCATGTAATCGGCAGCCTTGAGCTTGCCCATCTTGATAAGGCGCTTGGCTTTGACCTTGGCAATGTCGTCGATAGCACCGATGGCGCTGAAGGCCGCAAGGATGATGAGGGTAGGCACCGTGTAGTTGTTCATCTGGCACACCATCAGGGACACAACCTCTACCACCACCACCAGGAGCAGACCACCCATGATAGGAGGACTCTTGGCGCCATCTTTGTCGAAATCGCTAGTGGCGTCGAGCCTTTGCATGAACCTGATGTACTTGGGCATCAAGAACAGCACGAGGATGATGGAGAGCATGGCGGCTACGCCTGCGCGGAATAGACGGCCGTCGAAAAGATCAATGCTGGTAATGTGATAGAGCCAATGGCAAAGCATGGGCAAATAATAAAAATTTCTAAATTGTATGGCATGAGCGAATTGCATATCAACTGCCCCCATTGCGGATCGTCTTTCCAGGTCATGGTGAAGGGCGAACCTTCTAGCATGATGGTGTTCTCTTGCGTCAAGTGCAAGACTCCGCTGATGTATTACGGGGGCGAGACCTCTGAACTGGATAGGGAAGAATTTGCCGGACTTCGGAAGCGCTTGTCTAAGGTGCTGGACGTGGTCATCAGCAATGATTCCTCTGTTAAGGATGTGGCCGATTCGCTACGCCGCATGGTAGATGCTTCTAACGCTCTGGCCGAAGAACGCGAAGAAAAGCGCGAAGTTTCTCGAGAAGGGAATGGTCGTGCCGCGGCAATCACGGACGAGGCCCTGGAGCAGCTGCAGAAGGACCTTGCCGAGATGGATGTGGACAAGTTCCTGGATAGCCTGTAAATGCTAGAATTCTTCATTGCGGCAATCGTCGTCGCCCTTGCTCCGGGCCCTGATAACTTGTTCGTGCTGGCCCAGAGCGCTACTCACGGAGCCAAGGCCGGTTTTTGCATTATTTGCGGGCTGTGTACGGGAATCCTGGTGCAGACGGGGCTTTTGGTGGTGGGCGTGTCTGCCCTGATTGCCGCAAGCCCTGTGGCGTTTTTCGTGATCCAGTGCTTGGGCGCCGCCTACCTGGTGTATCTGGCCTACAAGAGCTTTCAGGTGCGGGCGGGGGTAGTTGTTAGTTCGGAATTCGGCGTTCGGAATTCGGAATTAGATAAATCGCAATCGTTGTCGGCTCGCAGGCTCTACTTGCGGGGCATCATCATGAACCTCACGAACCCGAAGGCGATACTTTTCGCGCTGTCGTTTATCCCGCCTGCGGTAAAGATGGACAGTCCCTTGAGCCCGTCGGTCCAGATGGTGATTCTCGGGTCGGAATTCGTGGTGGCGACCTTCATCGTGTTCGGAACAGTTGCGCTTCTGGCGGGTGCCGTCAAGAAGTTCATGCTGAACAGCCCCAAGGCGAACCGCAACCTGAATTGGTTCTCAGGTGCGGTATTCCTGTTCATGGCCGTCGCGCTGTTTGCGCTGTAGCCGTTGGCGTTTTTAATTCCCCAGCAGGTGGAAATTCAAGTACAGGGTGTAGGCGTGGATCCTGCGGGACATGGGTTCGGCGATTTCAGAGGAATAGGCGGCCATCTTGAGGTAGGTGTCTAGACGGTAGCCGATACCCATCCAGTTTAGCAACCTGTATTCAAGGGAGGTCTTGTTGCTAAGCAGAAAGTCCCAGCCGGTTACGCCATAATCGGGGGTGGTTCCTTCGATGGTTTTCATGGCGACGAGGGCTGTCTTGCTGAAGAGTTTCCATTTTTTCTTATAAAGGGTTTCCAGGGTGAGGCTGTATTTTACGCCGGAATTGTATTGGTAGCTGTCCTTGTCCGGATGGTAGTCAGGATTGAATTCCTGGATGATGTCGTCGTAACCCATGTCGGCAGAACCCAGCATAATCCAGTAGAGTTGGTTGATGACGCGGAAACGGATGCTGGGGGTGAGCCAAAGCGCGATATCCATTGCGCCGCCCAAAGACAGGGTGCTGACAGTCGCGAAATCCCCGTAAAAGGTATCGTAGTCAAGGTTGATGGAAAAGTCCAGCCAGTGGCCACGCCCGTGGATGCCCCGGTTGATGAGTTTTCCCATGACATCCAGCTGTAGCACGGCTCCTTCGAAGCCACCTTCGCTCATGAATTCGGCCTGAAAATAATCAAAGGGGCGCTTGACCCTTGAGTAAGGTTTTCCGTACTCTAAGGATATGTCAAGGATGCCGTGACGGTCGTTCCATTTGGCGTCAACTTCATCGGAGTTCTTGCCACCCATGCGGTAGACGGAGCCGAATCGGGACCCCATGCCTGTGGCGATAGCGAGTTCAATGGGAACCCAGCCTGTGTAAAAGTCCCGGTTGCCGAAAGCTTTCCGTTGGACATAGCCTGCAGGCTCAAGCACGAATGCGGCCAGCTGCCTGTACCAGGGGGCGCCGGGCCTGTTGTAGGCTGCACGCGAAAGCCTGTAAAGAGCCTCGCCAAATACGGAGCCTGCAATGGATGTAGAGATAAGGTCGTTGGGAGCGGGATATTCCGTTTCGCAGAACATTTCCCAGGTGGAACTGCCAAGAGCGGCAAACAGTAGGCTTGAGTAGAACCCATAGCCACCGCCTCTTGCGGCGGCATAGTACATGGAACCTTGGTAGGGGTGTCCGTAAAAGTTGATGGCCCAATGGTTGTGGTCCCATTTCCAGCCTTCGCGGAAGTTTCTTTTCCAGTAGCTTGGTCCGGTGTGGGCGTAGTTCTTGTCAAGGACGTAATAATCAAACGACCATACGAGTGCGTTTTGACCTAGAACTTCTGCGGATACGATAAGAGGGTTTACATGGGTGCCGTAAAGGCTGTCCTTGGGCACGGCAAGGGTGTCTTTTTGCCGTTCCGTAATGACGGAGTCGCCCAATACGGCGGTGCGCAGAATCTTTACCTCTTCAATACTGAAAACGGCATTCTCGTCTCTCAATTTTTCCCGGAGGCTGTCGGGAATGGCCGCAATTTTTGCCGAGTCAATCTGCTGTGCGAATAGGATTCCGCTAAGAGCGAGAACTGTTGCGGCGATTTTTGAGAGGCGTTTGAAAAGCATTCTTAATATTTAAAAAAGAGTGGACTTTGTTTCAAGATAGACGGCTCGGTTTTCCGACAAAGCGATTTTTTGCCAAGACGAAAAAAAGGACTTGCTCCGGAGAACAAATCCTTTGATAACAAACGATGCCTTGCACGGTTTGTCCGACGCGGTCTATGTAAACGGACTCCAGCGGATTACTTGTTCAAGCGCTCCGTTGCAGCGGCAACGGAGAGCAGGTCCGCTTCCATAAACGGCTTGCCAATCCACTGAAGGCCCACCGGGAGCCCGCCGGCCATTCCGCAGGGCACGCTTATGCCGGGGAGACCAGAAAGGTTCAGGCTTACGGTGTAGATGTCGCTGAGGTACACGGCCATGGGGTCGGATTCGTTCATACCGCACTTCAGCGGGAGTCCGGGCATGGTGGGGCTTGCAATCACGTCTACCGTCTTGAAGGCTTCGGTGAAGTCGTCGGTAATGAGCCTACGGACCTTCTGGGCCTGCACGTAGTAGGCGTCGTAGAAGCCGGCGCTGAGCACGTAGCTGCCCAGGAGAATACGGCGCTGGACTTCCTTGCCGAAACCTTCGCTGCGGGACTTGGCGTACAGGTCAAAGAGCTTGCGGGCTTCCTTGCTACGGTAACCGTAGCGCACGCCGTCGTAGCGGGAGAGGTTCGAGCTAGCTTCGGCGGTGGCGATGATGTAGTAGCTGGACACGGCGTAGCTGATGTGCGGAAGGCTGATTTCCTTGAGAGTGGCGCCTTCGGCTTCGAGCTTCTTAAGCATGCCTTCGATAGCAGCCTTGCATTCCGCATCGAGACCTTCGCCAAAGTATTCCTTGGGAATGCCGATGACCTTGCCCTTGACGCCGGCATCAAGCTTGGCACCGAAATCTTCGGTGGGCCTTGTGCTGGTGGTGTTGTCGTGGGGGTCAATGCCGCAGATGGCAGAAAGGAGCGTTGCACAGTCGGCTACGGTGGAACCGAAGGGGCCGATCTGGTCCAGGCTGCTGGCGTAAGCCAGAAGACCATAGCGGGACACACGGCCGTAGGTGGGCTTTAAGCCCACAACCCCTGTGCAGGCGGCGGGCTGACGGATAGATCCACCGGTGTCGGAGCCCAGGGCACAGGGGACCGTGCCTGCGGCCACGGCTACGGCCGAGCCGCCCGAAGATCCTCCGGGTACGCGGGACTCGTCCAGGGGGTTCTTCACGGGACCGAAGTAAGAGGTCTCGTTGCTGGAACCCATGGCGAATTCGTCCATGTTGGTCTTGCCCACAATGATAGCGCCCGCCGCTTCGAGCTTTTCGAGAGCGGTGGCCGTGTAGGGGGCCACGAAGTTTTCGAGAATCTTGGAGGCTGCCGTGGTGCGGGTGCCTTCGAGACACATGTTGTCCTTGACGGCCACCGGGATTCCGTCCAGAGCCCCGAGAGACTTTCCCTGGGCGCGGCGTGCGTCGGACTCGGCGGCCTTTGCGAGGGCACGCTCGTTCAACACGGAAATATAGGCGTTCAGATTCTTGGTAGATTCGATCTTATCGAGAGCGGCCTTGGCCAGGCTTTCGGCAGTAGCCTCGCCGCTTGCAAGTTTCTTCTGTAAATCCTGAATGGAGTGCATTACCTGTTTCCTCCGGACCATTTCATAATGTAGATGGCAAGTACCATGCCTACGATGCTCACAACGTTAATCTTGAGCCCAAGGCCCAACGCAAACTTGACCATGTAGAGGTCGATGATGACCGGGTTCGCCTTGTCGCCCAGGAATCCCAGGTTCAGGTCGAAAGAGGCCACAAAGAAGTTGCGGACGATGTTGTCGTAACCGCCGGCGTTCATCAGTTCACCCAGTTCCCCGAACAGGAGTCCCAGGCATTCTCCCAGTACCCCGCCGATAATCAGGCCGAGCACGATAAAAAGCAGCAAACGGGCAAAAGAATTTCTTTGAGTCATGCCGCTAATTTAGAAAAATCGGTGCACAAAAAAACGCCCGACTTGCGCCGGACGTTTCAAACTTGCGTATGTAACGCTTATTACCTGGAGTAGTATTCCACCACCAGCTGTTCTTCCAGCTGAACCGGAATCTGGTCGCGGAGGGGGAGCTTCACCAAGGTGCCTTCCATCTTGCCGGCATCCACGGAAAGGTATTCCGGAGCGGCAGGAGCGTTGGCGATAGCTTCCTTGATCTGCACGTGTTCCTTGGAACGTTCACGAACAGCGATCACGTCGCCGGCCTTGACCAGGCGGGCGGGAGAGAAGCTACGGACGCCGTTGACAGAGAAGTGACCGTGGGCCACATACTGACGGGCGGCGAAAATGGTGCGGGCAAAACCCATGCGATAGACGAGAGCGTCAAGGCGGGTTTCCAGGAGGATCATCAGGTTGTCACCGGCAGAACCTTCGCGACGGTTGGCTTCCTTATAGGCTTTGGCCAACTGGGCTTCGGAAATGTTGTAGGTGAAACGGAGGCGCTGCTTTTCCACCAACTGCTGCTTGTACACGGAAGCAGACTTCTTGCGGTTCTGACCATGCTGGCCAGGAGCGAAGTTACGGCGGTCAAGGGCCTTTTGTGTTTTCGGGGAGACGGCAACGCCGAGAGAGCGTGCGACTTTACCTTTTGGTCCGCGGAAGGACGACATATTGTACCTCGTAAGGAAGCTCTTTGGTTATGCTTGCAGACTGGCAGAGCTTGGCGCGGTTTGCAAGAGTGAGCCCCAAGATAGAAACTTGGGGCCATATTTTCAAGGGCCTACTTCACCACGATGTGCAAAGTATCCCGTTTTTGGGGGTCCAGAAGGCTTTCGGCGATGAGTTTCGCCTTGTTTCCGGAACCTCCGCTTATAATCAAAATCTTGGAGTCACCGACATTTTCGGTAGATTCCACCTTCAGTTCGCCGTTGGTGTTGCCTTCGCAGCTGTCGTAGTTCACGTTGCCCAGCACCATCCAGTCCCCGCAGGGGATAAACCAGTTTACGGCTCCGTTTTTGGTGGCTGTGGGGGCGGACTCAAAGGCGATTTTGTCCAAGTCCAGGGATTGATCCTCGGCGAGTTTCAGCGTATCCAGGGCTTTCTTGTTGGTTGCGTCGTAGAAGTTGAACTTGGTGAGGGCACCGGGACGCTTGAGCAGGGTGTAGAGTTCCAGGCTCTGGGCGTCGGGAGTATTCTGGCTATTGACCATCTGGAAATGGAGGTAGATAGGTCCGTCGGCTTCCACCTTGTAACCCATATTCGCTTCTGTGAGGGTCTTGAGGGGGGTCCCGCCCTTACCGAGAATGGTGTAGTCAATAACGGTGAATGGCTTTACCGAGCGCTTGCCATATCCCTTGAACAGGTGCTCTACGGCCAAGGTGTCGCCTTTTTTAAAGTTGCCCATCCACACATACTGGTCTTGCCTCAGTTCAAAGGCGTCGATCTTTTGCCGGCTCTTTTTCAGGAAAACTCCGGCCTCGCTTAAAGAATCAGGCAGTGCAAAGTATTCGCCCTGGGAAAGCTTTCTGTTGCTGGACTGGATAGTGAAGCTGGCGTAGGGGCCTGTCTGGTAGTTGGAAATCTTTAGGGGAAGCAACACCAGTTCCCAGTGTGTAGAATCGTCGGTGAGCATGGTGTTGTCCAAAGTGTCTTTTTCGCTTACGATGGACTTGCCTTCCTGGAGCAGGTCCAGCTTGTTGATCCAGTCGCCTTCAGCCTTGATGGTAACGCTGTGTCCGATGGCGGCCGCAAACTTTACCTTGATGCTGTCGGGAGAATTGCCAATCTTGACAATGCCACGCAGGTTCTCGCTTAGAGATATGTTGATTTTGCTGGAATCACCGGTGTACTTGAAGTAGCTGTTATCTACATGGGTGAATAGACGCCAGTGTGACTTGTCATCGAAGGTGAGACGCAGATTTATGTAGTAGTATCCGTCTTCGAAAATGACGAATTGGTTCTTGCTCAGGTCTGCACCGTCGCCGGCAATCACGAAGTTTTCAAATGTGCAATTGTCAGAAACGCACCTGGGTAACATTGGAAGCATAATCTGTCCCAGTTCGCTCATCACTCGCATGGTGTCGTTGACCATGCCACTGGTGGCGGTCCATATGCTTACCCGGTCTCCTTTTTTCAGGTTACCCAGGAACAGGTTGACTTCCTTCGCCAGTGTATCCAAGCAAAGGGCGCCTTCGGGACATTCTGCTTTTCCCGTGGAATCGATTACGGGTCTTTGGATGTAGATGTTAGTGGTGTCATCTAAGACAATGTCGCCGTTGTAGTTGATGTCGGCACGGTTGCTGGTGCCCGAACTGGAATAGAAGGAACTGTCGGCGTATTCGCCGTCACCGCTGTTGATGTCCGAATTGTTGGTGTGGCTCGATTCGCTACAGGCGAGGAGCGACAGGGCTGTTGCGGAAAGCAGGGTAAAAAACAATCTTTTCATCGTAGAGCCGTCCTAGTTCAAGATGTAGAACTTCTGTTCTGCGCTAAAGGCTTCGCCGTTAACTTTCAAGGTGTACTTGCCCGTGGGGAACTCGTGGGCCTTGAATTTGAAGTGTGTCTTCTTTTCTCCGGCAAGTTCTCGGGCGGCAACCATGAGCATGCGCCGCCCGAATTCGTTGACGATTTCAATCTGCACAAATTGCGGATAACCTACCGTCAAATCGAAATCGCATTCCAGGGAGTAAATGTCGATGTGCACCTTGGTCAGCGTGTAACCACCTTCCATCACGTCACCGCTCACAGAACGGGTGTTATCAAAGTAGCCCACATAGAGTGCCGGGGCGAGGGTCTTGCTCTGGTTGTGGGAATGGATGATGGTTTCGCCGGGTTCCACGGCGGTAAGGATCAAGGTGTACATATTGGAGGGGTGCTTCCTCTTGAAGAACTCCGTCAGGGTAGGGGTTCTGAGGAAGGCCCCCAGCGGGGCCTTGGGGTTCAGGGTGATGAGTCCCAAGAAGTCGGCATGCTTGGTGTCCACACCGCCACCGGAGTTCTTACGGATGTTGAAATGTCCGCCGGGCTGCGGCAAGTTTGCCGGAGCGTTTTCCCAGGTCAGTTCGTCGCCACGCCAATCCACGCCCAGCTTGCCTTCGCCATAGTTCATCTCCCTGGCGGTTTCCTTCAGGCCGAATATGTTGAACTGTACGGGTTTCTTGAGGGAGTCGGCGTCGTATTCCAGCTTGAGGCCTGCGTCAAAGAGCGGTCCTGGCAGGGCGGACAGGTCAAACTTTAGGTAGATCTTGCCGGCATCGTTGGTGTCGTTTGCCACCTTGAGGGCGGCGTCCGTATTGTGGGGCGTAAAGTTGTCGAAAGAAGAAATCCAGGTGTCTACGCCCTTTCCGCTGGGGGAGCCGTCGCCGGTGTTGTCGAAGGTGGTGTACTTCTTGTCGAACACGTAGACCTTGCCTGTGTCGGCCCCGGTCTTTGTACCGTCGTTGGCGGTGAAAATCAGGTTGTAGCGTCCGCTACCGGTAAAGGAAACGTCGGTCTCGTATTCTGCTGTGTCGGAGATGATGACCTTACCGGGGCCCACGCCCTTTCTCCAGAGCACGGGATCCCTGCAGAGGCCGTTGCCACGTCCGTCGTCCTCGACGGTACCGACCAGGTGGATCTTGCCCGGCTGTACCACGATCATCTCGTCTGCAAAAGAAACCTTGGGAGCTTCGTTCTGCCCTTGCTTGGGAGCGTAGCCGGTATAGAGGGTCATGTCTACGCCGCCGGTGCTGTTCTTTTCAAGATCGGAGTCTGTCAGGGCGAAAATGGCCGAACCCATGCGGGATTCTTCCACGACCTTCTTGTAGGGGTTTCCACGGACCAGGACTTCTTTCAGGCCTTCGATAGAAAGGCTTCCGTTGTCGTTGATGAACATGGGGGTGGTCTTTGCCTTATCGCTGGCGATAACCAGCACGCCCAGAAGTTCTGCGGCACCGTCGTTGTAGTTCTGCAGGATAGTGTTTCCGTCCTTGGAGGTAAGACCCAGGATCCAGATCTTTCCGCCATTGTTCTGGATCTTGGCTCCCTTGGTATCCGAGAACATGGAAACCTGGCGGCCCCAAAGGTGCTGCTGGTTGATCTGGATAGTGCCTACGGAGACGTCTTCCATGTAAATGTCGCCTACGCCCAGTTCGTTGGTCTCGAAGGACTTGAACATCATGTTTTTAAGCAGCACGGCGCGCTTGGACTTGTGGATAATGCCGTTTCCGAATTCGGAGAAACGTTCGATGGTGATTTCGTTGAACGCACCGTCTTCGATAATGAACTTGCCCTTTCCGTCGATGCGGCCTTCGGTTCCAAGAATGCGGCGGATGCGGTTACGTAGGTAAATGTCGCGGTTGATGGTCCAGCGTCCTCCGGGCGGGAAGTAGATGGTTTCGGCACCGTCGTCGATGGCGTCTTGTATAGCCTTGGCGTCGTCAGAACCGGTGTTCATCTTTCCGCCGTAATCTCCGGCGATGGTGGTCCAGGAATCCGACTTCTGGTCATTCAGGTTGGGCGTTTCCGCTATGGGAAGCCTCATGGACTGCTTGGGACTGTGGCAAAGCTGGTGGGGCTGCTGGGTGACGAATTCTACGACTTCGTTACCAACGTAATTGGCGATCGCCGGCTTCTGTACGCTCTTGATGATTTCCTGGAACTTGCTGGTATTGATGGAACGGGCGAAAAGCTGTCCGTCGTTCTCTATGGCGGCTGCGGGTTTGGATTGCTTGAGCCTGTTGTATTCCAAGGTGGCGTCCACCATGACCATGGAGGCGCCTTCGCCATGGCTGAACACGGCGGGCACGTCACCCTTGAACCGGAGTCCGCGGCTGGAGACGATCTGTCCGTCATTTTCCATACCGTACTTTTTTTGACCGCCCAGGGTCACGTGTTCCATAGTGATGTTGTTGGTCTTGCCAGCAACGAACACACCGGTCTCAAAACCCTGGATTTCCACGTTTTCAAGAAGGAGGGGGCCAATATTTTCAGTGTGGCCCAGGTCAATACCGTAAATACCCAGGCTGTCGCCGGAATAAATCTTCACGTTCTTGATAGTACCCTGCTGGGCGGCGTTAAAGCGGATGCCTACGGCACCGGCGTTTCTTTTGCCGGTACGGATTGTAATGTCACGGATGGAGTTTCTGGGCTTGAGTCCGGGACCTTCACCCGTAAAGAGCACCGGGGCCGGAAAATCGGGGTTGGTGAATCCCTGGCATTCGTCGGCTAGGGCGATAATGGTTCCACCGATGCTTGCCCCCTGCAAAATGGTACGGCTGTATGCTTGTTCGGGTTTCTCGCTGGTGGGCCAGGTCAGTGTATTGGTAACCTTATAGATGCCGTGGGGCAAATAGATGATATAGTCACCGTCGGGGTGGTCGTTCAGGGCCTTTTGAATGGCCTCGGTGTCGTCGGTCTTTCCGTCGGCCTTGGCACTATAGGGAGCCTTGGTCACGTCAACAACGTTAGAACCCAGCGGGAATGTTACCTGGGAGAGGGCCGTGGTAGACAGGCCTAAAATCAATACAAGACAAAACGAAAAAACACGAAACATGAAAACCTCGTTATGCGCCCCTAAAATTAGGTTTTTGTTTAGGGTTTGTCTTGGCACTTTTCAAAGACGAAGGGGTTGTGGTCCCCTTGGACTCTGAAAATCCGGCGGTCTCGCTCGCATTCCTTTTCGGAAACGGGGTACATCTTGTCCCAGGCCTCAAAAAGTTTACGGTCCTGGCTGGAAAGCTTGATGCCGTAGGTCTTTTCCATATAGAAATGCACTCGGGCAATGAGTCCCCGGACCTCTTTTCGGGGCTGGACCTTCTTGAGGCTGAAATCCACGATGGTCTCGCATTCCCCGTACATTGGGGTGGGATCGTTGGTCCATTGGGAGAACATAAAGTTGCTGCGGTCTCCGTTTACCTCGCCGATAGAGGGGTAAAGGTTGTGCAAGTCACCTTCCAGGATTTTGAACAAAGTATCATTGGCGCTGCAGTTCTTGCGCCCACCTTCTTGCCAGCAGGGCATAAAGTGTCCCATGTTGTGGGCGGTGACGATATGCTCCCATTCTACGGATTCTGCCCGCTTGAAACTCTTGCGACGGGGATTTTCCCTGGGCCTAAAGTTACAGGTGCTGTAGTCCACTTTTTTCTTGTCGTTGTACTTGCAGCCGCAATAGATGGTCTCTTGCAAGTCACCATAGTAGATGCGTTTCATCTGCTGGCCAGCCCCGCGGTAGTTGTAATGTTGTGGTGCGGGTTCCTTGTCTACGGCGCAAAAGACGATGGAGACGGCGATGGCTACAATAGGGACTAGCCTTTTGGATATAGAAATAAGGGACATAACAACCTGAATGTAGAAAAAGTGGTGATAAAATGATGCAAACGTGTCATTCTGAGCGAGTGAAATGAGTCGAAGTATCTAAATAGGAAGGGGAATAAACTAGGTGCAAAAATATTTGCATCTAAATGAACTTCGTTATTACAAATAATGTATATTAATTTCAGAATTACTAACAACGGAGAAAATTATGAAGAATTATTTCGATTTGACTGGCCAGGTCGCCTTGGTGACCGGCTGCTCTACAGGTCTCGGCGTTCAGATGGCCAAGGCCCTTGCAAACCAGGGTGCAAAAATTGTGGCTCTTGCCCGCCGTAAAGAGATGGTGGACGCTGTCGCCGCCGAAATTACAAAGGAATTCGGTGTGGAGGCCATCGGCATTTCTTGCGACATTACCGATACCGACCGCGTGAATGCCGCTGTTGACGAGATTCTCGCCAAGTTCGGCCGTATCGATATCCTCATCAACAATGCGGGTACGGGTGCCGTTGCTCCGGCCGAAGACATTACCGATGCCCAGTTCAATGGCGAACTCAACGTAGATTTGGGCGGAACCTTCAAGGTGTCCCGTGCCGTGGCCAAGAAGGCCATGCTTCCGGCAAAGTATGGCCGTATCATCAATATCGCCTCCATGTACGGCCTGGTAGGCAACAAGGTGGCCGGATGCGCTCCGTACCATGCCGCCAAGGGTGGCGTGGTGAATCTGACCCGCGCCCTCGCTTCGGAATGGTCTAGCAAGGGCATCAACGTGAACGCCATTTGCCCGGGCTATTTCTACACCCCGCTGACCAAGGAAACTCTGGATTCCGACTTCTTCCAGCAGAATGCCAAGACCATGATCCCGGCAGAACGCTACGGAAACGAGGGCGAGCTGGACACCGCCGCCATCTTCCTGGCCTCTCCTGCGTCTAGCTATGTTACGGGCATCATGGTGCCTGTGGATGGCGGCTACACCTGCATGTAGTTTAGGCTTTTTCATTGATATACTGGGCTTCTCCGCAAGGAGGAGCCTTTTTGTTTTTCTATATTTGACCGGCTCATGATTTCGGCGATAATGGACAAGTTTTACAAGCCGTCAAAATTCAAGAAAAATGGCGACGTGAAGGATGTGCTGGTGGTGGCACTCCCCATGCTTTTATCCATGTCGTTCGATACCTTTATGACCTTTATCGACCGCCTGTTTCTCTCTAAATTAGGACCGGCAGAGATGAATGCCTCCTTGGGGGCGGGGGCGGTGCAGCTGGCCCTTACCATGTTCTTTACTGGCGCCATCAGCTACACCACCGCCATGGTGGCCCAGCGGCTCGGTGCAAAGAGGCACGGTGATTGCGCCAAGGTGTTTGTGCAGGCCCTTTATGTTTCATTGATGTGCGTGCCCCTTTTGTACATGACCATTCCTGTGGGTCATTGGCTTTTTGGTTTGGAGAACCTGAGTGCCGACCAACTGGAATACCAAAAGACCTATTTCAATATCTTGATGTTTGGCGGGGTCATTACCCTGGTGCGGAATGTGGCTCCCTGCTTCTTTAGCGGTATCGGAGAAACCAAGATTGTGATGCATGCGGCCTTTGTAGGCATGCTTGTCAATGTGGTCTGCAATTTTGTGCTGATTTTTGGTTTTGGTCCCATCCCTGCTTTGGGGGTGGCGGGCGCTGCCTACGGTACCCTTATTGGCAACTTCGTTTCTACGGTGGTGTTGTTTGCGAAGTTTTTCGGAAAGTCTTGCCACACCCGGTTCAACACCCGGGCCTCCTTTGCCTTTAGTTGGCCCCTGACCCGTGAACTTTTGCAGAAGGGGATTCCCTCTGGTGTGGAAATGTTTCTGAACATGTCGGCGTTCCAGTCCCTTATCCTCATGTTCCACGCTCTCGGGCCCGAGGCCGCCACCGCTTCGTCGGTGATGTTCAACTGGGACATGGTGGCCTACGTTCCCCTGATGGGGCTGGAGATTGCCTCTACCAGCCTTGTGGGCCGCTATGTGGGTGCCAAGTCGGGCGCCGCTGCCAACCGTTCCACCTATTCGGGGTTAAAGCTTGGGTGGGGCTACTCGTTGCTTATAGGCGTGCTGTTCATCTTTTTGCCGGGAGTCCTTACGGACATTTTCCGCCCCGACGTCGCTTCTGCAAGCGCCGAGGCCCTGGCCATATTCGATTCGGCAAGGCCCATGAGCATGTTCATGCTGCGGTTTGCCACCATCTATATTTTTGTGGAAGTGCTCCTGGTAATCTATGCCGGGGCGCTCCGCGGGGCGGGGGATACCCTGTGGGTCATGTTCGCCGGTGCCATCATGAACTGGTGCGTGGCTATCGCCATGTACGTGGCAGCCTATGTCTTGAAACTCCCGGCACAGTATGCCTGGATTGCCATTGTGGCGGTCTATGGCACGGCTCCGGTTATTTTCTGGCTTCGCTGGAAGGGCGGCAAGTGGCGCCGCCACGTGCTGGATAACTGATTTTTCCCGAGGTGCTAGGGTAAAGCGAGGTGCATCATCTCGTTTTTTTTTGTAGATTAAACGGTAAAGGATTCCTTAGGAAAGGGGTGGACATGCGGAAATGGAGTCTTGGACTTTCTTTTGTTGCCCTGACGATGCTTGCCGCTTGTGGCGACGATGGCTCGAGCGCAGGTGATTTAAGTGAATTGTCAAGTTCCAGTGATGCTGATGTAATCGGGTCCTGTGCATCAGGGGAATCCTCCTCCAGCAGCATTGAAGGGTCTAGCAGTTCCGTATCGTCGTCTTCCAGCGACGAAAGCATTCATGATTTGGATGAAAACACCCTGGCTGACGACCGCGATGGTCAGACCTACAGGACCGTGAAAATCGGCGACCAAATCTGGATGGCCGAAAATCTGAACTACGCCTACACCGGCGTTCCCTATGACTATGACGTTTACAAATCTGATTCCACTAGTTGGTGCTACGACAATGACCCTGCCAACTGTGCCAAGTACGGCCGCCTGTACACCTGGGCTGCTGCAGTTGGGAGTACCGAGGAAAAATGCGGTTATGGTCACGCATGTGGACTGGGCACAGGCAATGTTCAGGGTGTTTGCCCCAAGGAATGGCACCTGCCCAGCAAGGAGGAGTTCGAAACTCTATTCAAGGCCGTGGGCGGAGTGAAGGCCGAAAATAATCTCTGGCAATGGCAAGGAGCTGGTAAGCCTCTTAAATCTGCCAGCGGATGGCAAAACGATGGCAACGGAACCGACAGCTATTCCTTTTCGGCGATGCCTACTGGCTTCAGGTACGACAATGGAACCTTCGAGGGCGACATCGTGAGCTTCTGGAGTTCTACTGAGGACGATGGCAAAGATGCGTACCGAGTGAAAATGTACAGCGAAGACGCCGATGCGGACCTGGACTTCGAATATAAGCGCCAAGGTTTCTCTGTCCGTTGCCTTAAGGACTAGCGCGTTCCCGCGTTGTGGCCCAATTTTATAGGCCATGGTGTTTGCATTTTTGGAAGTGTTTATATAGATTAAGCTTCAGGAACTTCCTTAAGAGGAGAGTGAATATGCGTAGACTTGGCCTTGGACTTTCTTTTGCCGCCATGGCGGCCTTTGTCGCCTGCAGTAGCGGTTCGGGAACCGGCAGCGACCCTCTAGAGGACACTGTAAAAAAGTCGTCGAAATCGACTAGCTCTGATGAGTCCCAGGAAGAAAGCAAGTCGGTAAAAAAGAAAAAAAGAATTTTGGATGATGACTCAAACATTTCCCCTTCTTACGACAACAATTGGCCGTCAAGGGTGAGTTCCATTGAAGAGGCTATGGCTTTAGATTGTAATGCCGCCCTCAAGTGCCAGAAGGTCTTTGTTGAAGAAGAAATGGTTCAGGATTACTTCTACTGCAACGGCACGTCGATGCAAGCATATACCATTCTGGATGAACAGGTTTGCTCTGCTGATGAAGATGATTCTCCCGATGTCGAAGAGTGCACTGTCAAAAGATCTGGTGACGCTGTCCTTGTCTATCTTGCGACGGCCGAGGGCAAAACAGAGAATGTAACCCTGACCATTGATGCCAGTGGAATCATTACTGAATCCGCCAAGCTTGGTGGCAACGCCACTTGGGCTGACTTTGATGAGGCTTGCAAGGACGCGAATGATGACACGGATATGTTGAGCGTTGAATGTGATCAGATTACCAGGACTATCACCGGAACCTACAGAGACGAAGATATCAAAGACATCGACGCCCTGCAAATTGAAAACGCACTGATGTGTCAGTTGATGATTAACCCAGGAAGCTCCGTCAAGGACCTTGAGGAAGCTGTTGAACGGGCTACAGCCGATTACGGTGGATACTAGTCCTTTTCAGGGTACTTGCGCTCGATAAATGTCTTGATGAGCCAAGTAGCGCAGAGGACGCACAGGATAAAGGAATAGAAGTCCAACAGTTTCTTGGTCAGAGCCGTTTCGCTGATGGGCGTACGTTCGACGGGTGTCTGAATTTGGTTGCTCATAAGTTACCTGACCTTGATGACCTTGCTTGTTCCGTTAACGCGTACAAGGAAAATTCCATTGTGCGGAACCTCTAGGGATACGGAAGATCCTGTTGCGATTCCTTGCCGCAGGATGTTTCCCCTGAGGTCAAATATGGCGAACTTGTTTCCGGACTGTAATCCGCTAATCATTATGTGGCGGCCTTCGGTGGTCACAAGGGCGGGCGTGCCTAAGGAGGCTGTCCTTATAAGGGTTTGGCCGTCTTTAGTCCCGGTATCTGTGATAGGATCGCTTTTCTTGGCGCGTTCTTCCAGTACAGGGTACTTGTCGCTGCCTATATCCTGGTCCCAAACGGATCCACTTATGGAATCTTGCTTAAACGCCTGAAGTGCGGCCAAGAGGGATCCGTCTCCGAATTTGCTGAGGGTAATAGCATTTCCGTAAAAGATGGCTGTGTCGTTGTAAAGGGTGTCCTTGACAAAGAATGAGTTTTTAAGGTCTAGCGCGCTCTCACTGTGGCTCTGCCCTAGCAATCCGTAGTAATACGTGAAACTGCTCTTGCTAATGGTTCCAACGCTATAGGAATTGTAAATAGTGAGTTCGGGGCTTTCCCCGGCTTTGTGGGCGCCTACAAGACCTCCTATGTAGTCTCGTGCCTCGATATCGCCACTATTGTAGGAATTGAAAATGGAAGCCTTGGCGTAGCCCATGTACCCGATGAACCCTGCGGCTGCTTTGTAGCCATTTACGTTACCCTTGTTGCAGGATTCGGTAAACGACATTTCTACACGGAAGTTGCCGTTTGCATAGGCGACAAAACCGCCGGCATAGTCGCCTTCTGACACGACATTCGCCTCGTTGGTTGAACGGATGGCGATTACGTCATCTGCTTCGCCAGTGAACCCGCCTGCTTTGGATGGACTTTTTACCTTTCCGGAAACATGGACGTTCTCCAATGTAAGGCGTGCCGTGTTCTTACCCACGATGCCGCCAACGGGCATGTAGCTGGCCGTAGAAACAGTTCCTGCAAATGACACGTTCTTAAGCATGATACCGTAGCTTGTGTTGCCGGATGCCGCATTCTTACCGTAAATACCTCCTATATAGTGGTATACAGAGGCATCTCCATCTTCGACGTAGATGTCACTGAATACCAGGTCTTCCATGGATCCTCCACCGCTACGGATAAAGCCCACATTCTGGTATTTTTTTGCATCGTCTATGATGACCAGGCCGGAAATGGTGTGTCCGTTACCTTTGATGGTTCCGACAAAGTAGGAGGGGGGAGTCCACAAGACATAGTTAGAGGTGTCTTGCGCCAGGTCGCCGTCAGCATTCAACACATTCTTATTTACAGCAATGTTCGAAGTGAGTTCCATGCACTCTATTTCGGCGTCTGTTTCAAATCCTTCAACCCCGTTAACGAGTGCGGCAAAGCCGTAGAGCTCATCGACAGTGCCAACCTGGAAGCATCCGTCCGAAATGCCCGGCATTTTTGGGGTGACGGTGGGCTTTTCTGCAAGAGCTACGGAAGAGATTAAAAGTATAGATAAGGTAATCGCCTTGTTCATTTGTCTGTTTCCTTTCTTTCTTACCAATATAGCTTTTGGGAGGAACCCTATTTTTGGTTCCGTAGGCTGAACGCCATGATGGCAAAAGCGCCTGCAACGTTCATGCTGGCCTTTCGCCCTGCCATGGGAATAGTGACTTTCAGGGTGGTCTGTTCCATAAGTTCCGGGGCGATTCCCAGCTCCTCGTTTCCGAGGATGATGAGCCCTTTTTCGGGCCACTTTACGTCGGTAATGCTTGGGATATCTTCGCCGGTTTCCAAGGCTATGATTTCGTAGCCGTTATCCTTGTGCCACTTGATGCAGTCCATTGGGCTTTCCCAGCGCTTGATGGGGATCCATTCCTGGCAGCCCCGGGCTGCACTTTTGACCGTCACGTGGTCGGGCCCGCAGCTGTAGCCGCTCAGGTGGACTCCTTCGAGGCCGAAGCAGTCCGTACTCCGGATGATGGACCCCACGTTGAAGGCGCTCCGTAGATTGTGGACCAGCACGGCGAAGGGGATGGGCTGCTCGTTGGGAACTTCGCGGTCCCCCGGTTCCTGTTCCAAATAAACGTCCCGTTCGAACCCGAGGCCCGCCCGTGTGCGAAATGTCTTGTACAGGTCTATCATCTGGGCCTGATTCTTGCCGGTGAGGCGCTCGCTTTCGGGTAGTTTCATCCAGCCGGCGTAAGTCTCAAACTCTCGTTTGGCGCGGGGCACGTCATCGCCCAATTGCAGGATGATGACCCGAAAAAGTTCAGCCATGCGCTTGGCCTTGGACTTGTCCTTCATGGCCAAAAATTTCGGTTCGGTGTACATGGCCCCAAGTATAGAATTTTACACGTTTTTCGCCATTTTTCATGGTAATTTTCGATATAATTATCTATCTTTTGGCGAGCATGCAAAATACCCCGAAACCCCGCATCCTGATCACCAACGACGACGGTTTTCAGAGCGAGAATATTTGCGCTTTGGCGAACGCCCTTTCACCTTTGGGCGAGGTGTTCGTCTTTGCTCCGGAACGGGAGCAGAGCGGGGTTTCTCACGCCTTTACGGTACGCTATGGGCTTTCTGTCAAGAAGGAGCGCCTGGCAGGCTTTTCCGAGGGCGTAGAGCTTTATTCCATGTCGGGAACCCCTTCCGATTGCGTCAAGTTTGCCCTCGGACATTTTGCGCTTTACGGGCTTTCTACCGAGGGGGCCGGTCCAGGGCCTTTTGACCTGTGTTTTTCGGGGGTGAACCTGGGCGAAAACTCCGGCGTGTCGTCGCTCTATTCGGGTACGGTGGCCGGAGCCCGCGAGGCCGCCCTCTGGGGGGTGCCTGGAATTGCCCTTTCGCTCCGCGGTACGGGTACGGATTTGTTGAAGACGGCTACTGAATTTGCCGCTACCGTTGTGAAGAGGGAACTTTTTAGGCAGATTCCCGCCGGCGTTTTCTGGAACGTGAATTTTCCGAAGGCTACCGCCGAATCCTTCAAGGGGTTCAAGGCTACTAAGATGGCCCTCGGAATGTTTACGGACCACTACAGCCATGAAAATGGCCTGTGGCAGCTGGACGGTGACAAGCTGTGGGATAAGCAGCCCAAGGATAGCGATGACTACCTGTTGAACCAGGGGTACGCTACGGTGACGCCCCACCGCATCGACCAGACGGACGAGAAGAGTTTAGAAAAAATAAACGAGATGATCGAGGATAAGTAATGTCAGAAGAATTGGTACCAGGAACACAGTTCAAGAGCCTGATCGAACAGGACATGCAGGATAGCTATCTGCGCTATTCCATGAGCGTGATTGTGGCCCGTGCGCTCCCCGATGCCCGGGACGGCTTCAAGCCGGTGCACCGCCGCGTCATGTTCAGTATGCACAAGCTGGGCGTGGTTCCCAACAAGTCTACCGTGAAGAGCGCCCGTATCGTGGGTGATGTCATCGGTAAGTACCACCCCCACGGTGACTCCGCCGTGTACGAGACCTTGGTCCGTATGGCCCAGGACTTCTCCCTGCGCTATCCGCTGGTGTTCGGTCAGGGTAACTTCGGCAACATCGACGGTGACGGCGCTGCTGCCATGCGTTATACCGAAGCCAAGATGAATAACGTGGGTGCCCTGATGCTCGAGGATCTCGAGAAGGACACCGTGGACATGGGTCCGAACTTCGACGAGACCCTGGACGAACCTCTGGTGCTCCCTTCTGCGCTCCCCAACATGCTGGTGAACGGTACCACGGGTATCGCTGTGGGTATGGCCACCTCCATGGCTCCCCACAACCTGCGCGAAATTGCGGCCGCTATCCATGCGGTGGCCGAAAACCCTGACGTGGCGGGCGAGGAACTGCTCCAGTACGTGAAGGGTCCTGATTTCCCCACGGGTGGCATCGTTTGCGGACGTTCCGGCTTCCGCGAAGCGTACCTTACGGGCCATGGCCGTGTGCGTGTGCGTGCCCGTACCGATATCGAGGTGGACTCCAAGGGCAAGTCCCGCATTATCGTTACCGAAATCCCTTACATGGTGAACAAGTCCGAACTCTGCAAGAAGATTGCGGAACTGGTGCGCGAAAAGCGCGTGGACGGTATCACCGACATCCGCGACGAATCCGCCAAGGATGTGCGTATCGTCATTGAGCTCCGCCGTGACGCGGTGGGCGAGGTGGTGCTGAACAACCTGTTCAAGTACACCCAGCTCCAGACCACCTTCAGCATCTATAACCTGGCCCTGGTGAACAACCTGCCCAAGCTCCTTACGCTGAAGGACCTGGTCCAGATTTACATTGACCACCGTCTCGATGTGGTCACCCGTGCCACCCAGTTCGATTTGAACAAGGCCAAGGCACGTCTCCACATTATCGAAGGCCTGCGTATTGCAACGCAGAACATCGACGAAGTGGTGCAGATTATCAAGTCCAGCAAGACCACTGAAATCGCGAAGCAGAGCCTGCAAGACAGGTTCAACCTCGACGAGATCCAGTCCCAGGCCATTGTGGACATGCGCTTGTCTCAGTTGACGGGCCTCAACCTGGAAAAGTTGGAAGCCGAGTACAACGAACTGATCGTGACGGTGGCCGACCTGGAAGACATTCTCGCCAAGCGCGAACGCCGTATCGCCATTATCCTCAAGCGTCTGGATGAAATCGTGGACAAGTTCGGCGACGAACGCCGTACCACCATCGGTGAATCTGTGGACGACAGCGACTACGAAGACCTGATTGCCGAAGAGGAACAGGTGATTACCTTGAGCAAGGAAGGCTATATCAAGCGCCTGCCCATCGATACCTTCAAGGCCCAGAACCGCGGCGGCAAGGGAATCATCGGTGCGACTCTCAAGGACGAAGACAACGTGGACCAGATTTTCACGGCATCGACCCACAGCTACCTGCTGGTGTTCACCAACAAGGGCCGTGCCTACTGGACCAAGGTTTACCGCCTGCCCGAAGGCACCCGCAACGGAAAGGGCCGCCCCATCGTGAACTTTATCGGCCTTACCGAAGGCGAAAAGGTGCAGGCCATTGTGCCGGTGCGCAAGTTCGGCGGGTTCTTCTGCCTAGTGTTTGCCACCAAGAAGGGCATCATCAACAAGATGGACCTGACCCTGTTCAGCCGCCCCCGCAAGGCCGGCGTGAACGCCATCCGCCTGGATGACGACGACGAACTGGTGAAGGTGCAGCTGGTGGGCATGACCGAAGAGGAATACAAGGCTTCGTTGAATGCAAGCGACGCTGACGATGCTGTGGAGCAGGCCGCCGAGACCGTCGAAGCTGAAGTGGCCGAAGGAGAAGACGGAGCCGATGACGTTGAAGGCCGCCCGATCCCCAAGGATTTGCTGATGCTTGCCACCCGGAACGGCCAGGCCCTGACGTTCCCCATCACCTGCTTCCGCCCCATGGGCCGTGGTACCCACGGCGTGCGCGGTATCAAGCTTGCCGATGGCGACGAGGTGATTTCGCTCCTGTGGCTCAAGGCGGGCAACAAGGTGCTCACCATTACCGAAAACGGATTCGGTAAGCGTAGCGAGCCCGGTACCTACCGCATTACCCGTCGTGGCGGCAAGGGCGTCATCAACCTGAAGGTCACCGACAAGATCGGTCCTGCCGTGTTCGTGGAAAGCGTTGCCGACGATTACGACCTGATTATCACCAGTCGCGAAGGCCAGGTCATTCGCATCAAGGCTGCCGACATCCGCCTTACGGGCCGTAACGCCCAGGGTGTGAAGGCCATCAGCCTCCGCGAAGGCGACGTGGTCCAGGATGCCACTGCGCTCCCCAGCGTGGAAGACATCGAGCACGATAGCGCCGAGGCCAAGGAGACCTTCGACAAGGTGGAAGGTGTCGAGGTCGACGACGACTCCATCGAGAAGGACGAAGCATAGGCCGAAAAAATATATAATTTCATTTTTTACACGGTTCCCGGTGACAATCGGGAACTTTTTGTATAGTTTTATGTCTGGGGTTGGCTCTCACAAAGGAGTGCTGTTATGAGTGTTTTGTTAAAATCTGCCAAGGCTTTGACTGTTTTGTCCCTTGGTTTTCTTTCCACACAGGTTCTGGCGCAGGATTTCTGTAACGCCACCCATTCGGGAACCAAGGAAGATGTCTCCAATACTGCACCGACAGGAGATGCCGATGGAGAGGGTACTATCGGCACCATTGGAGACTACAGCTACGAAGAATGGAACAAGACGGGTACAGGAAAGGCCACCTTCTATTCCGACGGCTCGTTCAGTTGCAGTTTCGAAAACATCGACGACTATCTCTGCCGTTCGGGAATTCTCTACGGAGATAATAGTGGGGTGAACTATAAGACGGTGGGCCATCTGTACGCCGACTTTAGCCTTAGCAACTACACCAATAAGAGCGGAGTGTCCTATGCCTACATTGGCGTTTACGGATGGACACAGAGTCCCTTGATTGAATGGTACATCGTGGACAGCTGGGGGTCTCAGGGTAGGCCGACATGGTGCGGAACTTTAGTCAAGACCGTCACGATAGATGGTGCCGAGTATGATATCTATAAAGATGATATTAGCGAAGCCCGTGGAACAATCGAGGGAATAAAGACGTTCACGCAATACTGGAGCATTCGCAAGAAAGCCAGAAAATGCGGGACTATTGACATTACGGCGCATTTTGAGGCTTGGGAAGCTGCTGGCCTAAAAATGGGGTCGTCGCTCTACGAGGCGAAGATTCTAGGTGAAGCAGGGCAGTACCCGGAGAATCATAACGCCAACGGCTCCTTTGATTTCAATTATGCCAAGGTGTATGCGGATGGCAGTGGGGCTCCAAGGTCCAGCGCCTCTACGACACCTTCCAGCAGTGCTGCAACCACGCTTCCTTCTGTAGGGGCCTTCCCTGGAATGGTGGAGTTCGAAGACTTCCAGGAAAAGAGTGGCGAATTTACGAATGGTGGTTCTTTCTTGGGTGATATTGAACCCGGTGATTGGGCCGAATATACCGTGGATGTGGCCTATACGGGAACCTACAATGTAGAGCTTTCTGCCGCAAGACAAGATGACGACGGTCGCGAGGTTAGTGTGACCCTTTCCATTGACGGGAAGAGCGTCGGGACGATTTCGGATATTCTCACCGACGATTGGGATAGCTACAAGAGTTTCAAGGGAGTGACCTCCAGTATTTCTGCAGGGACGCATACTCTCCGTGTGACATTTACGGACGGCTACGTGAATGTGGACAAGATCGTGTTTACCGAAAAGGAGGTAGACAAGAGTTCCAAGTACGAACCTTCTACAGATGCTTTGGCCAAAACGCGCTTTGTGTTGAAGGACAATGAGTTGCAGGTGTTTGACATGCAGGGCCGTAACCTTGGTAAGTTGGGCGTTTCGGCAGGGATGTCCCTGGAAGAGACCCTGTTTGCCAAGTTCCACAGGCCGGGTGTCTACCTGGTCAAGCAGGGTAGCCAGCTGACCAAGGTCCGCGTGATTCGCTAGCCAAGAACGTAGAAGCCCGCACTTCGTCATTCCGGGTAGAGCCTGCCCCGGACTCGATCCGGGGACCCGGAATCTAGCCTTAAAAAACGCAAAAAACGGCACCTTTACATAAATTTACACACTTCCCCGGTGACATCCGGGGCTTTTTTGTATATGTTTATATTGGGATTGGATTTCTGAAGAGGAGTTCAATTATGAAAAAGGGATATTTTTCGGTCGGGACAGCTGCTCTGCTATCCCTTGGTCTTTTCACCAATTCATTCGCCGTTGATGCCTGTAACGATGCCATGGGGCATTCGGGCAATGGAACAAATGTAAACGGCAATTCAGTAGGTAAAATTAGCGGGACCCCATGGGGTTTTGAACAATGGTATCAGGGTGGAACCAATTCCATGACCTACTATAGCAATGGAACGTTCAAGGCCACTTGGAGTGGTTCTAGCGACTACCTTGCACGTGTGGGGTTCCAGTACACGACGGATGCAAACGACATCAGTCATATGATTGATCATAAAACAAAACATCTTGCCGTAGACTACAAGTACACCAAGACAAGCAAAAATGCAGCTTATGGCTATATTGGCGTGTATGGCTGGACAAGGCAGCCGGATGTGGAATACTACATCGTAGACGACTGGTATAGCCAGCCCAGCGAAGACTATATTGGTCCCAAGTTCGGTGAAATTACCGTTGATGGTGGAACTTATACCATTCACGCCTTTATTCGAGATGGTGAACCGTCCAAGATGGGTGACGCAACCACGTTCCTGCAGATTTTTAGCGTTCGTAAAACGGCTCGTCAGTGCGGTCATATCGATATTTCCGCCCACTTCAACAAGTGGGAAGAACTCTTCCATGGACAAACGGAAAATCTGCCGACTTCCAAGAAAGGTCGTAAGGACTATCAGGTTGGTTTTGGTAAGTTGATGGAAGTGATGCTGATGAACGAGGCTGGTGGAGGTGCTTCGGGTTCCGTTGACTACACCTACTTCAACATGGTGGATAACGCCGAGGGCTCTTCTACTACTTCCAGTGCCTCTACCAACTCCTCCAGCAGTGCTGCTCAGACCCTACCGTCTGTAGGCACTCTGCCGGGAACCATTGAGTTTGAAGACTACCAGTCTACCGGTGGTGCTGAATTGACGAAGAACGCAACGTCTTTGGGCACCATCAATCCGGGCGCCTGGGTAGAATTCACCGTAGATGTCTCCTACACGGGAACCTATGAAGTAGAAGTTCTCGCCGCGAGAAAGGATGCCGACGGAAACAAGAGCTACTTTACCATTTCTATCGATGGAAAGGATGTCGGCACGATCTCTGATATCTTGACTGACGACTGGTCCGATTTCAAGCCCTTCACGGGAACGACAGATGAAATTACCGCCGGCAAGCACACCATGCGTGTGACCTTCGATTACGGCTGGCTCGATGTAGATAACATCAAGTTCACCGCCAAGAATGTGAACATGAGCTCCAAGTATGAACCGCCTACCAGCAGTGCCTCCGCACCGACTTCTTCAGGCAGCACCACCCCTGCAAGCAACAGCTCCGGCAAGAACGACAAGGCTACGGCCGCTATCGGAAACATCCACATGTCGCTTTCCACTATGGATATGCAGGTGTTCGACATCCAGGGCCGCAACTTGGGTCGTGTCCGCGTTAATGCCGGAGCCTCTCTCGAAGAGGTCCTCTTTGCCAAGTTCCACAAGTCTGGAATCTACCTGGTCAAGCAGGGTAGCCTGCTGACCAAGGTTCGGGTGACCCGCTAGCCAGATAGTTTATCATAAATTTACAGAGATCCCCGGTGACAACTGGGGATTATTTGTTTATGTTTAACATAGGGATTGGATTCTGAAGAGGAGTTCAATTATGAAAAAGGGCGTTTTTACGGCGGGAACAGCGGCATTACTGTTTCTTGGCTTTTTCACCACACAAGCCTTGGCTCAGGATTTCTGCAAGGCGACGCATTCGGGAACATCTACCAAGCAGACGCTTTCGTTTGGACATGGTTCGGACGGAAACAAAACAGGCAATATTGGTGATTACCATTACGAGGTATGGACAAAGAGCGGTAATGCTGAGGCCACATTCTATAGCGACGGCTCTTTTTCGTGCGCATTCTCCAATATAGACGACTACCTGTGCCGTGAAGGCATTTTCTATGGAAGGAATAGCGGAAAGGATCCTCTTTCGGTAGGGCACATATATGCCGACTTTAGCATGAGTTCCTTTAAGAACAATGGAGGAATTTCCTATGCCTATGTGGGTATTTATGGTTGGATGCAAAACCCCTTGATTGAATGGTACATCGTAGACAACTGGGGCCCTGCTTCACGACCGGGTTGGCTAGGAACATCTCAAGGTGAGGTCACTATTGCTGGTGATGTGTATGAGATTTTTACGGCTGATGCGAATAGAGCTTCTATCGAAGGTAGTGGTCCCTTTAAGCAGATATACAGTTTGCGTAAGACGGCCCGTAATTGCGGAACCATTGATATTACGGCTCATTTCCAGGCATGGAAAAATAAGGGGATAACTCTTGGCACCTCACTGTATGAAGCGAAAATTCTAGGTGAAGCGGGACAGTATCCTGAAAATGGCAATGCGTCTGGATCTATTGATTTTAACTACGCCAAGGTCTATATATCCAATGGCACTACGCCTAATTCCAGCTCCTCTACAGTCCAGAGCAGTTCCTCTCAGAATCTGTCGGTGGTGGGCGACTTCCCGGGAACCATTGAGTTTGAGGATTTTCAGAACAGTGAAGGAAAATTGAAAAATTATGGCTCGGTGCTGGGCGAAATCGATCCTGGGGCTTGGGTTGAATTTAAGGTGGACGTCAATCAGTCGGGTGTTTATGATTTTGACCTGTTGGCCGCGAGGGAAGATGAGCAGGGTAGAACGGTTGCCGTGGATATTTCGCTGGATGGAACCGCTATTGGCTCTGTAGATGTTCTCACTACCGGTTGGGACAAGTACGAAACCTTCAGTGGCACAACCCCGTCTCTCACGGCTGGTGAGCATACACTTCGCGTGACCTTTACGGGTGGCTATGTCAATGTCGATAATATCACGTTTACGAAGAAGGGATCTTCGTCAAGCTCGTCGAGTTCCGAGCCTAGCAGTTCCTCTGTGGCGCCGAGCAGCAGTTCTGTTGCCCCGAGTAGTTCTTCTGTAGTTCCGCCCAGCAGTAGTTCTGTACCGGTGGTTGTTGTGAACCTGCCGGGCTCCATTGAGTTCGAGAACTATCAGAATAGTGGTGGAGACTTTAAGACAAATTCAACCAGTCTTGGAACCATCAACCCCAATTCTTGGGTGGAATACTCTGTCAACTTCACTTCTGCCGGGTATTACGATTTCGTAGTGAGTGCGGCAAGACAGGATAACGATGGTAACAAGAGTTTTTTGACTGTTTCTGTGGATGGCGAGGATGTCGGTACGGTCTCGGATATCTTGACTACAGGGTGGAATGACTATAAGGACTTTAGCGGGTCATCTACGAAGGAGATTACTGCCGGTGAGCATACTCTCCGTGTAACTTTTGATTATGGATGGATTGACGCTGACAAGATAACCTTTACGAAGAGGGAAATATCTAGTTCTTCTGAAGTACCGCCGTCTAGCAGCTCTGTTAAGCCACCTCCGAGCAGTAGTTCTGAAGAACCTCCTTCCAGCAGCTCTGTTGAGCCACCGCCCAGCAGCAGCTCCGTGGAACCGCCTCCGTCAAGCAACTCTATTGAGCCTCCGCCCAGTAGCAGCTCTGAGGAACCGCCTCCGTCAAGCAACTCTATTGAGCCTCCGCCCAGTAGCAGCTCCGTGGAACCGCCTCCTTCCAGCAGCTCTGTTGAGCCACCGCCCAGCAGCAGCTCCGTGGAACCGCCTCCGTCTAGCAACTCTATTGAGCCACCGCCCAGCAGCAGCTCTGAGGAACTGCCTCCGTCTAGTAGCTCAGTTGAACCTCCGCTCAGCAGTGCTGTTGATGTGGTGCTGTATAGCAGCTCTTCGTTCAATAGCGAAAAGGATTATGTGATGGTGGAAGAGGGTATGGATGGCCCTGATGAGAACCAGACAACGGAGGCTATCGGAATTATTCGGATGGCCCTCGCTGACAGAAATATGCAGGTGTTCGATGTCCAGGGCCGCAATTTGGGACTTGTCCGCGTCAATGCCGGCGACTCCCTCGAAGAGGCCCTCTTTGCCAAGTTCCATAGGCCGGGTATCTACCTGGTCAAGCAGGGCAGCCATCTGATGAAAGTTCGGGTGAGTCGATAACGTATCGGCATAACGAAAGAATCCCGCCATCGGCGGGATTTTTTCTGTTTGAACCGTCATGGCGGACTTGATGCGCCATCTAGATTCCGGGTCCCCGGATCGAGTCCGGGGCAGGCTCTACCCGGAATGACGTTTGAGTCGTCATACCGCACTTGATGCGGCATCTGGATTACTTTTTTTTGCTTTTAGACTTTGCGGTCTTCCGTGAGCAACAAAGCCCTCGATATTAATCGAGGGCGGTTACGACCTTTGGCCACTTAGCGCTTTAGCGCTTATGTGGACATGGCCACCTTTAGGTGGGAGCAAAGTCTATGCTAGATTACTTCTTCTTGCTTTTAGGCTTTGCGGTCTTCTGTGAGCAACAAAGCCCTCGATATTAATCGAGGGCGGTTGCGAGAGCAAAGTCTATGCTAGATTACTTCTTTTTGCTTTTAGACTTTGCGGTCTTTTTAGGGGGATGAGCAGCGATCTTCTTTACGCTCTTGTCAGCCTCTTCTTCGGCCTTGAACATGGCTTCGATAGCTTCCAGGGCGCCGTTGGGATCTTCCTCGATGATTTCGGAGGCTTCGTCCACCAGTTCGGCAAACTTGTCGTACCAGTCGGCAAAGATTTCCACTTCCAGGCGGTCCACACCGGGAACCGTGAGGCGGGCGCCGCAGCATTCGCCGATACGGTCGATGTACTTGGCCATCTGGGGTTTCAGGAGAGTCAGGTCCAGACCGTCCAGGTCTTCGGGTTCGAACCAGACGCCGTCCACATCGGAATCGTCATCCTTGGCCTTCTTGCCCTTCTTGTCCTTGCACTTGCAGTCGCAACCGCAGTTGCAGTCGTCGTTGCCGTACAGGGCCATGTATTCTTCGTCGTCCATGCCGCTGTCGTAGTAGAACTCGTCATCTTCCAGGTAAAGTTCTTCCACGAAGATTCCCTTCGCACCGAGAGTCTTTGCCGCAGCGATGAACTCCTTGAGGTCGCCACCGAAGTAGCGGGTAGAGACAGCCTCTTCGTTCAGGGTCTGCACGGGAATGGGGGAGAGTTTCTGCTTCTTGATGTAGTCGCAGATGATTTCGCTGATGGATTTGTTCTTTGCCATAGGATTCTCCTGGAAAATTAAACGTGGTACTTCTTCAGGCTTGTGGCCTTTTCGTTGATAAGCTTCATGATGCGGGCTACAGCTTCGTCTCCGCGGGCGGTGTCCTTGACGCTGGTCATGGGCTGGAACAGCGGGCTGTTGAACATGGTTCCCAGAGGAATCGGGTTCTTGCGGCAGAAGGTCGCTTCCACGTAGTCGCGGGCGGCGTCCTGCAGGTCGTCGCACTTCTGGAACTCGCCTGCCTGGAAAGCCTTGTACAGGTCCACAAAGATCTTGGCTGCTTCGGGGATGTTGGCCGTTGCACTCACGAGACCGGTACCGCCCATTTCCAGCATGTCGATGAAGAATCCGTCTTCACCGCTCAGCACGGCAAAGTCGTTGTTCTTGGTTTCGTTGATGACGCGCTTCGTGTCTTCGTGGAATTTTTCACCGATGCGGAAATCGACCGCCTGCTTGAGTCCGATGATGTTCTTGTCTTCGGAAAGGGCGATGAGGGTGTCGGGGTGCACGTAGCTAGCGGTGCGGCCGGGCACGTTGTAGATGATGATCTTGGCGCCGGTTTCGGAGCTCAGGGTCTTGAAGTGCTTTTCGATGCCTTCTTGGGAGGGGTTGTTGTAGTAGCCCGTGACGCAGAGGACGGGAACTTCTGCAATCTTCAGGACTTCTTCGATCATTTCCACCGATTCGCGGGTACAGTTGGAACCGGCACCGGCAATCACCGGCACGCGGCCGTCCACGTAGTCCAGCGTGAACTTGATGATGTCCAGGTGCTGCTTGTGGGTGACCGTCGCACTCTGGCCCGTGGTACCCACGGGGAGAATGCCAGTTACGCCAGAGGCAATAAGGTCGTCAATCATCTTCTCCATCTTCTTGTAATCGACGGAGTTGCGGAGACACTTGGGATCGTCGTCCATCAGCGGGGTGAACAACGCGGGAAAAACACCAGTAAGTTGAGAAGCTTTTGTAATCTGCATAGTGGCCAAAATATACTAAAAGTCTAGGGATTGGTTCGTTAAACTAAAAAAAAGAGAATGCCTGGCAGGTAGCAAAGTAGGCCCTTTGAAAAAAATGTTCGGAATATCCTTGAACTTGGGAATGGCATGGCTTTTTTTGAAAAAATTTCTATGTTCTGGGAGGATTTACTTTGTTCCACCCCAAAAAGGAGGACTGTTATGGATAAAATTGTCAAACTGTCATGGTCGATTTTATTCGTGTCGCTTGTTCTTGTGTTTCTAGCCTGCAGCGACGATTCCTCCAGCAACACCGGTCGCCCGGAGGACGAAAGTGCCGAGTCAATGGAAAATGATAAAAGTGTTGCCGAGAACGGCGACAAGGATGCCGGCGCGAAAGACGGCGAGGGAACGGGTGAAGATGGCGGCAAGGATGCCGGCGCGAAAGACGGCGAGGGAACGGGTGTAAATGGCGACAAGGATGCCGGTTCGAAAGACGGCGAGGGAACGGATGTAAACGGCGACAAGGACGAATCTGTTGATGCCACGGGCGTATGTGGCACGGAGACCTACGACCTGGAGACTCAGCGTTGCGGTGACGGAAATGTTGTCGAGACCGCGTGCGGTAGCGGGGAAAGTGCCGTATGGTACGTTGCGGACGGCAGCAAGGTGTGTGAATCTGGCGTTGTAAAAGGCGTATGTGGCACGGAGACCTACGACCTGGAGACGCAGCGTTGCGGTGAAGGAGATGTGGTCGAGACCGCGTGCGGTAGCGGAGAAAATGCCGTATGGTACGACCCTTCTAAGTTTTTTTGTGATACGCGTGACAAACAGTTGTATGGTTTTGTCCGCATTGCCAACAGCAAAAAAGCCCAAGTTTGGATGACGAAAAACATGAATTATGAAATAAGTAGCGGAAGTTGGTGTTATTCGAGCAGTGGTTCTAACTGCACGAAATATGGCCGCTTGTATACATGGTCTGCAGCCAGCAGTGCATGCCCCCCAGGTTGGGGCTTGCCCAGAACCTCGGATTGGGAAACACTTTTTGATATTGTCGGAGGGAAAAGTACCGCGGCCAAAAAACTCAAAACCAAAAGCTGGAATGGTACGGACAATTATGGATTCTCCGCGTTGCCTGGCGGAAGTTATGATGGGACGAGGTTTAACAATGCAGGGAGTTATGGGTTCTTTTGGACATCCACTGCAGACAACTCCACTAGTGCCCAAAGCATCGACATGAGTTCTAAGGACTATCCAACTGTGAACAGCTATGTTAAAAGCAAGGGATTTTCTGCCCGTTGCCTCAAGAAGTAGTCGCACCCCGCCAAGGTGCGGTTTCCTTTTCTGAAAAAGGCCCCCAAAGCCCTTCTTTTTAGGGGGCTTTCAGTTGCCCGAATCTGATTTTTTTTCTCTATTTGTACCCGGTTTTAGACTGTTCGTGGAATTTTTCCCATGGAACCGAGGATTTAGGTCCGAGATGTTCAGGAGAAGTTCCGTAAGCGAACGGCTATTTTTATAAAGAGGTATTTTTGGATAACCGGGAAAAATTGGATGCCCTTGTAGCCGAGGCCTGCAACTTTGCGGGAGTTTCCTTGGTAGAGATGGACATGTTCCGTGCAGGCAAGCGCAGAACGGTCCGCCTGTACATAGACAAGCCCGAGGGCGTCTCCATCGATGACTGCTCCAATGTGAGTAGGCACCTGTCCGACGCTCTGGACTTGGACCCCGATGTTATCGAAGGCGCCTACACGCTAGAAGTGTCGTCGCCGGGGCTAGACCGCCCCCTCAAGTCGGTCGCAGATTTGCTCCGCAACAAGGGTCGCACCATCAGGGTGACCCGCAGTACAGGCAAGCCCCTGACCGGGAAGCTTTTGGAAGCGGACGAGGATAATTTGACACTGGCCCTCAAGGGAAATGCCGGGAACGTGGTTGTTCCCAGGTCCGAGGTGCTGGTGGCCAAGGTGGATGTACAAATATAATAGGAAGGTCAATTCATGAAAAATGAACCGAAAGTCAATTTGCTGGAAGCCCTGAAGGCCGTTGTAGACGCCAAGAACATGGAAGATTCCGTGGTGCTGAACGCCCTGAAGCAGGCTCTGGTCTCTGCCGCCAAGAAGTATCTCCACGTAGACAAGAAGATCGATGTGGAAATCGACGAGAACGAAGTCCATGTGTACCTTCGCGCCAAGGTGGTGGACGACTATCCGGACTATGACCCCAGCATGACTGCCGAAGAAGTGGAAAAGATGGACGAGGAATACATGCTGGTCCCCGAGGCTCAGGAATTTGACGAAGATGCCCAGCCCGGTGACCTGCTGGAAATGGAAGTCCCGACCACCACGTTCGGTCGCCAGGCCATCCAGACTGCAAAGCAGCTTTTGACCCAGCAGATCCGTGACGCAGAACGTCAGAAGATCCTCGACACTTACAAGGGCCGTATCGGCACCATGATCAGCGGCGAAGTGCTGCGCTTGGAAGGCCGTAACGTGATCGTAAGCCTCGGCAAGCAGACCGAAGCCGTGATTCCGCCTCGTGAACAGATCAGCCACGAACGCCTGGTTCAGGGTCAGTCGGTGAAGGCCGTGATTGCCCGCGTGGAAGAATCTTCCAAGAACGGCGCCCAGGTGGTGCTGTCCCGCGCTAGCGGTGACTTCCTCAAGGAACTGTTCCGTCAGGAAGTTCCCGAAATTTACGAAGGTTCCGTGGAAATCAAGGGCGTTGCCCGTGAACCCGGCTACCGTGCAAAGATTGCCGTTTATTCTCGTGACGAAAAGATTGACCCCGTTGGCGCCTGCGTGGGTATGAAGGGTGCCCGCGTGCAGACCATTGTTCGCGAACTGGGCAACGAACGTATTGATATCGTTCATTGGAATGCGGATCTGGATGTGTTTATCACTCGCGCCCTGGCTCCGGCAAACATCGTGAAGCTCACAGAAGTTCCGGGCACTCAGCGTGTGGTGGTGGTCATCAACGACGAGAACCTGGCTCAGGCTATCGGCAAGAACGGCCAGAATGTGAAACTGGCTGCAACGCTGGTGGGTCGCGACCTGGATGTGTTTGGCGAAAAGGAATGGTCCGAGAAGGACGAGGCCGAGAAGACCGAAGTCATGACTCCCCGCGAGCAGGAACTCCGTCGCAACGCACACCGTGCAGAGAGCCTCTTTGCAAACGTAAATTCCGAAGAAAATTCCAACGAAGAAGCCCAGGAAACTTCTGGAGAAGAAGCATAGGGAATAGACTTCGAGACAGGGGATTTTTAAAAAGGATTAGATAGGCTTTTAATGAGTATGGAAGAACAGATCAAACCGTCGGATTGGGCAAGTGAACACGGACTGAAAGTGGACGTGGTCATGAAACTGCTGAGAGATGCAGGTGTTACCGTCCGTACCCAGGTGTCCAAGGTTGCTGCCTCGGATTACGAAAAAATCGAAGAAGCCGCTGCCGTCGAAAAGCAGAAGCAGGACTCAAGGAGTAAGAACTTGAAGAACGCCTCTGCCTCGGATTCCCAGGAGAGCGCTCCTAAGAAGAAGTCCGCCACGGAAACGGTGACGGTCAAGAACGGTGTGACGATCCGCCGCATCAAGGCAACGGCAAAGCCCAAGGCTGCCGCTGACAAGCCCGCGGCGACGAAGCCCAAGGCCGTTGAAGCTCCCAAGGCTGTCGAAACTCCGAAGGCGCCTGAGGTTGCAGCTCCTGTCGATGCTCCTAAGCCTGTAGCCGCTCCCGAGGTTACCGCCCCTGTGGAAGCGAAGCCCGAAGCCCCGGCCAAGGCTGCCCCTGTGGAAACGAAGCCCGAAGTCAAGGCCGAGCCTGCTTCTGTAAAGACAGACCCGAAGCCCACGGCCGCTGCAAAACCTGCAGTCGTGAAGCCTGCCGAACCGGCTCCCACCATGATGTCTTCTTCTACGGAACTCAAGCAGCCTCCCATGAAGGCCCAGGTGTTCAAACCCGATGCTGCAATCCTTGCCCGTATCGCCAAGTCCCAGCAGCAACAGCAGGGCGGTCGCGGTCCTGGTAACCGTCGTCCGGGTGGCCCCGGTGCCCGCGGTCAGGGTAATGCCCAGGGCTACACGGGAACATTCGGTCCCCGTAATGCCGGCAATGGCCAAGACAATCGTAACGGAAACTTCCGCAACGGTCAGAATGGTGGCCGTGGTGGATTTGGTGGTGGACGTTCCAGCGGATTCTCCGGTGGCTCCATGCAAGACGCCTTCAATGCAAGCAATGGCGGCATGGGTCTCGGTGGCGCTCCGCAAGGAGGCAAGGGCGGAAACGCCAAGGGCCAGAACGGACGCCATGGTAACGACAAGAACCGCCGTGGCAACAGCCGCGACAGACAGGAACAGCAGAAGGAACAGCAACAGGAAATGGTTCGCCAGAACGTTTCCCGCGTGATGGCCGACCTTTCCAAGAAGCCTGTCAAGAAGGTTTACCGCAAGGAACACAACGACAACGATTCCGGTGAAGAGAAGAAGATTCTCAAGACCTCTGACTTTATTACGGTGGGCGAACTGGCCGGTCTTATGGACCAGATGCCTGCCCGCGTCATTGCGAAGTGCATGGAAATGGGCATGATGGTGACCATCAACGCCCGCCTGGATTTCGAGACCATCCAGATTCTGGCCGACGAGTTCGGCTACGAAGCCCAGTTGATGGAAGAATACGAAGAGGCGGTTCTCGGCGTGGAAGAAGAATCCGAAGAGAACCTGCAGCCCCGCCACCCGGTGGTGACGGTGATGGGCCATGTGGACCATGGTAAAACCTCCTTGCTGGACTGGATCCGCAAGACTCACGTGGTGTCCGGTGAATCCGGCGGCATTACCCAGCATATCGGTGCCTACGAGGTGACGACTAAGCAGGGTAAGGTGACCTTCCTGGATACTCCGGGTCACGAGGCCTTCAGTGCCATGCGTGCCCGCGGTTCTCAGGTGACCGACGTGATTGTGCTGGTGGTTGCCGCCGATTCCATGGTGATGCCCCAGACTGTTGAATCTATCGAACTTGCCAAGCGCGAAAACGTGCCTATGGTGGTTGCGATTACCAAGATTGACCTGCCTACGGCCAACCCCGACAAGATTCGCGCACAGCTGGCTGAACGCGGCGTGGAAGTGGAACAGTGGGGTGGTCAGACCAGCTGTATCGAAGTATCCGCCCGTACGGGCCAGGGCATGGACCAGCTCCTGGAAACACTTGCTCTCGAAGCCGAAGTTCTGGAACTGAAGGCCAACCCCGATGCTCATGCCAAGGGTGCCGTGGTGGAATCCAAGCTTGACGTGGGTAAGGGCTCCATGGCTACGATCCTTGTGCAGAACGGTACCCTCCATGTGGGTGATCCGTTTGTCTGCGGTATCTACGCCGGTAAGGTTCGCGCCATGTTCAACGAGCGCGGCGAACAGATGAAGGTAGCTCCTCCTTCTGCTCCCTGCCAGGTGCTCGGTTTTGACGGTACGCCCCAGGCCGGTGACGACCTGATTGTGGTGGACGACGAAAAGACCGCACGTGAAATTGCAAGCAAGCGCCGCATGGCCGCCCGTGAACGCGACCTCCGCGCCCGTAGCACTATTTCTCTGGAATCCAAGTTCAACGAACAGAAGGAAGGCAAGCTTTCCGAGCTGAACCTTATCGTCAAGGCCGACGTGGGTGGTTCTGCCGAAGCTCTGGCCTCTTCTCTGGAAAAGCTTTCCAACAGGGAAGTGAAGGTGAACATCATCCGCAAGGGTGTGGGCGCCATTACGGATTCCGATATCCTGTTTGCTACAACTGCCCAGGCTATCATTATCTCCTTCCACTTGATGCCCTCGCTCTCTGTGCGCGAAATGGCCCAGAAGGAAGGCATCGAAATCCGCAACTACCGCGTGATTTATGACTGTATCGAAGACATCAAGAACGCCGTGGAAGGCTTGTTGAAGCCCACCCTCAAGGAAGAACTTGTGGGCGAAGCCGAAATCCGCCAGGTGTTCAAGATTCCGAAGGTAGGCCTTATCGCCGGCTGTATGGTTACCGACGGTGAAGTGGACCGCACGAGCCATGTCCGCGTGTACCGCAATGGCGTGGAACTGGGAACCACTGTGGTCCAGTCCCTCAAGCGCATGAAGGACGACGTGAAGACGGTTGTCCGCGGATTCGAATGCGGTATCGGCCTCAAGGGTTACGACGATATCAAGGAAGGCGATAGCCTGATCTTCTTCAAGGAAGTCACCGTTGCCCGTACCCTGAAGGACGTGGCCCGCGAAGAAGCCGAAGAGAAGGCTAAGAAGGCTGCCGAGGAGAAGGACGCCTAATGAGTCGTAGAACCGACAGATTAGACGAACAGTTCCGCGAGGAAATCGGGAAGCTCCTGCAGAAGGGGCTGAAGGATCCTCGCGTGAGCAGTCTCGCCAGCATTACCCGGGTGAACATCACCGAGGATTTGAGCTATGCGAAGATTCTCGTGTCCGTGATGGGCTCCGACAAGGAAAAGCGTGACACCCTGGTGGGGCTGAACAATTCCGCCGGGTTTATCCGTGGCGTTCTGGGCAAGGCCCTCAAGATCCGGAAGATTCCGGAGCTGAACTTTGTCCTGGACGAGAACCTGGAACACGCCATGCGTATCGAAGAAATTCTCACTGAGCTGAAACAGAAGGGGGAACTCTAGCTTGACTCCTTCTGGATTTGTCCTGCTGGACAAGAATCCCGGTGATACTTCTTTCAAGGCCCTTTTCCCGCTGAAAAGGGTCTTTTCTACAAAGCGTGTGGGCCATGCGGGAACTTTGGACCTGCGGGCTTCTGGCTTGATCGTGGCCGCTATCGGGCGCGCTACGCGTTTGCTGCCCTTTGTGGAAGCCAAGGACAAGTGCTACACCTTCCGCCTGCATCTGGGCTACGAGACCGACACCCTGGAATGGGACGGCGACGTGGTCGTCCAAGACGATAAGGGTGTCATTGCGAGGAGCGAAGGCGACGAAGCAATCTCTGACCAGAGTGTCTCTGCGGCGTTACGTGACATCCTTCCTAATTTTATCGGCGATATCGACCAGATTCCTCCGCGTTACTGTGCCGTAAAGATTGACGGGCGCCGTGCCAGCGACTGGGCGGAACGGGGCAAGGATTTCGAGATGAAGCCCCGCCGTATTCACATTGAATCCCTGAAAATTGTGGGGGAGGATGGTGTTACCGAGGGCTGCTCGGGAAAGTGCTTTGCCACCTTTGACCTGGAATGTGTCTGTTCCAAGGGAACCTATATCAGGTCTCTTGGACGTGACTTGGCCCGTGCCCTTGGAACCTACGGCTGCGTTTCGCAGATACGCCGTCACCGCATCGGGAACATCACTTTGGAAAGAGCGGTCAAGGGCGAGAACCTTACGGCTGAAAATCTGGTGCCTGTAGATAAAGTTCTAGATTATCCTGTGTTGCGCGTTGCAGAAGACGGCTTGGCGGTGATTAGGAGAGGCAATTGGCTTCCCTGGAAAGACAATGTGGAAGGTGTAGGGCCCGAGGGCTATGTTTTTGTGGCCCGAGAAAACGGAGAGGTTTTGGCCCTCTGCAGGTTTGAACCGGGGCGGATTTGGCCCAAGTATTTTTTAGGCGGTGATGACTGATATGGCGAAAACGGTTCGCAGGGCAATAACCATGGGAAATTTCGACGGGTGCCACCTGGGTCACCAGGCGTTGTTCCGTTCCCTGAAGGCCGTGGCCGAAGTAAACGGCCTTGTGCCTACCGTTATCAGCTTTGAACCCCATTCCAACTACGTACTCCGTGAACCGGGTGACCCCCTGCTTTTGACCACCACCAAGGAAAAGCGTGAATTCGTGGAAAGCCTTGGCCTGGAATTTTTGGTGATGCCCTTCACGAATGAATTGGCAAGGCTCCCCTTTGATGAATTTGTTCGTAACGAGCTGATTGAGAAACGTGGCGTGTGTTCCATGTTCTTCGGTCATGACCATTGCTTTGGTGCCGGTGGAAAGGGAAACTACGAGACCATCACGGCGGCGTTCCCCGAGCTTTCTACCCAGATGCTTTCCATTGTGCTTTACAAGGGGGAGCGTGTCAGTTCTTCGGCGGTACGTAACGCCCTTTTGAACGGGGACGTGGACAGGGCCCAGACATACTTGGGTAGGCCTTACCGCCTGTCTGGAACGGTGGTGGAGGGCAAGCGCCTTGGGCATACCATCGGGTTCCCTACGGCAAATCTCCAGGTGGAGCCCTACAAGTTCTTGCCCAAGACCGGCGTGTACGTGGCATCGGCACGGCTGGACTCTGAACGGATTTTCCGGGCTGTGGTGAATATCGGCATGCAGCCCTCTACCGGGAACCACCAGCTGGCCATCGAGGCCTACATTCTGGACTTTGACGAAAACATCTACGGAAAGCCCCTTTCCTTGGACCTTCTGGCCTACTTGCGTCCCGAGAAAAAGTTCCCGAGCATCGAGGATTTGGTGCGCCAGATTGGCATGGATGCCGATACTGCCAAGAATTACAATGGCAACCATTGGGCTGAGTAAAAGCCTAATCTTTTGATACACATAGAGTTACCAGAAATGCCTGCCGTTGGGCCGCGAGAAGGCCTTGTCTAAATGGAGCCTTTTTCCCGTTTTTTCTATCTTTTTGGCCGAATTTTGTGAGGAAACCCTTATGACTGATGTGGCAGAAAAGCCGAATTTCATAACGTCCTCCCTTGACTTTTTAGTCAACTGGGGCCGTACGAATTCCCTTTGGCCGTTCCCCTACGGTACGGCCTGTTGCGCGATTGAGTTTATGAGTACTGAGGTGGGTCGTTACGACCTTTCCCGTATCGGTTCGGAATACGTGCGTTTTACCCCGCGCCAGTCCGACGTACTTCTGGTGGCGGGAACCATCACCTACAAGCAGGCTCCGATCTTGAAGCGCATCTACGAGCAGATGGCCGAACCCCGTTGGGTGATTGCCATGGGCGCCTGCGCCTGCTCTGGTGGCTTCTACGACTGCTACTGCACCGTACCGGGTATCGACCACATTATCCCGGTGGACGTTTATATCGGTGGCTGCCCCAGCCGTCCGGAGGCTTTCTTCGACGCCATGTTCGACTTGCAGAAAAAGATCAAGGACGAGTCCTACATGAAGCAGCGTGCCGAACGGGTCAAGGACCAGCTCCAGATGATCAAGGAAAAGACCTTGGAAGCCCGTGAGATCGCCCGCGAAAAGGCCCACGAGAAGGTAGAAGACCTTAAGGAACTCGTGGACGCAAAAGAAAAAGAGCTTGTTGAACAGGTTCAGTTCTGGAAGAGGTAGAAGATGGTGAATGTAGATGAAATCTTCTCCGTCCTGGCGGAAAAGTTTGGTGCCACGAAGGAGTCCATGGACAAGTGGACGGTGACGGCGGTCGTGCCTGCGGCCTATCTGCAGAATGCGGTCCAGTTCCTTCGCGACGAATCTCCTGTCAAGTTTGAGATGCTGGTGGATATTGCCGGTGTCGACTACCTGACTTATCCGAATCACGAGGGTCCCCGTTTTGCCGTGGACTATGCCTTCAAGAGCATGTCTACTCCCGGCGCCCGTATCCGTCTTAAGGTGCTGGTTCCCGAGAGCGACTTGAACGTGCCCACCCTGACCGGATTCTATGCCAATGCCGACTGGTACGAACGTGAAGTCTTTGACCAGTTTGGAATCGTGTTCACGGGCCACCCGGACCTCCGCCGCCTGTTGAACCACGTGGAATTTGTGGGCCATCCGCTTCGCAAGGATTACCCTGCCCAGAAGCGCCAGTGGCTCTCTACTAACGACTACCTGCTCCCCGCTTTGGAAAAGCGTCTGGAAGTCCTGGGTTACAGGGTTGTCCAGCGCAGCAAGGAAGTGGAAACCGTGGAAAACGAATTTTTGGAAGGGAGTATCAAAGAATGATTGTACTGGATCATAGAGGCAAGAGACAGAGCCTGATGCCCCTGAACGTGGGCCCGAGCCACCCCGCCACTCACGGATGTCTCCGCTTTATGGCGGCCATGGACGGCGAAACCATCGTGGCAAGCGTCGAAGAGATCGGATACCTCCACCGCGGGTTCGAGAAGATGGTGGAACGGGGTACCTGGCAGCAGGTGGTTCCCTATACCGACCGTCTGAACTATTGCTCGGCCATCATGAACAACATCGCCTATTGCCGTGCGGTGGAGAACATGTTCGGCGTAGAGATACCGGAACGCTCCAAGGTGCTCCGCGTGATTGTGAACGAGCTTAGCCGTATCAACGACCACTTTGTGTGCGTGGCGGCTGCCTTCCAGGACCTGGGCGGAACCACTCCGTTCATGTATGCCTTTAACCCCCGCGAAGAAATCATGTGCATCTGGGAAAAGCTCACCGGTGCACGCCTTACCAACAGCTATGCCCGTATCGGCGGTCTTTCTCGCGACAGCTACGACGGCTTTGAACAGGATGTGCTTGCGGCTCTCGATTCTACCGAGAAGGCCCTGAAGGATCTGCATGCCTGCTTGGACCGTAACCGTATCTTCCTGGACCGTACCGTGGGCATCGGCAAGATTTCAGCCGAGAAGGCCATTAGCTATGGATGGACAGGCCCCTGCCTCCGCGCTTGCGGTGTGGCCGCTGACCTCCGCAAGGACGAACCTTACTACGACTACGAAACCTACGACTGGGAAGTGGTGGTCGGAACTCAGGGCGACTGCAACGACCGTCTGCAGGTCCGCCTCGCCGAAATCGAAGAGTCCGTGAAGATTGTGCGCCAGGCCCTGAAGCGCCTTGCGCCCGGGCCCGTCGACATCGTCGACCCACGCATTCGCGTGCCGGCGCACAAGCTGGCTTACCAGGACATGGAAGGCCTGATTGGCCGCTTCAAGAGCGTCTATGAAGGTATCCGCGTTCCCGAAGGGGAATACTACTGCGGCTCTGAATGCGCTAACGGCGAACTGGGCTTTACCATTGTTTCCGACGGCTCCGGCCATCCGTACCGCATCAAGGTGCGTCCGCCTTGCCTTACGCAGTTCGCCGCATTCCACGAGCTTGTGGAAGGTGGTCAGCTGGCTGACTCCATGGCTGTACTTTCTGGCCTCAACATTATTGCTGGAGAACTTGACCGATGAGAGAACACATTCAAGGTGCAGTTCAGGTTGTTTCGAACAACCGCTTGAAATTTGACAGACCTGCGCAGCCCATCGATGCTCTGCCCGATCCGGGCCAGACCTTTGGCTATGTGAACAAGGCCGTTCCCCAGCCCGCTCCTAAGGAAGTGCTCGCTAAGCTTGACACTCCCGAAATCAAGGAACGCTGCGCCGACCTGCTGAGCCGCTATCCGGTGGGGCAGGGGGCTCTGCTTGAAGTTCTTTGGCTTGTGCAGGGCGTGTTCGGTTGGGTGCCTACCGAAGGTATTCGCTGGGCAGCTAACGTTTGTGGTTGCGCTCCGGCCCATGCGCTGGGCGTTGCCACCTTCTACACCATGTACAACCACGCTCCCAAGGGCAAGTTCCTGTTGCAGTTCTGCCGTAACATCAGCTGCACCATCAAGGGCGCCCCGAGCCTGATTGCCTACGTGGAAAAGGCCTTGAACATCAAGACCGGCGAAACTACACCTGATGGTCTTTTCACAATTCTCCAGGTGGAATGCCTGGGCAGCTGCGGCAATGGCCCCATGATGCTGGTGAACGACGACTTCGCCACCGACGTGGAAGGGGACCAACTGGTGATGAAACCGGGTACCACCCTTACCACTGACAGTATCGACCGTATCCTCAAGTGGTGCTACGCTCACGAAGACAACATGCCCAAGCACGATGTGTTGGGCGGAATCGTCAAGGGCCACAGCGGACACCCCGGTGCTCCCGGCGCCAAGGCCAAGCCCCAGGTGGCCGACTACGCGCCCCCGTCCCCGGTGCTGAACGTGAAGGCCGAGGCCGATGAATCTGGTGCCACCCTCACCTGGAAGGGCGCTCCCGAATTCACGAAGCTGGTGGTAGAAAAGAAGAACGGCTCCAAGTGGGACGTCGTGGGCGAGCCTGGCGTGAAGGACAAGGCCTTTGTGGATGCCGCAGGCAAGGTTGGCGATGTGTACCGCATGATTGCCACTTCCGGCGAACGTACCGCGAAACCTTCCAAGGAAGCTACCGCTACCCAGAAGCCCGCACCGGTAGAGGAGGCTAAGTAATTATGGCTGAATGTGTAAAAGTTTGTACAGCGAATTTCGGCAAGGGCGCCCAGGATATTGAAGTCTACAAGAAGCTGGGCGGCTACGCCAATATTTCTGAACGCCTGTTCAACATGAGCCAGTTCGAGCTCATCGACTACGTGCAACGCTCTAACCTGCGTGGCCGTGGCGGTGCAGGGTTCCCCACTGGCATGAAGTGGAGCTTTGTGCCCCGCAATTCCGGCAAGCCCGTCTACATCGTGGTGAACGCCGACGAAGGCGAAGGCGGAACCTTCAAGGATCATTTCTTGATGCTGGAAGATCCGCACCGTTTGATCGAAGGCCTGATTATCGCCGCCTGGGCACTTGGTAGCCGTGCGGCCTACATCTATTGCCGTGGTGAATTTTTGCCCTGCATCGAGAGCCTGAACAAGGCTTTGAACCAGGCTTATGCCGCCGGTTACCTGGGCGAAAACATTATGGGCACCAAGTTCTGCTTCGATATCTTCGTGCATCGCGGTGCTGGTGCCTACATCTGCGGTGAAGAAACCGCCCTTATCAACTCCCTCGAAGGCCAGAAGGGTCAGCCCCGCCTGAAGCCGCCTTTCCCGGCGGTAAGCGGTGCCTGGAAGAGCCCCACTTGCGTGAATAACGTAGAGACCATCATGGCTCTCCCGTGGATTCTGCAGCACGAACCCGAGGAATACGCCAAGATGGGAACTCCCCGTGCTGGCGGTACCAAGGTGTTCTGCATCTCTGGCGACGTGAAGAATCCGGGCGTGTATGAGGCTCCTCTCGGCACTCCCATGATGACTATGATTAACGACTACGCCGGTGGCGTTGTGGGTGGAAAGCTCAAGGCTGTGTTGCCGGGCGGATCCTCTTGCGCTCCGCTCACTGCTGAAGAAGCGGCGGTGGCCACCATGGATTACGAATGCCTCGCTTCCATGAAGACCATGTTCGGTTCCGGCGCTATGATTGTGATTAACGATACCCACAACATGGTGGACCTGCTGAACTGCCTCGGCAACTTCTACAGCCATGAATCCTGTGGCCAGTGCACCCCCTGCCGCGAAGGTACGGGTCTTCTGCACCGCATGCTGAACCTGATTGTGGCGGGCAAGGGTCATGACGGCGACGTGGAACTGATGCAGAGCCTCTGCGGCGGTTTCGGCGGCGTCACTATCTGCCCGTTGTCTATTTCGCTTGGTGGTCCTGTAAGTTCTTATACGGCTAAGTTCCGTGGTGACTTTGACGAGTATATCGCAAAGAATCCCGACCACGCCAAACCCCGTGTTCAAGAAACCTATCGTCCTGGAATTTTCTGGTAATAATATGAGTAACTACTACAACATGCCGAAACTCCCGACCGAGAACAGCCCGAAGGTGGAAATCTTCGTGGACGACAAGCCGGTGATGGTTCCTGGCGATACGAATCTTCTCGAAGCCCTCAAGGCCGTGGGTATCGAAACGCCCCACGTATGTTACCACCCGTTCCTCCCGGTTTCGGGAAACTGCCGCCAGTGTCTGGTGGAGCAAGAAGGCCCCCGCGGTCGCATGCTGGTGATCGCCTGCTATACGCCGGTGGCCCCGGGTATGAAAATTTACACCCCGGCTTCTAGCGCCCGCGTGAAAAACGCCCGCAAGGCCACGCAGGAATTCATGCTGGTGAACCACCCGCTGGATTGCCCCATCTGCGACAAGGCCGGTGAGTGCACCTTGCAAGAAAACTACATGGAAGCGGGTCAGAACGAATCCCGCATGCGTCCCGAGTACGGCAAGAACTACCACGGCAATCCTGCCCACCAGTTCATTGACGCCAAGGGACAGCTCCGTGGCGGCAAGCACGTGGACCTGGGCCCCCGCGTTTTGCTGGACGAAGAACGCTGCGTGCAGTGCGACCGTTGCGTACGCTTTATGCGTACCATCGCCGGTTCCGAACAGCTCCAGCTGGCAGGCCGTGCCGACCATACTTACATCACCACGTTCCCGGGCGAAAAGCTGGACCACGAATACGACCTGTGCGTCACCGACGTTTGCCCGGTGGGAGCCATGACGGCCAAGTATTTCCGCTTCCAGAAGCGCGTCTGGTTGCTCAGCCACACTCCCACGGTCTCCATGGACGATTCCCTGGGTGCAAACATCTGGCTGGACCATGCCGATGGCCGCATCTACCGCGTGATGCCCCGCTGCAATCCGGAAGTGAACCGCAGCTGGCTTTCTAACACCAGCCGCCTCGCTTTCCAGAACTTTGACAAGAACCGCCTCCCGTTCATGGGATTCCACGTAATCCAGAACCTGGTTAACGAAGTCAAGGCAGAAGGGGGCAAGATTGCTCTCGCCGCCGGCGGCTCCTGCACCATCGAGGACCTGGCTGCTCTCCGTATGTTCAAGGAATCCTTGGGAGATAACGCCGAATTGTTCGGTGGCACCTTCAAGAAGGTTGGCTCTCCCGATGGTATCGCCATGAGCGGTGACCCCATGGCCAACCGCGCTGGCTTCAAGCTCATGGGCGTTCCCGATAACAACCTCGCGGACCTGGTGAAGCGTGCCGGTGAATTCAAGCTGCTTTTGACCGTGAACCTGGATATCTTCGGCGAAGACGCCTCTCAGGCTTCTGCCCTCGAAAAGATCCAGAACCGCGTGGTGCTTTCGGCTTTCAACGACGAGACTGCTGCCCACGGGACGCTCTCTTGCGGTGTCCGCCACTGGAGCGAAGTCCAGGGCACCATGGTAAACAGCCTGAACATTCTTCAGAAGCTGAATGCCTGCCCGGTATGTCCCGAAGAAAAGCTCCGTCCAGTCTACGACATGCTTTCGGAACTGGCCGGTTGCAAGTTCCAGTCTGCATCTGATGCCTTCAAGAAGGCGGGCGAGTACGCTCCTGCCCTTGCAGGCCTCTCTTACGACACCATCAAGAGTACAGGCAAACTCCTCGAAGGAGGTGAAGCATAATGGATATTATTGAATCCAAGACCTGGGTGGAATGGCTGATCACTATCGGAAAGTTCGCTTTCTGCTTTGTGCCGGTCCTCTACATCCTCTTGCTTATTCCTATGGAACGCCGTGGCGCGGGCTTTATGCAAGACCGTCAGGGCCCGAACCGTTCCTATATCAAGATTCCCTATTTCGGAAAGATCCGTTTGCTGGGATACGTGCAGAACATGTGCGACGGCACCAAGCTGTTCTTCAAGGAGATGTTTGCCCCCAAGGGCGCAAACAAGTTCCTGTACTACGTGGCGCCTGCCATTCCGTTCGCCATCGTGTTTCTTAGCCCCTGCGTGATTCCTTGGTTTGGCCCCATGGTCTTTGAATGGGGTGGCAAATCGGTCCGCATTGCGGGTTCCATCGTGGATTCCGACGTGGGCGTGCTTCTGCTGTTCGGTCTTTCTTCCCTTTCGGCATACGGCGCTGTCCTTGCCGGTTGGGCATCCAAGTCCAAGTACAGCTTCTTGGGAGCGCTCCGTACCAGCTCCATGACCATCAGCTACGAAGTCTGCCTCGGACTTTCCATGATGGGCATCTTGCTGCTGGCGGGTTCTTTCAACCTGACCGATATCGTGAGCTGGCAGGAACACCATGCCTGGGGCATTGTGGTCCAGCCTGTGGCCTTCTTCTGCTTCTTGATCGCAAGCATCGCCGAAACGGGCCGTGCCCCCTTCGACGTGGCCGAAGGCGAACCTGAACTGGTTGCCGGTTACCATACGGAATATGGCGCCATGCAGTTCGGTCTGTTCTACATGGGTGAATACTCCCACATCTGCATCAACAGCTTCTTGATCGCGACCCTCTTCTTGGGCGGCTACTCCGTGCCCTTCGTGACTACGGAAACCATGCAGGCCCACATGGGCGGCTCTCTCGCCATCCTCTTTGGCGTGCTCGCCTTCCTCGCTCTCGCGTTCCTCCACATGATTTACCGCTATTCCGCAAAGCTCGCCAAGCGTGCCCAGTCCAACAAGCTGGAAATCCTGCAGGAATACAAGCTGTACAAACTCATCGCTTGGGTGGCTGTCGTGGTGTTTGTCGCCCTGGGCGCCTGTGCCTGGCTGTTCTACAATCCCGCGAACTTCGTGGTGAACGGCTTTGCCGTGGGTAGCCTTGCTACCGCCGTGGGTACCGCCCTCATCCACCTGCTGGTGCTGGTGGTCAAGAGCGTGTTCTTCTGCTGGGTGTGGATCTGGGTCCGCTGGACACTGCCTCGCTTCCGCTACGACCACGTGATGCATCTTGGCTGGAAGATTATTCTGAATATCGCCCTCATTAACCTCGTGGTGACAGCGGTCATCGCAAAACTCGTAGGGGGTAACTAATGCGCGTTATTAAACAGAAGCCCATGACCCTGGGTGAACGCCTCTACATCTTTGAGGCCATTCGTGGTCTGTGGACAACTCTCAAGCACGCTGCCCGCGGTCTTTTCGATTACGACAGCCTGCCTACCATCTCTTACCCCGAAGGCCAGCCCGAAGTGCGCAACACCTACCGTGCCAAGCACCGCCTGATGCTTCGCCCCGACGGAACTCCCCGTTGCGTGGCCTGTGGCATGTGCGCTGCGGCTTGCCCTGCTCATTGTATCTTTATCGAGGCTACCCAGAGTGACGATCCTCGTATCGAAAAGCGGGTGATGCGTTTTGACATCGACCACCTGACCTGCGTGTTCTGCGGTCTTTGTGTAGAAGCCTGCCCGGTAGATGCGCTCCGCATGGATACCAAGGTGATTAGCCTTGAACACCGCACCCGTGACGAATTCGTGTCTAGCCTTTTCGACCTGACCAACTGGAACCCCGCTGATTATCCTGATGATAAGCAGAGCCAGATGGCTCCCGGCGGGACTCTGAACAAGCAGGCTCTAGAAACCTGGGGAATGGAGGTTAAATAATGCTCGCTCTAGTCTACTTTATTATTCTCGGGGTCATTGCTGTCGGTGCGGCCCTTTGTGTGCTGCTCTCTAGGCATCCCCTTTACGGGGCCCTTTCCCTGGTGGTCTCCATGGTCTCCCTGGCTGGCATCTACGGCCTCTTGGGTAGCCCCTTCCTGGGAGTGGTCCAGGTTATGGTCTATGCGGGCGCCATCATGATGCTCGTGACCTTTGTGATTATGGTCTTGAACGGTGCCAAGGATAAGCGAACCCCCATGTTCGACGGGGTGTCCTTCTTCATTATCCCATCAGTCATTGTGCTTGCCGCCATGGTGGGCTTTGCCCTGATGCGTGCACCTATCGCCTTTGACTCTGCCACGGTGGTGGGATCTGTGAAGGTCACTTCGGAAACCTTGTTCAACATGGCTTCTACGGGTCCCGGTTATTTCCTCTTGTTCGAGGTGATCGGCGTGCTGTTGCTTTCGGCAATGGTGGCTGCCATTTTCCTTGCCAAGAGACACCTTGGTTCCGTGATTACTGAAAATACGGAGGAGAAACACTGATGGAACTCCAAGCTTTGTATATCCAGATTCTTGCCCTGGTGATTTTCGCCATCGGCATCATTGTGGCCATCTCCCGTCGCAACCTGTTCTTTGTGCTTATGGGCGTGGAACTGGCCTTGAACGCCGTGAACCTTTCCTTTGTGGGCTTTGCAAAGACTTTGCCTGCAGAGATGAGCGTCACGGGACAGATTGTGCCGCTGTTCTCCATTGCTGTGGCTGCTGCCGAGGCTTGCGTGGGCTTTGCCATGCTCATCATGATTTTCCGGGCTAAGGAAAGTGTTGATGCAGATTCTTATTCGGATATGAAGGGGTAGGCTATGACACATTTACCACTTTGGTTTATTCCTCTTTTCCCCTTGATCGGTACACTCCTTTTGGGGACAATTTCCGTGGTTTCTTCCGGTGCGAAGAAGGGCCCTTCCGAAGGACTTGTGGGGACACTTTCTGTATTGTTCCCGGCGCTCTCCTTTGCGGTGGTGGCAATCCTTGCCTGCACCATGCCCGAGGCCGGATTTAGGGAAACCCTTTGCAACTGGATTGACATTCCTCTGTTCAGGGCGGATATCGGCTTCCTGTTCGATGGGCTTTCTCGCATTATGCTCCTGTTCGTGACGGGAATCGGCTCCCTCATCGCCCTGTACTCCATCGGTTACATGCATGGTGATCGTGGCTTTGCCAGGTTCTTCGCCTACATCAACCTGTTCCTGTTCAGCATGATTGTGCTGGTGCTTGCTGATAGCTTGCTCCTCACGTTCCTCGGCTGGGAAGGTGTGGGTCTCTGCTCCTACCTGCTCATCGGCTTCTGGAATCATGACTTGAACAATTGTAAGGCAGCCAACAAGGCCTTTATCGTTAACCGCGTGGGCGATGTGGGTTTCTTGCTCGGTATGCTTACCTTGATAACCATTGGTGGCTCGAGCCTGTTGAATTACGACGGCCTTGCCGCCTTTATCAAGATGGCTCTCGGTAGCGGTATGATTGTGGGAATGGTGCTTCCCCTTTCGCTGGCTGGAGTCCTTATTTTTATTGGCTGCACAGGCAAGTCTGCTCAGATTCCCCTTCTGACCTGGCTTCCCGACGCCATGGCGGGTCCGACTCCTGTGTCTGCCCTTATCCATGCGGCGACCATGGTGACTAGCGGTGTATACCTGCTTGCTCGCCTTGGAATCATGTTCAGCCAGCTTGAATACGTGCTTATATTCATTACCTTCGTGGGAATGTTTACTGCTCTTTGGGCCGCCATTGCGGGCCTTCTGCAGAACGACATCAAGAAGGTCCTGGCCTATTCCACCATTTCTCAGCTGGGTTACATGTTCATGGCGGCTGGTGTCTGCGCCTTTGATGCCTCCATCTTCCATGTGTTTACCCACGCCTTCTTCAAGGCTGCGTTGTTCCTCGGTGCTGGTGCCGTGATTCACTCCTTGGCTGGCGAGCAGGACATGCGCCGTATGGGTGGCCTGATCAACAAGACTCCCGCGACGGCCTGCGTCATGATATTCGCCTTCCTTGCCATTGTCGGTTTCCCCGGCTTTGCTGGTTTCTGGTCCAAGGACCTGATTCTGGAAAGGATTTTTGTGAGTGGTCCGATTTTAGGCCCCATTGTTTACGTGGTAGGCCTTGCTACGGCGGTGATTACTGCTGTCTATATGGGTCGCCTGATTATTATGACCTTCTTCGGTAAGTATCGTGGTAGCAAGGAATCCGAGGAGCATATCCACGAGGCTCCTGCGGTTATGCTGATCCCCATGATTATTCTCGCCTTTGGTGCCATTTTCTCCGGTTACCTGTGGGCAGATTCCATTGGCATAACCTTCTTCCGCGACAGCATGGCTTCTGTGGTGGGACCGGCCCAGGCTCTTTACGCTATCGCCAATCCTGTTCTCCACGTGAACCCGGTCATCTTCGCTGTCCTCGGGACGGTGGCTGCCTTGGCAGGTATGTTCATCGCTTGGAAGAAGTATAGCCGCGCCCGCATCATCGGTGTCAAGGGTGCGTCAACGGCTCCGGAAGGGAGTGCTGCTTCTTGGACATTCCTTTGGGATTATATCCATTACGCATTCATTGCCGGTGTGAATATTCTGGGTTGGTTCTGCGATATAGTGGTTGAAAAGGTCCTACAGGCAATCCAGTGGACTCTTGCCGCTATAGTGGAAATTCTCGGTGATGGAGCTTCCATTCTCCAGGTCCGTAAGGTTCGTCTCCAATTGGCGTTCAGCATTGCAGGGGTGGCACTCCTCGTAATGTTGGTCGTATTCTCGGGAGGGCTCGTCTAATGTTGTTGCATCTTCTCGTTATAGCCCCGTTTGTTGCCGCCATTTTGATGGTGCTTAACTCTAGGGATGATTCCAATGCATCTTCCCGTATGGCGATTCTCATGGGTGTTGTCTTTACGGCCATGTCTGTCGCCCTGATTGTCACGGGCAATCAGGCAACTACTCCTATAGAGTGGTTCCACATTCCTGGCACACGCGGCCCTGTCTACTACTATCTGTATGCGCATGGGCTTGGTACTTGGATGGTGTTCCTTTCTTGTGGTCTGTCTCTGGTGGCGTTGATCTCTGCTCGTAGCACAACAGGCAAGAGCTACCGCAACTTCGCCATTGGCATTTTTGCCTTGATGGGTGCCATGAACGGAACCTTCCTCGCGGCTGATGCAGTGCTGTTCTTCTTCTTCTTCGAAGCCATGGTGATTCCTGCGGCAGTTCTGATTGCAGGCTTTGGCGGAGAGAAGAGGACTACGGCGGCCATGACGTTTGCCATCTATACTTTGGTGGGCTCTGCTCCCATGATGGTGGCTCTCTGGTATCTGCTCACTATCGCTGACAATTCCTTGTTGCTTTCCATGGCGGTGGCTATCCAGAGCCTCCCTGCCGAACATTCGGCCTGGGTGCTATTGAGTTTCTTGCTGGCCTTCCTGGTGAAGACTCCTATCTTCCCCTTCCACGGTTGGCAAGCTATAACGTACTCCGAGGCTCCGGCACCCCTGTCCGCAATCCTTACGGGTGCTATGAGTAAGGCTGGTGTGTTTGGCTTTATCGCCTGGGTTCTCCCCATATTCCCGCTGAATCTGAATTACATCTCGGGTCTGATGTGGCTTGGGTTGTTGACGGCTATTTACGGAGCTCTTATGGCGCTCCGTGCTACCGACGGCAAGAGGCTTTTGGCCTATAGTTCCATGAGTCATCTGGGCTTTGCGGTGGCTGGTGTGTTTAGCCTTTCCGAGGCCATGCTCCCAGCCGTGTTGGTGCTGTTGGTGGCTCACGGCATTTCTGCCGGTGTCCAGTATTTCTTGATTGGTGTCGCCGAACGTATGACGGGCACCCGCAATATCGAGGAGATGGGAGGACTTTCCTCAAAGAATCCCGTGTTCAGCTTCCTCTTTGGTGCGGCCGGTGTCATGGCCCTTGCGGTTCCCGGTACGGCCGGGTTCGTGGGCGAGTTTACGGTGCTCCTTTCCCTGTGGGATTTGGGACCCCTGCCGGCATTGGTGGGTGGTTTCTGCCTGATCCTCTCTGCTGCATATGTGCTGCGGTTTATCCAGAAGGTCATCTTCGGTAAACCCGCTCGTGAATACCAGGAAGGTACCAGGACTACAGCTTTGGAAGGTGGTGCCTTCGGTTCCATGCTGGTGCTGCTTTTGGCATTCGGTTTGCATCCTGCATTCGTGACCAATTCTTTGCACCTGTTTGACGAGGCTGCCAGTGAAGAGATTTCCGCTGAAGTGGTGGAAGAGAATGCAGCCGAGGCCTTAGGGGATCATTCGGTAACTACCGAGGAAATGCGCTCCTTGGATTCGACTCTCGCGGCATCTGGCTTCTCGGAAGAGGAACGTGCGGCCCTGTTGGCCCAGATTCGTTCTGCTGAAATGACAGATTCCACCATGATTCAGGATTCCACTGATGTTCAAGATACCGTTGCGGAGCAAACGCCCGCGGTTGAAACGGATTCTGTAGCCGCACAGGCCGAAAAGCCTGTGGAAGAAACAGAAAAGACGGAGGCGTCTGAAAATGAGTAATTACATCAATCTTTTGCCGGTGATTCTGGTGGTTTTCGGAGCCATGGTGTCCATTGCTTCTGAACCATTCATTAAGGACGAGAATAAGCATAAGGTGTTGCCCTGGACAGCTGCGTTTTTTGTAGTGTTGGCCATGGCCTCTTGTGTTTTGCTTTCTCCGGACACTCTTTTCAATCTGTTTGCCATGGATCCTATCCGTCGGTTGTTGTCGGGAGCCGTTCTCCTTTGCACGCTGCTCGGTATTTCCGGAATCCAGTGGACCCTTGGCCATGAAAAGCACAAGGGGGGCGAACCTTATGGCCTGATGCTTCTGGCAACAGGCGGTGCCCTGCTTATGATCCAGGCTATCGACTATCTTGCATTGTTCATTGCCATGGAGCTTACCTCTTTCCCTGTGTATGCCTTGGTGGGCCTCCGTCGCAGAAACACAAATTCTAGCGAGGGTGTGTTCAAGTACTTTGTGTCGGGTGCCATTTTCAGTGCCGTTTACCTGTATGGCGTGGCCATGATTTATGGTGCAACAGGATCCACTAGCTTTTTCTCCAGCGTCATTTTCACCCGTGAACCTGTTTACGCAATCGGTGTGTTGATGGTGCTTTTCGGAGTGCTGTTCAAGGCCGGTGCCGCTCCCGTCCACTATTGGGTAGCCGATGTCTATACGGGTGCTGCTGTTGCCGTGACCGGCTTCATGGCGGCTGTGGTGAAGGTAGGTGCCCTTGCAGCCCTTGGTTCAATCTGGCTTTCCGTGCTGGTGACCAAGGCGGGAACCGCTCCTGCTTGGAATCTTGCAGAGCCTGTAACCATCAGTTCTCAGTCGGAATCCTTGGGCGTGATGGTCATCATAATCGCTTTGGTGTCTATGGCCCTTGGCGCTTTTGGTGGACTTGCTCAGAAATCAATCCGTCGCATTTTGGCTTTCTCTGCTGTAATGAATGCAGGCTTTATTCTGTTGGGAGTCTTACTGCCTGACTATATCGGTTCTGGAAAGGTTCAATTTGGCCCCATGTTCTACTTCTTGATTACCTATGCCGTGGCTTCTGCTGGTGCCCTTACGGGTGTAGCTTACCTGGCGGGTAAAGACGACAAGAACGAAACCCTGGATGATCTTCAGGGTGCAGGGCGCAAGCGTCCCTTTGTGTCGCTGTGTGTGGCTGTGTGCTTGGCTTCTCTGGCTGGGCTTCCGCCTGTTGCCGGATTCCTCGCCAAGTTCGTGCTGTTCACGGGAGCCTTCTCTGCGGGCATGGATTGGATTGCCGCAGCCGGTTTTGGCCTCTCCTTGGTGGCAGCGGCTTACTACCTGCGTATCGCTTACGTGCTGTTTGCTCCTGCCAAGAACACCTGTGAATGCGAATGCCAGTGCAAGTGTGCCGAAAATGCGGTCTTTAGCTATATGCTGAAGTTCACCGTGGCCATTGCAGCTGCGGTCCTGGTGGTGGTGGGCATCTTCCCGAGCTTCGCATTGCTGTAATCGAAAGATTCGAGGAAATAAAGAAAGCCGGATTTCGCATCCGGCTTTTTTAGTTGGATTTCAGGTGATCATTACGGGAGTTCACCGCCAATTAGGGACATCTGGAGTTCCTTGATTTCCTTGCAGGCTTTTTCGCCCAGGGCAAGGAGGGCGTCCAGTGTTTTGCGGTCGAAGGAGGCGTGTTCGCCGGTTCCCTGCAGTTCGATGTACTCGGCGGCATCCCGCATCACGATGTTCATGTCCACGTCGGCGCGGCTGTCCTCTTCGTAGCACAGGTCCAGTCTAGGCTCACCGTCAATGACACCCACGGAAATGGCACTGATGTTGTGCAGTAACACCTGCTCTGTAACTTCAATGGTCGGCTTCACTTTTTTCAGTGCGAGGGCCAGTGCTACAAAGCCTCCGATGATACTTGCGGTACGGGTTCCGCCGTCTGCTTCAATCACGTCGCAGTCCACCACCAGGGCGTGTTCCCCTAGGGCGTTCAGATTGGCGGCTCCGCGGAGAGAACGCCCCACGAGTCTTTGGATCTCTTGCGTGCGGCCGCTGGCACCCTTTCGTTCACGTTCCACACGCTGGCCTGTACTCTGGGGCAGCAGGGAATATTCGGCGGTAATCCAACCCCGGCCCTTGCCTGCAAGCCACTTGGGTACTTCGGGGAGCAGGGTGGCGTTGCACAGCACCCGGGTGTGTCCCATCTCGATGAGTACGGAACCGTCTGCGCTGGACACGAATCCCGTGGTCATCTTGATATTTCTCATCTCGTCATTTTTGCGGTTGTCGATACGGCTCATGATTATACCTCTTGCTCTTGACATTAAGTGTAGTAGTTACCAATCTTCTTCAGTATTTGCGGATTCGCATTCCTTTTGCGCCTCTTCGTACAGGCTCTCGAGCGTTTTGCCGACCTTTTCGTATTCATAGGGCCTAATCATTTCGGAAGAGTGCGTTGTGGGGTTGCACATCCTCTTGACATTTAGGGTGTCGCTTTTATTTTCGTATACAACGCCCTGAGGAGAATTCCTACAGTTGCTTTCGAATACGAATCCAGTGATACTCCAGCGGTCTTCTAGAGTATAGCCGGTTTCATTTGGCGTATAGATCTTGGATACCCAAATGGTATCTGCTGTTCCTGAGGTGATGTTGCTGCAGTGCCCATATTTTGCAATGGAGATTTCCCAGGAAGCGTCCGTAATCTTGAAATCGCAGTTGCTTTTCTGGTAGATGTGGCAGTCGAAGTCGAATGGGTCCGAATGCCCCGAACTGTTTGAAGAGTCTAGTGTATTCGTTCCGTTGGGATCGCTGTTGGAACTGGAATCGTCGCAGGCGTTGAGGGCGAACATCGCAATGGCGATTGCGCCAATAAAAGTGATTTTCTTGAATGTCTTCATGTAAAACTCCGTTGGTTACATTTAGAAAATTAAAAAAAATAACGAAAAAGCCCCGCAACCATGGTGGTTACGGGGCTTTTCGTGGGACCTCCGGGACTTGAACCCGGAACCCGCGGGTTATGAGTCCGCTGCTCTAACCAATTGAGCTAAAGTCCCAGTTCGCCCAAAATTAGTAAATATTTTCCGATAGTTCTATCCCACTCGTAGTGGAATCCGCTGTAGGCGTTGATGACGGCCTTGTCCCAGTCGGCGCTTTCCTCGTAATAGACATGGAGTGCTTCTTTAAGCCTGCGGAGCATCTGGTGTGGAGCGTTGGCGTCGTCTACCAAGAAGGCGTTGGCACAGCCCGAGGTTTCTGGGGCGTAGTCGTCCAGCATGGACGCCACTCCGACGGTCCTTCCGGTGAGGGGGAGCGTACCTGTGGCAAGAGCTTTCAAAATGATCGAGGTGGACGGCTCCTTCAGGTTGGCAGCGAATAAAATGTCCGCTCCGGCAAGCACATCCCTCAGGGCGCTGGCACTCTTGGTTTCGATGGGCCGGACCGCCATGATTCCCGGATACTGCTTGGATACGTCTTGGTAGTAGTTCCATTCCGGGTCGTCGGGGGCGATGCCCACCACGATAAAGATATCCTGCTTGGCGATATCCGAAAGGATTGTGGCCAGCGTTTCGGAGGTGTTGCCCGCTTCGGCATCTAGATGGGCATACAAAACGGGCCTGTTTCCGACCTCGCACCCTAGTATACCCTCTAGCTTGGCTCGGGCCTTTTTCTTGGCCTGCTTGATGGGCAGCTTGTCTTTGCTGTTGAAGTCCCAGACCTGGTAGCTAACCCCGAACTGGACACCGATCAGCTTGTCTTGATTGTGGATCAGGAATCCGCTAAGTCCGCCCGGAAGGTTAGTGTTGATCATGGCGTCTCGGTAACCGGAAGAAGGGAAAAGCACCTTGTGGGCGTAGCAGATGCCCGCCTTCAGGAGACTCACCTTGCCCCAGAACTCGTAGCCGTCCATGTTGAAATCTTGCCTGGGTAGGCCAATCTTTTCGATTTCGCTGGAAGAAACGTGGAAATCGTAGGTAATATTGTGGACCGTGAAAAAGAATGGAATCTGGCCGAAAGAGTCTTGGTAGACGCTGTGGATAAGGGCTCCTGCTAGGGCACCGCCCCATTCGTGGCCGAGGATTGCCTGGCATTTGAATCCGCTTTCCTTGGCATAATCCAAAGCGGCAGAGGCGAGGAAGGCGAACCGGAGGTGGTTGTCGCCGTAGGGCACGTCGCCCGGAGGGCCGTAAATGTCGGGCCTGCCGAAGTACTCCTCGTTGTAGATGTAGGTATGGAAGGGGTCACCCGGGGACTTCCAGATTTCGTAGGGCTTGCCGTGGAGCTTTTCGGTCCCGCTATAGATGCACTGGTAATCGCCTAAATCCTGTAGTAGCGTCTTGAAGAACGGGGAGCAGGTCATGGCGTTGGCCCCTGCCCGGGCAAAGGCGTAGGTCATCCTGTTCACGGCAGTGGCCAGGGGACTGAGCGTCCTCCAGTTTCCCGCTTCTGGACTTACCACCAGGATTTCCATTAAATACTCCCCTTTTTTAATAAAAATTTACTATCAGTGATAGTAATAGGTCAAATTTATTTAATTAAATTATAAATTGAAAGTCCTAAATCCCATTTTTTCGGATAAAAGGTTTCTTTTTGAACTTAATCTTCGAGGATTTAATAAAATGAAGAAATTGTTAATCGCTGCATTGGCTGCTTCCGTGGCTTTTTCCATGGTCGGCTGCAAGGGCACCAACGAAAAGCGCGGTGACGAACACCTCAAGGAAGGTCGTTTCCGCAACGCCATCAACTCTTACCTGGAAGCCAAGAAAAAGGGCAGTATGTCCAGTGAATTCTATGACAATTTCACTCTGGCTCTCGTTCGTGCCGCTGAAATTGAAGCCAAGAAAGACCTGAACAGCGACCTCATCAATGGTTACTTCGAAAAGGCCTCTGTGAACATGCCCGACGTCAAGGAAGACGTGGTGGTTGAAGAATACGTGACCACTCTTGCTAACGTGGGTAAGCAGCAGGCAGCTCAGGAAGGCGTGGACTACAACACGGTCATCAATGCCTTTGCCAAGATCGATACCGCCCTTGCTACCGCCAAGGCCCGTAACGTGGCCGAAGGCGCTGTGAAGGCCATCCGTACCGAAGCCGAAAACGCCTACGTGGCCAAGAACTTGGCCGATGCAAAGAGCGAATCCGATCCGGTGGTTTGCGAATACCAGCTTATGAAAATTGCTGAAATGGCTCCGGAAAACTCCGAAGTCAAGGCCGCCCTGAACAAGAGCCGTCTTGGTACTCGCGGTTACTTCCTCATCTTCGGTGAACAGATTGGCGAACCGGTGAACCGCCGTATCGACAAGTGGGGTTATGTCATGGCTTTCCCCACCATCAAGATTGCTCCGGGTTCTCTCAGTGGCGAACTCCAGTTCTGGGCCTCTACCGGCAACAACACCGAACTTGACCCCTCCAAGATCAAGCTGGTCTCTACCGACGGTCAGGAAGTGGTTGCCAAGGCTACCGGTGGCTGGTGCGAAGCCGAAGTCCTGGTAGGCAAGAAGGGCGACGAGAAGATCGAAAAGAAGCAGCAGAAGATCAAGCCGGGGCAGAAGGGCAAGCTGATGAACGAATTCCAGTGCTCTCTGAACGTAAGCTTCAGCTATGGCAAGGACTTCGTTCCTGACTACGTGGAATACAAGGACGAATACGGCATCGGCCGCAAGTTCCTCGGTCAGTAATAATAATGACCGAATCCACTAAAACCGGGGGATGCTTCTCCGGCTTGCGGATTCTCTCGCAAACGCGACCCGTTAACGCCGGGTCGCTTTTTGCTCACGGTAATGACCGCATCGGCTAAAAGCTTCGACACTTCTCCGGCTTGCGGATTCTCTCGCAAACGCGACCCGTTAACGCCGGGTCGCTTTTTGCTCACGGTAATGACCGCATCGGCTAAAAGCTTAGACATTTCTACGGCTTGCCGATGCTCTCGCAAACACGCCTGGTTAATACCAGGCGCTTGTTGCTCACGGTAACGACCGTTCACGCTAGAATCGTTGGGCACAAAAAAAGAAGGCCGGGTCAAACCCGGCACTTTCTATATCCTACAAACCGAAATTCTAACCACTGTCTAATCTAACTATAGATCCTTCGACTCCGTTACACTTCGCTCAGGATGACACATTCGTGTCACTTCCTACTGCTTAGTAACCGCTAGAATTCCACCTTGCCGCTGATACCCAGGGCAAAGTCGGTATCGAAGTTGTCGCTGAAGTTATAGCCGTACCAGAACACGATTTCGCTGCCCATGGTGGGGTACAGGTAGAAATTCATGCCGAGGAAGGTGTAGTCGTCACCGTGAACTTCTCTATCCGGGTCGTGGTATTCGTAAGACACGCCCAGGGTGAATTTCTTGTGGAGGTTGAAGCTGGGTTCCACCGCAAACATGTACTGGTCGTCGGTGAACAGCTGGGGCTCGGCCTCGTAGTCCTTGTCGGTGATGGTGTAGAAGTAGGTGAAGCCCAGGTTAAAGAAGTAGAAGTTGAAGCTGGGTTCCAGCAAGAAGGAGTGGACGCCCTTGCCCTTGTAGGGGTGGAGTCCCCAAACGGCGTAGATGCCGTAATTCAGGTTCTCGTAGCTCTTGGAGTAGTCCACTTCGGTACCCAGCACGTAGGTGTGGGTGCGGTTGATGTGCTGGCCGAACATCCAGTCCAGGCTGGGGGTGAGCACCAGGTGCTCGTTGGCGCGGTTCAGCAGGGGGAATGCATAGGTGGCGAACAGGGCCATGGTGTGGTCCGTGTCTTCGGAGGCTCCAAAATAGACCTTACCCTTGCCGTACTTGTCGTTGCCAAATTCGGAACCGATACCTCTCAGGCCTTCTTCGCGGGTGATAACGGCGTAGCGGGCGGGGTCGCGCCAATAGTAGTAGTTGAAGGCTCCGGCACTGTACGTCAGGTCGCCGAATACCAGGGCCACGGCATGAGTCACGTCCCAACGGAACTCGACACCGTCGAAATTGAATTCCGTAAAGCGACCGCCATCGCCCATAGCGGTGGTCCTTGCCATGTAGTGCCTGCGGGTCTCGGAGGCATCCTTGTTACCCGTGCTGTCGGTGACATAGGTGCTGTGGGTGTTGGTCTTTACCGTAACAGAGAAATTCTCGTCCATGTGGGCGGTAGCCGCAAGGTCAATATCCTGGTTCGCTGCATTGGTGGGGTCGAAATCACTATCAAAATAGGTGGCGTAGTCCGCGTTGACAGAGCCGTGCAGCTCCACTTCGGCGGCGAGGGCAAAAGATGCACCCATCAGGGCCATAGGCAAAAACAGTTTTCGCATAAAAACCTTTCAAAAAAGTACAGGCGTAAAATAGAAAATTTTTGCTTGGGAAAGTAGCGATTTCGCAAAAAGCAGACCCTCCTTTTTGTATTTTTGACCTAATGAGAAACCGTTGTCTTTTTTTACTGTCCTTTTTGTGCCTGCTTGCCTCTACTGCCTATGCTTTGACTGCAGACCAGGTGATGAAGAAATCCCAGGACTGGTTTAAGTCGGGAAAGGCCTGGAGCCTAGATTTCAAGTTGCAACTGTTCTACGCTGATTCTCCGGATATCGTGAGCCAGCAGGGCAAGCTGATGGTAGCCGAGGGCGACAAGTTCAAGCTAGAGTTGGCGGGCATCAAGTTCTACAGCGACGGCGAAAGCATGTGGCAGCACAATGTGGAGCAGAAACAGGTGCTTATCAAGGCGGTAGAGGACCTGTCTTCTTCGTTGCACCCCTCGGAACTGTTGTTCAAATACCTGAACTGTAAGGCCTTGAGTGTGGGGGAGGGGGCCTTTGGCGGACAAAAGCTGTGGGTGCTCAAGCTGGATCCTTCCAAGTACAAGGGTCAGTTTACCCAGATGGAGGTGTGGCTTTCCCAGAAGGACTTCTCGCCGGTGCGTCTCTTTACGGTGGACCCTTCGGGTAATTCCAGCTGGTACAACATCGTGAACTTGAAGGTCATGAAGAATGTTTCTGTCGAGGATTTCCGGTACAAGGCACTGCCTGGGGTAGACGAAATTGACATGCGGTAGATAGCGCGGTAGTTATGCTTTTTTTGAAAGAGAATTTGGCAAGTAGATTTGTAGCAGGAGTTGCCCTGCTCTTATACGGTGCCTGCATGGTTTATGCCGAAGGCGAGACCCTTTTTAGCAACTGGGCGGTAAGCGTCGCTCCTGGACCGACGGCCGGGCAGCTTTGGGTGTATTCCCGGGGCGAGGTGAACCAGGGCGTGGCCCTCTTGCCCTTGACTCTGGACGCTTCCGGAAAGATCAAGGTGGGCAAGTCCCAGGTGGAGCCGGTGGACAATGAATTTGCTGCAGTCCATTACCAGACCTATGCCGACAAGCTTGCGGAACGCAGGCGGTTCCCTATGGAGGTTGCCGGTGATCTGGGCGTGGTGCTTCCTATGTTCGGCCTAGACGAAGAGGACCATTTCCAGGAACCTCGGGGATTTTTCTCCCTGAAAGATGCTGGGGTTATCCCTACGCCGTTGGATGTACCCCCTTCAGTGGAGTCCATCGAAGACCCTATGGACTACGCGGTTAGTGGCTTTGCCTATATGCAAGCCAAGAAAACCCTGAATGTGGCCCGTGGCTGTCTGGGTATTGTGGAATACGATATTTCTAAGGGAGCGGGGAACCCCCAGATTGATCAGAAAATTTTGGATAAGAAATCCCATAAGTGGGAAAAGTTGCCCTTGTCGGGTACGGTAGATTTTTCCAAGTACCTGGACGTATTTGATCTGGAACAGAATCCAGAAACGGGAGATTTGTGGATTGCGACATCCCAGGGACTTTGGAGGCAGCCTGCTACAGGTGATATCGTGAGTGCTTCCAAGGCGTTAGAAAAGGAGCGTGTCACGGGAGTCTGGATAGGGGGAAGCCCCTTGCAGGCTATCGTGGAGACGTCTTCTCTGAACAAGGGTGTCATGACTGGTGGCCTTTGGCGCAAGGTGCTGGGCGCAAAGGATGATTTCAAGAAGGTCGTGTTCCTGGATTCGGCAGGAGCAGCCCAGAAGAAAGACATTTACGACAATGCGGACTACACGGTAACGGGCGTCGCCTTTATGGGTGACAAGGCCTACGTTGGCGTGTGGGTGGCTGGCGGTTCCGTTAGTGGTTACCTGCTTCTGGATTCCAGGGGCGTACGCACTCACGGGAAGGGCGTAGAATCGACGGACCCTTGGCTTAACGATTTCGAGACAGGAGTTACGGACCGTGATGCCATCATCACCGCCATCACCAAGTTCCCCCTGAATGCAAAGACTATGGGTCTTGCTGTTGCGACGGACGGCAACGGAATTTCTGTTTCGGCTGATTCCGGAAAGACTTGGACGCCTGTTCTTAACCGTGCCAAGCTGGGCGGCAACCTGGGGTCTGTGCGTATGGTTCCCTCCGTTATCGTGGCGGGGGGAGAATCCTTGGTGTCGTACAAGGTGGGCAAGGATTCCAAGATTACCATCGAGGTCTTCAGTTACGATATGCGCAGGGTGCGCAAGATTGTGAGTGGTGCTCCCCGCCTGGCCGATGAATCCCGTAGTACCAATGCCAAGGAAGATTTCTGGGATGGCCTGGACGACGCGGGTAGGCCCTGCACCATGGGCATTTATTATGTAAGGGTTAAGGACAATCACGGACACGTTGGCTGGGGCAAGGTCATGAGCCTCGGGGGAGGTCGGTGATGCGGGGATCCATACCTTTTATACCAGTACTTGTCGCACTTCTACTTCTCGCTTCCATCGCCTCGGCGGGCGTTGTCGAGAAGAAGGCTGCCCTGGGGGGCTTTGATGGTTTTGTAGAGCGTATGGGTGCGGGTACCCGCGAACTGGGCCGTGGCAACACGGGTTCAGCCGATACGTCTGCCATGCCCGGCGCCTACTGGAATCCGGCTATTCTTGGCTTTAGGCAGAACCTGAACTATACGCTGAACGGTGAAAAGCGTGACCTTGACCGTACAGGCGGCTCTCTGGGAATTGAAAGCTCTGTAGGCAAGCGCATGGGAATCGGTTTTGCCATGCTTTACCGTGGTGACATGGATTTCAAGGTCATTGATGACGATGACCAGACGCTTGGTACAGCCACGCCGTTCTTTTCCATGATGTATTTGGGATTTTCGTACAGGGCTACCCGCAGGGATGCTTTCGGTATATCCCTTTCCTTGAGTTACGACAACATGGATATCGCCGAATACTACGAAGACGATAATATTGATTTGAATGACGGCTACACCAGTCCCGTGTCTCTAAATATCGGTTGGCTTCGCCAGTGGAACGAGAAATGGTCTACCTCGGTGGTCATTCGGAACTTAAGCTTCAGCAAGAACCTTTCGTCGCGCTGGACCAAGACGGTGAGCTCCGACAATTCCGTGCCCTCAACCGAAGGGGTGCGGCCCAAGGTTTTGCAAGTTGGCGCCGGTTACCGCTCCAAGGTGCTGGGCAAGCCTGTTTACGCCTGGATGGAGGCCTTGGATTACCAGCTGGCGGACACTCTTTTGGTATTCGACACCCATTGGCATCTATGGACTGCCCGTGTCGGTTTTGAATGCGAGATTATTACGGACGGAACGGTTCGTATGGGTATGGATGACCAGAACTACATGGTGGGGCTTGGTTACAAGTTCAGGATTCCCATCGCGAAAAAGAAGTATCTGTTCGACGTGAACTACGCCCTGACCTACGAATCCGAGGCTGGACTCTGGAACCCACTGAGTTTTGGCTTACGAGGCTATATCCCGTGATTTCAAAACTCTGGATAGAAAAGGTTCGGAGTCTTGGTTCCCGGGAGCTTGAATTCTCTCCGGGAATTAACGTGGTGGGCGGCCCCAATGGTTGCGGGAAGACCACGGTTCTAGAATCTATCCATTTGCTTTCTCAAGGTTTTTCGTTCCGGGCCCATGACTTAAAAGAGATGATCGCCTGGAATGGCGATGAGCTTATTCTTCGGGGCAGTTTCGAAGAGGCGGCCCGTACGGTGACGCGTGCCATACGGGTTGGACGTAGGGCTTGCGATGTCCGGGAAAACGGGGAGACCCTCCGCTCTCCGGCGGCGCTGTTCGGCAATTTGCCGGCTGTCGTGATGCAGCCTTCTGATATCGAGCTTTTGCGTGGGGCTCCCGATGTACGCCGGCGCTGGCTTGATGAAATCCTCTGTTTTCGATCGGCGGCAAATGCCACCACCTTGCGGAACTACAGGCGGATCTTGCAACAGCGTAACCAGTGGCTTCGGCAGTTCAAGCGTGAGGGGGTGGCCACCGGTGGGGAAGAACTGTTCATTGTGCTTACTGAACAGCTTGCCGACTTGGGTGCAAAACTTTGGGCTGCCCGCATAGAACTTTCAAAAGAAATCTCGCCGATTATTACAAGCTACTACCGCAAGCTTTCGAATGGTGTCGACGAGATTACCTGCGCCTACAAGAGTTCCATTCTCAAGGAACTGGACGCCTTGGACGGTGCGGAATTTCTAGATGATTCTGAACTGGATACGATTGCGCCTGTGTCGGGGAGTACGGACTGCATTGCCTCAGATTCGGGAGAGGCTCAAGATGGATCGGTCGATGAGAATGCCCTGCGGGATGCCTATCGCCGTAAGCTGTCAGGCTTGGAGTATGCCGAAAAAATTCAGGGCATTACGCTTTCGGGCCCCCATAAGGACGATCTGGGCGTATGTATCGGTGATGTGGAAATGCGTTCTTCGGGCTCACAGGGACAGTGCCGCTGCGCGGCTATTGCCATGCGTTTTGCTGCGGTTGATGTGGCGAGCCGTTACTTGAACAAACCGGTCCTTTTGCTTGACGATGTCTTTGCGGAACTGGATGTGAACCGTCGTGATGCGGTGGCGTCCTTGATTCGCGAAAAGCAGTGCCAGGTGGTCATCGCCACGCCAGAACCTGAAGAGCTGCCGTTCAAGGCCGATACGACGATTTCTATAAAATAAAAGACCGCCGGAGCGGTCTTCGTTTTGAAATCTTTTAGATCCTTCGATGTCGAAGCAGCGCCTTACTTCTTCAGCAGGTCGCGGATTTCGGTGAGGAGCTTTTCTTCGTTGGAAGGCTCAGGCGGAGCAGGCGGTTCGGCAGGCTTGGCTTCTTCCTGCTTGCGCATGTTCTGCATGAATCCGAGGAACTTCTTCATGACGAGGAAGACCACGATGGCCACGATTAAGAAGTCCACGATGCCACCGATGAAGTTGCCGTAGGGAATTTCCACACCGCTAGCGGTGGTGATGGAAAGGGCCTTGAGGCCTTCGCCAGCGTCCTTGCCGCCAGCCATGGCGATGATAGCCGTGACCGAGGGCATCACGATGTCGTTTACGAAGCTGGTGACGATCTTGCCGAAGGCGCCGCCGATGATAACACCGATGGCCATGTCAACGATATTGCCTTTGAAGGCGAATGCCTTGAATTCTTCAATGAGTGAAGATGCTTTTCCTTTGATACCCATGTTGGGCCTCCTGTTTGATGTTTTAATAAAAAATAGTATTGTCGCTCGGTTTGGCAAGCCAAATTTCTAAATTATTGGCCACATGTCATGGTTGCTGTTGGCACTTGCCTCGGCCTTCTTTCTTGGGTTCTACGATTTGGCCAAGAAGAAGTCCGTTCAGGGGAATGCGGTTAGGCCGGTCCTCTTTCTCTGTAGTGCGTTCTATGCGCTGTTCATGTTGCCCGTTCTGGTTTCGGGACATACCGAGACCTTGGCTCTTCGTGAGCATGTTTTCTTGATGGGTAAGGCCCTGATTGTGGGCGGTAGCTGGCTTTTGACCTATAATGCCATTGCCCATATGCCCCTTAGCATTTCGGCTACCATTAGGGCTTTGGCTCCTCTTTTTACTATCGGCATAGCGGTGAGCTTTATGGGGGAACGTCCTTTCCCCTTGCAGTGGGCGGGAATCGGCCTGTGCGTGGTTTCGTATATCGGCCTAAGCTTGGCTGGCCGTAAGGAAATGGGACACTTCTTTAGCAGCCCGTGGGTTATCTCCATGGTGCTGGGTACCATCCTGGCCGCCTGCAGCGGTGTCTACGACAAGTTGATCTTGCAGCGGATGAACTTTGACCCTCTGACGGTACAGGTTTGGTTCAGCTTTTACATGGCCTTGTGGCAGTTCCTCATTTGCGCGGTGACCTGGTACCCGACCCGTAAAAAGACCACCCCCTTCCAGTTCCGCTGGAGCTTCCTTTTGGTGGCGGCCCTGATTATCATAGCGGACCGTTGCTATTTCTTGGCGGTGAGCGACAAGGATGCCCTGATTTCGGTGATTACCGTTTTCCGTCGTTCCAGCGTGTTTATAAGCTTTGTGGCGGGGATTGTTATCTTTAAGGAACGGAAGAGCAAGCTGAAGTTCTTGGCCCTGCTGGGGATTATAGCTGGACTCTGCCTGATTTCTCTGGGCAAATAATGAAAAAGCATATCGGCATAACGGGGACCATCGGGTCCGGCAAGTCGACGGTAGGGGAGATTCTCCGCCGCCAGGGCTTGCCGGTGCTAGATGCCGACGCCTGCGTGCACAAGCTCTATCGGGACTGTAACGCCTTGCGTGAAAAGCTCATGGTGGCTTTTGGTCCGGAATGCCTGACCGCAGACGGCGTGAACCGCAAGTTCTTTGCCGAACTGATTTTCAAGGATTGTTCTGCCCGCGAAAAGTTGGAAGCGATAGTTTATCCGTACCTGACAGAAGCCGTACGGGAATTCTTTGCCGCAAACCCAGGCCCTGCATTCCTGGAGGCCGCCCTTCTGCACCGAATCCCCGAGATAGTGAAACTCCTGGACCAGGTATGGCTGGTGGACGCCCCCGCAGAGGTCCGCCTGGAGCGGCTCCAGCAGCGGGGACTTTCCCGGGAGGACGCCCTGCGCCGTATAGAGTCCCAGGGCGACATAGCCGCCCTTTGGGCAGGCCTCGACATAACCGTCGTGAAAATCGAAAACACCGGTTCTCTAGAACAGTTGGAATCTAGATTCCCACCTAAAGGTGGCCATGCGCACTAGGCAATAAATTGCCAAGTGCTGTCCGCCGGGTCTAGCCCGGAATGACGCTTACAAAAAAAAGCCCTCGGCTAAGCCGAGGGCCACAATCACAGGATTAAACCTAGATTAGAAGTTCACGTTCAGGTGAAGGTCGATCTTCATCGGAGTGTCTTCACCGTAGTAGTCGTCACCCAGACCGAAGCCGAAGGATGCGTCTACCGTGAACATGGGGTTGATGGTGAATGCACCACCGAGGTAGATCCAGATGCCCATGTCACCGGAGTCGTCGAGTTCGACAGTCTTACCGGTAATGGCTTCCTTACCTTCGGAGTTGGTGATCTTGACGTTCAAATCAGCACCCACATAAGGAGTGATCATCGGGCTGATGGCGAAGTCGCCTTCGGCACCCACGTTGATTTCGTAGCCCGGAGTGTGATGGTTGTCGCCTTCGGTACGCATCTTGAAGCCGAGTTCAGAACCCAGGTTCACCATGCCGAAGGGCTGGGAGTACTGCACACCGGCGTGGAGGCCGAGACCGTCGTCCAAGTAGACAACTTCATCGTCACCGGTGGGGAGGTCCACGTCAACGAAGACGTTCATGGTAGGCATGAACTGGTAACGGACCATCAGGGGGATGTTGCCGAGACCATCAGGACCATCATTACCGTCGTTGTCAGTGAAAACACGGTAAGGGAGCTTAGCACCCAGTTCCAAGTTGGGGATCACGGTGAAGCGGGCACCGAGATAAAGATCGAGCTGGCTCCAGTCACCCTGCATCAGGTAGCCTGCGCCAACCTGAGCCTGACCCTTGTGGTTTTCGAGAACCGGGAACTTGTCCCAGGTAGCGAAGGAAGCAGTTGCCACCAGAGCGGTAGCGAGAGCAATTTTCTTGAACATGTGTGTTCTCCTTATATAAGTTGTTGTCGTTCAATAAGATAACAAGAAAAGACTTGTTAGGCAAGATAGCCTGTAAAAAAAGGTTAAGAAATGCATTTTTTTGTGATTATATGCCCAAAATCCGATAAAAAACGCATAGTTCCTTGCTATATTGGGGCAAAGAAATGGAGTTTTTATGAGATGCTTGGTAACTGGCGGTGCCGGATTCCTGGGTAGCCACCTTTGCGAGAGGCTTTTGAACGACGGGCACGAAGTCCTGTGCCTGGACAACTATTTTACTGGCCGTCTTCAGAATATAGCCCACCTGCGTGACAACCGCAATTTCGAGCTGATCCGTCACGATGTCACCGAGCCGATCCTTTTGGAAGTGGACCGCATTTTTAACCTGGCTTGTCCCGCAAGCCCGATTCATTATCAATTCAATCCGGTAAAGACCATCAAGACCAGCGTCATGGGTGCCATCAACATGCTGGGGCTCGCCAAGCGTGTCCATGCCCGCATTTTGCAGGCTAGTACCAGCGAGGTTTATGGGGACCCTGCCGTCCACCCGCAGAAAGAGGACTACTGGGGAAACGTGAACCCCATCGGCATTCGCAGCTGCTACGACGAGGGCAAGCGTGTAGCCGAGACGCTGTTCATGGATTACCATCGGCAGAACAACGTAGATATCCGTATTGTGAGAATTTTCAATACCTATGGCCCCCGCATGCTTATGAACGACGGTCGCGTGGTGTCGAATTTCATTGTGCAGGCTTTGCGTAACGAAGACCTGACCATCTACGGTGACGGAACTCAGACCCGCAGTTTCTGCTATGTGGACGACCTTATCGAGGCCTTTGTCCGCATGATGGATCAAAACGAGATTATCGGTCCCGTGAATGTAGGGAACCCCGGCGAGTTTACCATGCTGGAACTGGCCCAGGCCGTTCTGGAACTGACCGGTTCCAAGAGCAAGATTGTATACCAGCCCTTGCCTGGAGACGACCCCAAGATGCGTCGTCCGGATATTAGCCTTGCAAAAAAGGCCCTGGGCTGGGAGCCCAAGGTCCAATTGCGTGACGGTCTCCAGAAGACCATCGAGTATTTCAAGACCATCGTATAGCTATTTCACGGTCACCTTGTGGGTCTCGTGGAAGCCCGCACCCTGGATGCGCACCAGGTAGAGTCCCGGCTTTGCCTGGACAGACAGGACTGTATTTCCGCTGGCGTTTCCGTTCCAGAGCGTACTTATGATGCGGCCCTGCAGGTCCAGCAAGTCTACTCTGGACATTCCCTTGAGATTTACGCTGATGGTGTTTCCTGTAAAGTGGAATCCGGTGGCGTTGTGGAATTCGGTGATTGCAGAGGATTTGTCCGATGAATCTTTTCCCTTGGAGCCAGAAGATCCGCCCTGCTTCGAGGAACTGCTGGAGGGTTTGGGGCCTTCTCCGGTAATGGGGGTCCATTCCGGGTTCTGTTCACGAAGCTTGTTCCTGAACCACTTGCCCGATTCCCGCAGATCATTTTCGGACCAGTTTCCGCTGGCACTTGCACTCTTTTGCAGGGCGGCAGAGGTCTCGTCTTTGTTCACGATACTCCAGGCTGCCCAGCTAAGCTTGGTTTGGTCCAGCCAATCCCAGAAGGTATTGACCATGGAATAGTTGATGGTTCCGTTTCCCGAGGCCGGAGTGAGTCCGCATTCAGAAATGAAAAGCGGGAGAGTGTTCATGGCCGATTTAGCCGCGGGCAGGTAATTGGTCAGGTGCCATTCTTCTGAGGCGTAAAAGTGGAATACGTAAGCCACGTTGCTGGAGTAGTTGCTTGATAGCGGGCTAGAAACTACCGGTGTAAGGTCCCCGGAATGTTTTGGGGTGCCTACGAGAATCAAATTGTCCGGATCGATGGCGCGAATGATGGGGATGATGTATTCGGCATAGGGCTTGATTTGGCTCCAGTCATCTGTTCCCGGTTCGTTGTATATCTCATAGATGACATTGGGATACTGCCCGTACTTGGTGGCCATGGCGGTAAAGAATTCCTGCGCCAGTTGCCAGCGGTCCTTCCCGTTTTCCTTGGCAGATCTGTCGTTGGTCCAGTGACTATGCCAGTCGATGATGACGTATATGCCCTTGGCGATGGCCGCATCGACGACCTTTTCTACCATGGCTTGGTTTCCCGATTGGTTATAGGCGTAACCCTTTTGTCCCTCTCCCCAGTTGTCTTCTACAGCCATAGCAGCGCGGACCAGGTTTGCGTGCCAGTCTTCGGCAAGCCAGTTGACCACGTTGGCGTTCCAGTAATCTCTTGCCTCTTCGGCGATGTTCCAGAAAAAGCTCATGCCGCGAAGTTGTGCAGGTTCACCATTAGCACCTACAACCTGGGTTCCCTTGACTGACAGCGCACCTATATCGTCGATGGGCGCTGCCTGGGCCAAGCTGAATGCAAGTGCGGTGGCCGCAATAATCTTTGTCGTTGTATTCATAGGGGAGTCCTCCCTTGGGTAAAAAAGTTTTCTCTCTACTTGACGGAAATCTTTCGTATCAGGTTTGCGTTGCGGGTCTTAATCTGTACGATATAGGATCCTGTGGCAATGTCCTTTAAGGACATGCTGCCGGAAATGTTGTGCTGGATCTGGACGGGGCGACCTTGCATGTCAAAGACAGACACGTCAGCGGCATTGATGCTGTTGATCTGCAGGATTCGTCCGTGGATGGAAAGTCCAATGGTGTTCTGGGCTAGGCTTCCGATAGCCTCCACGTCTTGATCGGGATTTTCGGACTGATCGTTGGAAGAGCTTGGCTGCACAGAATTAGAGGATTCGGGTTCCGGGTCAGTTCCCTGGGAGCCCGAAGAGGCCGGTTGGGTGGAGCCCGAAGAAGCTTCTTGAGAATTAGAAGATCCGCCCTGCTTCGAGGAACTGCTGGAGGGCTTGGGGCCTTCTCCGGTAATTGGAGTCCATTCCGGGTTCTGTTCACGAAGCTTGTTCCTGAACCACTTGCCCGATTCCCGCAGATCATTTTCGGACCAATTGCCGCTAGTGCTGGCACTCTTTTGGAGAGCGGCAGATGTCTCATCTTTGTTCACGATGCTCCATGCTGCCCAGCTGAGTTTTTCCTGGTCAATCCAGCTCCAGAATGCGTTGACCCTTTCGTAATTGATATTTCCGTTTCCTGAGGCTGGGGTGAGGCCACATTCGGTGATAAATAGTGGTAATTTGCTTGTTGCTTCTTTTACCATGGGTAAGTAGTTGTCGTAATGGTTGTCGTCCGAGGCGTAGAAATGGAACGTGTAGGCTACGTTATGGGAATAGGAATCAGAAAGAAGGGAACTTGTTATCTTGTCGACTTTAGAAGAATATCCTGGTGTTCCCACAACAATAAGGTTATCCGGGTCAATGGCGCGAATGATGGGGATGATGTATTCTGCATAGGGCTTGATTTGGCTCCATTCATCTGTTCCCGGTTCGTTGTATATCTCATAGATGACGTTGGGATACTGCCCGTATTTGGTGGCCATGGCAGTAAAGAATTCCTTCGCCAGTTCCCAACGGTCCTTCCCATTTTGCTTGACGGACCTGTCATTGGTCCAGTGACTATGCCAGTCGATGATGACATATATGCCCTTGGCAATTGCCGCGTCGACAATTGTTTCCACCATGGACTGATTTCTGGATTGGTCGTAAGCGTAACCTTCCTGGCCACTGCCCCAATTGTCCTCTACTGCCATAGCTGCACGGACTATATTTGCATGCCAGTCTTCAGCTAACCAACTGACTACATTGGCATTCCAGTAGTCCTTGGCCTCTGGAGCAATATTCCAAAAGAAACTCATGCCCCTAAGTTGTGCAGGTTCACCATTAGCACCTACAACCTGGGTTCCCTTCACTGACAACGCTCCGATATCGTCGATGGGCGCTGCTTGGGCTAAGCTAAGGGCAAGCGCGGAAACCGCAATAATCTTTGTTGTGATTTTCATAAAACACCCTTTTCACATCCATTTTTAAAAAGATATATAAAAAAAGGCCAAAGCGGATTGTTTGACCGATATTTGTGAGAAATAAGATTATAAAAGGCGATAATATCTTTAGAATTTGGAACGAAAATGCCCGGAATTTAGATGTCTAGTGCAGATTCTATGATTTCCATATTCTCTTCGCAATATTCCAGTTGTCGGGAGAGAATTTTGATGGCGTTGATTTTCCCGCCCAGTTCGCGGGTAAAGAGGCGTACAATGTTCCAGAAGAATACGGCGAAATTGCGTTTGCCGTCGGCATGGCCTTCGAACAGGCATTTGGCAAAGTGCCTGTACACCAGGTAGGCGAGCAGGCGAGAGCTTTCTGTATCCGTAAAAAATCCTTGATCCTCGATAGTGGAGGAACCTGCGGCATCGAGGCGGGCCTTGATGCAGGCAAGGGCCTTGTCCCAGTCGGGGCCGAAACTGACGGTCTTGGCGAGAAGTTCGTACAGGTCGCGCGGGTTTCTGAGAGGTGCGAATGGGTTTTCGTCTGTTATCCCGAACGCCGTGTAGAGACTTTCGCCGAAAGGCGTTGTGCCATCGGCAAGGGCCCCGAAAATTTGCTCCCGCTCGTAAAGCACTTCGTTCCGTATTTCTTCGTCATCTTCGTCCAGTTCGTCTTCGGGTTCGTCGATTTCTTCGGTGACAAACTTGAGCGGGCCTTCGCCTTCGAGCAAGAGCCGTGTCGCTTCTTCGCAGCAGAGCCCGAGGCCCCGTTCCATGATATCTCCGTAGACCTCCACGAATCGCGGGTGTTCCCGGCATATGTCGCAGAGGGCGCCTTCGCCAAGGGTCCTGTAAATTTCGCAGAGGTTTTTCTTGTCTAAAAACGGGCAGCGGTCGTGGGGGAGTAACTTGAAATGTCCGTCCTCGATATTTGCGCGGAGCTTGTCGCCAAAAACGCCTTCAACCTTGCGGTATACCTCTTGCGAGGCCTTGTCGATGTCGATTTCCCAGCCGACACAACAGGTGTCGGTGCACGTTGAGGCGATGCATTTGAAACGGTCGTAAAAATCGGGCTTAAAGAGGAGCATTTTCTTGAATATAAAAAGTTTTTTACGTTCGGCCGTCATGTCCATAATAAGTTGCCTGAAAAAAACTTATTGTAGCATATTTGTTACAAGATGTGTCTTACCGCATGTGTTATTCAATTTTACATTTACGTCCCGTAAACAACAGTAAAAAGGAGCCATTATGAAAAACCTTTTCAAAGTGGGTTTGGGGGTGCTTGTGGCGACTGCGGTGACCGTCTCTGCAGGACAGTTCCCGTTCCCGCAGAACATGAAGTATCCGCATGGCAAGATCATTGAATATGCTGATACGGATATGATTAAGGAACACTATGACTTGTGGAAAAAAGCCTGGTACAATGCAAGCAATGGTTGGGTGCTTGCTCCCGAAGGAACTTGCTCTACGGTTTCTGAAGCCATTGCTTATGGTATGTTGATTTCCGTGTACATGGATGATAAGGATGTTTTCAAGAAGCTTTATAACACCTGGACAAGCAACAGCGCTGGTGCCAATGGTGGTATGAACTGGCGTATCGGTTGCAGCGGTGGTACGGGTACCGCATCTGACGCTGACTTTGACGCCGCTCTCGCTCTTGTGATGGCTTCCAAGCAGTGGAACGACGATTCTTACCTCTCTGCCGGTAAGTCCCTCATTTCTTGGATTGCTTCTAACGATATCGCTAGCAACAAGATTAAGCCGGGTAACCAGTGGAATGACGGTTTCAACCCGAGCTATGCAACGACCGCTAACTTCCAGCTCTTCCAGGACGTTGCCGGTGGTTCTTGGTCTAGTGTGATTTCCCAGGCTTATACAGACTTGAGCGGTTGTCAGGATTCCAAGACTGGCCTTGTTCCGGACTGGTGCGACTGGATCTCTCACAAGCCGATTTTGACTTCTGCTGCTGTTTCTAACGACATCGGTTTCTACGATGACGCTGCCCGTACTCCGTGGCGCATGGCTTGGGCTTATTACTGGTATGGCGATACCAAGGCTCAGGCTTTCAACAAGAAAGTTGTTAGCTGGCTCATCCCGGAAACCCGCACTGCTAGTGGTGTAAATTCGGGCTATGCGTGGACTGGTAGCTCCTATAAGGCCGATAATAGCGATGAACGTAACTTCGTTTCTTCTACCTTCTCCGGCGGTCTCGGCCTTGCAACTTCCTCTATCGATAGCAAGGAAGCTGAAACCTACCTCGGTACCGTTTACAAGGTTCTCAAGGAAAAGAAGAGCTGCTCTACCGCTCAGGGTTGCGGTGAAGGCTCTGTCGAAGGTGAAAAGTACTACCCTGCGACTTTGAACATGCTCTACCTCCTTCTCGTGACGGGTAACATGCCGAACCTGTATAATCTGACAGGATTTACTCCGTTTACTCCGGATCCGAGCCTGGCTCCGTCTGTCTCTGAAATAGGTGGTGTCCAGATGGAACATGGCGACAAGACGGTGGGTATTACCGGTCTTTGGAACTGGGGTGCCTATCACGACAAACTTGGTATTGGAACAAAGATGATGCCGGATTCCGGCTCTTCTCCGCTTTTCAAGAAGGAAGATGGTTCCATTTTTGCCGAAGCTTCCATGGAAATAGGTCCGGAGCCGGAATGGACCCAGGCTGCTGCTGACGCCGGTACCCTCAAGTATCCCTCTGCCGGAATAGCCGTGTCTTTCAAGAGTGAGGAATGCAAAGAGACCAATACCTGTGGTGTTGACTTTACCAAGCTTGGCATCAAGTATCTCCGGGTGACGTCAAAGTCTTCGGGGCCTATTCGCATGGCGATTCTCAATATCTATACCGATGAGAACGAGGCGAATAAGGTGCCAAATGCCGGAGCGGGCTCTGAACCGGGAATCTATGTGGAAAACTCCGAAAAATATGTTTCGGACCTTTATGATTTGACTCCTAGTGGCAAGGGCTTCGTGGGAATTGCCGGTGGAGAATCTATCGACGTCCTTGACTGGGTTGACGAGACTGCTGTACCAGATGGAGAAAAGATCCTCGAGGGTGTTAAGGGCCTTAAGTGGGAAATTAAGGATGCAAAGGGTGGTGTTGGAGATATTTCCATCATGTCCGTCGAATTCCTTGATGCAGACAAGAAAGCTATCGACCCGTATCAGCTTACAGGAGTTAAAGTTGCTTCAAACCTTGTTGGATCCAGCAGCTCGGTGGCTCCTAGAAGCAGTGCTTCTGCAAAGCCCCGCAGCAGTGGTTCTAAAAATTCAGGTAGCAGAGGTTCTGCTGACGAAAACAGTGACAGCTCTAGCAATAATCCCGGTGGAGACGACACCGAAACCATTGGAAATGTGTCTTTTGAACCCCTAGCCACAGTGTCTGTGTCTGGTATGAACATTTCTGTTGAGAACGCCAAGTTCAATGCCGATATAGCCGTGTTCACCATGCAGGGCAAACTGGTAGCTTCTGGCAAGGCGGTCTTTGGACAGGCAAGTGTGGCGGTTCCCAACAAGGGATCTTACCTTGTTCGTGTGAATGGTAGGGTTCATAGGGCAAATGTCAAATAAAAACCTGCTGAAATAGCTTTAGAATAATAGGACGCTTTGCAAATGCAAGGCGTTCTTTTTAAATTGTAGAGAGTGTTTGCCCTGATTTTCTTAAAGAGTAAAAAGATGAGAAAAAAAGTGATTTGTTTTGTTGCCTTGATGGTGGCACTATCTTTTTTTGCTGCTTGTGGTGATGACCACAGTTCTGGACCTGCTGAAAATACGAAAGACGCAGCTCTAGGAGTGGGGGAAACCCTAGATACCACCATGACCAAGGAAATCTGGACGTTGTCTAGTGATTCAAAATCAAGCGAATCGAAATCCAGTGATTCAAAATCCAGTGATTCGAAATCTAGCGATTCAAAATCCAATGATTCGAAATCCAGCGATTCAGAAATTGCTCAAGTCTGTAAAGATAAAGGTGATCAAGAATTAAATGGTGATAAAAACCTTGAAGAGAAACTTTGTTACGCCGCCGTTGATGCCTATATGAAGGCTGCGAAGGGTGAGTGTCAGTCTGATGAGCTTTACGATAATTATTCACGTGCGCTTGTGTGTGCTGCTGAAGCTGCGGCTGAAAAGAAATTGAATAGTACCGACATAGATTACTTTTTTGGCTTGGCTAATGAGAATCTTGCTAAAGTGAAAGATGCTGAAGCTGTGAAAGAATATGTGACGGCCCTTGCATCTGTTGCTAAACGGCAGACTGCCCAAGAAAAACTGGACTATGATTCGGTAGTAAAAGCTTTTGCAAAGATTGATTCGGCGATTTCGGCGGCGCGGACTATGGGAGTAGATGAACTTTTGGTGACTGCTATTCGTGCCGAAGCAGAAAATGATTATGTGGCCAAGAACTTTCCTGATGCGATGAGTGAATCGGATCTGGTGTATCGTGAATACAAAATTCTAAAAATAGCAGAAATTGCACCCGACAATGATGAAGTTGCTGCGGCCCTTAATGAGAGTCGCAAGGCTACCCGGGGTGAGTTTCTTGATTTTAAAGAGCATGTTAATGAACCGGTAAGTAGTCTTATTGACAAATGGGGGTATGTTATTGCGATCCCTACAATTAAGGTTACTTCGTCAAGTCTTTCTGGCGAACTCCAAGTTTTATCGTTGATTGGTACGGCAACTGAATTTGCCCCGCAAAATGCTAAAGTTGTTTCTACTGATGGTCGTGAAGCCAATGTTAAGGGTAATACCGGTTGGTGTGAGCAAGAGGTTTTAGTAGGCAAAAAGGGGGAGGAACGAATTGAAAAGAAGCAGAAGGCTTTCAAAGGCAAGGGAAAGTTTATGGTTGGGGGCAAGTGTTCGTTAATTTTGTCTGCGACTTATGCAAAAGACTTTGTACCGGAATACATAGAGTATAAGGATTCCGACGGCATAGGCCGCAAGTATTTGGGTTTATAAAAAAAGGAGGTTTTGGCCTCCTTCTTTTGTTTGGTATATAATTATAAAAATAATTGATTAAATAGATAGAAATTATATATTTGACTTGATGGATTTTTGAGGGTATATTATGGGAGTAAAGAACGATAAACCCTGAAAAAAGGAATCCATCATGAAGCACTTAATCATTACTCTGACTTTGGCTGCTGCTACTTTTGGCTTTGCCCAGGAATTTCCGCCCCTGTATGAATGCCCGACGCCGGATCCGTCGCAGCCGTATCGACCTGTAGATGTCAACAAGTCCAACCCCACTCCTCTAGACCCGTGCCTCCTTCAGAAGCTGCTTCAGAAGATTGGGATTACGCCGCCATCGCCGGATGAGCCGAGGCCTCAGTGGTATCCTGTGGAAACCAAGTAAATCTTGTTATATTCTCCTGTAACAGGAGAATATATGAAAAGATCCCTTTCCTCTTTATTTGCGGTTGCGCTGGCCTTGACGGTGGTCGGTTGCAGTGATACGAAAACACCCGCCAAGGATGCTTCGGCGGGTGATGCCAAGGCTTCGGTTGCGGATGAAAAGCCCGCAAATGTGGCTGGTACGAAGACGGTTTCCCTTGCAAATGGGGCAAAGGTTACTTGGATTCAAGATAATGAGGGTGAAAAGCTGATGCCTCGCGACCTTTTCAGCGATGCCAGCGATTCCCTTTACGCAAGCCTGAATATGCCGGCCGGGATTCCTGCCTCCGTCAGCACCTTCTTGGTGCAGGTGGACGGCACATACATCTTGTTCGATGCGGGACTTGGTGCCTTTGGCGGCCAGCTGATGAGCCGTCTGGCCGCTCTGGGCGTGAACCCGGATTCCATCGGCCTTGTCTACCTGACCCATTTCCACATGGACCATATCGCAGGCCTGGTTGCCAAGGATAGCGCTGGTGCCGATGTGAAGGTCTTCAGAAATGCTGCGGTCTATGCAGGCCAGGTGGAATACGATGCCTGGATGAATGACATCCCGAAAAACGACATGCAGAAGAATGTGATGGCCCTTTACAAGGATAGTCTGCACCTGTTTGCTTTCGGCGACAGCCTCCCGCATGGCGTGCTTGCCATGGATGCCGTAGGCCACACGCCGGGCCATACGGCCTTCCAGCTTGCGAACCTACTTATCGTGGGCGACCTGATGCACGGTTATGCCTTGCAGAAAGATCATCCCGAGATTAATTCCAATTACGATATGGACAAGGCAAAGTCTGCTGAGAGCCGCAAACGCCTAATGCAATATGCTCGCGAAAACAAGCTCCTGATGGCGGGCATGCACCTGCCCCCTCCGGGATTTGCGGAATAGGTTGCTGGTACGGTATGTCATATTAGGATTTTTTTATGAAATCGTTTGAAAATAAAGTGGTCGTGGTGACGGGCGGGGCCCACGGGATTGGTGCGACCGTCGTGAGTGAATTTGAGAAAGAGGGCGCGAAGGTCGCCTACATCGACATCCGCGAGAATCCCTGCTTTGTGGGGGACCTTTCCAAGAAGGATGTTCTTGAAAAGTTTGCTCAGTTCGTTATTGAGAAATACGGCCACGTGGATGTGCTGGTAAATAACGCGCTTCCGCTGATGAAGGGCATTGACGAATGTAGTTATGAGGAATTCAGCTATGCGCTGGCAGTCGGTGTGACCGCCCCGTTCTACCTCGCGAAACTTTTTGCACCGCATTTTGCGAATGGCGCAAGCATTATAAACATTTCTTCGAGTCGCGACCGCATGAGCCAACCGCAAACGGAAAGCTATACGGCGGCGAAGGGCGGGATCGCAGCCCTCACGCATGCGCTGGCCGTGAGTTTTGCGGGCCGTGTGCGCGTGAATTCCATTTCGCCGGGCTGGATCGATACGGATTTCAAGACCTACGAAGGTCCCGATGCCACGCAGCAGCCCGCAGGCCGCGTCGGTAACCCGCTCGACATCGCGAACATGGTGCTTTATCTTGCCAGCGACAAGGCCGGCTTCATTACCGGCGAAAATATTTGCATTGACGGCGGTATGACCCGCCAAATGGTCTACCACAACGACTGCGGCTGGAAATTTGAAGGTTAGGTGGTGTTTTACACATTTTTAGTGTAAAATTTGCCGATATCGGCAAAAATTTTGTATATTTGGGTAGATGAAAGAAAAAAACTTGCCGATAGATGTCGTTTGCATTTCAGTTACCCGCTTTGCGGAGAAGTACGGAATTAGCGAGCGTACGGCCCGTAACTATTGCGCTACGGGCAAGATTGAGGGGGCTTTCCTTACCGGCAAGACATGGAATATTCCTGCCGATGCCGTGCTGCCCAAGAAGGGGAAGGCGAAACTGTCGCCTCTGCTAGAGCGTTTGCGCTTGGAAAAGCAGGGCCGGCTCAAGGGGGGCATTTATCATCGCACGCAGATTGACCTGACCTACAATTCGAACCATATCGAAGGGAGCCGCTTGACCAAGGAGCAGACCCGGTTCATTTTCGAGACGAATACGCTGGGGGTGACCTCCGAGAACACGCGTATTGACGACATTTTGGAGACTGTCAACCATTTTCGCTGCATAGATTATGTCATTGACCATGCTACGGACAAGGTGACCGGGGCGCATATCAAGCAACTCCACCGGATTTTGAAGGCGAATACTTCGGATAGTCAGAAAGACTGGTTTGTGGTGGGGGACTACAAGAAGCTGCCCAACGAGGTAGGCGAGGAAAAGACCGTGGAACCCAAGGCCGTGCACAAGCACATGGCGAAACTGATTTCGGACTTCAATTCAAAAGGCGCGATTTCGCTGGACGATGTTATCGATTTCCATGTGAAGTTCGAACGGATTCACCCGTTCCAGGATGGCAACGGCCGCGTTGGTCGGTTGCTCATGCTCTGGCAATGCCTGCAAAACAGGATTGTCCCGTTCATCATTAGCGAGGAATTGCGGCTGTTCTATTACCGCGGAATTCAGAAGTGGGGCCGCGTGAACGAATTCATGCAGGACACTTGCCTTACGGCGCAGGACAACTACAAGGCTTTGCTGGATTACTTCAAGATAAAGTACTGAAAAACGGTGCGCCTCTGACCGTAATGGACGGCGGCGAACACTGGTTCCACATCGCCGAACAGATGGCCTTTCTGGACAAGTGGATTATATCACGATAGGTATAGAACTGGACTTTGCAACGGTTAGAATTCTATCTTGCTGAATGATTTGTAGTGGTTGCCGGTGTAATAGATATTGCAACCGCTGCTATAGACAAGTCGATTCGTGCCACGGTTGCTTGCGAAGTAATCGACATCGGCTTCGTACCAGGTCCCTTGGGGCAATAGTCCTTCGCGATTCTCGAAATAGTCTCCACCGATCATCACGCCGAGTGTCGTGAGCGGATTGAAATTCCATTTGGTAAAAATGCGGCCTGTTTTTTGCTCGTAGAGCCTTTTGCCTTCGCTTTTGTTCACATAGTTCGAGGGGAGATGTCCGTTTTCGCAAATGTATTTGGCAACTTCGTTCTTTGTAGTGTATTGTACTCCCGATAGACTTGTTGATACTATAGGGGAGGCGTTCGAAGATGACGGCGACGATTTGCTGACAAAAGTATAGATGCCGGATGCGATTGCCAAGATGACGCATAGCGTGAACATGAAACTGCGCAGAGATTTGTTCTTTTTATGGTAGCCGGTATTTGATGAATAATGCGGACGCTGATCTTGGCGAGAAGCAACTCCTTCGAGGGCGCCATTCTCGATTCGGGCACCTTTCTCTGTTTTACCGAAACTGCTGATAATAATAGTGTCGCCTACTTTCGGTGACCGAACGGGACGCCCTAATGCAGAGATATGGAAAAAATATTTGGTTCCGTTTGCGCTGGCGAATCCGAATCCTTTTTCTTCGTTCCATTGCGTTACAGTTGCTTTATTTGTGATGGACATGCGTGCTCCTGAAGGGCGAGTTTATCTGGGACTGAAATATAGAAAGACACTTGTAGAAGATATGAATTCGGGGTTTTAGGGGGGTGTCCCCCTAGGTGAGGGGGTGATGGAAGACACGGCTAGGTTCCGGCTCGGAGGCCGGAATGACGCCGGGGCTGCAGTCAGGGGGACGCTTCCCCCTTCCTAATTCAGATTTATGAGTTCGGATTTCAGAGTTGAATTTTTGAAAAAAATGAACTTCGAATGCCGAAGTTTTGTGATAGTAGACTGTAAAATCCGAAAATAACTCCGAATTCCGAAATCTGAATTCCGAATTTACTACATTTGACCCCGGAAACATTCTAATTAACAGAGGTTCAAAAAAATGAATTATTTCAATTCTATCCCTATGCGTCGCCAACTCGAAGAAATTGGCCACTGCCGTTTCATGGAACATTCTGAATTCAGCCGTGGTGTTGAAGCCCTCAAGGGCAAGAAGATCGTGTTCGTCGGTTGCGGTGCCCAG
>JAFVGH010000075.1 GCA_017475045.1 Fibrobacter sp. | reverse complement strand
TCGCCCGTCTCGCCGCCGCCCAGGCCGAGATCAAGCAGAATCCGAACGCGTAAGCGAAAGGGTTGGAAGAATCAACTAATTGATTTGAAGGAGTTTGTCAATTTGGCAGGCTCCTTCTTTTTTTTGCTTTCATGCGAATACTTCGCACCTGACGGCTTAAAGACCATCGAAACCACCTGGCATTAAGTCACTGCGTGGGAAAGCGAAGACATCAAGGAAATAGGGTATTATTCACATTTCCGGAATCTTTTCCTATATTTGCATATACCAAGCAATAAACACATTTTGACGTTTAATTCTTTCGAATTATGAATCGTTTTCTTTTTTCGATACTGTTTGTCTTGGCAATAGTATCTGCTTGTTCCAAAACGGGTCCCTCCAGTTTTGCAGATGAGATTATTGGCCAATGGGAAGGAATCAAAGGGGAATGCTACGAGAACGGAAAACTCGTTGAGACAGAACTCATGGAAGAGTCCATTTCTCTGACATTTGCATCAAATGGGAATTATTTCATTGAAGCAGATGGAAGTATTGAGGATTCAGGAACATTCGTTGTTTCTGATTCATATCTTACCCTCGTATCCAAGAGATCTGGTGGGGCCCATGATACAACCATCTTAAAGATTCAGACGTTGGATAGGAAAGAACTGATTCTTGTTGAGCCGAAGGGCGAAAAAGAGTATTGGACGTATTTTTCCAGGGTCCGGTGAGTATTCACTTCATTCTGAGATATTATGGTCATCCTCAATTGAGGGTGACCTTTTTTCTTTTCGTAAACGAATCTTACGATTCAATTGAATGACTCGAAAACATCTTTTCTTATTATATAAAGACCCGTGATGCAATGTATCCAGTAGATGATTTACCCAGAAACTCCTGGGGCTCTTTTTTTCTAGTAGCCAGACCATCCAACTGGAACCACTGTTCCATTCTTTTGAGGATTGCAGATGAGTTCATTTAATTCAGTATTATTTGAAACATCTAGAGAAGACAAGTTGTTATTATCACAATACAAGTACACTAACAATTGATTTCTAGATACATCTAAATCTGTCAAAGAATTATCTGAACAGTCCAAATGCTTTAATTGTGGATTCTTGGAGACATCCAGAGAGGTCAAATTGCAGTTGCTACACCCCAACTTTTCAAGTTTAGTATTATTTAAGACATTCAAAGAAGCCATCATGCAATAATGTACCCACAATTCTTGTAAGTTGCCACAATTTGACACATTAACAGTAGTAATGGAACTCTGTTGACAATTCAGATTCTCAAGTTTCGTACAATTAGATAAATCAAATGAGGTCATTGCATCAATACCAACACATTGTAATTTTTTAAGTTGTGAGTTCTTCGAGAACTTAATAGATGAAAGAGGGTTATATCCGCAATACAATGTTTGCAACTGGTCATTCTTTGTTAAATCCAAAGAAGATAACTTATTACCAGAGCAATCTAATGACTGTAACTTAACATTCCTTGACAAATCTAAAGATACTAATGAATTGTCGGAACAATTCAAATCAGTCAGATTTGGAAAGTACTCTATTCCTTTTAAAGAGACATAATCGACATACCAGTCTTCAAGATTAATTCTAGACACGGCATTTGCCTCCTCCATCGACACGGCTCCATCGTGATTAACATCAAAGTTGTCATAGCAATACTTCATAAAGTTGATATCATCCATTTTCGAACATACGTCATCAACTTTATCGAGATGATCCTTCACACAACCAACAATAGTGATCAAGGAGAGCAGAATACCAGAAATGAGATTTGTCCTTTTCATAACCCCAATTAAATGAATATGGCTTTCAAAATACTAAAACAGTAATATCAATTCCAAACCTTCTTAATGAACCAACATGTAAATGGCTACGAACGCGGTAAGAACTATTACCCTAATACCAATCCATCGCCTCCATTTTTGATCTTTCTCCAATCGAACAGCAAGCACTCCAACAAAACCTTCCGGATTCTCGCCCCACTTTTTTATCTCGAATCACTACGGCATCTTGATAACCAGAATTAGCGACCTTTGTAATCCAGTATTTAGCGAGGATGGGGGCTTTGGGTAGTTCGGGTTTTCCGTTAAGATACAGGGAGCCCAGAATGAACTAACAGAACGGCTCTTCACACTCCGCCGCTTGAGTTATGACCTGGAATCTTCTCTCGAAATCATACCACGGCTTTCCTTCCAAGAGATACGCCAGGTCAAGGATAGTTTTAGCGGCGAAAGTTTCTTTCGCCTCCTTCTCCATCTCATCTTGAATCTCAAATATTACTGGTTAATCTCTCTAATTTTAGTTAGGCCCTGATTAACAAGTGAAATAAAACTATCGAGTTCTTGTTCTGTCAGGTTGATTTCGGCGCGATCTTTTCTGTAATCAACCGAAAGGGCTATCTTCCACTTTGCACCTCCGCCATCGTTTGTCGCAAAAACCCTTATATCATCCTTTGTGATATAGGCATAACGCTCTTCGTGGTCAGTTTCCCTATGCCAATTGGCCTTAATTGTTTCAATGGCAGACATTAAATACTGGCATTCCCCAGGCAGGATTCGAGCATCTTCCCAATTATAGTAATACTCGTTCCCTATATCTTTTCGGAGATTGATAAACTGAGTAGTCTCACCTTCAACATCAATAGACTGAACAGAAAATTCTACTGACTTTAGTCTCCCAAGTTTATAGATGTCCACATGAAGCAGTCGGCCAGAATTATAGAGACTATCGAGGCGATGAAGTTGTAAAGCCAAAGAGTCAACGACTGCCGTTTCTTGATTATCCTTTGTAATGGCCTCACTTGCTGTTTGGCTACAGTTAGCAAAGCAAACTAGAACGACGGTGATGGAAATGATTAATACTATTAGTTTTTTCATGGGTATAATTATTTATTATTTATAGCGTTACGGATAATTCTATATATCTTCTCCCCGAGGTCTCCGAAGCCTCGAACTTAAATGTAATTGTCCCTGTTTGAACAACTGGTGCTTCAACGGAAGGATTGAAATGAGCCATAGATGCTGAGGATCTACATGCTTTCCACAATCCTTCATCGGTAATCGTCGTTCTTTCCACTCCTGGGACTGCTTCAGTGACATTCCCATACTGATCCACCTTAATTCGGACGATCACCAAACCTGCTTCCCTAACCTGATAAGCGGGTTTAAGAAGGGAACCCACTATGCTTCGGCCGGATAAATGACCTGCTGCCGTAGTTTGGGGAGATGCAACAATCGACAATGCAAACAAAAGGATTATGGTAAAAAGTCGTTTCATTGTTCAGAGAATTGATTATGGGCAAAGTTACTTACATCCAATCAGTTTTCCAACAATCAGTTTTTTTCCTAACTTTGATGCGGGGAATGAGGCTTATAATCAGTATCTTTGTAAGGATATGTGGTACTTGTTCTCAAAACCTATTATTCAGTTCCTATGAAAAGAGTTATTATCCTTTCGCTTTGTGTGCTTATGGTTGCATGTACTCCTTCACCTCAAAAGAAGGCGGAAACACTCATAAAAGAAGCACTTTTGAAGGATTTGGTCCTTCCTGACACATATGAGCCTGTTGAGACGACACTTGATAGCGCCTTTGCACCTTACCACGATCCGGCGTTTGTGAATAAGGCCCTTGATTTGGTTAGTAAAAACGCTGATTATGAACAGTTGCAGGAACAATTAAATCGCGCAAAATCAAATATGGCTATTTGGTCTGGACCCTACATGACCGCTTTGGGGAAAGAACAGTATCGCCAGGCGAAAGAGGAATTTGAAGCGACACAGGCTAAGGTTGATGCGTTGACAAGTCGTCTCCAGAAAATCGGAGCGGAACTTTCCGAGGAACTTCAAAAGGAGCCAGTGTTTATCGGTTGCAGAGCGTATCACCGCTATCGTGCTAACAACAATGCCTGGAATACCCTCCTGGGTGGAGAGTTTTTTCTTTTTGATAAAGATGTAACCACAATAATCTCACGATGGGACGAGGACGAGATCAATATCTACAATGAGTTTTTGAAACACGTTTCTGAATTGACCGAAAACGTCCAATAATCACCTTGACATTTATTGAAGGCGGCTATCTCAAAGGATGGCCGTCTTTTTTTTGCAAAGAAAAAAGAATTGAACCAAAATCCAATCCTTTCAAATAGCATTAGTCAGATACAACCTTGAACGGTATGTTTACAGTGGAAACGTAAGTGATTGATTTTCATGCCCGTCTCGCCGCCGCCCAGGCCGAGATCAAGCAGAACCCGAACGCGTAAGGGCCTGTCATTCCGAGCGCAAGCGAAGGAATCTGAAACCAAAAGCCAGCCTCCAAACGGGGCTGGCTTTTTCGTAAGCAAAAAGGGGCGTTTCTGCTAATGAGATGCCCAGGAATGGAGTTTCATGAGCAAATAGGGGCTTATTTGCTTACGAGACGGTCACCGGCAAAGAAAAAAGTGCAAATCGGGGTTGATTTGCACTTTTATCGGGCAAAAACGCTGAAATAAGTGCGGGAAGGCCGGTTTTTACACTTATTCCTGCAGGCGGAGCGGGCGAGCGACCGGGCCGGACGGGCTGATTTACTTCACCACGCGCCAATAGTTCTCCTTGCGGGGCTTCGGGTCGCGGGCGGGGCCGGCGGGATAGCCGAGGGCGAGGGCGCCGATGCCGATGAGGCCTTCCGGGAGGCCGAGTTCCTGCATCAGGGCCTTGCCTTCGGGGGTGGCGAACATTTCGCGTTCGCGGTTGATCCAGCAGGAGCCCAGGCCGATGGCATGGGCGGCGTTCATCATGTTGCCCAGCACGAGCGACCCGTCGGGGACGGAGTTCGCCCAGACGGCCGGGTCCGAGCCGAAAACCAGCACGTAGGTGGGCGCGCCGTAGAAGGGGTCGATGTCCCGGCCCCAGACCGCCGCGTTCATCCGGGAAATCTTCTTCAGGAGAGCGGGATTCTGCACGGCCACAATCCAGGGATCCTGGCGTCCCATGCCCGTCGGGGCCCATGTGCCCGCTTCCAGCACGGTCCTGAGTTCATCGTCGGTAATCTGCTCCGGCTTGTAGGAGCGGATGCTTCTGCGCTTCAAGAGCGCCTCGATCACTTCGTTTTGCATGTCGGTGAAACCAGTGGTTAAAAAGTCCTTTCGAATTCCTTCGTCCCGTTGGGATGGAAAGTCCGCACGGTGATGTGTCCGTGGGAGTAGGTGAAATCCAGGCGGTGAGCCTCGTCGTTGACGATGATGGGGAAAGCATTCCCCATCGTCCCTTTCTCGCAGAACATGAACTGATGCAGGTCCGCCCCGATCATCAGGTCGATGCCGGCCCGGTTCAGCATCGGCACGAAATGGATGTTCAGCCAGCGCTGGAGGAGGTAGTCCGTCTTGTCCGGATGGTCGATCATCGGCACGTGCAGCAGGCACACCTTGACAGGCGCCCTGCGGAACCATCGCTCCTGCAGGGCCTTCTTCGCCCATTCGATCTGCTCGTTCAGATACTCTTCGTACACATCCTTCCCGCTGTAGAGGATGGACCGGTTCTTCCCGGTTTCACCCGCATCGAAGACGATGAAGGCCACGGGACCCTGGCGGAAGGTGTAGTAGAACGGGGCCGGATCCTCGTTCGGGAACACATCGGCCATCAGTTCCACGTTGTTGCCGCGCCCCTCGTGGTTCCCGCGCCCGAACAGGACGGGAATCCCGGCGGGAAGGTTCCCCAGCGGGTCCAGGGTATAACGGATGTAGGTATCCAGGTCGTAGTTACCCGCCGAAACGATGTCACCGTTCAGGAACAGGAAATCCGTCGATGCGGAATCCACCTGCGCGACGAGGGCCTCGTACTGCGGGAGGCGCATGTGGATGTCGTTGAAGACCGAGAAACGGCACTCCGCCGCCTTCTGGTCGAAGATGCGGACACTCTGCCACTCCCCTTCATAGACCTCCCCGAACTCGGGATTGCGCGCGTTGGAGTCGTCCTTGATATCCTGGCCGCACACACGGTAGCGGAGGATCGACCCACTCTGGAGACCGCCGATGCGGATGCTGTGCAGGCGGTGGAAGACGCGCCGGCCGGCGAAAGTCTCCCAGACCTTCGTCCCGTCGGCCAGTTCCACCCATGCCATCCCCGGCACGTCGCTGGTCCAAAGAATCGTGATGCGGTCCGTCCGGGCCTCCGTCACCCACGGGCCGGACTTCACGCCTCCGGCCATAACGTTCAGGCAGAGCGTAGCGCTCAGCAGGATAAGCAGTAACTTTTTCATAGGATCCGGGCGATGCGTTCAGCGTCGTCGTTATTGGACAAATATAACCATTTTTCGGAAAAACTATTCCCCCGCCGGCTCTTTGCTCCCTGACTGGGCGACGGTCTGGGCGAGTTTTTCGATGTTGAGGCTGCGGGCGGAGGCATCGACGATGTCCTTATAGACGCCGCCTTTTCGGTAGAGTTCGTCGGGGTCGCCGCTCTGCTGCACATGGCCTTCCTGCAGCGCATAGACCATCTCGCTGTCGATGATCTGGGAGATGGAATGGGAGATGATGACCACGGTGCGGTCCTTCTTGATCGCGTCTATCGCGGACTTGATCTGTTCCGTGGCGATGGCGTCCAGCGACGCCGTGGGCTCGTCCAGGAAGATGATGGGCGGGTTCTTGAGGAACATCCGCGCGATGGCGATGCGCTGCTGCTGGCCGCCGGACAGGTGGGTGGCGGCCGTGTCGAAACCCTTCGGCAGGGCCGCGATCTGGTCGTAGATGCTGGCCTTGCGCGCCGCCTCATACACCTCTTCCAGGGTGGCGTCCGGCTTTCCGTACCGGATGTTCTCCACGACCGTGCCGTCGAAGATATGGTTCTTCTGCAGGACCAGGCCGATGTTCTCCCGCAGGTAGTGCGTATCCCACTCCCGGAGGTCCACCCCGTCCAGGGTGATGGTGCCGCAGTCCGGCTCGTAGAACTTGTCCAGCAGGTTCACGATGGTCGATTTTCCCGCTCCGCTGAGCCCGACCAGCGCCGTGATCTTGCCGCTGTCCACCTTCAGCGATACATCGTACAGGGCCTTGGTGCCGTTGGGATAGGTGAAATCCACATTCTTCATCTCGAAGTTGCCTTCCACCTTCTCCGGACGGTAGCCGCCCGAGGGCTCCAACTCGCCTTCGGCATCGACGATGTCGAAGTAGCCCTCCGCATACACCAGGGCGTCGTTCAGGTCGTCGAAGATGCGCTGGAGGGAGGTGATCGGGGCCGTCACGTTGGAGAACAGCATGATGTGGTACATAATCTTGCCGATCGTCATCCCGGGATAGCCGCTGAGGACGAGATAGGAGGTGAGGATGATGATGAGCACCGTGCCGGTCTGGCTCACGAAACTCTTCAGGGCGTCGAAACCGAAGGATGCGCGCCGGATGCTGAGTTGGTTGCCGTAGTAGCCTTCCTGGAGTTCCGTCTGTTTCCCCAGTTCGATTTCCTCCCGGTTGAAGGACTTGACGACATTCATGCTCTCGAGGATGTTCATGATGCTGCCGCTCCGCCGCTCGTTGAAACCGCGCATGTTCTTGCGGGAACTCTTCAGTTTCTTTCCCTGCAGCGACGTGATCCAGAAATAGATGGGGACGATGGCCAGGGCCGTCAGGCCCACGTACACGTTGGCCGCGAAAATGAGGATGAGCGCCAGGACGGAACTCACGATCATCGGCAGCAGGTTGATGAAGAAGTTCTGGATGGTGCGAGAGATGCTGCTGGCGCCCTGGTCGATGCGCGCCTGGAGCATGCCGGGGGCGTTGTCGCTCCGGGCGAAAAAGGCCATGCGATACTGGAGGATCCGTTCCACGACGCCCAGGGACAGCCGCTGGGAGATGTTGATCCGGAGTTTCTCACCGAAGATACTCTGCCCGAAAGAGATGCCGGCCCGGAGGATTTCCTTCCCGAGCAGGACGATACTGACGATGGTCAGTATCTTCGCCGCCTTCGCCCACGTGAATTCCGGCGATCCCACCAGGGCATTGATGGCATCCACGGTCCGGTCCAGCACGACGGCGTTCACCTGCGCTACCAGGGAGCCGAGGAGGGTGAGGGACAGGGTGGCAAGCAGCAGGAAGCGGTGAGGCTTCACATAGGGGACGATTCTCCTGAATAACTGGGCAAGGGTCATGGCGCTGGATCTTCAACGGATACAAAGATAGCAAATCCGTTGAAAATACTGATTATCAGCGCACCATCTCCCAGAGCACCACGCCCACGGAGACGGAGACGTTCAGGGAATGCTTGGTACCGTACTGGGGGATCTCCAGGGAGAGGTCGCAGGCATCGACGACATCCTGCCGGACGCCATAGACTTCGTTGCCGAAGATGAGGGCATACTTGCGGCCGGGCTCCCGGCGGAAATCCGCGCCGAGTTTCTGCGAATGGACCGTCTGTTCCACCGCCACGAGGGTATATCCCTGTCCGCGAAGGGCGGCCACGGCCTCCATCGTGTCATCGAAATGCTCCCAAGGAACCGCGTCCTCGGCCCCCAGGGCCGATTTCCGAATCTCCGCGGAAGGCGGGACGGCGGAGATGCCGCAGAGAAAGACCTTGTCGATGCCGAAGGAGTCCGCAGTCCGGAAAGCGGAGCCCACGTTGTGCGCGCTGCGGATGTTGTCCAGCACCACCACGAGGCCGGAAGGCGGAAGTTCCTTATACTCAGCAGCCGAGATGCGGCCCAGTTCGATGTTCAGCAATTTTCTGTCTTTCATCGCCCCAAAGTTACGAAAAAAAGGGTTATATTTGTGAATACAACAAAACCAACTGTATGAAACAGGATCTCCAGGTCTTCGACCTTATCAAGAAAGAAAGAGAGCGCCAGTCTTCCGGCCTCGAACTCATCGCCTCCGAAAATTACGTCTCCGACCAGGTCATGGCAGCCATGGGCTCCATCTGCACCAACAAGTACGCCGAGGGCTATCCCGGCAAGCGCTACTACGGCGGCTGCGAAGTGGTGGACCAGATCGAGCAGATCGCCATCGACCGCCTCTGCAAACTCTATGACGCGGAATATGCCAATGTCCAGCCGCATTCCGGCGCCCAGGCGAACATGGCCGTCACGATGGCCTGCCTCCGTCCCGGCGACGTGTTCATGGGCCTGGACCTGTCCATGGGCGGCCACCTCACCCACGGCTCTCCCGTGAATGCCTCCGGCATCCTGTACAAGCCGGTCGCCTACGGGCTGAACCCGGAAACCGGCTGCGTGGACTATGACGAAATGGAGCGCAAGGCCCTCGAGTGCAAGCCCAAACTCATCATCGGCGGCGCCTCGGCCTACTCCCGCGAATGGGACTACGAACGGATGCGCAAGATCGCCGACGAGGTAGGCGCCATCCTCTGGATCGACATGGCCCATACCGCCGGCCTCATCGCCGCCGGTCTCCTGAAGAACCCGGTCAAATACGCGCACATCGTCACCTCCACCACCCACAAGACCCTC
>JAFVGH010000074.1 GCA_017475045.1 Fibrobacter sp. | reverse complement strand
TCTGGTTTCGACAGGGTTACCGAAGTGTTAGTTGCAAGCCGAGGTCTCAGACGAGGGCACTCGTAAAAAAGTCTGAAAAAAAATAAGTGCTGACGAAAACTACGCACTCGCTGCCTAATTAGCGGCAACGCCGGGCCTCATCCCGCTCCCATCGGGGTGAAAGTCCGGACGCAATATGGGATAGGAATCTTTCATGCCTGGGGATAGGTTCCGAGATTCACTAGGCTGGTCAAACTCTGCGCCGACCTTCTTGGGCGTGGATAAGACGAGATCTTAAATACGAAGGGAAAGCTTGTAGGAATGGACATGGACGTGATTTTGGACAGGGGTTCGACTCCCCTCACCTCCAGAAAAAGGGACCCATCTCGTATGGGTCCCTTTTTCTAAAGGTGAGGTTTATATGAACGCTCGCGCTATTATTTCTTCTTACTATAGTACTTACCATAGTAATGGCCGTAATAGTGCCCAGCCTCGTGCTCACAATGGTTCATTACAAAGGCGCAAGGTTTTTCACTATAGCGTTTCAGGCGGTTCACAGCTTCCTTGATAGACTCCATGGAATGCTTACCATAGTGCAGCACCAACAAATTAAAGTCCACCAATCCGCAAATCAGTTCGGCATCCGTTACCAAGTCCATAGGAGGCGTATCCACGATCACCACATCGAAATACTGCTTTGCCAACTGGAGCATCTGTTCAAAAGAACCACTCCTCAGCATATCAGTAGGCGCAATAGAAGCATTTCCCGCGCCCATAATATACAGGTTATCGACATAGGCCGTAGCCACCGCATCTTGCAGGTTACACTTGCCACACAAGGCATCCGCCAAGCCATACTTTTTATTGCCATGGTGCACGCCTCGACGCATATCCGCATCAACAAGAAGAACTTTCTTGCCAGACAACGCATAAAGCGTAGCCAAATTGAGGCTCACAAATGACTTGCCCACACCAGGAATCATACCCGTAACCATCATCACCCGCTTTTCATCGGCCATAGAGAAATCAACAGCCGTCTGTAGCGACCGCAGGGACTCACAAGCAGGATTGTCGGGAGAAGTCAGGACAAGAGCCTTGCGCTTCTTGCCCCTGCCCAAAGACGAAACACCTTCCTTGAACTGGGGAATCTTCGCATAAACGCTCACATCTGTTTCCCGTTCAATTTCGAGAGAACTACGTACTCCATTCTTGAGCATGCGCAGCAAGAACACCAGCAAGACGCCAAGCATAAAGCTTGCCGCCACGGAACAGACCAATATATTGAATTTCTTGGGCTTACTGGGTTTCGACTCCACCTGGGCAAAGTCCACCACGCGAACATTACCCACCTCACCAGCACGGACCACGCGAAGTTGTTGAATATTGTTCAACATAGTGGTATAAAGGGCGTTATTCACCTGAACTTCTTCTTGAAGACGCATCACTTCTTGCTGGGTCAACGGCATCTTTTCGGCCTTGACTTTAAGCTTGGCGAGTTCTTTGCGCAACTTATCCAACTGTTTGTTCAATGTGAGTACGTTAGGATGTTCTGCCTTGAACAGGCGGGTAACCCTTTGACGTTCCTGTTCCATCTGTAAAATCTGTTTCTGCAAGTCCACCTCTTTTTGCAGGTGAACCTGAGTTTCGCCAGTCATATCCACAGAACCAATCCGGTAGCGATAATCCGCCAACACCTTCTCGGCACTATCCAGTTTAGACTTGACGCCAGGCAGCTGTTCTTCCAAAAACTCCAGTGTTTTTTCAGCTTCGGCACTACGCATTTCTACGTTTTGGCGTAAATAGGTATTGGCCACGCTGTTCAAGATTGCCGCAGCGCGGTCCGGGAAACGATGGGAATAGGAAACCGCAATGATTCCCGATTTCTTACCCTTTTCAGAAACATTCAAGCCCTTGGCAAGTGACCTGATTGCAGACAAGGAATTAGTCTGAGACAGAATGAACACCTTACCTTCCTGAGCCCGCAAGAAATTCACCCGTATAGCCAAAGTATCTCCAGCGTACGGGGCCTTGACCATATCCCCAACTAGGCCTTCTACGAGAGCCGCTCCCTCGGGGGAAGCAACCACGTAAGAGCCCGGACCTGTAACCACAGCTCGCCACACTCCATCCCTAGCCCGCTCTGGAATATAGAGGTACTCCAGATCCATGCGGCCTTCCTTATGCAGAAGGCGGTCCATACGGCCCACCGGAATGGCCTTGAAGCAAAGATGTTCCTCTTCCACCACGTTGGCAAGAACCATGCGGCTCTTGATCAACTCAATTTCAGCGTCAGCGGGGCTTGCCACATCTAAAAGGGCGCCCATCTCACCCATGGCCTTGCTAGTCTTGTTTCCCTTCACATCGATTTGCAAAAGGGCATCGCTGGTGTACTGCGGGCGAATCCAGTTTCCCAAAAGGACTCCCACCGTAGCACCCACCACCATGAACAAAAGCAAAACAAACTTTTTCTTCCACAAAATACCCAAAGCTTCCATCAAGGTGATAGTATCACCTGTCTGCGGAGCCTGAATCTGCGCCAAACTAATTGTGGCTCTCTGTTCGTTTTCAGACATTCAAAAAACCGACCTTATATTTTCACCAAGTATAGAAAAAAACTAACCCCGATAGCCTTTCGGGTTGTTTTTCTGCCAATTCCACGAATCACGGCACATCTCATCTATGCCGAACTGAGCCTTCCAACCCAGTTCCCTATAGGCTTTTTCAGGATTACAATAACAAGTGGCAATATCGCCAGCACGACGGGGCTTGATACTGTAAGGGACCTTAACCCCATTGACTCGTTCAAAGGCATGCACCACATCTAGCACAGAGTAGCCGTGCCCTGTTCCCAGATTGTAGATAGCAAGACCGCATTTACGCTCAATAGCTTTCAGCGCACACACATGTCCCGCCGCCAGATCGCACACATGGATGTAGTCCCGGACACCAGTTCCGTCTGGTGTATCGTAATCGTTTCCGAAAACCCCAAGTTCCTTGCGAAGTCCCACCGCTGTTTGAGAAATGTAGGGCATCAGGTTATTGGGGATCCCGTTAGGATCCTCGCCAATAAGTCCACTGGGATGTGCCCCGATAGGATTAAAGTAACGCAGCAGCACCACGTTCCATTCGGGGTCCGACTTCTGCAAATCCATCAGCACCTGTTCCAGCATGGACTTGGTCTGTCCATAGGGATTGGTTATGTTTCCCTTGGGACAGTTCTCGGTAATGGGAATTTCAGCAGGATTACCGTAAACCGTAGCCGATGAAGAGAAAATAATGTTCTTGACACCATTCTTGCGCATCGCATTGAGCAACACAAAAGTGGCATTCATGTTATTTTCGTAGTACTCCAGGGGCTTCTCCACAGATTCACCAACGGCCTTAAGCCCCGCAAAGTGAATACAGGCATCAAACTTGTACTGCCTGAACAGGGAATCCATGGCGGAAGCATCACGGACATCCGCGTTCACGAAGGGGACATCCTTTCCGATAATCTTTGAAACCCTGCGAAGAGACTCCTCGCAAGAATTGACCAGATTGTCCACAACCACAACAGAATGTCCCGCGTGGTCCAACTCTATAATCGTATGGCTACCGATGTAGCCTGCGCCGCCAGTTACAGCAATCTTCATAAAATCCAACATTACAAACTTGTGTAGCATAAACATAGAAATTTTATCCTATGCCTTACCAACTTTTTGTAACTTTACGACCGATGCTCGGCAGAATCAACAAACTTGAAACTTTCGGCTCTGTAGACGGCCCTGGAGTCCGTTTCGTAGCATTCATGCAAGGCTGCCCCATGCGCTGCCTGTTCTGCCACAATCCAGAGACCTGGGATTTCAAAGGGGACAAAGCCGGAGCATTCGACATCACCCCCGAAGACCTGGTAAAGAAGGCGCTCCGTTACAAGAGCTACTGGGGAGAAGACGGAGGCATCACGGTCAGTGGCGGCGAGCCCCTGATGCAAATGGACTTTCTCATTGAATTCTTTGAGCTTGCAAAAGATGCCGGAATTCACACCTGCATCGACACATCCGGTGTAAACTTCGTCCGTACAGAGCCATACTTCGGCAAGTTCCAGCGCCTTATGGATGTTACCGACCTGCTGCTGGTAGACCTGAAAATTATCGACCCCGAGGTGCACAAAAAACTGACCGGGCACTCCATAGAACATAATCTGGATATGTTTCGCTACCTGGACGAAATTCAAAAGCCCATCTGGATCAGGCACGTTCTGGTACCTGGCATCAGCGACAAAGACGAATACCTAGAACAAGCGCACAAATTTATCAGCACTCTTTCTAACGTGAAGAAAGTGGAAGTGCTCCCCTACCATTCCCTGGCCCTCGCCAAATACCAGGAGATGGGATTGGACTACGCCTTAAGGGATACAAAGTCCCCGAGCCCGGAGCGGGTCAAAAACGCAAATAGGATTCTGCAAACAGAATCCTATCGATAAGATTGCCGTTAAAGTTCTTACCTATTATTCAGGTAATCCAAAACCTTTTGAGTCAGGTCGTTCTCTTTTTTCCAGAAAACCACGGCACCGGTGGCACGGTCCACCACCATGTCGTAACCTTCCTGAAGAGCAATCTCGTTGATAGCCTTGCGGATCAGTTGGATAATGGGGCCGCTGACTTTTTCGTTTTCCGTAATGAGTTCACCCTTACGGCCATAAACGCGGTCAATGAATTCCTTCAGTTCCGTTTCCTTCTTGGCGTAGTCGGCTTCCAGCTCGCGTTTCTTTTCATCGGAAAGCATCAGCACCTGTTTGTCCAGCTTTTCCTTGATAGCGGCCAGCTCTTTCTGGATTAGGTTTCCCTGCTGTTCCCACTTGGCCACCTGACGGTCATATTCCTCTTGGGCCTTCTTGGTCCCCTTGTAACCGTCAAAGATGAGCTTGGAATCCACATGGGCAATACGGAGTCCATCCTCGGCAAAAGCAGTACATGCCATAATCATGGCAAGCAAAATCGCCAGACGACGAATCAAAGATTTTCCAAGCATAGTGCCTCCTAGAATCCTTGTCCTATCACAAAGTTGAATTCCATATCTCCCACTTCGGTACGCTGCAGGCCAGAGTAGGTTTCGCCAACATCCAAGGGCCAGGCAAAATCAAAGCCGATAATGCCGAGCATGGGCACAACTACACGGAACCCGAAGCCATAATCCTTCTTGAGACTAGTGGGATCCCATTCACTCAAGGGATTGCGGCTAGGCTTATCCACCTTGGTCTTGGGATTATACCGATCACCGAAGACGTTACCTGCGTCAAAGAAGAAGGGCAACAGATAGAACGTCTGTGGCACCACGGCCAGCTGGAGTTCCGCACCCATGTACTGGAAGCTGCGGCCCAGGCGTCTATAACCGATAGAACCCGAACTATAACCACGCATCATGCCTTCGTAACCGAGGACACCACCCATGGTGTAGAGCGTTCTATACTGCAGCTGGTCACCAAAGATGACGCCATATTCGTTTGTAAGAGCAATGGCCAGACGATCCCTGAACAGGGGGAACCACCACTTAATGGTAAGTTCCGTCTTAACAAACTCAAAGTCACTGTACAACACGTCGTCGGCCACCTGGACATCCAGCACATAACGAGAACCATCCGTGGGGAACTGAGGCAGGTTCTTGTCATCGCGAATCAGGCGGAAGTTAATTGCCGATTCCAGACCGGTATAGACCACGTAACTGTCGTCGATGTTGGGGCCCTGCTTGTTCATGAGCCAGCTATAGCCCACCTGGCCGTAGAAATAGTCATCGGGCCACTTGAGGCGCTTACCCACATAGACCTGACCACCATAACGGGTGATGTTCGGGTCGTCGTAGTCGCTCATATTCCACCAGCTGTAGCTAAGGCTCGTTCCCACCGTAATGGGCTTATCCAAGAACCAGGGCTCCTGGAAACTGACGGAGGCACTCTTCTTGTCCATACCGTACTCTACGCTGAAGGACGCCGCCTGGCCGTTACCCATACAGCAGTTGGGAATAGAAACACTAGCCGTACCCACAAGTCCATCACTCTGGCTATAGGACACGCCCAGACTGAACTGACCCGTGCCCGCTTCCTTTTCTTGCACATTGAATTCCAGGTCCACTTCCTGTTCACCTACCACCTTGATATCGGGAGTCACCATATCGAAGTAGTTCAGCTGCATGATTTCACGGAAACTGCGTTCCAGAGAAGACTGGCGATACGTGTCACCAGGATACAGGCGCACTTCACGACGAATCACCTTTTCGTTTGTCTTTGTGTTGCCGCGGATATAGACCTTATGGATAGATGCAGGCAGACCTTCGCGCATACGGTAGGTCAGGTTCACCACAGAATCATTCACAAACGTACGTTCTTCGTCAAACTGGGCAAACAGGTAGCCGTCTTCACGATAAGAATCCAAAATGGCCTTGCGTGAAGCGTCGTACTTATACTGGTCAAAGACTTCCCCACTATCCAGGCGGAAGGCGTAGTTCAACACGGCATCGCCCAAAACCTCATTACCGGTGAAATGGACATTACCCATATAGTACTTACGGCCTTCTATCATGGCAATATGGATGCAGATGGCACTAGATGTATGAATATTGTCGTACTTATTAAGAGCGGGGAACATATCCTCGATCATGTAACGGACCAAGAGTTTTTCCTCGTAGGGTCTCAGTTTCTTCAGTTTCTTGAGGGAGTCAATTTTGGGGTTATTGAACTTACGGCCATCTACAATCTTCAGCCATTCCTTGCGGGACTTTTCGTAGCGGATAATGTCGTTTATAAGTTTCAGGGCATCTTCCTCGGACTTGACCTGGGGTAGCGGACGGGACACGAACCCATGAGCCCCCACACGCTCATTGCGATAGTAATGGGTCACTTCCATGGTGGGTTTACCCGCCATCTTGGACATGGCGGTGGCCGTGTCCCCCATAGCTCGGTTCAACTGGTCGTAGAGAGGCTGCAGGGATTCCCCTACGGGGACCATTCTTCCCAGGTAGAACAGACAGCTGGAATCAGGCAGGTATTCCGCCCTATAGTCCGTAAGTTCTGCATCCAGATAGCCGAAATGGCGGATAGCGTTCAGCACCGTATCGCGGTCGGCCTCAAAAACGGCTTCCTTAAATTCACCACCGCCCCACCACTGGTCCAGCTTTGTCAGCATGTGCTCCATGATGTCTTCGGCGGGCACGTTTTCATTACCCTGTATATCGAACTGGCGGACCTTGACCTTTTCGCCTTCACGAACAATGAAGGTCACTTGGTTCTTGTTCTCGTCGGTAGGCGTTTCCCGGTAGCCCACTTCGGCCAGCAAATACCCTTCAGAATGGTAATAATCGATCATGGCCTGACGGTCACGTTCCAATTGGCTCTTGCTGTAGACCTGGCCCGGGATCATACGGATCTTGAGCCGCAAATCCTCTTCGGAAATCTCGTCACAGCCATCGATAATGGCCGTATCCAGAGCAGGAAGTTCCTTAATCTTGAAAATCAGGTCTACATCGGATCCGTCGTCCACGTAATCTACCCAGGCGGTCACGTCGTCAAAAAGTCCCGACTCGTAAAGGCTGGTAACAGCACCCTGAACCTTTTCAGAAAGGGCCGCCGGGGAGTACGTCTGGCCATCCTTGATGCCAATTCGGCTAAGGACTGACCGCTCGTCCATATGCTGGTTCCCTTCTACACGGACTTTATGGATCTTGTTTTCTGCCATGTAATCGGCAGATATTTGGGACATGTCCAAAAGCTGGGCCGAGGCTAAACCCACAAAAAAGAGCAACAAACAAACAATGCGAAGGCGCAGAATAAACCTACCTATCAGATCAAAAAAGACAAAATTCTGCCCAAAAATACAAAAAAGACGGGGTTTCAAACCACCTGACGGTTTCAAAAACAGGCTAAAAGGCTCTTTAGCATCTGTCTCTTTTACATTTTCCGTTAAACGGAAAAATTTCACCAGTCTATCCAAAAATTTTCAATATTTTTGGCCTTTTTTGAGGAAAAAAAGATAAATTCTAGTCCGAATCTTTCAAATAAGGTCTAAAAGACCGTTACCTGAGGTTTTTATGCTAACCACCGCCTGGAATGACGAAGAAAACAAAGTCCTACCCGAAATGGCCCTGGACTTCATGCCCGAAGAAAAACTCCGCGAACTGCAGCTGCAGAGGCTTCGTGCCACCGTGAAGCTCGCCTACGAGAAGGTCCCCCTGTTCCGCGAACGCATGGACGAGAAGGGCGTAAAGCCCGATGACATCAAGACCCTCTCCGACATCAAGAAAGTCCCCTTCAGCATGAAGAAGGATTTGCGCGATACCTATCCCTACGGTCTTTTCGCCGTTGACTTAAGCGAAGTAGTTCGCCTGCATGCCAGTTCCGGCACCACCGGAAAACCCATCGTAGTAGGTTACACCAAAGAAGATATGGAAGTCTGGGCCCAGGTGGTCAAGCGCGGGTTACTTGCTTGCGGGTTCCGCAGCACCGACATCGTGCAGAACTTCTACGGCTACGGCCTGTTTACCGGAGGTCTCGGCATCCACGGTGGTTTTGAAGCCCTGGGCGCCACGGTGATTCCCATCAGTGGAGGCAACACCGAACGCCAGGTGATGCTCATGAAGGACTTCGGGGTCACCGCCGTGGGCGGAACTCCTAGCTACTTCGTCCGCATTATCGACGTGGCCGAAAAGATGGGTGTGGACCTGTCCAAGCTGAACGTGAAGCGCGGCATCTTCGGGGCAGAACCCTGGAGCGACGGCATGCGCGACTACATCGAGGAAAAGACCGGCATCAAGGCCTATGATATTTACGGACTTTCTGAAATCGTTGGCCCGGGTGTGGGTTGCGAATGCGAATGCCGCGACGGCATTCACATCTTCGAAGACCATTTCTACCCTGAAATCATCGACCCCGAAACACTGGAGCCCCTGCCCGACGGCGAAGAAGGAGAACTGGTCATCAGTACCCTCAGCAAGAAGGCCATGCCCATTCTCCGTTACCGCACCCGCGACATTACCGCCATCGAGAAGACAAAGTGCAAGTGTGGCCGTACCATCCGCCGTATCCGTCGCATCGGTCGCCGTAGCGACGACATGATTATCATGCGTGGCGTGAACGTATTCCCGAGCCAGATCGAAACAGCTCTTCTCCGCGCCGAAAAGGCATTGCCCCACTACCAGATTGTTCTTGACACCAAGAACAACATGGATACCCTGGAAGTGAAGGTGGAAGTTTCCCGCGACATGGTGAGCGACTCCATGGGCGCCATGGAACAGCTGAACAAGAAGTTCAAGCATTCCATTGAACAGATTCTCGGCATTTCCGTCATTGTCACCCTGTGCGAACCGGATTCCCTGCCCCGCAGCGAAGGCAAGGCAAAGAGAGTGGTTGATAATAGGAAGAAGATGTAAGGAGGTACAACATGAAGATCCCGCAAGTATCAGTTTTCGTTTCCAACAGGCCCGGCCGTTTGCAAACCGTCTGCCGCTCTCTTGCTGACGCCGGCGTGAACCTGCTTTCGCTCACCCTTGCCGACTCCGGCGAGTTCGGGCTTATCCGCCTTATCGTAAACAACCCCGAAAAGGCCGTGGATGTGCTGGCCAAGGCAGGCCTCAGCGCCACCATTACCGACGTGGTGGCCTGCCCTGTAAACGCCGCTATCGGAGGCCTTGCCGAACTGCTCTCTACCGCAGTGGGTAGCCAGCAGATCGACTATATGTACGCCTACCCCTCCACCCTGGACGGATCCAACATCATGATTCTCCGCTTCCAGGACACGGACAAGGCTATTGAAGCCCTGAAGGCCACCAACTTCAAGGCAATCAGCAAAGAAGAACTGTTCAAGAACACCTAAACTTCTTTAGGCCATTTTGAACTATCTCTCCGTAATTCTCATTGCGGTCATAGAGGCCATGGACTGCTTTGCCGTGGCCACTTCTATTGGACTCGGGCGCTCTGGAGTGTCCCGGTTCAAAGCATTTGGACTAGCATTGTCCTTCGGGTTCTTCCAAGGTGGCATGACCCTTCTTGGGTATTTTTCCGGAACCCTCGCCAGACATTGGATTCACGATTTAGGTTCAATCATTGCCTGTGTCATCCTTTGCCTGCTCGGACTCAAATTCATCTGGGAAGCCCTCCGCAAGAAAGAAGACGAAAAGAAAATCTCCGACTTGAGCCTTGCAAGCATTGTACTCCTATCCCTTGCCACAAGCATCGATGCACTCACTATCGGCATATCTTTTGCCTTCGTAAAGGTCGACCTGATCTTTGCAACAGCGGTTATCGCTCTTGCCGCCGTTCTGTTCGGCATTCTCGGTTTTGAAATCGGTTCCAGAAGCGCCAAGTTTTTCAAGACCAACCTGCCCCAGGTTTTTGCGGGTATTATCCTGATAATCATCGGAATTACCAGTTTCTAGATAATTTTTTTATATCTTTATCAAGGTATTGTTTAGAGTTCAGCCCCAGGTGGGCGGACAAAAGAGGTTCGTATGAACGGAAAAACGGAAACACTTTGCGTTTTCGGGCACCCTATTGCCCATAGCAAGTCTCCCCTCATGCATAATGCGCTATTCAAGGCGCTTGGAATCAACGCAGCATACCTGCCTTACGGTCCGGAGCCGTGTAACTTTGCCCAGGCCATCCAAGGTTTCAGGGCCATGAAATTCCGGGGAGCAAACGTCACCATCCCCTACAAGACGCCCGTAATGGAACTGGTGGACGAACTTTCCCCCATCAGCAAGTTTACCGGAAGCGTCAATACGTTGTACTGGAAAGACGGAATTGTCGGCGGAACCCTCTGTGGTACCACCACGGACCCCTACGGTTGTATCCGCAACCTAGAAGAAAACGGAATCCAGCCTAAAAACACCACCATCGCCCTCCTGGGCAATGGCGGAGCGGCAAAGGCAATCGCCTACACCCTGCTAGAACAGGGCAACAGGCTTGCCATCGTATGCCGCAACAAAGAAAAGGGCGATGCTCTGGCAAACGCACTGAATCCGCTATTCAAGGACAGCGAAAAAACTTCCGTGTTCACCTTCCAGGAGTTCCCCAAGGTCTCCAAGGATTACAAGATTATCATCAACGCCACCTCCGTAGGCATGACCCCAAACGAAGATGAATCCCCTCTAGAGAGCGACAGCCTGAACCCCGGGCAAGCCGTATGCGACATCGTGTACGCGCCACCAGAGACCAAGCTTCTGAAGCTCGCCGCCGAAAAGGGCAGCAAGACCGTCACCGGCGAGGGAATGCTGGTGAATCAGGGACTGGAAAGTTTCAAGAAGTGGTTCCCCGAACAGGTCAAAGGACACTCTGACGAAGAACTGCGAGACATCATGCGCAAGGGAATGGAGGGCATCTAATGAAAAAGCATATATTCTTTACAGGTTTCATGGCCAGCGGCAAGAGCCGTACCGGAAGGGCCCTGGCAGAACGTCTGGAACGCCCCTTCGTTGACACGGACAGCCTGATTGTAGAACGGGTCGGAAAGACCATCTCCGAAATTTTCGCTCAAGAAGGAGAAGCCTTTTTCCGCCAGAAAGAAAAAGAAATCATTGCCGAAATCTGCAACAACGAGACACCCCAGGTGGTTTCCCTGGGCGGTGGCGCCCTGACCCAGGCCGACAACATCAAGATTATTAAGGAGAACGGCATCATCATCCGCCTGTGGGCCAAGCCCGAAATTCTTTCGGAACGCATCGGCCGCAAGAACACGCGCCCCCTGCTTGCCAACCTGAGCGACGAAGAACGCCTTGCAAAGATCAAGGTCATGCTCAAGGAACGGGAGCCCAACTATGCCCAGGCGGATTTCAGCGTGGAAAGTTCCAACGACTACACAGAAGCCCACACCATCGAGAAAATCCTGCACATGAAAAAGTTCTGGAGCCACCATGCCCTGGACGTCTGCCCTTCCAGCGGCGGACGATATCCCATTTTCATCGGCAAGAACATCATTCCCGACTCCAAGGCACTGTTGGAAGGTCTCCGGCTGTCCCCGTCCCATGAATTCTTGATTTGCACAGACACGACAATCGCGAAGGTCCAGAACGAGATGCTTTCACAGTTGCGTGGCCAGGGCGGACGCTGCCCCATATTCAAGTTCCAGGCGGGCGAACGGAACAAGACACTCCACAACCTGAACCAGCTTTTCAGCTTTATGCTTCACAGGAACTACACCCGAAAGAGCTGCCTGCTGCAGTTCAGTGGCGGTGTGGTCGGTGACATGGCTGGCTTTGGCGCCGCCACATACCAGCGCGGGATCGACTTCATCCAGTTCCCCACCACCCTCCTTTCTATGGTGGACAGTTCCGTAGGCGGCAAGGTGGCGGTAAACCACCCCGAAGGCAAGAACATGATCGGAGCCTTCTACCAGCCCAAGGCTGTGGTGTGCGACCTCTCGGTACTTTCTACCCTTCCCGAAAACGAATACCTGGCAGGCCTGGCCGAAATTGTCAAGTACGGCGTCATCTACGACCAAGAATTCTTCCGCTATATCGAAGAAAACGTAGAAGGAATCAAGAAACACGATGACGAGGTACTCAAGCACCTTATCTTTAGGAGCTGCGAAATCAAGGCCGAGGTCGTAGGCATCGACGAAAAGGAATCCGGCCTCCGTGCCATCCTCAACTACGGCCATACCTTCGGCCATGCCATCGAGAAGCTCACGAACTACGATATGTTCAGCCATGGCATCGCCGTAAGCCTCGGCATGCGGGTGGCCGCACGTGCAGCGGTTCTCCTTGGCAAGCTCACCGCCGAAGAAGAATCCCGCCAGAACGCCCTTCTGGACAGCCTCGGTTTTCCCAAGACTTACAATGTGAATACGGAACAGGCATGGAACGCCATGGCCGTAGACAAAAAGGCCGAAAAGGGATCAAGAGTATATATTTTGCCTACAAAGATTGGAAAAGTCGAAAAAGTTGTTAATATTGAAAAGGAAACAATAACCAAGGCGTGGGACGCTATTAGATAGAGGTTGATACCGGCACATGAGTATTCTGGTAACAGGTGGCACAGGAGCACTCGGCTTCCACATCCTTTCTAACCTGAGCGGCACCAATCACGAGCTGTTCAGCTTCAGCGATGAACAGCCCCAGCCCTGGCAAAAGGTAGACGGTGTACAGTACCTCACCGGCAACCTGTTGAATTTCAAGGACGTCTACGAGATGCTCCAGAGGGTGGCACCCACCCACATCTACCATCTAGCGAGCCAGTCTTCCGTGGGCCTTTCGTACCAGAAGCCCTACGAAACCCTGAACATCAACCTGTTGGGTACCCAAAACCTTCTGGAGGCCACCCGGCAGACTTGCCCCAAGGCCCGAATCATGCTGCTCAGTTCCAGCGAAATCTACGGACGCACCGAGCAACACCTGACCTACCTGCATAAAGAAGACGACAGGCCCAACCCCCTTACGCCCTACGCCACCTCCAAGGCATGCATGGAACTCCTGGGAAACCAGTTTGTCAACGCCCAAGGGCTCCACATCGTATTTGTACGGCCCTTCCACTTTACAGGACCACACCACAGCCGAAGGTTTGTTATTCCTTCCATCACCTACCAGCTAGTAAAAATCAAGTTCTATGGTAGTGAGCCCGTAATCTATTCCGGAAGCCTGGACATCAGCCGCGACGTGGTGGATGTACGTGACGTGGCCCGTGGCATGATCCAAGTGCTAAACACAGCCGATCCCGGCGAGACCTTCAACATCTGTAGTGGCAAGTCCTACACTATCCGCGAGTTGGTAGAAATGCTAGTGGACATTGCCGATGTGAGTGTCGACTTCCGTTTCGATTCCAAGTACGAACGCATCAACGACATTCCCCTGCTTATCGGCGACCCCTCCAAGATTATGGCCCTGGGCTGGAAACCCATGATCAGTATCGAGGACAGCCTCACCGACCTTTTCAACGAAATGGTCATTAGGCGCAGGACCGAGCTGAAAATGGGCCTCGGAAGGGACCTGCCCCTGTAACGGGCCGGACTATTTTCTAAATTTGTGCCCGTAAACATCAACCCCTACTAAAGGTTTTTATCATGAAAATCAAGACCCTTCTGATTACCCTGTCCGCAGCAGCCATGGCCTTCGCCGAAGAGGCCGCCCCCGAGCAGCCCAGCGCCATCGCCAGCTTTTTGCCCCTCATTTTGCTGTTCGTCGTGATGTGGCTTTTCTTTATCCGCCCCAAGCAGAAAGAAATGAAGCAGATGGACCAGATGCGCAAGGAACTGAAAAAGGGAGACAAGGTGATGACCACCGCCGGCATCATCGGCACAATCACCTCCATGGAAGACAACATCGTCACGGTCCGCACCGGTTCCACCACGCTGATCGACTTCGAAAAGAGCGCTATTCTCAGAATTATTAACGCCACCCCGGCCGAAACCAAGACCGAAGAAAAGAAGTAATCATGGCGATTCTCCCTATCCGCATTTACGGTGACCCGGTCCTCCGCAAAAAGAGCGAACCCGTTACCGAAATCACCCCGGAGCTTCGGCAGCTGGCCAAGGACATGCTTGAAACCATGTACGACGCCCCGGGTTGCGGCCTGGCCGCGCCCCAGATAGGCAAGAACATCCGTCTGGTGGTTATCGACACCGCCATTCCCGGCGAAGAGGACCCCAGGCCCTATATCATGTTCAACCCGGAATGGGAACCCGAAGAAGACGCCAAGCCCTGCGACTACGACGAGGGTTGCCTTTCCTTCCCGGACATTTTCTGCAACGTCGTTCGCCCCAACAAGGTGTGCGTCCGCTTTTTCGACATCAACGGCGAGCCCCAAGAAATCCATGATTGCGAAGGCCTTTTCGCCCGCTGCATCCAGCACGAATCGGACCACCTGAACGGGGACCTCTTCGTAGACAAGATTTCTACCGCCGACCGCACCATGAACCAGTCCAAGCTCCGCAAGATGGCCAAGGAAACCCAGGCGAAGCTGAAGAAGAAGTAGCGCGAAGCCGTGCAGCCCCGTTGTTTTCTTTTCGTTTTGGCCCTTATCATAACGGCAAGCGCAGAAGATTTCGAGCTGCCGGATATGCCAGCACCTGTGGCAAAGAAAGTCGAACCACAAGTAAAGACTGTTGAGGCCACGGATACCACGGACGATATCGGGCCTGTCAACTTCAAGCCCATCGAATTTTCCAGCGTTGCCCCGAAGGTCACTCCTTCCGGTGACACTCTGGCAAAGGTTCAGGCCGAAAAGATTCCCCAGAACCTGAACAGGCCCCTTAAAGTCGGAGTCTATACGGGAGTCAAGGAACTCTACCTGCAAAAGGACGGCGAGACCATCCAGATTACCGTCAAGGGCAAAGAACTGAAATTCCAAGGCAAGGACAACGCCTTCACCACCGTAAGCAAAGATATCGACGACGGCAAGTGCGTCTCCATCGCCCCTACCAAAAAACAGCTTGCCACTTCTTGCTATCCGGGATTCTTCACCCTCTCCTACAGCAACGGAAAGATCAACGCCATCAACACGGTAGACATGGAAGACTATCTGCGGGGCGTGATTCCCTACGAAATCGGCCAGCTGGACAGCAGCCGGTTCGAAGCGTTAAAGGCCCAGGCCGTCGCCGCACGGACCTACGCCTACAAGCATTACAACAGCAGAGAGTCTCTGGGGTTCGACGTTTTCGCCGACACAAAGGACCAGGTCTACAAGGGCCTCCAGAGCGCAACCGCCCTCACCGATTCCGCTGTCAAGCAGACCAAGGGCGAAGTCATGATGTACAACGGCGAGTTCATTACCGCCTACTACCACTCCACCTGCGGAGGCGTATCCGAAACGATGGATACCTGGGAAAAGCCGAACCTCCCCTACCTCAAGAGCAAACCGGATCTTCGCCCCGATGGAACGCCCTGGTGTAGGGAATCCAGCTACTCCAAGTGGGAACGGACCTTTGAAAGCAACGACCTTACAAAGCTCTTTGTCCAGAACGCCAAGGATTCCAAGGCCAAAGTTTCTCCTTTCAAGAAGATCAAGGACATCGCGGTCAAGGACCAGCTTAAAAGCGGGCGCATCTTGACCCTTGCGGTAACCACCGACGTAGAAACATTCGAGGTCCAGGGAGACAAGGTCCGCTGGCTGTTCCGCAAAGACGGAACCATACTACCTTCCAGTTTCTTTACCGTCAAGAAAGACGGAACCAAGTGGATTCTAGAAGGAAAGGGCTTCGGCCACGGTGTAGGCATGTGCCAGATGGGCGTACGGGCCAGAGCCCAGGCGGGTCAGAGCTACATCGAAATTCTGAGCCACTACTATCCGGGAATCACCCTGGAACGGTTCGAAAGATGAGTGTCGCTCCAGCAAAGGTCATCGCCGTCATGAGCCAAGGCTGTGCGGCCAACTTCGGTGACGGGGAAAAGATTGCCCGAGCCCTGTCGGCACAAATTCCAGATTGCAAAATCAGTTTTGAATTCCCGACAGAGCCACCCCACGCCTTTTATCTAAACGTCTGTACCGTCAAGGGGAACAGCACCGCCTTGAAGCTTGTACAGCGGGCAGCATCAGCATTCCCACAGGCGCCCATCTTCATTACGGGATGCGCCCCCAAGGACTTCCGTGAAGCGGTCTTGAAGGAATTTCCGCAAGTCGTCTTTACCGACCTGAAACAGCTGCAGGCCGGACTAAACGCCAGCCCATCTACCCTACGGGAATCACCCTTCGTGGGAATCGTGAATATAGAGGAAGGCTGCCTAGACGCCTGCGCCTTCTGCTCCACAAGGCTAGTAAAGGGTCGGCTGAAAAGCTTTCCTGAAGGCGCTATCGTGGAGCAGGTCCAGCGTCTTGTAGACGACGGCTGCCTGGAAATCCAGTTGACTGGACAGGACTGCGCCTGCTACGGTTTTGATACCGGCACCAACCTTGCGTGTCTTGTCCAGAAGATTATTACCAAAGTGACCGGCGACTACCGCCTGCGTCTGGGTATGGGAAACCCGAGACATATTCTCGGCTATAAAGAGGCTCTGCTGGAATGTTTCCAGGACGAACGGGTCTACCGATTCTTGCACATTCCAGCACAAAGCGGAAGCGACCATGTCTTGCAACTCATGAACCGCAAGCACTCCGTCGAGGATTACCGAAACTTCGCCCTGGAACTGCTAGAAAAATTCCCCTTGTTCACGCTCAGTACGGACCTGATTGTAGGTTTCCCTGGAGAATCTGAAGACGACTTCAGGCAGACCCTGGATCTGCTAAAAGAAACTAGACCTACCGTCTGCAACATTACCCGGTTCGTAGCTCGAGAAGGAACCGTCGCCGCCCGCATGGAATCGGCAAACGCACCTGATAGTAAAGCCGTTCCCGACACGGCAAAGCACGAACGTTCCGCACAGCTTTTTGACGCCTTCCAAAAAATCGCCCAAGAAAATAATGAGCAGTGGGTTGGCTCCACCTGCATGGTGATCACTGAAAAGCAAGGCCACCGCGAAGGCACCACCATCGCAAGGAACAACGCCTACCGCCCCGTAGCCTTAGCCGGAGACATTCCCGCAGGTAAAAAACTGCAGGCGCGCATCGTAAAAGCAGAGCCCTTCGCCCTTATAGGCGAAAGGCTCTAAAGCTTTCAGAAAACAATGGCGAATTAATCGTCAGCAGCGGACGCACCCACAGCCTGTTCCAAGGTCGTGTGTCCGTCCAAAGCCTTCTGGATACCATCCATACGGAGCGTAATCATGCCGCATTCCTGGATAGCGGCACGCTTAATCACGTCACCCGAAGAACGCTTGATGATCAGGTTACGCACAGTCTCGTTGGGAACCAGGAATTCGTAAATACCGCAACGACCCTTGTAGCCAGAGCCTTCGCACTTTTCACAGCCCTTGCCATGATAGAACTGCATGTCGGGAGACAGATTCAGTTCCTCGCGCAGAGACGGGGAAATTTCGACAGGTTCCTTACAATACTTACAGATGCGGCGCACAAGACGCTGTGCCAACACGCCCTTGATAGCGGTAGACACCAGGAAGGGTTCCAGACCCATTTCCAACAAACGAGGGAATGCACCGGCAGCATCGTTGGTATGGAGCGTACTGAAGACCAAGTGACCCGTCAAAGCAGCTTCGATAGCCATGGACGACGTCTCCTGGTCACGCATTTCACCGATCATAATCACGTCCGGGTCTTGACGAAGCAAGGCGCGAATGCCCGCCGCAAAGGTAAAGCCTGCGGCATTGTTGATCTGTCCCTGGTTCACACCATCAATATTCAATTCCACAGGGTCTTCCATCGTAGAGATGTTAATCGTAGAATCCAAAATTTCTCGAATAGAAGCGTAAAGCGTGGTAGACTTACCGGAACCCGTAGGACCGGTCACAAGCACAATGCCGTTAGGAGCGTTAATCGCGTCGATGAACTGTTTGAGCACACGGGGGTCAAAGCCCATGTCCTTCAGCGGGAACTGACCCGAGTTCGGGTCCAAGATACGCATAACGATCTTTTCGCAGACACCGCGCTTACGAAGCGAAATCGGGAATGAGCTCACACGAAGGTCAACTTCGGCACCCTTGTAACGCACCGTAAAACGACCATCCAAGGGCTTACGCTTTTCGGCGATGTCCATCTTGGAAAGAAGCTTAATACGCGAAAGAATCTGGGGCATCAGACGTGCTGGAATCGGAGACATCACCTGCAGGTCACCATCGATACGGTAACGGAGCTTCAGGAAGGTTTCCTGGGGTTCCAGGTGAATATCGGAAGCGTGACGGGCGATAGCTTCGTGGATCAGCGTGGTCACGATCTTCACCACCGCACGACCTTCTTCGTCGGTCAGTTCCGGTTCATCGTTTGCACCCTGACCGCGTTCCACGGTCTCCAGTTCTTCGCCATCCTTAGACTCGCCGATAAGTTCTGCCAGGGATTCTTCATTGGTAGATCCATGGCCAGCAAACACGCGGTCGATGGTCTTCACCACGTCGGCGTCGGAGGCCATGACAATGTCCACCTCCATCTTCACCTTGAACTTCACGATATTGATCACACGCATGTTGGTGGGGTCAGTCATCGCGATGGTCATGGCTTCACGCACGACACGGCGGTCATCTTCTCCCTTGGAAATGAACAGGGGCACAACCTTATAAGTCCTGCACAGGTCTTCGGGCAGATAAGTATAGGCCTCCGGGTCCAGGGTAAAATTTTCAAGCTTTACATAGGGAACTTCAAACTGCTTGGAAAGAATTTCCACCAAGCGTTCCTCAGGCATGAACTTCAGGTCCACCAGGGTACGACCCAGACGCTTGCCGGTCTTCTTCTGCTCTTCCAGAGCCTGGTCCAGCTGTTCCTGGGTAATGTACTTCTGGGCGAGCAACATCTCACCGATACGCATCTTGGTGGTAGACTGCATCTGCACACCCAAAATGCTCGTGAGGGTATCTTCGCTGACCATGCCCAAACGAATGAGAATCTTCGCCAGGGGGATTCCCGTACGCTTGTGTTCCGAGGTAGCGTGAGCCAGCTGGTCTTCGTCCAGAACGCCCTGGCGAATCAACAACTGCCCTAGGTTCATTTTCACGTTACTAATCATAAATGCGACCAAGCCTGAGCTTTAACAATCTTTTTTTCACCCTCCGCGAGCATATAGACGCCGGTGCCTTCCTTGACCGAGCCAATCTCGTATACCCCATCGGGGAAACCTTTTATTGAAAATATATCATTTTTGACAGAAACGGTAAACAAAAGCACGTATTCTTCCCCGCCATCCATCGCAAAATCCATAGGATTCAGGCCATATCGGCGGCACATCTCCAAAACGCGGCCATCAACGGGAATTTTGTCCCCAAGCACCTCCAGCGACACCCCCGAAGATAGGGAGAGGTGGTTCAGTTCCGAAGACAGGCCGTCACTGATGTCCAGAGCAGCACGGCATACACCCGTAGTGGCCAGTTCAGCCCCCATGCTTTCCCGAATATCAGGACACAGGTGGTACCGAATCAAGTCGTCAAAATCCTCATATCCGGCCGGACGGTTCTGCAGAAGCCAGAGTCCCGCAGCGGAGCGGCCCAGTGTTCCCGAAACAAACAGCCGGTCCCCTGGCTTCGCTCCGCTCCGAAGCAGGCGCGTAGGCGCCACCTGCTCTCCGATGAGAGTCGTAGAGAACATCCCCACCTCACCTGAGACGGTATCGCCCCCGATAAGGGCAATGTTCCTTTTGGCAAAGCCTTCCGCCACAGCAAGCGATACACGTCGCACCGTTTCGTCGCTCCAGCTTTTCCCAACACACAGGCCAAACAGGGCCAGGCGGGGCCTGCCTCCCATAGCCGAAATGTCCGACACATTGGAAACGATATGCTTTTCCACAGCCTGTTCCGGCGTAGACCAGTCCATACGGAAATGAACGTTCTCCACAGACAAGTCCTTGGTGGCAAGCCAGCCGTCAAACTCGGCAGCATCGTCCCCTACAGGGAGCCAATCCCTGAACTTCGGGGGAGCGGCCTTCAAGTCCAGTGACTTTTCCAGGATGCCGCTTATCAATCTAAATTCGCCAAGGTCGGGAAACATGTGCGTTAATTGTTGATTAATGTTTGATAGACTTTTCCTATCTCAAAAATAATAGATTTCTCTCTAAATTAGGCCTTTTAGCCCCTAAAAAACGGGTTTCAAACTTTCTATACTTTAGCCCGTGGGACACATATTCTTCATAGCCCCTTCTTCACCGGGCAGCTTAGACCGCCTGAGCCAGTGGACTCTCCGCTGGCTTCTGGAGAACGACATGGCCGAAGATTCCACCATGTACACCTGCAACACCATCGAAGAAGCGGTGAACATCCTGGAAACGGCTCTCATCACGGGGGATTCTCCGGCGCTTATCATCTTTGATCACGCCGACAGGCCCACCGATATGAACATCGCCTTCAGCAAGAGGCTCCACAACAGCATCCCCGAGTCCTGGATCGTGGAAATTGTTCCCGACACCATGCCCATCGAAAAAGAGGACGACAGCCTGTACTGGATCCGCCGGCCCCTTACCGAAGATGAATGGCGCGAGACCCTGGACCAGGTGTTGCGGAAGACTCCTACGCCCCAGTGGGCAAACACATGATTAAGGGCGTAAGCTATTTCGGCGTCCGCTCCCCTAAGCACGTTCTTGCCGACATGCAAGACATCAAGGCAGCCGGATTCAACGCCGTGCTCCACACCTGGAGCGAAGAAGACCAACAGTATTACTACGGCACCATGAAAGAAATCGTAGACCGTTCCGCGGACCTCGGTCTGACCGTCTACGTGAACCCCTGGGGTGTAGGCCGCGTATTCGGCGGAGAAGCCTACTCCGAGCTCACCGCCAGGAACCACGATATGTGCCAGGTAGCCCTAGATGGCAAGCCAAAGGTGGCGGCCTGCCCCAACCATCCGGAGTTCCGAGCCTACATGCACAAGTGGATTGAATCCGTCTGTGCAACCAAAGTAAGCACCATCTTCTGGGACGAACCTCATTTCTACTTCGAAAAAGGCGGACTCCAGAACTGGAGTTGCCGCTGCGAAAAATGCCGCGCCCTCTTCAAGGACCGTTTCGGCTACGAGATGCCCACGGAGCTTACCGACGATGTGAAGAAATTCCGCGAGGATTCTCTCATCGATTTCCTGAAAGAAATGACGGCCGATGTCCATGCCCGCGGGAAGCGCAACTGCGTCTGCATGCTGCCGCCCTGGTTCCCCGCAGGTCTCGACGATTGGGGCCGGGTAGCAAGTCTTGAAAGCGTCGACGAGGTCGCATCCGATCCCTACTGGGAACGGGGCGCCACTGAAGAATGGGTCCGTGAAAAATACGCCGAGACGGCACGCAAGCTGGTTGACGTTGCCACCAAGTACGGCAAGGCCGTGCAGATGTGGATCAAGGCTTACCAAATTGAAGCAGGCCGCGAGAACGACCTGGCCATCGCCGTTTCCGAAAGTCGCAAAGCAGGAATCGACAATATCTTCGCCTGGAGTTACCGAGGTACAGAGACCCTCAGCTGGCTAAAAAGCGACAACCCGGACGAAGTCGCCCGGGTCTTCAGAAAGGCCCTCAAATAACAAGCAGTTTTTCCGTGAACAACAAGCGCCTCGTATTAACGAGGCGTGGTTGCGAGAGTGAGCGCAGACCGGAGAATTCTCTCCGGCTTTTAGCACGAACGGTCTTATTTTGCGCGTTCGAGGTAAGAACCGTCGCGGGTGTCCACGCGGATCTTGGTGTTGTTCTCGATGAACAGCGGGATCATCACCTTGGCACCGGTCTCGAGGATAGCTTCGCGCATCACGTTACCGCTGGTGTTGCCCTGCACTGCAGGAGGAGCTTCCACGATCATCAGGTCCACAAAGGTGGGCGGGATAACTTCGATGGGGAGCGTAGAACCGCTCTTCGGATCCTTCCACCAGGTCACTTCGACGGTAGCGCCGTCAAGCAGCCACACTTCGCAGCCGTTGAGAGATTCCTTCGGAATTTCCATGGTTTCCTGGGAATCGTTATCCAGGAAGAACCAAGTAGAACCGTCGTTGTAGAGATAAGTCATTTCAGTGAAGGTCACGTCGGCTTCTTCAACCGTATCGCCACTCTTCCAGGTGCGTTCCAGGGTGCGGCCAGTCACCAGGTTCTTGATGCGAACGCGGTTAAAGGCCTGACCCTTACCCGGCTTCACAAACTGGTTTTCGATGATTTCGTACGGCTGACCATCAACCATAATCTTAAGTTTCTTGCGGAATTCGTTGGTGCTTACAGTACCCATATTATCCTCTTGTTGATTTTGAAGCTAAATTTAGTATATAATGGAAAACTCTAGGACTGTTTTCACACAAATTTCGGACTTTTTAGACTATTTGGAAAAGGATTTTGCGGTCAACTTCGCGAAATCAGATGCACTTGCGGACCTAGACCCCACACCCAAGTTTCCGTTCCTGTGCTCGAGACACTATGCCGATTTAATCAAGAAGGCGAGCGACCCCACAGCCCTATTGCGCGAAATTTTGCCAACCAAAGACGAGCTCAAGAAGGTGGATGGCTTTGTAGACGATCCCGTAGGCGACCTGCCCGCAGGAAAATCCGACTGCGTCATCCAGAAATACGACCAGCGCGCCCTCATAGTCTCGACCGCCACCTGTGGTGTCCGTTGCCGTTTCTGCTTCCGCAAGAACTACCCCTTCCAAAATATTCCAGACGTGGCAAGGCAGGTCAGTGACTGGTTGGATACCCATACCGATGTGTGGGAAGTGATCCTTTCTGGCGGAGATCCGCTTACCTTAAGCCCGGGCGACTTCCGCGAACTTGTGGAATCCATCGCCATGCACCCCTCGGTCACCACACTACGCATTCATACGCGACTCCCCATAATGCGCCCGGACCTTGTAATGCAGCATTTTGAACTGCTACGAGAACTCCCAGCCCGCTTTAACAGCGTCCTCGTGTCGCATGTAAACCATGCTGATGAACTGGACAGCGAGTCTGCAACCCTATTTGCCCAACTGAAGTTCAGCGGTTGGACTTTACTCAACCAGGGCGTCCTTTTGAAAGGCGTAAACGACAGCATAGACAAATTAACTACTCTCTGTCGCAAGCTTTTCTCGCAGGGTGTACTCCCCTACTACCTACACCAATTGGACCATGCCAACGGTGTAGCCCATTTTGAAGTGGACGACGACACGGCCCGTGCCCTGATTGCAAAAGTCCGCACCAAGTTACCCGGCTATCTTGTACCGAAACTGGTCCGCGAAATTGCCGGTGAAAAAAGCAAGACCCCACTCTAGCCTACATTTTCTATATTTTCCTACATAAATTATGGACAAAAGCGAAAAAACAGTAGCAGTCGGTCTGTCGGGGGGTGTTGATTCAGCCCTTACCGCCTGGACCTTGCAGCAGCAAGGCTATAACGTTATCGGCATCACCATGGCCCTTTGGGACGGTTCTATCGACATGCCCATCGTAGAGGGTCGCTCCGGATGTTTTGGCCCCAACGAAGGAGAAAGCATTGAAGCCGCCGAGAAGGTGGCCAAGCGCCTGTCCATTCCCTTCCATGTGGTTCCCGTAGTCGAGGAATACAAGAAGAACGTGCTGGACTATTTCCGCGCCGAATACCGGGCGGGTCGCACACCCAACCCCTGCGTACGCTGTAACCAGTCCATCAAGTTCGGAGCCATGCTCCACGCCGTCCGCAAGATGGGCGTAGATTTTGACTACTTTGCCACAGGGCACTACGCCCGTCTGGATTTCAAGAGCCCCGAGGAACCCTTCCTGTGGAGGGCCCGAGACACATTCAAGGACCAGTCCTACTTTCTTTCCAGGCTTACCGAAGACCAGCTTTCGTCTGTGCTGTTCCCCCTGGGCGAGATGCACAAGGAAGAAGTCAAGGAACTGGCCCGAAAGATTGGCTGGGAAGATTTCGCCTCCAAGAAGGAGAGCCAGGACTTTCTGGAATGCGGTGACTACTCCGTGCTTTTCGATGAAAGCGACAACGTTCCCGGAGACTTTGTAGACATCAACGGGAAAGTCCTGGGTCAGCACAAGGGATTTATCCACTACACCATCGGCCAGCGCAAGGGCCTAAATATCGGTGGACAGCCGGAGCCCCTTTTCGTGATTGCCATCGACACCAAGAAAAACCAGGTGGTGCTTGGCCCGAGAAGCCTGCTCCAGTGCGAAGAAGTAAGCGGAAGCCAGCTGAACCTGATGGTCTCCAAGGATTCGCCTCTGCTGCAGCAAAAGCTACAGGCGAAAATCCGGCTGGGCCATACCTTCGCCGAAGCCACCATCACCGACCTCACCCAAGACAAGGTCTCCATCCGTTTCGACACGCCCCAGTTCGCCGCCACGCCTGGGCAGATCATGGTGCTCTACGCTGGCGAGGGCATCGTTGCCTCGGCGATTATCGAGAAATAGTTTTAAGACCTTCGCCGTAATCGCGAATGGTCTTCCAATATAGCTGGTGTTCCTGTTCCAGAACCCTTGCCGCAAGAGTTTCCGGAGTATCATTTTCTAGCACTGGCACACGGCACTGTGCGAGGATACGCCCACTATCAATTTCTTCACCAACCAGGTGGACTGTGGCACCGGATTCCCGTTCACCGGCTGCCACAACCGCCTCGTGCACGTGAATTCCATAGAAGCCCTTGCCACCATACTTAGGCAAAAGCGACGGATGAATATTCAGGATGCGCCCAGCAAGCCGCTTAATAAAGCTAGTGGGCAAAACCTTCATATAGCCCGCTAGCACAAGTAAGTCTATGTCGAAACGATCTATAACTTCCAGCAATGCCGACTCATAGGCAGACCTTTCAGGGTGTGTTTTCCCAGAAACGTGGAACACAGGAACATCAAAGTTCTTCGCATGGGCCACGGCACCGCAGTTTCCGTTATTCGTTATCAAGAAAAGGCACTTTGCATCAAAGTCGCCACAATCAATCCTGTCCAGAATAGCCTTAAAATTGCTTCCTCCACCGGAAGCCATCACTCCAATTTTCAGCATTGGCAAAACCTTAACGGGCCACTACCTGCTTGCGGATTTTTTCCGCAAGTTCACGGCCACCAAGCTGGGCGATACATTCAAAGGCAAACTCTTCGGCAGTACCAGCGCCACGGCTAGTGACGATATTTCCGTCTACCACCACCCGGTCTTCTACGAACTTGTTACAGACAAGTTCACCTTCACAACCGGGGAAACAGGTGACGGTGCGGTCCACAAGAATTCCCGCCTTGCTCAGCACCAGCGGAGCCGCGCAGATGGCAAAGATCCACTTGTCCTGATCGTTGAAATCGCAAATGACCTTTTCCACCTCGGCCGAGGCCTTCAGGTTCTTTACGCCCGGCCCACCGCCCGGCAGGAGTATTCCGTCAAAAGCATCAATTTTGGCACTCGAGAGTGCGTAATCCGACGCAATTCTCAGGCCATGGGCCCCCACAACTTCGGCCTTGCCCGAAACGGAGGCCAGAGCCACATCGATTCCAGCACGCTGCAGGTAGTCAAAGGGGGTCACAAATTCGGTCTCTTCGAAACCATCGGCCATCAGGAATAGAATTTGCATAGTAAACCTCGTTTTTGAGACAAATTTAAATAATTAAAATTCTATCTTTGGGCCATGAATTTCAAGGACCGCATTATCCGCGCCACGGGCAAAAAAACGCCCTTCCGCCTGATTGTCGTCGACTTGACCGCGACGATGAACGAAATCGGCAAGAAGCACAACGCACAGGGATTCGCCCTTAAGCTTTTGGCCGAGAACTCCATCGCAAGCATCTTCTTGAGTGCCTCACTCAAGTTCCCGGGCACCGTCTCGCTGACCACCCGCTTCGGTGGCGAAATCACGCTGGTGCAGTCGGATACCACGCCCCAGGGCCTGGTGCGCGCCATGATCCCGCAGCCGGAACTTCAGGCCGTAGGCGGAAACGAGCCCGCCCTGATTCCCCAGAGCATCCGCGTCGTAAAGCTCAACGAGCAGGGCAAGCGCGTCCATGAAAGCATCATCGAGGCTCCGTCGGTTTCCATGGGCCAGAACCTGGCCACCTACCTGTTGCAGTCGGAGCAGATCCGCTCGGCCGTGGGCATCGAAGCCGCCTTCAATAAAGAAGACCCGAGCAAGCTGGACTACGCCGCCGGTTTCTACATCGAAGCCTTCCCCGACCTCGAAGACAAGGACATCAACCTGATCGAGGTCATCATCCAGAACTTGCCCAAGTTCTGCGACATGAACACGCCCGAAGGCTTTGACTTGGACGAACTCCTGGACCAGCTGCGCGGCCCCTACGAAATCGACATCGTAAAAGAAATTGACCCGATGGCCTACTGCCCCTGCAGTCACGAACGCACCGTAGCAACGCTCGCTACGCTCCCGCTCAAGGATTTGCTGGACCTGGAAGCCGAAGGCAAGGACTTGGAAGTCATCTGCGACTTCTGCCGCACCCCGTACCAGATTACAATTGAAGATCTGCGCTCCATCATCAACGAACGAAAGAAGTAGCCCTATGTTTACCAAGCAATGTGTCGTTACCCTGGACCTGGAAGGAGTCCTCGCCCCTGAAATCTGGATTGCCGTCGCCGAAAAGACGGGCGTCGCTGACCTGCGCCTGACCACCCGCGACATCCCTAACTACGACGAGCTCATGAAGGGCCGCATCAAGATTCTCGACCGCGAAGGCATCAAGCTTTCGGACATCCAGAACGTCATTGCAAACCTTGGCCTGCTTGACGGCGCCCGCGCCTTTATGGACCAGCTCCGGGACGAAACCCAGGTGATTATCCTTTCGGACACTTTCCAGGAATTCGCCTACCCCATCATGAAGAACCTGGGATTTCCCACCATCTTCTGCCACAACCTGGAAGTCGAAAACGACCGCATCAAGGGTTACCACCTGCGCCTCACCGACCAGAAGACGAAGGTCGTGAAGCACTTGCAAGACCTGAACTTCAAGGTGTTCGCCTCGGGAGATTCCTTCAACGACACGGGCATGCTCCTGCAGGCCGAAAAGGGCTGTTTCTTCTGCGCGCCGGACTCCATCGTGGCCCAGTTCCCGCAGCTGGAGGCCACCAAGACCTACGCCGAGCTGCTGGAAAAGTTCCACCAGTTCCAGGCGACGCTCTAAATGGCATGGAAACAACTCCCGTAAAGCCTAGGGAACTCTACGCCGAAGTCCTTAGATTCATCGCGGCGTTTTCCGTGGTGTTCCAGCATACTGTCACTTCCGCCTGGTACAACATTCCCGTGCGTACCGACGAGTGGATCACCCTGAACTTTTACAACAGCATCGCCCGCTTTGGCGTGGGCGTTTTCATCATGATCAGCGGGGCGTTCATGCTTTCGCCCCGATACGCCCACCCTCCGGAAAAAATCCTCGGCAAGAACCTCACCCGCATCTTGCTCCTGCTGGTGTTCTGGGTTGTTGTCTACGGAACGGTCAACACCCTCGTCGCCGGCGGAACATTCAAGGACATCTTCGCCACGCCGTTTCTGCTTTTTACCAAGCCGCCCACCCACCTGTGGTTTCTCTACACCATCGCGGGGCTCTACATTCTGACGCCTGCCATGCGGGTCTTTACCGAACACGCAAGCCACCGGATGGACCTCTACGTCATCGGCATCTTTTTCTGCTTCGGGCTGGTGCTCCCCATGGTGAACCACCTGCTGGAGCGCCTGGCCGACTTTACGCTCTACAAGAACATCCGCATCCAGGGATGTACCACCTTCGCGGGCTTCTACCTCACCGGATTCTACATTTCCCACTACGGCCTGAAACCCCTGGCCCGAAAAATCCTGTACCTCTCGGCCGTTGCCTCCTGGGCATTCGCCTTTATCTCCTCCACCTATTTTTCTATCGACCGCTCCAAGCCCAACGAATATTTTCTGGGCAATTTCCAGCCAACCACCTTCCTGATTGCCGCCGCCATTTTCTGCTTTTTCTGTGAACGGTACCGGGGCGTGCTGACCACAAACCGCCGCCTCACCTTCGTTTCGGCCTGCATGCTGGGCGTGTACCTGATCCACCCGCTTTTCATCAAGCTATTTTACGGACTCAAACTGTCGCTCCTCACGCCACATCCCATCGTCGTGGTTCCTGTCGTGGCGGCGGCCGTTTTTGCCATTTCCCTGCTGGTGACGGCACTTTTCAGGCCCATTTCCTTTTTCAGAAGGTTCTTCTAACACCATGCTAGAAAACCTCGAAAAGCGCATCAAGCGGCAGGTTCATGGGAAGCTCCACCGCTTCACCGCCGTCGTGCCCCTTGGCTTCGAGGCGACCCTGGTCCAAGAGCTGCGCCAAATCGGGGTCGCCGCCAAAGACGACTCCTTCGAAACCGCCGACGGGAAAGTCACCTTCGAGGCAAAACTGACCGATGCCTGGAAAGCCGTGGCCTACAGCCGCATCGCCAACCGCATTCTGATGGACATCGCCTCTTTCAAAGCCGAAAACTTCCGCGAGCTAGAAAAGAAGGCCGCCGAAATACCCTGGGAACTTTACCTCCCCCCTGTCCCCGTCACACCGGACACCGTTCCGGTGCACGTCACATGCAAGCATTCCCGGCTTTACCACAGCGATGCAGTGGCAGAACGATTTTATGATGTTATCAAAGGGGGAAGTCTCCCCCTCGTTCGCACTGCGTCGCTCTCTACCCCCTCTGCGGGGACACCCCGCAACGCCCCACCGCAAGACAGGCCATCGTCGCAAAACCTTTTCGTCACTCTCATCGACGACCGATGCACAGTCTCCCTGGACCTGGCCGGAGAAGAGCTCTACAAGCGGGGACACCAGCGTTTTGTCAACGAGGCGCCCCTCAAAGAGACCATCGCCGCCGCCATGCTCTTCGAAGCTTTTGAACAAGAGCAAAGTCCCATCACGCTTATCGACCCCATGGCAGGCAGCGGAACTTTCAGCCTGGAGGCAGCCTACATAGCAAACGGACTCATTCCCGGAAAATGCCGAGACTTTGCCCTCAAACACCAGCCCGCCTTCAAAGATGCCACGTGGAATTACATAATTAAGCAAGAGGACGTCATTGCGGCCATAACAATCCTCACCAGCGACATCTCCGATAAAGCCGTTGAAATTATCAAGCACAACGTAGAAGCCTCGCCCCTGCCCAAAGGTTGCATCAACCCCGAAAAAAGGGACTTCTTCAGCTACACTCCCGATAAAATCGAAAAACTTCGTGGTGAAAGCCAAGCCGTCATCGTGTTGAACCCTCCCTACGGAAAGCGCCTGGACGCCAACGCCCCCAAGCTTTATGCCGATATCGGCAAGAAGCTTTCCGAATTCAAGGGCTGTACCGTCGCCATTCTCGCGCCCAAGGGCGCCTGTACCGAAAATCTTCTAAAGAACTGCGCCGCCTTAGGCTCGCCAAGCACAAAGGTCATCAAGACCAGCCACGGCGGCATCTCGCTGAACTGCTTTGTCGGGAAAATTTTCTAATCCTGGCGCTACTGCGTAGCGCGGACCACAGCGTCTCGAAAATCAGCACGACGCTTCTTGATTCCCTCGGCCCTAGATCCTAGATCCTAACCCCTAGCCTCTATATACTAGTCCTTGAGGCAACGGACAGAGAACCCGTTGTACTTACTGAGGTTGTACAGGCGCGGCTCGTCTTTGTTGTCGTACAAGCGCATGACGTACGCTTCGTCGCTTTCGTCCTCTGTAGAACTCCAGAAGTAAGCGTCATCGCCCTCGTCGTCGTAACCCCCATCGTCGTACCTGCCGCCAGCAGGGAGCGCCGAGAACCCGAAGGCATCCTCGTTGGTAATGCCGCTATAAGCATTCCAGCCTGTCACGAACTTGAGCTTGGAACCCGCCGTAGAAGAGCCTCCCACCGCCGTGAACAGGGCGTCCCATTCAGCCCTACTTGGCAGGTGCCAGCCCTCGGGGCAGATGCCCCGGACAGGGGACGTCACCGAGCATTCCTTGCCATAGCCGCAGCCCTTGCCATTTGTGCTCCACTCACCCACGCTGTCCATGGCCGCAGCCCAGGTGTACAGGCGACCGTACTTGGCGCAGTTGGCAGGGGCGTTTTCGTAACACCAACTGGTGGAATCGGAGGTGTAGCCTTTGTAATCAAAGGAAACGCCGGTATAGGCGTAGTTCAAGTTCTCCGCCATCCACACCTCGGAATAGCTCTTTGACGGGATGTCAATGGTAGTGGTCTTGTAAATCTGACCGTCCCGCAGATCCTTCAGGGTGTTCTTATCGGCGTCATAAACGCTGGCGTCGCTGCTGCCGCCGGGAACGCTTGCAGAAGAGCCTTCCACGCCTTCGGAGCCGCTGGATTCCGGTTTTTCGGAAGCGCTGGACTTGCCGTCGTTATCAGTATCGCCATTTGATTTTCTTTCGGTGGAATCTTCATCGTCCAAAGTCCAGTCGCCGCCTTCGCATGCGTAGGCGGCCTTTTCGTCCTTTACGTAGGCGATTGCACCTTCGCGATTTACGGTACAAACTGGCAGGTCATCGAAAGTTTCGGCAAACAGGTCTGCCCCTGAGGAGGAATTCGAACTAATTTCCAAAGGTTCGCTATTGGTTCCCGAACCACTACTACAGGCAGACAGCAGCGCGGCGCACAGGGCCGCGAATGAAAGTTCAAGGAAAAGTTTTTTCATATCTAAACTTTTTTGAGGAGGTTTGTTTGTCTGTAATCTATATAAAATTTTCGGAAATGCCAAATGAAGGGGCTGTAAAATGCGGGGAAAGAGGGGTGTTTCGTGTGGCCCCGGCACTAGGCCGGGGTGACAATGGGAAGGGCAAGGAGATCCCCGCCTTCGCGGGGATGACAAGAGGGATCGCGGGGATGACAAGAGGGATCGCGGGGATGACATGGAAGGACGCGGGGATGACATCTCGGGGGAAACTCGCAGGGACTAACAGTCACAAGAGTTTCCGCCAGCAATAACAGGTCGGACCTGTAGTAAATTTTCGCACCTGCAAAAATTCGTAGTCCAGAACCACCGCTTGTTTTTTGACCGAGATGTGTGCTTCCCGAGAGAGCAGTCGAACGAAGTGAATCTGCGAGCGAGGGATGCATACATTGAGGGAAAGATTTGTTAAAAACAGGCCCGGGGTGGCAATGGGAAGGGAAAGGGTTTGTTGCCAATCAGACACCGCTTCGCGGCTGATTGTCAACCCTTACGGGCTCGATGCTCGCTTATGAAACCGCAAAGTCTAAAAGCATCATGAAAATATTTGGTATAGACTTTGCTCTCACAACCGCCCCTGTTTAATAACAGGGGCTTTGTTGTTCACACTCGCATCAAGCTCAAAAATTGCCTATTTCATGGGCAACTTTGTGCCCACGGCAATTTTGTGTCAAACCCTCTTCGAGGGTTCTCACCCCTTCTAACTTCCCTCTACAAAAAACAAGGCGAGCCCAAAAGGGCTCGTCTTGTTTTTCGAGCGGGAAAAGGGTTTCGAACCCTCGACATCGACCTTGGGAAGGTCGCGCTCTACCAACTGAGCTACTCCCGCATGGTTTCCCAAATTTAATAAAAAGCGGCATGTTGTAAAGGGATTCCCCTTGCAGAACCGCTTTTTTCTATCATTGAAGCATGCTTTCTTCCCGACTGACACGGTCCATTTTCGCAAGCCTTTTCCTGGTTCTCGGCATCGCTACCCTCTCCCATGCCGAAGAAAAATCCCTGTGGCAAAAATTCAAGGACTTTTTCTCCCCCATGCCCACCGTAGAGGGCGAAGGCCCTGAATACGACAAACTTCGGGACCTGAACAAGAGAATCAACACCCTAGAAGGCAAGTATTCCCGAGAACGCAGGCCAAACAACAAGGCCAACATCAAGAAGGAACTGGACGCCCTCAAGGCAGAGCGCGACACCCTTGAAGAAGAACTCCGCAAGAACCCTCCGCAATCTTCCAGTTCTGCAATAGCCAGCAGTTCTGCGCCACAATCTGCAAACGCTACGTCATCAGCCGTAACCTGCAAGACGGATACTGTCTTCGTGCGGGACACCGTCGTTGTCCACGACACCCTCTATGTGATTGTAGCCGACAAGAAAGCGGAAGAGCCCGCACCTTCTACTCCAGCAGAAGTGCCGACCGTTCCCGCACCGGACTCTACTTCACAAGATTCTACAGGCAATCCTCAGCCCGGCACCAAGTAGTAATCGGGTCGCAAGCCTAGCGCAGCCTCGTCAGAGGCAAGACTTTCTTCGGGCACGTTCCGCCCTACCACCAAGGCGCTATCAAAGCCAGCGACCTTGGCACCATACACATCTGTCCCGATGGTATCACCGATCATCAGGACCCGGGAACCCGAAGGCAAAGAGGCCCGGACCTTTTCCCAGATGGCCGGGAAGGGCTTTCCCAGATAGCAGGTCCTGCACCCTGAGGCTACCCGCAGGCGTTCCGCCAGCGTGCCGGACACGGCGCTCCGGCTGCCGTCTATCTTGGGCGCCCAGGCATCTGGGTTCAGCACCAGCAAAAGCGCACCTGGCCTTCGTAAAATTTCCACCGAATGGTTGAACATCTCGTCTGTTGCCGTAAAAGACGACACAGCCACCACCGGGTCCACCGGATTTTCAGCTGCGGCGATTCCCGCCTGGGCAAGCACGTTCACGCCGGTGTCCCGACCGATGTAATAAACTTCGCGGATATTTTCCTCCAGAGACCTGCGGTTCTCTCCAGCGAACCCCGCAAAATCAAAAACGCCCACGGACTTTCCCCGAGTCAAGTCCGCAAGCAGGCTTCCCGAAGATATAGTCTCTTCTGCTGTAAAGTCAAAGCCCCGTGCCGCTGCATCCTTAGCCAAGAAATCGTCGGTGTTGGAAGCCGCGTTGGTCACCAAGCGTAAATACTTGCCCGCAGCCCGCAGAGTGCGGTACCATTCCATGGCGCCAGGGTACACAAAGTCCCCGCGGTTGTACAAAGTTCCGTAACCATCGAAGCAGAAGGCGTCGTATTTGTCCAAAATTTCAGACAAAGTAACCTGCGAAGGTTCGGAAACACGAGACTCGGCGACTTGATACGAACCCACAAGAGATTGGTACCTCTTGTAAATTCTTGTCTCTTCGATGTCCATGAAAAACTACAATCCTAGCGGCGAACCACGCCGAACACATAAGACGCCGTAGCATCCGTTCCATTGCGGAACACGGCCTTGCCGTCATATTCCACCACGGCAGTTACGCTGGCAATGTAGACGCCTGTAGATACACGACGGCCATGGCTATCCATAAAATTCCAGCGAAGGGAAAGCTGCGTAGGCTTTCCGCCCAGGCGGCTATCATCACCGGCCACATCGGCATGGGTCCCGACCACGTAGGCACCTAGGTTCGTGTATATGCGGATATCGAACCGGATTTTAAGCTTGGCCTGGTCAACAGGCGTCTTTTCGTCCATTTTCAGCGCCTCACGCAAGGCGTTGTCAAATTCCTCGCCCAGAACATCCATATAGATTCCCCAGGCCGTATCTTTGCCCATATCCACAGGCAAAGGCAAGAAATTCATCTGGAAAATCGGGCGACCGGCCGTTTCCGCTCCCACGGCATTCTTACCGGCGCTGTCCACCGCCATAGAAGGCACAACCACCTCGAAAGGAGAATAACCCGTCAGCGGCGAGAACTTTGCCACCTCCAGAAAAACGTTCCCGCTGGTATCTTCCACACAGCTATTCACCAACCGCAGAGAATCCCGGAAGTTCAGTACATCCGGCGTAGATTTCTTGTCCAGAACAAACACCGCAGAATTCATCCAGGGATTCCAGCGGATTTCGTCTGTCTTGAGCTTACGGACCCTGCCGTCCTTTGCGCTCTTGTACTCCAGGAGCGCGCTGCAACCGAGCACAGGCTGCACCCGTTCCGAAAACAGCACCGTCAGGGAATCGCTAGACTTTCCCCGCATATTCTTTAAGTAGGCCGACATGATGGCAGGCGCCATGGCATCTTTCAGTACCACGGGGTACACCGAGCCGTCCTTCAGGTAAAGCAAAGCAGAACCGTAAACCGAGGCGGAAAATTCCATGGTAGAAAAGGCCGTCAGCAGGCGGAAACCCTTCTGCACAGATTTCAGGTCAACCACCACGCTACGCTTGTTTGCCGGGTTCAAGGCAAACTGTTTCTTCTGCACAGTGTAATGCTTGGCCGCCCCCGAGGAGTCAATCCACTCGAAGGTCAGGCTGTCCATCATTTCCGAAATGTATTCCTTGGTCAGGTTTCCTAGGAAACGGACTTCCATCTGGTCCATACGGCCATCGCCGTCGGTATCCCGGACAAAGTTCTGCTGGGAACTGGGCGGTATAGGGCTCTGGATAAAAGCCGCAAACGCCCCACTGCAAAGCAGGAGCATTCCCAGGGAAATTTTTGCCAAAAGACTACGCATCACTCCTCAATATACCATAATCCCGACCTTCTACGGGAATCACCAGCTGCATTTTGGACAGAGTTCCGATATGTTTTTCAAAAACAGCCTTGAAATCCTCCCCCAAAACCTCTTCGTCATCGTTATCCAGGTTATAGGCGGTGAAACTTCCATCGGGGAAAATGGATATGCAGCAGTCCCAGGTAATGTCCCCTTCTTCCTCTTCCTGGTCGTCGTCCCTGTCCTTGCTTTCCAGCATGAGCATGGGGCGCGGGGCTGCAATGGGGTCCGCATGTCCGTTTTCGTATATAAAATAATTGCGGCTGATCAGTTCATGTTCCAGGGCCATAGTGCTCGGTACCCGCTCGAATTCCCCGCGGAGCCTGCGGATGTTGCCCAGATCGTCCTCGTAAGGGTCCTGGAAATCCTGGGGCAGAACCACCTGATGGTAGTCGAACTTCTTGCCGCTGGCCGCGTAATTGTCTTGCCAGGACTGGGGCGGTTCGGGCCGCAGAGTCAAAAAGTCCTCGAAAGAATCCAGAATGTCAAAAAGCCTGGACTCCCAGGGCTTGGTCTTTTCAGCCTGGACCAGTTCCATAAAATTCTTCAAGCGTTCTTCGCCCGGAACCATGGAAAGTTCCGCACTGGGCACGTTGTTCAAATCATATTCCACTTCACACCTCACATTCCACATTAATCATGCGCCAATGGCGCTACCACTCCTCCACGCTCCTTACCGTAAGGCTCATGGCGATATCTTTCTCGTAATAAGCGGGTTCGTTTATAAAGATGGGCCACACGCTGGTCCGTCCATCCGCCTCGCCCTCGTACAAAATGTCCTTGCCATCGAAGGTGCAGAAAAGTTTGTCGCCCTTCTTCAGCTCACAGAAGTCGCGACCCAGCAAGTCCGGGTGGATCATGGCCTCAATAGGAGAAAGAGCCCAGGCCTTGGGGTAACCCAAGTCCCGTAGCTGGGTAAACACTTCCACCTGAATCGGGGCACGTTTCTGCAGTTCACCCCGATTCCATTCGTCTGCAAGTTCCAGGTAGCGCTTTACCAGGCATTCCGTCTCTTCGAACAGGCGGGCATCCAGGGTCCCGTGCTGCTGGGGGCCAATCTCGATACACACGTCCGCCTTGGCCACCGTCCCAAAATAGGGCGACATGCTCCGTTCTTCGGGCTGGTAATAAATTCTCGCCGACTTGAACTCCTGAGTCAGTACAGCGGAAGCCTTCATGGTAAAGGGATCCCGCGCCGAAAGGATCAGGCAGAGCCCCATGTTGGAACCCGTATTGTGCACATCCAGCAACAGGTCCGTCTTAGTGTTTGCACCCTTGGGTCCGTAAAGGCGGTTCAGTTCCCGGGCCCTGCGGAACTCGTATTCCTGCGGGTCACTCTGGGCATCCAGGCACACCTGGGAGAAAGCCCTGTTCAGGTCGTGGTCGCGGTACCGCCTGTTCAGCCTCATCGCCTCTGGGTTCGAAAGCACCAGGTCAACCTTGGCGCTGGGGCAACACGAGCTGTAGCATCCGGGGCGTTCCATCCACTTCTCTACCAAACGAACACCCGTCCGCTCGTTTCCGTGGGTCCCGCCCGCTACCACAATGTTTTCAATCAAGCTCATGGTAAGCATTATAGCAAATTCTATATTTGCCCGTATGGACCTGGATTTCAACCGACGTCTTTCCATTGCCCCCATGCTGGACTGCACCGACCGTCATGAGCGGTATTTTTTGCGGCTGATTTCCAAGAACATTTTGCTCTACAGCGAGATGGTGGTATCCACAGGGCTTATACACTGCAAGGACACAAACATTTTTCTGGAACATGAAGACTGCGAACTTCCAGCGGTTCTTCAACTTGGTGGCTCCTATCCTAACGAACTTGCGGAGGCAAGTAAGCTGGTAGAGCGAGCCGGATTCAACGAAGTAAACCTGAACTGCGGATGCCCCTCGGACCGGGTGCAGAACGGAAACTTCGGTGCCTGCCTCATGAAAGACAAGAACCTGGTGGCCGACTGTTTCAAGGCCATGCAAGACGCCGTCTCCATCCCGGTCTCCATCAAATGCCGCATCGGCGTTGACGAGTTTGATTCCTGGGAGTTCTTCCGGGACTTTATCGGGACGATCGCCGATGCGGGTTGCCGAATCTTCATTGTACACGCCCGTAAGGCCTGGCTCAAGGGGCTCTCTCCCAAGGAGAACCGGGAAGTCCCGCCGCTAAAATATGAATTTGTCCACAAGCTGAAGGCCGATATGCCCAACCTGAACATCTCCCTGAACGGAGGCATTAGAACTCTGGACCAGGTAGAAGACCAGCTGAAGGACTTGGACGGCGTGATGGTGGGCCGCGAAGCCTACGAGAATCCCTGGTTCCTGCGTGATGCCGACGAGAGAATTTTCCGCAGCACCGCCACCCCAGTGTCTTCCCGTAAAGCCCTTCTCGAGGCCTATCTGCCTTACGTCGAAAAGGAATTCGCCAAGGGAACCCCCGCCACCATTCTCACCCGCCACCTCTACGGCCTTTTCACCGGACTCCCCGGCGCCCGCAAGTTCCGCCAGACGCTAAGCCAGGGCGCCCCCAAAACAAAAGACGCCGCGGAAATGCTCCGCCGCGCCATGGACGACGTAATAGAAGAATAACGCCCACACGTCATGCCCGCCACCGAGCGGGCATCTTTTTTTTATTCAATCTCTACTTTAATTTCTACGCCGGAAAAAAATCCCTTGGGGTGGTTCACCACCGGCGAAAGCACATTACGAACAGCGGCCAAGTCCTGGGTCTTCAGGTAAAGCCTGCTCCAATGCACATTCTGCACCACAGGCACAAAGGCCTCCACGGGCCCAAGCACCGTCAGAGACTTTTCCTTCTTGCAAAGAGCCTCAAGCTTTGACAGCGCCCCATTCAAGGCCGATTCATCCCGGCTTCCTACGGACACCGACACCAGCTTGCAGAAGGGCGGATAGAGCGCCACCTTCCGGTTCGAAAGTTCACTCCGGGCAAACCCCGCATAGTCATGGTTCAGGGCGTACTGCATCACAGGCTCAGAAGGGTTCAGGGTCTGGATCAAGACACGCCCGCCCCCTTGGGCACGGCCTGCACGGCCCGCCGTCTGGCTCAACAGCTGGAACAGCCTTTCCGTCCCTCTAAAGTCGGGAATCCCAAGGCCGCTGTCGGCCCCCACAATCCCTACGAGACGTACCCCTGGAAAGTCGTGGCCCTTGGCCACCATCTGGGTTCCAAGCAAAATGTTGTACTCGCGGTTCCTGAAAGATTCCAAGATCTTTTCCACAGAACCCACGTTCTGAGTGGTATCCCTATCCATACGGACCACATGGGCTTCCGGAATCCATTCCAGGATTTCCTCTTCCAACTTCTCAATGGCGCCACCCACGTACTCGTAAGTTTCCGCCCCGCAAGAACCGCAAGGTATATTCTCCGGGTAAATCATGTTGCAGTAGTGGCACAAAAGTCCACGGTACTGCCGATGGTAAACCAGAGGCACATGACAATGCTTGCAGTAAAGGGTTTCGCCACAACTGCTGCAAACCCGAATCTTGGAATAACCCCGACGGTTCATCAACACAATGGCCTGCTCCCCGGCAGAGACGCATTCCGTCAGTGACTCCCGCAGCTCGGGCGACAGAAGCATTCCCTTCTGCTGGCGAACGGCAGCCATATCGATAGTTTTCACATCGGGCAGGGGCGCTGCCGTGGCCCGCTTTTTCAGGGAAAGCAACTCCAGATGACCCTGATTTGCGTTATAGAAAGTCTCCAGCGCCGGCGTGGCAGACCCAAGCACCACCAGGGCGCCATACTTGTGGGCCAAATGGAACGCCAGTTCCCGAGTATGGTAACGGGGAGCCGGGTCCTGTTGCTTAAAAGAGCTGTCGTGCTCCTCGTCCAGAATCACCACGTCAAAGTCGAAGGGGGCAAGAATGGCACTCCGGGTCCCAAGAACCACCCTGGCCTTACCCTGCAGCACCGAAACGTAGGCATCCCGCTTCTTGGGGGCCGAAAGGGCGGAATGCAGCACCGGAACGTGCACGCCCAAAAAACTTTCGAACCGCCCCGCCGTCTGGGGAGTAAGCCCGATTTCGGGCACCAGAATCAAGACACGCAAGCCCCGTTCCAGAGCCACCCGGGCCAGTTCCTGATACACCCGGGTCTTGCCGCTTCCGGTAACCCCATGCAAAAGCGCCCCGCGGAACCCCGTTCCAGAGAGGCGGGCCACCAGGGCGTCTAACGCCACCTGCTGTTCGTCCGTAAGGGGCGCGACACCTTCCAAACCCGCATTGGCACGCTCTATACTAGAAGCCTCGCCTTCTATATCTGCATCGGCACTTTCCGTACCAACATCGGCATCAGAACACGCCGCCAGGGCATCCAGGTACTTCCCGAAATCCGAAGGCCAGAACACGTTCAACGCCTTCATGGGTGTACTTATATAATAACGGGCCACCCATTCCAAAGCGTCCATGTAACGCTCGTTAAAGACGTAACCCGAGGCATGGGGGTAGGCGCAGCGAACGTCAAAAGCAGGCCTCTCCGAACTCACGCGGGCTACCAGAGCAAGCACAGGGTTCTTACGAGTGGCAAACTGCACCCAAACCACGCTCCCCCGTTCAAGGTTCACGCCCTCAGGAACTCCATAGGTATAGATGGCGGGAGCAAGGGGAATATACACCTCGCAAAAACGGGAAAGCCCACTGGACTTCCTCTTTTCCGCCACTTCTTTAGGCGCTTCCGTTTTAGGTATGCGTTTTGCCACTTTTCTCCAGCACTTTTTTCAACAAAATAGAAAAGACCCGCTATAAAAGCGGGTCTTTTTATCGGGATGACTGAATTCGAATCAGCGACCTCTTGAACCCCATTCAAGCGCTCTACCAGGCTGAGCTACATCCCGAGACTCTTACAAGAGTGAACCAAAGGTAGTTAAACTCTTTCCGTTTTTCAAGGCAAAATCCCGAAAAAACCGAATTTTTCGCACTTTTAGTCCTTCCAATACCCCACAATCAGTACCTCAGGAGTGGCCTTCGGGTGCTTTTTGCTCTTGAATCCCACAATTTTGCGAATGCTCTTTTGCTTCAGCTCCAGCCCCTCCCGCAAAAGGCCCTTAGTGGTAAGGGTCACCTTCAGTCCAGGCACCTTACCGCCCTCCTTAATCTGGTCTAGCTTGTCCACGTTCAGCATCACAGGCTTAGAGGTCATAGAAAACTCCCTCTGGGCGGCAGAGTCCAGAAACAGGTCCGGCCGTTCCTTCTTGTCGGTCTCCCACACGTAGAATGTCCACTCCCGCTTTTCGCCCTTAGCATAGAATCCCGTATCAAAGAGCTTTTCTCCCAAAAAGATCGGGGCCTTCACAAAACCGTCCACGGTGGCCGTGTAGGGTGTACCGTCGGTACCCACCATCACCACCACGGGGTTAATCTGCCCGTCCATGCCGGCAAAGTCCATATCGAACTCGATGGTCACGGCCGCACCCGGCGCTATTTTCTTGGGGTACTTGAAATTGGACATTCCCACTCCCTGGCCCATAACGTTTTCCAGGTTGATTTCCTTACCAGATACGTTGGCGCCCTTGATGACAATGTGTTTCACATCGCCCTGGTCTGCGTATCCGATGGGGTAAGGGTCAGGAACAAAGCGGATAGACTCGTCGGCAAAAGCGACAGAAGCCAAAGAAGCAAATGTGACAGCCGCCACACTCAGGTACATGGATAATCTCGTCATAGTGATAAATATAACATTTTCGGTCCAAATTAACCCACTTTGGGCCCACCCCCTTCAAAATATCTTATATTGGAATCGTAAAAACAACATCAGGAGATAAACCATGAAAAAGATCCTTGCCCTTTTGACATTCGCCCTATTCATTATCGGTTGCGCAGGCACTCCCCAAGAACAGTCCGCCAACAAGATGATGAAGATGCAGCAAGAAAAGAACGAACTGCTAGACAAAGGCGTTGTGGCAGGCATCGGCATCGGCGAATCCAAGAACGAACAGATGGCCTACGACGAAGCAGATCTGAACGCCCGTACCGACGTAGCCCGTTCCATGGAGTCCAAGGTCGAAGCCCTGATCCGCAACTATACCGAAGAAGTAGGCGATGAACTGACCCAGCACAAGGAAGCCGTCAAGAAAAACGTGGTTTCCGACATGCAGAACGGCGTAAGCATCGTCAAGATGGACATGGAATTCCAGGAAGAAACCGGCAAGTACAAGGTCTATGCTATCGCAGCCATGAACACCGAAGCCTTCAAGAAGGCCTTCGAAGCCGCCCTGGCCGCCCAAAAGGCCAACGTGGACCGCGCCCGCGCCATGAAGGGTTACGCCGACCTGGATAACGCCGCTGCCGCCCTCGACCAGTACAAGGCCAACCAGAAATGATCCTAGCCCTGCGCTATACCCTGGCCGCAACACTTCTGTGTCTTGCGGCCTGCGCTTCGTCGCCTAAGCCCTCTTACGAAGCTGAGCGGGCCCGCGCCCACGCAGGCTATAGCGAACTAGACAACACCGCCAAAGCATCCGCAGCCCCGGTAAATACAACTCCCCAACAGGTCTCGTATACAGGTATCACGCGACCTGTCCTTATGGTGGTCCCTGCAGCACCTGACAAGGGCCAGTTTACCAAGGCCGCCATGGAAGGTATCAACGAATACCTTACCGAAAAAGGCTACGAGGTTCGCTCCCTTGAAGGTTCCGAGGATCTTTCAAGCCTAATCCAGATGCAAGGCGACATTTCCGGAAACGGAGACGACATGTCCTACATGGCCGGACTTGCCCTGGGAGCCGACATCTACATCAAGTTTTCGGGTTCCATCAAAAACGACATGATAACCGCAGAAGTTTCTGCGTACGAGACTTCCACCGCAAGGCTACTGGGCTCCAAGACCAGCTCCGTGCAAGACCACACCAAGAACAGGGACAACCTGCGTTACCTGGTCCATTCCGCTGCAGAAAAAGCAATGCCCGCCCTGGAGCGTACCATTCATTCCTACTGGTCCGAAGACCTGAAAAAAGGAATCCAGTACAAGGTGGTCATGCGCATCGGCGAACGTTTCAACGGATCAGCCCTAGAAGACCTGCAGGACCAAGGCGTATCGGCACTCAGAAACCGATTCAGTTCTGTCAGGGTTAACGCCATGACCGAAAAGACCATAGACCTTTCGGTATACGCTAACCCGCAAGAATATCCCGACGCCTTTGCCGTATACTCCGCCATCCGGCAATCCCTGGCAAGCTTCGCCCAGGCCAAGAAAAACAACATCGTAAACAAGCTTGTCATTCTGGAACTGAACTGACGGCGGTTTCGCTATGTTCCTGCGATTTGCTAGCATCCTGTTGATCATCGTGCCATTGGCTTCGGCCCGTGTCATCACCTGGACCGCCCATTCAGAAATTTCACAGACTGCAGCCGACGAAGAAGCTATCGCTGGTGTAGCAAGGCAGATTTCAGCCCAGGTCAACGCCTCCACCACAGTCTCCCGTAGCGAACTAGAGATAGGCGAAAAAACCACCACAAGCAAGTCAATCCAGGTCAACAATTCCATCCGTTCCGACATTTTCCTCAAGGGGGTTCGGCTCCAAAAGTTACCCAAGAGCGGCAAAAATTTCGGTGCAACCGCCTCCCTGGACCTGGACGAACTGACATCCAGCTACCGGTTCAACCTGGAGACCCTCCAAAGAGAAGTGTCCGATATTGAAACCCGTGCACAAAAAGCCATTGACGCGCGGCTCTATGCACAGGCAAACAAACTCCTTGACGAGGTTCCGCCCAGGACTACAAAGTACCAAGCCACCCTCAACGAGATGTCTGTCTACGTACCGCTGGATAATTCCCTGCGGTTAAAGACCAACAGTGCCACCATTCGCGAAGCCCTTGTTAGCGAAATGCGGGGGCTAAAAATCCAGGTAGTCGACGAGAGCCTCTTTACCATAAAAGTTACAAAGGGGGAATACGCCGTTGCCAACTTCCCTCTTTTCGCCGAACACAGCGGTAAGCCCGTTGCAAACGCAGTTACCGATTCAAACGGAACCGCCAACTTCAACATTCCGCTAAAAGACTTGCAAAAGCAACCCCACGAACTGACCATCATCCCGGAACTGCCCCTGGATTTACGCAAGGCAGCAGGGATCCAAGTAGCCAAACTCCACTACCTAATAAATTCTCCGGAATGCAAGGTGAACACGGCTTGCAATTTTGCGCCTACGGTCTGTTCGGCTATACAAGACAAAGTTTCAGACGCCTTCGGGCAAGTGATACACTCCCCGCAGGTTCCACTCACCACCATGCAAATCCAGTCAAAACCCACACGTACGCTCAAGAACCTGACCAGCTATAGCGTATCGCTCACGCTGGAACATGGCAATAAGAGCTGCCAATGGACAGGCTCCGGCACAGGCCGCACCGAAGAAGAAGCCGCTGCCGCAGCCATCAAAAAGATGGACATGGGCGACTGCCTACGGACTCTCGGGCTCTGCCAGTAATCCCACAATCGCCATTCCTTTTTTATATTTGGCATGCCTAAAAAAAATAATGTACTAGGTCACCTCTAAAAATTGCTTTGATAAAAAAAAAGAGCAAGTCAATTTTTTGAGGTGACCGTCAAATACTAGGAGTAAAATATGGCTACTGAAAATGCAATTATTGAACGCGCTGAAATGTACCTGCGCAAGCTGTCCTGCGGAATCAACCCCCTCACCGACGAAATCCTCCCCGAAGGGGACAGCTGCAAACAAGAAAGAATCAGCAAGTGCCTTGCCTACGTGGCCTCCCTGTTACAGCAGCAACTGAACCACGACCACCTCGCCCCCGCAAATGCTGCGCCCCGCAAAAACACCCAGAAGGCTCCTAAGCCTCAAAAGCAGCCCCTTTCTATCGCTCCCGAATCCATCGGCAATTACCGCTTTTTTGACTACCCCGTATCCATTTCCCGGGTAGTCCGCAACATCAACGAACTTATTCCCGCAGGTGCAAACATGAACCACCTGCTCTACGCCGACGTGGCAAACTTCCTAGTCCAGCAGGGAATTCTCTCCAGGCAAACGACCGAAAACGGGACCGAGGCAAACCTGCCTACGGAACTTGGCGAGACCTACGGTTTCGAAAAGGGCGAATCCGACCTCCGTGGACACCACAACATTTACACCCAGTGCTGGGAAAAGGCCCAACAATACATTCTGGACAACATCCAGAAATGCATCGACATCGCCAACGAACGTTTTGCCTCTCGCGGACCTGCTAACGACAACACCGAAGACAGCCACGAAAACCGTAAATCCAGACAGAAATTTCACGTCTCGGCAGAAGAACTGAACAACTACCCCACTGACGAGACCCCCGTACCGGTCAGCGAAATCGCCCGCAGGTTGAACACCCTGATTGGCCCCGACGTAGAACGGATTTACTACAAAGTTATCCGCGATTGGTATGTCTCAGAAGGTTACCTGGAATTCAAGGAAACCCCAAACGGCAAGGGTGCTTTTTTACCCACCGAAAAAGGGTCCATGGCAGGCCTCATGGTAGAATCCCGCACAGGCAAGCTGGGCGAACTCTACGATGTTGTCATGTATGACACAAAGGCCCAGCATCTGTTCCTAGAGCACCTCGCCAGCGGCATTTCCGCGTAAAAAAACGCTTACTTTTCGTCAAAAACAGAAAAAAACAGCAAAAATCGCCTCAAAAAGCGCATGTTTTATTGACCATTATCACCCAAATTTCTTTTTACAAGACAATTGGGCCACATTATTATATTTTTTAGCTGGGTTGATGGGAATAAAGAGAGGTATCATGAAGTTTCCTTATTTCAAGTTTTTGCTGATCGCAGGAGCAATGTTCCTTGCTTGGAACTGCTCAGACGAATCATCCCTCCCTCTTTCAACTGATCAGAACACTGTTTCCGAAGAGGTCAAGGTTCTGAAAACCGAAAAGGGCACCGTCTACATCACCGAGGACAACGAGGTGAAAGACGAAGACGGAAACATAATTGGTGAATACGACCCCAAGAAAAAGAAGGTTACGACCGATGATGGCGATGTCTACGACAACGTCGATAAAGGGGACCTTGATGACGGTGAGTTGAAGTATTCATCGGCTTCCAATGAAGCAAATAGTTCTTCCAGCAAAAAATCGAACAACCAGACATCTTCTGCAACGAATCAAAATACCGACGGCAAATGTTTCGATGCCCCCTCTGGCAAATATGTTAACCCCAATGAAAGTCTTAGGGGCCCCAAGAACGAAAGCTACGCCTATGATGAACAATGCAATCTAAAGTGTTACTGGAGTGAAGACAACAACACATGCTCTGGCGTAAAGAACGCAACGCCTCCCAGCTCCAACTCCAACTCCAGCTCCAGCAGTAAGAAACAGCAGACCCAGAGTTCAGCAAGTCAGCAAAGCGGAAGCTGCCCGAATATCGTTTACAAGAGTGGCGGCCATACTGGCAGCGGTTGGGCAACCCGTTACTGGGATGGTTGCAAGCCCAGCTGTTCTTGGCCTGAAAATGCTTCTAAGAATGGTGGCATAGGCACTCTGACCAAGCAATGCGATAAAAATGGGAAAAGTCCCATTTCTGGATCAAATACTGTAAGTACTTGTGACGGAGGCAATGCGTCAACATGCATTAGCCAGATTCCGTTCACGATTAACGGTTGTGACAATATGGGTTTTGCATTCGCTGCCGCTCCTGCTGCAGATGGTGCCGCCTGTGGTAGATGTTTTGAACTTACCTTTACTGGCAAAGGACACTGGGAAACCAAGGCAAACCATCAGGCTTTAAAAGACAAGAAACTCATTATCATGGTATCCAATGTTGGCTGGGATGTCCAAGCAGGACAGTTTGACATTATGATCCCAGGCGGAGGACTGGGCAACTTTGACGGAACAGCAGGTTATGGCTGGGGCAACTTGGGAGCAAGATCTGGAGGCTTGCTAACTGATTGTGAAAACTCTGTCGGTTGGGAAGGCGATTTACTGACCAAACGTAAGGAATGCTTGGTTCAAAAGTGCAACTCCACTTTTGCAAACGACAGCGAGGCGAAACAAGGTTGCTTGTTCTTGGCCAACTATATGCAGGCCGCAGGAAACCCAGAACACAATTATAAGGAAATCGAGTGCCCCAGCGTACTCTCTAGCAAGTACTAATCTTTTAACATTAACCTCCATAAGACGCCCGCCCTGCGGGTGTCTTTTTTTCTACATTATTGCATCGTATTAACAAGAGGATAAATTATGCCGAAACTTCGTTCGCTCAAGACTATGGAAGGCCGCGAAATGGCCGGTGCACGCGCCCTGTGGCACGCAACTGGAACCAAGGTGGAAGACTTTGGTAAGCCCGTCATCTGCGTGGTGAACAGCTACACCCAGTTTGTTCCGGGACATGTCCACCTCAAAGACTTGGGCCAGGTTGTGGCCCGCGCCATCGAAGCCGCCGGCGGTGTCGCTAAGGAAATGAACACCATCGCCGTGGACGACGGTATCGCCATGGGCCACGACGGCATGCTCTACAGCCTCCCCAGCCGCGACCTGATTGCGGACTCCACCGAATACATGGCTAACGCCCACCGCGCAGACGCCCTCGTGTGCATCTCTAACTGCGACAAGGTGACTCCGGGCATGCTCATGGCTGCCATGCGCCTCAACATCCCGGCAATCTTCGTCAGCGGCGGCCCGATGGAAGCCGGCCACGTGACCACGAAAGACGGCAAGGACCGCGCTCTCGACTTGATCGATGCCATGATCGATTCCGCTGACAACACCATCAGCGACGAAGAAGTGGCCGCCATCGAGGCCAACTCCTGCCCCACATGCGGTTCCTGCTCCGGCATGTTCACCGCGAACTCCATGAACTCCCTTACCGAAGCCCTCGGCCTTAGCCTCCCGGGCAACGGCACCATCGTCGCTACCCACGCCGAACGCAAGAAGCTGTTCGAAGCCGCCGGTAAGCGCATCGTGGAGCTCTGCCACCAGTATTACGACTTGAACGACGAAAGCATCCTCCCCCGCAGCATCGCCACGAAGGACGCCTTCGAAAACGCCATGCGCCTCGACATCGCCATGGGCGGTTCTTCTAACACCGTGCTCCACTTGCTTGCCGTGGCACAGGAAGCGGGCGTCGACTTCACCATGAAGGACATCGACCGACTTTCCCGCAACACCCCGTGTATCTGCAAGGTGGCCCCGACCGTTCACAACATCCATGTGGAAAATGTGAACCGCGCCGGTGGTATCATGGGTATTCTCGGTGAACTGGACCGCATGGGCCTTATCCACAAGAATGCCAAGACCGTTCACGCCGCCACCATGGGCGAAGCCCTGGAAGTGAACGATCTTAAGCGTAACCCGACTGAAGAAGCCAAGCAGCGCTACCTTGCAGGCCCTGGCCGCAAGTTCAACCTGGTCGCCTTCTCCCAGAATTTCATGTACCCGGATCACGATCTCGACCGCGCCACGGGTGCTATCCGCGACGGCGAACACGCCTACACCAAGGACGGCGGCCTCGCAGTTCTGTACGGTAACCTCGCCGTGGATGGCTGCATCGTGAAGACCGCTGGCGTCGATGAATCCATCTTCAAATTCACCGGCCCCGCCGTGGTCTTTGAAAGCCAGGAAGATGCCGTGAAGGGCATTCTCGACCCGAACGTGGTGAAGGCTGGCGACGTGGTCGTCATCCGCTACGAAGGCCCGAAGGGTGGCCCCGGCATGCAGGAAATGCTCTACCCGACCAGCTACCTCAAGAGCCGTCACCTCGGCAAGTCCTGTGCCCTCCTCACCGACGGACGCTTCTCCGGCGGTACCAGCGGTCTCTCCATCGGTCACGCTTCTCCGGAAGCAGCCAACAAGGGTAACATCGGCCTCGTGCACACGGGCGACGTCATCGAAATCGACATCCCTAACCGCAGCATCAACGTGCAGCTCACCGACGACGAACTGGCCGAACGCCGCAAGGAAATGGAAGCCCGCGGTAACAAAGCATGGCAGCCGGAACACCGCGACCGCGTTGTCAGCAAGGCCTTGCAGGCATACGCCGCCATGGCATCGTCTGCCGACAAGGGTGCTGTGCGCGACCTGTCTCTGATTGGAGTGAAATAAACCACGCCCGTCACCCTTTTATCATGCCCGCCACCGAGCGGGCATTTCCTTTTGTTATAATTTCCATAGGGAATCTCTATCGGGGGTATCCATATGGAATCGAAAAAACAGGCCAGCATTATGCGGGCCGCCATCACGGCGGCAATCGTTGTAGCGGCCATTCTGATTGTAGGCTCTTTCTGGAACGGCAAAAGCGCCGGAGCAGACACCGAAAAGGCTGTCAGGAGCGTGAGCCTCCTTTACCTGAACGAACTGGCCGAACGCCGCGAGCAGGTAGTGGCCGCAAGGCTTGCCAACTACATAAGCGACATGGACATCGCCGTAGGCCTAATCGAGAAAGAAGACCTCAATAGCATCGAAAGGCTCCAGAAGTACCAGGCCCGCATGAAACAGCTCTATGGCCTCGAAAAGTTTGCCTTCGTCGATACCACGGGACTAATCTACACCTCCCGCGGAACCCGGACCGACATCGAACTTTACAATATTGACTACAACCACCTGACCAAGCCCGAAATATCAATCAAGAACGTGGATGCGGAGAACAAGACCGTCATTATAGCCATCCCCGTGGACAGGCTCCCTCTCGAAAACCGGATTCTCGTGGTGTGCTTTATGGAAATAAGCGTTCCCAGCCTGATTGACGGGCTTTCCTTGCAGGGCGAAAAGAACAACGCCACATTCTGCAACATCTATACCCAGGACGGCAATTCCCTCACCAACATGGTGCTGGGAGGCCTTGCCAGCGAAGACAACCTGCTGAACGCCGTCCAGCGGGCAAATTACGATACCGGATACTCCTTTGAAAAAGTGAAAGAAGATTTCGCCCAGCATAAGGAGGGCGTAGTGTCATTCACCTACAACAATATCCGGGAAACGCTGTACTATGTACCCGTGCACAACACGGACTGGATGCTCACCTACCTTATCCGTGAAAGTATCATCAGCGAACAAATCGAGTCCATATCTTCGGGAATCATCTTCCGTGGTCAGTGCCTTTCTGGGCTTACCGCACTTGTGCTGGTCGGCATGTTCGCCTTTGTCATCGTCCAAATCCGGCGAAACACAAGAATCCGGTTGGAACACGAAATCCAGGAAGCCAAGGACCGCATCAAGCAGGAATCCCTATCCGAAGCACTGAAGGTGGCAGAAGAATCCAACAAGGCGAAGACCATATTCCTTTCCAACATGAGCCACGAAATCCGCACTCCCATGAACGCCATCATCGGCCTCGACAACCTGGCCCTTCACGAGCCGGACATTTCGGACAAAGTGCGGGACTACCTCACGAAAATTGGGGGTTCGGCAGAACACCTGTTAAAACTCATCAACGAAATACTGGACATGTCCCGCATCGAGGCGGGAAAATTCACCCTGAAGAACGAGGAATTCCCCTTCTCCAAGCTTATGGAGCAGGTGAACACCATGTTCAGCGTGCAGTGTCAAGAAAAGGGAATCCAGTACAACTGCCACTTTATCGGAAACATCGACGAATACTTCGTAGGCGACGACATGAAGCTCCGACAGGTGCTCATCAACATCCTCGGAAACGCCGTCAAGTTCACCAACAAGGGCGGAAGCATCGATTTCAGCGTCCAGAAGACAGCCTCGTTCAACAGCAAATCCACCCTCCGGTTTACCATCAAGGACACGGGCATCGGCATGAGCAAGGAATTCTTGCCAAAGATTTTCGACTCCTTCGCCCAGGAAAACACAGGAAATTCCAGCAATTACGGCGGTTCGGGCCTTGGCCTTGCCATTTCCAAGAGCATCGTGGAACTGATGAACGGAAACATCGAGGTGGAAAGCGAAAAGGGCAGGGGCACCACCTTTACCATCACGGTTACCCTGCAAGATTCCCACAGGAGCCATTCATCCGATGGGGATATCAATGTTCGGCTAAATGAACTGCATGTACTTGTAGTCGATGACGACCCCGTGGCCCTGGAGCATGCCCGGCTTGTGCTTGAACTGGCGGGCATCACTACCGAGACGGCAAAGTCTGGCAAGGAAGCCGTTGAAATGGTCAAACTGCGCCACGGACGAAGGGAGCCCTTCAACCTGATTATCATAGACTGGAAAATGCCCGAAATGGACGGAGTGGAAACGACAAGGCAAATCCGCGCCACCACCGGCGACGAGTCGGCAATCATCATCCTTACCGCCTACAACTGGGACGATGTCCTGGACGAAGCCATTCGGGCAGGCGTCGACAGCTTTGTTGCAAAGCCGATCTTCACGGGGGCGTTGCTGGATGAATTCAAGAAAGTCCTCAAGAAAAAACAGAACGCCCTCCTGGGCAGCCCCAAGAAGGCCGAGCTGCGGGGCAAGCGCATATTGCTTGCCGAAGACGTCGACGTGAATGCGCAAATCATGGAAAACGTGCTGGCCATGCGGGAAATACAAACCGACATAGCCACCAACGGGAAAATCGCCCTGGAAAAATTCAGCGAACGCCCCGCAGGCTATTACGACGCCATTCTCATGGACATCCGCATGCCCGAAATGGACGGCCTGGAGGCAACCGCCGCCATCCGCAAACTGGACCGCGAAGACGCCCAGAAAATTCCTATAATAGCACTTACGGCAAATGCCTTCGACGAAGACGTGCAGCGAAGTTTGCAGGCGGGCATGAACGCCCACCTTTCAAAACCGATCCAACCAGAAGCCCTTTTCGAGACCCTGGAAACGATACTTTCATAACGGAGAAACCCGATGAAGAAATTTCGACAGAACAGGACCATCAAGAGAAACGTACTCATTGTAGACGACGAGATAGTCAACCGAGAAATCCTCGGAAACATCCTCTCTACGGAGTACTCGGTAAGTTACGCCGACAATGCGGAGCATGCCCTGAAAATCCTTGCAGGGGCCGATTCGGACTTTTCGCTGGTGCTTCTGGACTTGCTCATGCCCGTCATGGACGGTTTCGCTTTCCTGCAAAGGCGTTCCGAAGATGAAACGCTCAAGCGCATTCCCGTCATCGTGATGACCTCGGAAAAGGAATCCGAGGTACGGAGCCTGAAACTGGGAGCCGCCGACTTTATCAAGAAGCCCTTCGACCTGCCCGAGGTGGTACTTGCCCGCTGTGAACGAATCATCGAACTCTTCGAGGATAAGAACCTCATCAAGCAGACCGAAAGGGATGCCGTGACAGGACTCTACACCCAGGACTACTTCTTCGAATACATCCGCCAGATTGAGCACTGGGACAGCGACACCTGCCGGGACGCCCTGGTCATCGACATCGAGCGGTTCCACCTGGTCAACGAATTCTGCGGAAGGCCCTTTGGAGACCTGTTGCTTTCCAAGATTGCTGAAGCCCTGGAAAAGGAACTTCCGTCCATGAGAGCCATTGCCTGCCGGTCAAACGCAGACACGTTCTACATTTACGCCGCCCACCAGGAGGGCTACAGGAACGTTTACGACGCTATCCAGAGCGTGCTCGCCGACTTCAAGATGAACAACATACGCATACGCTGCGGGCTCTGGGAAAATGTGGCCAAGGACGTAGAGGTGGAAGCATGGTTCGACCGGGCAAAGATTGCCTGCGACCAGATTCGCGGGGATTACACCCGTTCCATTGCTCGCTACGACAGCGAAATCCACGCAAGGCAGGTTTTCGAGGAAACCCTCATCCGCGACCTGCCCGAAGCCATAGCCAACAAGAACCTGGTGGTGTATTACCAGCCCAAGTACAATATCGAAGGGGACTCCCCAAGGCTTTCCAGTGCCGAGGCGCTCATCCGCTGGATTCACCCGAAGCTCGGGTTTATCAACCCTGGAGACTTTATCCCGCTTTTCGAATCCAATGGGCTCATCCAGAAGGTAGACAATTTTGTCTGGAACGAGGCCGCCATCCAGATTCGCAAATGGAAAGAACAGTATGGAATCACCGTGCCCGTTTCGGTAAACGTATCCCGCATCGACATCCTGGACCCGGCTCTCGAAGCCAAGCTGGACGGAATTCTCAAGGAAAACGGGCTCTCTTCCGAGGAATACCTGCTGGAAATCACCGAAAGTGCCTATTCCGAAAACGCCAAGAGGCTAATCGAAATGGTGGAGAGCCTGCGCAGGAAGGGCTTCCGCATCGAAATGGACGATTTCGGTTCCGGGTATTCCTCGCTCAACATGATAACGAGCCTCCCCATCGATATATTGAAAATCGACATGTCGTTTATCCGCAATATGGAAAAGGACGAACGGAACATGAAGCTTGTAGAACTGGTCACCGACATCGCCAGGTTCCTGAACGTGCCCACCGTGGCCGAAGGCGTAGAAACGGAATCCCAGCTAAACACACTGAAAAAGATTGGCTGCCAGATTATCCAGGGGTACTACTTCTCGAAGCCCGTGGCTCCACAAGAATTCGCGCAGTTCATCGAGAAGGAACTTGAACGCAGGAAGGACGCATGATTTCCATAGGATCCCTGAAAGCCTTTGGGGCAAATACCGAAGAAGGGCTTGGCCGCTGTATGGGAAACGAGGCGCTGTACTTGCGGCTGGTAGCCACAATCCCTGCCGAAAAGAACTTTGATCGACTTAAGTCGTCTATCGAAAACAACAACTTGGACGAAGCATTCGAAGCGGCCCACGCCCTGAAAGGTGCCCTCGGGAACCTCGCCCTCACGCCACTGTACAAAAAGGCAGCCTCCTTGACGGAACTCTTACGGAACCGAGCCGAAGCGGACTACGGGGGGCTGGTTTCGGACCTGCTAACTCTCCGTGATAAATTGTCGGAGCTGTGCGCATAATAACTTAGCCTAAAGGTGTCGCCATGTTCAACCATTTCAAGCTGAACGACAAGAACATGTCCATCGTGGAAGACATCGGGCGCTACATGCCCGGTGGATTCTTCATCTACAAGGCTCAGGGTGATGGAGAACTGCTCTACGCAAACCACACGGTGTTCGATATTTTCGGGTGCCGTGACCTGGACGAATTCAAGTCACTGACCGGTTTCACCTTCAAGGGCATGGTTTACACCGAGGATTACGAAAAAATCCAGTCCTCTATCGACAAGCAAATCCTCAAGTCCAGTGAAAAACTGGACTATGTCGAGTACCGCATCAAGCGCAAAGACGGAAAGCTCCGTTGGGTAGACGATTACGGACACTACGCCGACAGCGAAAACTACGGCGGGCTCTACTACGTTTTTATTTCGGACATTACCGAAAAGCACGAACAGATTGAACAGAAGCTGTTGGAAGGCCAAAAACAGCGGGCGCAGCTGGACAGCATGATTACCGCCATGGCCTCGGACTACCGAAGCGTCTATCACGTGGACCTCGACAAGGATGACGCCGTCTGTTACCGCGGCGACCCCGAAGACCACCACCAGCATGCCGAAGGAGTGCATTTCCCCTACCTGGAACGGTTCCGGGACTACGGCAACAACTGCGTTACGGAAAAATACCGCGAAGGTTTCTTGAACTTCATCGAGCCCGCGAACATCCGCGAGGCGCTCCAGAACGAACAACTGATTGCCTACCGCTACCTGGCCCGCCGGGACGGCAAGGAATACTACGAGATGATCCGCATGGCAGGGGTGCATCACCCCGAAGACCGCAAGGATCACATGGTACATGCGGTAGGAATGGGGCTTACCATCATCGATGCCGAAATGCGGGATTCCATGGCCAAGAACCAGGCCCTGGGCGAAGCGCTGGATGCGGCGGAAGAGGCCAGCAAGGCAAAGACGGCCTTCCTTTCGAACATGAGCCACGAAATCCGCACGCCCATGAACGCCATCATCGGCCTCAACAGCCTAGCCCTGAGAGACCCGGCCATTTCGGAGCGGACCCGGGAATACCTGGAAAAGATTGGCGGGAGTGCACGGCACCTGCTGGGGCTCATCAACGACATTCTAGACATGAGCCGAATCGAATCCGGCAGGCTGGTGATGCGCAAGGAGGAGTTCTCCTTTGCCGGAATGCTGGAACAGATCAACACCATGGTCATGTCCCAGTGCTCGGACAAGGGCCTCAAATTCGAATGCCATATCGAGGGCCACGTTGACGACTACTTTATCGGCGACGATATGAAGCTCAAGCAGGTGTTCATCAACATCTTGAGCAACGCCATCAAGTTTACCGAAGCCCCCGGGAGCATCGCCCTTACCATTTCCAAGGTGGCCCAGTTCGAAGACCAGAGTACCCTGAAATTCGAGGTGAAGGACACGGGTATCGGCATGGACGAATCGTTTATCCCGAAGGTGTTCGATTCCTTTACCCAAGAAGATTCTAGCCGCAAGAACAAGTTCGGTTCCACAGGGCTTGGCATGGCGATTACCAAGAACATCGTGGAAATGATGAACGGTTCTATCTCGGTAAAGTCAAAGAAAGGCGAAGGTTCCGTATTCACGGTGGTGGTGACCCTCAAGAACTGCGACCACGAGGTAGTGTCGATAGACCACGTGAACCTGCGCGACATCAGCGTGCTGGTCGTCGATGACGACGCAATCGCCTGCGAACACGCGCGGTTCGTACTGGACGAGGCGGGCATCAAGGCGGACACCAGCACCAGCGGCGAAGAAGCCCTGCAGATGCTGGAGGTAAAGCACGCCAAGCACGAGCCCTACAACCTGGTGCTTCTGGACTGGAAAATGCCCAACATGGACGGCCTGGAAGTGGCGAAAAAGATCCGTGAACGTTACGACAACGAGACTACGGTGATTATCCTTACCGCCTACAACTGGGACGAAATCATGGACGAGGCGCTGCATATCGGGGTGGACAGTTTCCTTACGAAACCGCTCTTTGCAAGCAACGTCATCGATGAGTTCGAACGTATCGCCCGTCGAAACAACATGAACCTTTTCAAGAAAAAGTGCCGTGCAAGCCTCGCCGGGCGGCATATCCTGCTGGCCGAAGACATCCTCATCAATGCCGAAATCATGAAGGAGCTGTTGACGGTAAAAGACGCCATTGTCGATCACGCCGTAAACGGCCAGATTGCACTGGACATGTTCGCCAAGAGCGACGAAAATTTCTACGACGCCATCTTGATGGACATCCGCATGCCCGAAATGGACGGTCTGGAAGCGACCAGGGCCATACGGGCCCTGGACCGGGAAGACGCGAAAAGCATCCCCATCATCGCCCTCACCGCAAACGCCTTCGACGAAGACGTGCAGCGCTCCCTGCAGGTAGGCATGAACGCCCACCTTTCTAAGCCTGTGGAACCGGAACACCTGTACCAGACTCTCGAAGAGCTAATTTGGGAAGCGGAGAATAGGAGGAAATAGGTATGACATACTCCATCATAGGCATTCTGGCAACAATCCTGTTGCTTATCGGTAACCGCGACGTGTTGCGCCCGCAGGACGGAGCGGAAAACGCCCCTACCAAAAAGTATTACCGGCGATTCCTTTTTGGCGTACTTGTGTATTACGTGACCGACATGCTCTGGGGCATCTTAGATGAAAACCACCTGACTAAGCTCCTGTTCGCAGACACCACCGTATATTTTTTGGCCATGGTCGCAACGGTTGTCCTGTGGACCCGCTACGTGGTATCTTACCTCAACCGCAAGAACTTCTTTGAACGTTGGCTTTTGCGCGTCGGACAGATTATCTTTTGGGCGGTTCTCGTCTTTATCATCCTCAACTTTTTCTATCCTCTTTTCTTCTGGTTTGACGACAAGGGTACCTATTATGCCGGCGAATTGCGATATGTGGCGTTGGCACTGCAAATCCTAATGTTCATCGGCACTTCGACCTACACTCTGTACACGGCTCTCAAGACAGAGGGTGTTACTAGGCAGCGCCACTTGACCATCGGGCTATTCGGCCTTGCCATGGCGGTGTTCCTCCTATTCCAGGTTTTCTTTCCGCTGTGGCCCTTCTACGCCATGGGATACATGCTTGGCATCAGTTTCTTGCACAGCTACGTGCTAGAAGACGAAAAAGAGGAATACCGGCACAAGCTTGAAATCAGCCGCGAAGCCTTGAAAGAAGCCTTGGAAACTGCAGAAAAAGCGAACAAGGCAAAGACCATATTCCTCTCCAAGATGAGCCACGAAATCCGCACCCCCATGAATGCTATCATCGGGCTCAACAGCATCGCCCTGAACGACACGAGCATTCCGCAATCTACAAGGACTCATCTTGAAAAAATCGGGGCATCGGCACAACATCTGCTAGGCATCATCAACGACATCCTAGATATCAGCCGTATCGATTCCGGCAGCATGACCCTCAAGAACGAAGAATTCTCACTGAAAAAGATCCTGGAGCAGGTAGACAACATCATCCAGGGACAATGTAGCGGCAAGGATATCCTTTATCATTACGAAGTGAAAAAAGGAACTTCGGGCTATTACATCGGAGACGAAACAAAACTACGCCAAATCTTGATAAACATCCTCGGGAATTCTGTCAAGTTTACCCCCGAAGGAGGCTGCGTCAAAATGGTCGTGGATAACGAATCCGTTGGCACCAAGAAAAGCGCCCTCCGCTTCGTCATAGAAGACACAGGCATCGGAATCGGCTCCGACTTTTTGCCACACATATTCGAAACCTTTGCCCAAGAAGACGAATCCTTCAGCAGTAAGTATGGGAGCACGGGACTAGGGCTCCCCATCACCAAGAGCATCGTGGAGCTTATGGACGGTCACATCGATGTAGAAAGCGAAAAGGGACTCGGTTCAAAGTTCACCATTACCGTTATGCTTCAGAAATCTGCCCGCGAAGAATCAGAGCAGGGCGAACTAGACACTCCCAAAGACAACGCCGTAAAGAAACCTAAGGCAAATCTTGAAGGCCGCAGAATCCTGCTCGCCGAAGACGTCTCCGTAAACGCCGAAATCACGACCATGGTTCTTTCTATGCGTAAGATGAAGGTGGAACGGGCCGAAAACGGCCGTATCGCTGTAAACATGTTCAGGGATCACAATCCCGGCTACTACGACGCCATCCTTATGGATATACGCATGCCCGAAATGGACGGTTTGCAGGCCACCGCTACCATAAGGGCCATGGACCGCCTCGATGCGAGAAGCATCCCCATCATCGCCCTCACCGCAAACGCCTTCGACGAAGACGTGCAGAACAGCCTGCAGGCAGGCCTCAACACCCACCTGAGCAAGCCCATCGAAGCCGAAGCCCTGTACCAGACCCTAGAAGAACTGCTGTAACGAGGCGCGAGGCGCCCCCCCCCTAAATCGTCATGGCGGGCTTGACCCGCCATCTAGCCGTTTCTCCACTTTTTCTATCTTTTTTGTGTTAAGTTATCGGGGGTTCTGCACCCCGAAAGGATGGTCAATATGATTGAGCACAAGCATCCCGTATACCTTTCCCTCCTATTCGCGCTTTTCCTTGCCACCGGAGCATTTGCCGAAAGCGCATTCTCTGGCGGAGACGGCTCGTCCGACAACCCCTACCTGATAGCAACTACCGCCGACATGGACCAACTGGCGGCCGATGTCAACGCCGGGGGCGAGAATTTGTATTATGGAAAGCACTTTCGCCTCACAAGCAACCTAGACTACACCAACGTCACAAAGGATAAAGCCGGGAACAACTACACCCCGGTGGGTCTCTTCTATTCCGATGGTGCGACCAACAGATCCTTCAGGGGGTTCTTCGATGGAAAAGGACACACCATCAAAGGTATCCGGGTGTCTTACAGGAACGACATATCCGGTGGAACAAACGGAGTCGGCATTTTCGGCTTTATTGAAGACGGTTCCGTAAAGGACCTGACTGTTGATGACTGCGTCTTTAAGGGAACGACCGTAGGTGGCGTAGTCGGCTACAACTACAAAGCGACAATCAAAAACACCCATGTAAAAAGTTCCGTTATCATTGGTTCAGACGAATCTTCTACCGCAAACCACGGTGGCATCGCCGGGCGCAACCATCTCGGAACCGTAGAAGGAAACATCAGCGAAGCTCAAGTCATCTGCAACGAGGGTCAATCTTGTAGTATTTTCGGAGGCATTGTTGGCCACGCCCTTAGCAGCACCACCAAGAACAACCTATACCTCGGTACCAGGGTAGAAGGCGGCAGCTATGTGGGGTGGATTGTCGGAAAAATCGAAGACACCTATCCCTTCGACGGAAACATCTATCCCAGTTCCCTTGTGGGCGGCGGTGCCGGCAGGGAAAATGAAAGTACAGGCCTAGACATCGCAGGGGCCGCAAAGCCACGCTCCATTTCCCTACAAGAAAACATATCCCTTGTTCCCGGTGAACCAGAAGTCTCATACTCCAACGGACTCAAGGTTTACTCCTGGGGCTTAAAGTATGACGGTGTCACCTACTACAAGCCCAACGGTACAATCTCCCTCGCTTATGACGGCGACACCTTTATATCCGGATTCCAATGCTCCGGCAGCAACGGGTGCGAAGTTTCCGGAAGCACACTTACCATCGGTTTTGACATTGATAAACCCATTACCGAAGTGAGTACTGTTGCCAGCACAGGCAACGCTAACGACCCGTACCTGATTATGTCCGCAAGCGACTGGGACCATCTGGTTCAAATGGTGGACCAGGGGGAAACTTTCTCAGGAAAATTCTTCAAACTGACAAACAACATTTCTGTTTCCACCTGGGTGGGCAGTGATTCAACTACTTGGTTCTTTGCAGGAACTTTCGATGGTGCAGGCAATACCATAACGGTCTCCTATGGAGATTCAGACCTCCGCATAAAGCAACCTTTTACGGCACCTTTCCGATTTGTGAATAGCGGCACCATCAAGAACCTTCACACGGCAGGAAGCATTTACATCGGTGCCCAGACGAACTATAAATTCGCCGGAGGAATCGCTGGGCGTGTTGTCGGGAACTCACTTATTGATAGTTGCCACTCCAGTGTCACCATAGACACAGATGCTTATGGAGACCGAAGCCATGGGGGGCTAGTCGGCATCATCAAAAACGGAGCAACAACCATAAGCAATTCCTATTTCAACGGAAAACTCCTGGGGCAGCTTGTCCACGGTATCGGAGGCCTGGTCGGGTGGGTAGAATCAAGGAATGACGCGGGTCCGGCCACACTTACCCTCACAAATTGCCTATTCAAACCAGCACAGGTCAATTTAGCTACTGCTGATTGGAACGACTTCGCCACTCTTGCTAGAACTGGCGGAAGCAATTTAATCACTACCAACTGCTATTACACTCAAGCACTAGGAACAGTTCAAAGCACAAAAGTTTCCAAATCCGTCTCTACAAACGACCTCGACACAATTGTTACCGCAGCTGACGGCGAAGTCTATTATATCCCCACCAACGCAACCATAAGCGGAATCAGCAGCACCTACAATCAAGGCACATCTACTGCCGACGTTGTTCCCGTGGTAACAATTGGAGGACAGACTCTTACCAACGGAGTCGACTACACCTTCTCCATAACCAAGGACGGAAATCCCGTCGGTGAAACATTAAGCGAATTGGGAGAACACATACTAACCGTTCAAGGAGAAGGAACAACCTATGTAGGGACAATCTCCACCACATTCCAGGTTATCCACGTATCGCAGTATGGAGCCATAACCATTACCGCCAACGGAACCAGCACCACCGCTGTCATCGACGGAGACTTCCGCGAAAAAGAAGAGGCCATTATTGATCACGACATTCAGGTGAATTCGGTTACCTTCAATCGCACATTCAATGTGCGTTCGAACGACACTCCGGTCTACTCTACCATCATGTTGCCCTTCTCTATCAAAGCTGGCGAAGTAGGCGGCGCCACCTTCTACCAGCTTTCCGGCTTTAATAAGGTCGATGGCAAGTGGAAGGAAGCTGTCGTCACTCCGATTGGCAACAATGTCGACCTGGCGGCCAATACCCCGTACCTGCTGGAAGCCTCCGAATCTACAATCTCCTTCAATAACCAGAGTCCGCTTACCCTGAACACCACCACGGGCACAAAGAGCATCACCTTCGGGAACTGGGCGTTCCGCGGAACTTACAGCTATATCGAGTACGCAGACTCCTTGCAGCTAATCGGTCGCGCTTACGGCTTTGCCGGACAAAATAATGACGGCATTAAGATTGGTGAGTTCGTAAAGGTCGGCTCTGGAGCCTGGACCGTGCCCATGCGCGCCTACCTAGTTTACAACCAGAACAATTCCTCGCCCAAATCCGCCGCCGGCGCAGCCTTTGACCTACCCGAAACAATGGAGGTGGTCATCGTGAACAGCGAGGGCAAGTCCATCGGAGGCGGCACCCTGAACACCGTCACTGGCGAAATCCGCATGGACCGCTGGTACGACCTGCAGGGCCGCAAGCTGAATGGCAAGCCCACCACCAAGGGAACCTACTACCACAACGGCAAGAGAGTTATAATTAAATAGGAGCAATCATGAATCAGGAAACCAAAAAGAAAGAATACACCAAGCCCGAGATGGAAGTAGTTGCTTTTACGCAGCGGTGTTGTGTGCTGGGAGAAAGCCAATGCGAGGTGCCCGGCGAGTGTATTAATGGAGAAACCCTCTAGCACTTCCCTGTCATGCCCGCCACTGAGCGGATATAGGTGATCTGCAGACGACTCGTATTGACGAATCGCTGAAGGTTCGAGCGGATACAAAAAATCCCGCATTTCTGCGGGACTTTTTCTTTTAAACTTCAACGAGAATTACTTGCCGAATTCCTTGGTGTAGGCGGCGGTATTCTTGGCACCGGCCTTCTTCAGTTCCTTGATCAGGCGGGGGTAGCCTTCGTTCTTGGCCCAGTCCATCACGGAGTAGCCCTGGCCGCACTTCACGTTCACGTCTACGCCCTTCTTGATGAGGAACATCATGGCGTCGTAGTGACCGCCCTTCACCGTCAGGTGAATCGGGTAGTATCCATCGGGGCTCTTGACTTCGAGCGGAGCACCGGCGTCGGCCAGCAGTTCCAGCATGTCCACCTTGCCGGTCTTGGCAGCGATGGTCACAGCTGTACCCAAGTTCTGAACATCCACGCCTTCTTTCTTGAGCTGGGCCAGAAGAACGTTCACCACATCCTTGTTGCCCATCATCACGGCATTGTCAATCACCTGCTCGCCGTTACCGTTGCGCACGTTGGCCTTGGCACCGTGGTCGAACAAGTAGTTCAACACCATCACGTTGCCCTTGTTGGCGGCAATAGCCACAGCGTTGTTGCCGTTGTCGGCAGCAGCGTCAATTTCCATAGAAGCCTGAAGGAACAAGGTCATCTTGGCCGTATCGCTGTTCACGGCGTAAGAGACGAACTGGTTAGGCGTAAAGGCGATTTTCTGCTTCGTCAGGTATTTACGGACGGACTGGGGATCGTTCGGATCCATAGTGTCGTTACAAGCGGTAAGACCAGCAGCCAGCAGGCCGATTGCGCACAAACCAAGTACTTTTTTGTTCATTTTCGGGGCTCCCGTGATAGTTTTCGTTTTATGCCTCTAAAATTACACTTTTTTTCGGCAATTTTCACAAAATTTTCAAAAAAAAGCGATTTTTTGCATTATTTTCGGATAATGAGCTTGTCGCCAATCCGGATTTTGGTGTCCTTGAGGTCGTTCCAGCGGACAATGTCCTCGATGGTCACGCCATACTGGCGGGAAATGTCCCAAAGACCCTCCCCCTTCTTGACCACATGCACCTTCTCGCCAGCGGATTTTTCCGACTTGGCAGCCGACTTTTCCTGCTTGGGCTTGTCAGCCTTGGCCACCGGCTTTTCGGCAGGCTTATCCGCCTTAGTCGCCGGCTTTGCAGAAGCCTTCTGCACGGACTGGGTAAATTCGGGAATCACAATAGAATCCCCTACAGAAAGCCGATTCTGGAATCCTCTGTTGGCCTCCAAGAGCATCACCACAGGAATTCCGAACTTCTTGGCAATAGCGGCATAGGTATCGCCTTCTGCCACCACGTAGCGTTCACCCGTAGCAAGCTTAGGAGCTGTTGCAGCTTGGGGCACCACGGGTTTCAGTTCCGGCTTGGACACGAACAATGTGTCACCAGGCTTTACCACGTGGTCTTCCTTCATGGAATTCCATATGCGCAGGCTTTCTTGCGACACGCCAAAGAGGCGGGCCACGGAGGCCACGTTGTCGCCCAGCTTGGCCACATAGGTCTTGACCTTGGCAGGCTTCTTGCCAGAAGACTTCTTGGGAGTGACCTTGATAGGAATCAGCAAAGTCTGGCCAGCACGAATACGGGTTCCCTTCATGTCATTGGCCTGCTGCAGTTCCTTCACCGAAATGCCGTACTGGCGGGAGATTACGCCCAGGCTTTCACCACGCTTGACCTTGTGGTGGTGCCAGCTGGAAAAGTTGTTCTTCTCCATCTTGTCATAGCCGTCTACAAAGGCACTGCGGGTTCCCACCGGCAAGCGCAGCAGATAAGAATCCCTATTGGGCGGAGTGCACCACTTTACCAGTTCCATATTCAGGCTGCGCAACGTGTCTTCGGGTACTTTCAAAACCTTGGCCACTTCTTCTAGCGGGAAAGAATCAAACACCGTCACCGTATCAAAATCAGGCATGTACTGGCGATTGATCTTCATGTCATAATGTTCGGGATAATGGCCTATGACCATGGCGGCAAGGATTCTCGGCACGTAGCGCATAGTTTCCTTGGGAAGTTCCAAATCCCAATACGTCACCACCTGCGTGGTATCCCAGGTAGAATCCGCCATCTTTTCTTTGACCAAGCGACGAACGCGACCTTCGCCGCAGTTGTAGGCGGCCATGGCCAAAAGCCAATCATTAAACTCGTTGTACAGCCGAGACAAATACTTAAGCGCCGCAGTCGTGGCCATCTCGGGATTGCGGCGCATGTCCACCCAGTAGTCCACCGCAAGGCCGTAACGCTTGCCCGTCTCCGGAATAAACTGCCACATGCCGCTAGCCTTGGCGCGGCTGTAGGCCTTCAGCTTGAAACCCGATTCCACCAGGGCCAGGTAAATCAGGTCCCTGGGCATGTTCATCTCATCTAATTTTGAATAAACTAACGAATCATAGGCCGTCTTGCGGTTAAGCGAACCTTCGGTAAACGACCGTGCCCCGCCGGACATGTAGAATATCTCTTGCATCACGCGCTCGTTAAACACCACAGGCAACGTAAACTGAGCCACATCTACGGTATCCAAGAAATTCTCGATAACCTGCAGAGTGGCGCTGTCGGCGGCACTTTCGTCCAAAGCGTCAACACCTTCAATAGAGACCTCGTTCTGCTCAAAGACCTCGGCATCCACGCCTATCTCCGCGATATTCGGGTAAACCTCGTCTAAAGCGTCCACGATTCGCAGCGGCATCTGCGAACGATATTTCTGATCAAGGGAATCGGGAACGTTATGGTACAGCGTATCATGCTTTTCGGCGATCAGCTGGCGCAGGGATTCGTCCAGGTAATGCCTAGCCAATAGCCATTCCTGGTTATCCATCGCTTCCAATGCATATTGGTAATAAGTCCAAGATGGGCGAACCGCCAAAGAATCATGAACCTTTTCCCTAAGGGCCACCTGGGCAAAGGATTCGCCACCCTCTCCAGAATACGCAAGAGAATCGGGCCGGCCCTGAGGGCCTCCCGAAGGAACATCATTCACAACTGGAGCCTGCATGGGAGCGCAGGCGGCAAGGACAATTGCAGAAAGTAGAGTTCCCAGAATGGCGATATGCCTAGAAAGGCATATCACTGGTCGTAATCCAAATCTTCCGCGTAGTCAGACCAAATCTGGTCGCGTTTAAAAGAAGGTTGGTCAAAATCTACTTCTTCGTCCAGTTCTTCTTCCTCCTCCTCGATTTCTTCCTCGATTTCCTCGTTAGGAAACGGCATGGAATTATCAAAAGAATCACCCTTAGGTCTACGGCCACAGTGGTACGCAAAGTTCAACATAGAATTCTCCTCATTATAGGACACGGCCGACACCAACCAAGATCACCCCGCACATCACAATCGAAGCCACAATCTGGAGCACAATGACAATCCTGTTGACTCGATAGGCCTTTTGGGCCTTTCTGTGCCATACGGGCAGGTCTGAATTAGTCTGTCGGTTTCGTTCCACGAGTGGAAATGTATACATAAACTTTAAAAAGTCAATACCTTTACGAAAAAAAATTAAATTTTTTGCAATGGACGTCAGAAAACTGTTCGTAACTCTTTGTCTAGCAACGACTTACGCGACCTCGCATACCGGAGCCGTCCGTAATGGTGATGGCTTTAGGGTACCTTCGTCCTCCACCCTAAGTCAGGGATTCTTCTTCTTTTCTGGCAATTACGAGACCCTAAGCGACGGATCCCCCATGGCCATCGACGGCTTTGAGAATGCCGGGACCGGAAAGGAACACGAGGTTCCCAGCAATATTCCCTCCGCCGGCGGAGCGCTGCAGGCCTCTTACGCCCCACTGGATTACTTTGAGTTCGGCATATACCAGCCATTCTACTACGACGGCCGCATAGAGGACACCGACTACCAGACCACCGGTTTCGGCGATATGCAGATTTACGGCAAGGCATCGCTCCCCACAGACTTTCCACTAAGGCCTGCCATATCCCTTGAAGTTTTTGCTCCGACAGGCACCAAAGGCGCAGGATTCCGCCCTAGACGAATCTGGAACATCAAGGACGAAGAAACGACGACCCACGCCTATACTTACGGTAGCTGGTCTGTTGCAACAACCTTTTTCCTAACTCTTGAACTTTTCGAGATCGTACAATGGAACACCTATATCGGCCACTTCGGCACGGAATATGTGATGTGGGGAACCGGGTTCAACCTCTTTCCGTACAAACTAATATCCGTCGTCCTGGAAGTTTCCGGCGAAACAAAGATTAGCCCAAGCAGATTCAGGAACCACTTGGAAAAAGACGGTTTCCGCTTTTCTCCGGCGGTTAAGCTGCACCTGCCCCAAGAATTCAACCTGCTTCTGGGTGTGGACCTAGGGCTTGATTATTTCAGGGGAACAGAACTGCGCAACGGCCACCAAGTCACTCGTGAAAACAAGGGCAAGGATATCCATTACACCGTATCGGGAACACCCAAAATTTCTATGACCGTGGGCATAAGCAAGGCCATTGACTTCAGCTGGAAAGATGCCGACCGCGACGGCGTACCCGACCGTCTTGACATGTGCCCGGGCTCTTCCCGCGAGATGGTGGTGAACAGCCGCGGATGCCCCGTGGACGAAGACCAGGACGGTGTATTGAACATCGTGGACGACTGTCCGGGAACCCCGTTGGGTGTAAAAGTGGACTTTTTCGGTTGCCCCCTTGACCAGGATAAAGACGGAGTGCCCGATTTCAAGGACAAGTGCGGAGACACACCTGAAGGAATGGCCGTCGATGCCGACGGATGTAAGTTGGATACCGACGGTGACAACGTCGACGACAACGCAGACCAATGCCCAGGAACCCGCAAAGACGACCCTGTAGACGCCAAGGGATGCCCCCTGGACGAAGACCACGATGGCGTGCTAAACGAAAATGACGCCTGCCCGGGAACCCCCGAAGGCTGGAAGGTCAACCAGTTCGGCTGCCCCCTGGACAACGACCGCGACGGAATTCCCGACGAGGTAGACACCTGCCCCGATACAGAACTTGGCGAAACCGTCAACAAAGACGGGTGCCCCATAGACACCGACGGCGACGGTGTTTCTGACCTGCACGACATATGCGCAGACACCCCCAAGGATTATCCTGTAGACAAGAACGGATGCCCCCTGGACACCGACAAGGACGGCGTCCCCGACGCCATTGACCAGTGTCCCAAAACACCTGTCGGAGCCGTAGTGGATTCGGCTGGATGCATAATGGACTCCGATTTTGACGGAGTGCCCGACCATCTGGACAAGTGCCCCACCACACTTCCCAAAGTTCACGTAGACGAAAGCGGTTGCGCCAGGAACACCAAACAGAATCTAAGTTCCATCGCCAAAGAGGTAAAGTTCTTCAAGAATTCCGACAAGCTCATCGCCTCCAGTTACACCGCCCTAAACGACGTCATCACGCTTATGCGCAAGCATAACTTTACGCTAGAGGTAATCGGCCCCGAAGGCAAGATCAACGCCATCGCAGAATACCTGGACGGCAAAGGTTTCGATTCCAAGCTTGTAACGCTCACGCCCAAAACAGGCGATATAAAGTTTATCGCCGTCGGCGTGAAATACGAAGAAAGCAAGCAATAAACAACAAATGCAAAAAAGCCGGGCTTAGCCGGGCTTTTTTACTTTATAGGATCCAACCCCTACTTAGACTTGGGGCGCTTGTAACCGAAGGACTTCAGCAGGTCTTCCTTGACCTTCTTCCTCAGCGACTTCTTGTTGTTGTTGGTTGCGTCATCGAAGGGCGGCAGGTCGCAAAGTAACCTGGAGTCCATGACAATCTCGGTCTTGTAGACATAGGCACCCGTTGCGTACAACCGCCCGTTGGCCGTGTGCACATCACCGTTCCTGTCAGGTTTCATTTCAAAGTACATGGTCAGCACACCGGCATCGCTCGCGTAGCTCGGGTCGTTCAGTTCCTGAGTGAAGCTGAAGTAATCCACAAACTGGCCTAGAGATGTGTAGACCCAAATCTTCGCACGCATCTTGGTGTCGTAGATATTGGCCTTGCTAATGTCAGAACCCAGATCGGCCTTGAATTCATCGAGACAGTAGTTCTCTACGTATTCGTCCACAGAGACCTTCTTGCTACCCACGGCATCCACCGCATCCAGCAAGATCAATCCGTCATCGCCCACCAAGTCGTCCAGCGTGGCAAGGCCGTCAACAGAATTGATTACAGGTACCTTGGTATGGATTCCAAGAGTCGGTCCCAGATGTCCCGGCAAGTTAGGATAAACAGAGTCGTGTGCGGCTTCCTTATTCTTGAATTTTCCGCCCACCATCGTCTCCATTTCGGTACCGGTCTGGGGGTTATAAATGGAGACTGCGAAGGACTGTCCCTTCTCGGGTTCCTTGCTGGCGTAGTACTTGTCTACGGCTTCCTTGGTAATGATCGTTACAGGCTTTTCTACAGAGATGTCCACATCCTTTGTACTCTTAGCCATGACATACACCACATCAGAAGCTTCGTTACCGGCCTTGTCACGGTAGAAGCGGACAATCTCGTTCACTTCACCGGGCTGCAAGCCTTCGAACTTCAAGCTATCCTGACGGATGGGGCCACGACCGTCACCCAGATCTACATACCATTCCACTTCAACCATGTTGGAATGCAGCACGGATTCGTTCTCGGGGCTCTTGATGATAACCTTGGGCGGAACCAGGTCAACTACGATATACACGGACTGTGTAGAAGAGTTACCCATCTCGTTTACATAGGTGTAGCTCACAGCATAACCGACGTTACCGTCTTTATCCTTAGTCACGACTCCCTTCTGGTTGACCGTATAGCTCACCTGCACCGTGGTCTCCCCCATGCCCTTTGCCTTTGTGGTAAAGTCGTAGGTTACAGAATACAGGACTTCGCCCTCGGTCAAGGAATACATGTACACAGGCGCGGAGTTTGCCGTAACAGTGCCAGAGCCGTTGCCACCGTTAGAACCATTGTTGGCCGCATTATTGGAAGCAGAATTGTTCACCGTAGTGGTCTTCAAAGCCTGACCCGTAATGGCGTCAGCCACATAGGACACATTCACCACCTTGCCGCCAACGTTCACCTGGTAAGACACCGTGATAACCTCAATGGAATCAATCTTTCCATTGGGGCCCATCACAGGAATCTTCTCCACGTTGCCGTCCTTGTCGGTCACATAAGAGACAGTCACATTCACGCCAGCAACCTTCTCGGTGTAAGAAACCTTGACCTGGTCCTTGTTGTACTGAGAATAGGTCACCTCGGAAGCGGGATTGTCGTTAAGTACGGGGCCAGCAGCCACAACCTTGTTCACTACATCGTAGGTGGTAGAAGGTATGTTCACCGGATCCAACTCAGTATTCACCGTGAAGGTATGAGTTTCATAATTACAGGACGAATCAGAATAATTCTTGTCAATGACCGGTTCCTTGATGGTAATCACGATGTCGTTGTTCTTCTTGTTCACATACACAGAGGTATCGCCTTCTGCAGGCTTTTCCACCAGTGTGTAAATGTTTGAACTACCGGTATGTTCGGCAGAAGTCGACACCGTCACCTCGGGAGTACGGGTGCTGACAAAGATACCCACTGTTTCGGTAACGCCCGCATTCTTGGTGGGGTCCGTATAGGTCAGGGTGACCACATTATAGCCTTCGTGGAGGTTCGTGAGCAGGGTATCGGGCATTCTCTTGCCGTCGGCCGTCCACTGGAGCAGCATGGAATTCTCGTTGGTATAGAGGGTTCCCACAGGATTTGTCCAGTTCGCCGCGCCGCTTCCCGTTTCGGCATAGGTCACCTGAATGTTGGAGGTTTCCTTTACGTCGGCAATGTTGATGGTGACCGTAGCCGTATCTTCGTTGCCGTCTTGGTCATAGACCCGTACCTTCAGAGTGTAAGAAGTCTTGGCTTCGTAATCGAACACGGCATTGGTCTTGATGACGCCAGTCTTTGCATCAATGGTAAACAGATCCGTATCGCCACCAATAGCCTGGTAGGTGTTCTGGCGATTCACTGTTTTCTTGTCCGGGTCATAAAGTTCAAGCGTACCAACCGTGGTGCCCTTGGGCTGGTTCTCGGCCACCGTCATAGTGGCGTCGTCAACCTTGGGGCCTTCGTTGATATCCCTGATAGCGATCTTGACAAAGACTTCTTCGGAGCTTCTAAGGCCTGCAGTGTCTTCGACAAAAACCTTAATCTTGAACACCGTGTCAGCACGGGTTTCAAGAAGGGTTTCAAAATCGATATCCTTATCAACCGTAATCACCCCAGTTACAGGATCAAGAGCAAAGACCTGGCCATCGTTACCACCTGCAAAATGGTACGTCAGGGTTCCGTGCGTATTGTTCGGGTCTTCAGGATCAGTACCCGTAACAACCCCAACCACTGTACCCTTAGGCGAATGTTCGTCAATAGTCGTGTCGGGAACACCCTTAACAGAGGGGCGTTCATTACCATCAATAACTGTAATCACAGACGGCTTTTCAATACACTTGGGTGTTGTGCCCGGTTTTCCGTCGTCACAAATACGGACCGTAAGGTTATACACAGGATGGGTTTCAAAATCGATATTCGGCTTTACCACACGGAAATCGCCATTCACAATTTCAAAGACCCCGTCATCATCTCCTTTAACAATTTTATAGGTCAGTACAGAACCCACGTCTTCATCGTAAGCCTCGTCAACGCAGAAGTACTGGGCGCCCTGATCATTGGTACCGCAATTCACGATATCACCAGGATCAGCGTTTTCCTTAATTGTACCATTACGCACAAGCGCCGAAGGCTCATCGTTGTCGTCGATTACATAGATAAGAGCGTAAGCGCGAGATGTCTTGATAGTTCCCGTCTTGGCATCGGAAACATCCACTGCAAGAAGGTACGTCGATCCCTTTTCGTAGTTCGGGGCAAGGCTAGCCTTGAGCTCACCCGAAGTGCTGCTGACCAAGGCAAACGTCGCAGGATTCGTATTGCCGCTTACGATCTTGTAGTACAAGGTCTTGACACCTTCCGGATCGCTAGCCACAATCTGGCACTTCTTGCTTGCATCGCTATACTTTTTCAACGTCTTTGTATTCTCTACAATACTGCAAGTATCATTGTAAACAATGGGGGGTTCCGGATCATCCAAAACCGTTATGGTAGCCGTAACGGTAGTGTCCAGCCCCGTTTTGTCGGCCACTTTCACTTGCAACGTGTACTTGTAATCTTGAGTGGAAAGAACTTCACGATTTATGTTTTTCTTTGTATAAACCAATGCGACGGAATCCCCGTTGACAACGGTCTTCCGTATTTCAAAGACTCCATCCGGGTCACCACCGACTATTGAGTAATTCAAGAAGTTTCTACCCGTTTCCGGATCAACCGCATTGATCCATCCCACGTATTCTCCGATTCCGCCATTTTCAACAAGCGTTGTATCGAACCCAACCGCCTGCGGTTTCTCCGGAACATCCTTGATAGTGACATATACAATGACATAGGCACTTGCCGACCCTGCCGAACCATTCGGATCATCGGAAACCTTTATCTTAAGCGGATACACGGGGTTCATCAGAATTTCGTAATCTATGGTGTTCTTGTTGACCGTAATCGCACCGGAAACGGCATCAATCTTGAACACATCTCCAACGTTTCCTTCCACAATGCTGTATCTCAAGGTCCAGAACTCCCCTGTCTTTCGAGTCACGGCGTCCACATCAGAAGCAGACACCGTACACACAGGCGTATTGACTGACGATCTTTCATCCACAGACGCATTATTACAATCGGACGCGTCAGGAACAGGAACATCATTCACAGGAGTCACATTAATGGTCAATGTCTTGGCATCAGAAGTGTCCTTATCCACGGGATCATAAATTCTGAACCCGATGAGCGAATAAGGAGAACCATTTTCATTCAATCCCGGAGTGAACCTCAAGCTGCTCAAGTTACTGCTGGGAATAGCCTGATTAAGTGTAACGGCTGAACCCTGATAGGTCAAGGAACCACTTGCCGGAAGGCTCGTGATAATCACATTGTGTGCCAGGCCAAGGCCATCTTCGCAATGCGCAGGGAACGCCCCATTTAGAATAACAGTAGCATCTTCTCGAATAGTTATGCTATTATCCTCGCCTTCAACATTACAGGGAGTCGATTTATCATCATCGATAATCTGGAACCTAAGGGGCCATTCTCGAGCGTCGTTGCTAAAGACGCCGCCAGTCAAGTTAAACACCTTAACCGTAAAGAACTCACGGCTCTCTATTTCTGTATCATCCTTCACCCAAACCGAAATGGGCGTTTCCAACACAGTTGATCCCTGGCGAATAAGACCAGAACCAGGAGTCGCCCCGCTACCACAAATGGGAAGTGAAATAAAGCCGCCAAAGCACCTTTCACCATCACTACTAGAAGTACAAACGTCACTGATATCAGCGTCATTCGAGGTACCTCCGCTAAAATCAAAGCAATATTGGAATTTCACGTCAGTCGTAGGAGTTTTGGTGAGTGCTATATCAAGCTTAACACCCTTATAACCAGCCACTCTAACATCAGCTTCCCTCAAGACCTGATTTGCTGCCAAAGAAAGTCCAATCTGAGGCGGATTGAAGGGAACGTACTTGAAGTCTTCGGCATTAAAGTCCGCATCAATAGAGACATAATCACTAGCCAGCAATTGACCAGCAAATGTTGTATGCTGTTTAAATTCGATATGACCGCCAGAGATAAATGTGCCCTGCACTCTCTTCCAAGCTGCAGAGAACGAAATAGAGTTGATCGTATAGATAAGCAAGTTACCCGCATACTCCGAATTTTCTAGCGGAGCGAAGGTTTCCGGGTCATCCCACTCAGTACCATTCCAGTTGCCACCCTTAGCGTAAACAACAGAGATTCCGCCTAAAGCACCAGCGCCCAAACCAGAGATTCCATCCCGAAGATAAATCTTGGTCAAACGGCCAGTAGGAGGCATAATCACACGAACCTGATCCGCAGCATCAATGTTTATACCCGTAAGGTAAAGATTATACGCACTGGAATCACCATCTGCGTTGGGCGGAACATGGATATACTTAACACGGACAGTGCCTTTCACCCATTTTTTTGTATTTCCTTCCCTTACATACAGTGAATCGGGTATTTCGACTCTTTGGCAGCCATTCTGGTTTGGGGTATAACAACGATTCCCCATCTGATTCTTGTATAAGTAGTCAGGTGCAGGCTGCCAACTTGGCGTAACACTCAGAGTAGGCATAATCAAATCATCGTCAATTCCATAAACATCGTCTGTCGATCCACAAGCAGAGGCATCCAAGATTGTTCCGCCTCCATTGGTTATACCGGTCGACGCAGCTGCATTATAGCCGCCATCCAAACAAAAATCACCGGCAAAATAGTTGTTCTGAGGGTTCTGTCCCCGCTCATCAAAGGACTTTCCAAAACGGCTCGGGCCCGTCAAAATAGAGTCCGTTCCCGACTCATTAGAAAAACCACCACCAAACATGAGAGGACCGCCAATAGAGTGATTGGTGTTTCCACCCATCTTAAAACCACCAAATGCACTACCGACGTAGCCAACACTATCCGTGATATGAATGTTCCCACCGGCAAAAATAAGGCCATTACTTCCGTCAGAACTTGTGGCAAACAGCTTATACTTCATCAAGCGGTTCCACATTTCCAGCTGGGCATCATTGTCGATTCCCGCTCCAAACGTCAGCGGGTACACGTCATTCTCATACGTCGGTTCGCCAGCGAACGACGTACAGACAGCCCCGACTACCAGAGCCAGTCCAAGTAAACTTTTATTAAGAAACCACATACACAGTCCCCTGGGCCAAGCCCAAATCCGCAAGGTCCCCTCGACAATGCGGAACACACAATGTTAAATATAATTTATATTGCGCCCATTTCAAAACGGAATGTTTCAATTTGGATACATTTTGGTGATAAAAACACCACTTTTTTGCACTTTATTATAAAAAAAGCCCCGGAAGCAAAGTCCGGGGTAAACGCACAGATTATTCTTTGGATTCAAATTACCACGTAAATTGACAACTTAGAGTTCCATTGCCGACAACCTTTAGGATTTTACAATCACTAGACGGATTATTTACCGCGGTATGAGTATTCGGACTTGCCGAATAAAGTATTCCATTGCATTCAAACGCCGGATGATTCGCCGGACAAACCAAAGCTGAACCAGTTTTGCTATACGTAATCGCATAAATGGCCCCTGATTCAAATGATTTACTTGTACCATGGTTAAATGTTACAACTTCCGGCACCACGTAATTAACTTCAAACGAGCATTCGTTCGAGCCCCTATAGTTTGTCATAGTCAATGCATACTCTACAGTTCCTGCGGTAGATTCGCCATCAATAGATTTTAGAGCGCCACTGACGTATTTTGTTCCTCCTACAAGTTCGCTTCCACCAGTTTTCGCCAAAGAATAGGTGCACTTGTCAGTATTGAAAACAGAATAGTCGCACCCGGTAACCGTCGGAGTAACGGCAAGCGGATAATCCACCGGCCAAGTCAAATCTGCGACATCACAGGTCGGTGCAACTTCAGGCTCGCTCACAGCTTCAGCATTGCCGTCGCAAACAACATGGTCAACGTTGCCAAGCTCATCTTCAACATCCACGTAAACAGGAGCATTTATCTCTGTCGAGAAGCTCTTTGTTACAGTCTCTCCTGTACCAGAGACAGCCCCACCCCAAGTTCTAGTTTTCACATCCAGGCAGCTACCATCTAACTTATTGAGGGTCCAAGTATAGGAAACTGGAGTGACTCCATTCGGGCTCCATATATTTTTTCTCGGATTTGGTGCCGACCTTGTACAGCTGTAGCTGTTTTTTTCACACCGGCGTTTGATTTCTACCGTCTGAGGGCAGTCTACGTTTCCACCTCCCATAGAGAAGCGGATATGCTTTACCCCAAGCGTGGTGAATGTCACCTCAAAAGAATACGAATCCTTTTTCGTTGTAGAAGGATCTTTCCAATAGTACGGAGATGCCCCTTCTGTTTCCGTAACAAACCATTCCACCTTATCATAGGCAGTACACGTATTGTCCTTACTGGGCGTAAAGGTATAAGTAACAGGTTCTTTCACATAACCGACAATACTGGCAACCTGGCACGTTCCAGGAACGACATATCCCAGGCAAGGATAATCCACGTCGCTTCCGCCACCGCCACCATGTTGGCCTATAGAGCTGCTGCTAATTTCAACAACTTCTTCGGAACTACTGCTCTCGGGCTCAGAATTGACACTAATCTCTATTTTTTCACTGCTGATGCCCGTGTCGATAGAGGCCGATGTAGCAGAGGCGACCTTTTCGCTAGAACTGCTGTTCAACACAGACATGTCGATGGAACTGCTGTTTCCCGTACTCTGGGAGCCGCTGCTGCCCGTCGTTGCGCGAGCAACCGAGCTTTTTCCGGAACCAGAGTCGCTACTGTCACCATAAACGTCGGTGTAGGCATCTGCGGAATACCCATAGCCGGAACCGCTGCTCTTACTGGAACTGCCCGAAGTAGACCCGCTACTGCTGGGCACATCGTCGTCTTCATCACCGACACTGTTAGAAGAAAAATCAAAAACCGGGAGTTTCTTGCCGTCTTTCCAGATATAAGCGGAATCCCCTTCCACCACCACAATGTTCCCGGAAGAATCCCTAAGCACCTTGGTGTAGTCGCCCTGGTAGATTTCACCAGTTTTCAGGGCCTTATCCCAACAAGCCTGGTCCCTTTTGCAATCCTCGACAACGCGATCGAGCATGTCATAGTCGATTGTGCTCGGAAAACGGCTAATCATCATCAGCTCGTTGTCATTCAACGAGTCTACAGAACCATCACCACAGGACCAAATCAGTAGCCCTGCCACCAAAGCCGTCAACCCACAAATACTTTTTTTCCACATAATTCCCCTCCGTGCAACCAAAATCGGCCAGAGTGTATCATAAATATAACTTTTGAGGGACATTTTTGCCAGCGAATGTAAAAAAATCTATGCATTATATCACGGAGAAATGCCCAACCACCCCTTGTCGTTCGGGAAAAAACAAACTAAATTGCGTTACCCCAGGCCCTGAACAATGATTATTTGCGGGCAATTCGCCAGGGCGAAAGCAGCAACGGACTTGCGAATCTTTATGTGTTCAGGTCGCCTGGGATTTTTTTTGCCCCATGATTCTCTGGACATTTCGACACACCAAGCCCTACAACCCCAACGACGTCTGCTACGGACAGTTGGACTTCGACGTGTCTCCCACCTTTCCCGAGGAATCATCAAGCGCCATCGTTGACTTTCTGAAGGCAGGCCCCAAGCCTACCAAGCTATACAGCAGCCCTCTGCTCCGATGCCTACGCCTTGCCGAAGAAGTTTCCAAGGCAACAAGGCTGCCTATCGAAAAGGTAGACTCCCTCAAGGAAATCAATTTCGGCACCTGGGAAGGTCAAAAGCTCACCGCAGTTCCCAGGGCAGAAATGGCCGGCTGGATGCAGGACCTGCGGGGGTTCCGTTTTCCCAATGGCGAGAACTTCTACGATGTAGACAATCGTGTCGGGGCATTCCTAGACACCCTCCCCGACGACGGTGAATTCCTGTGGGTGACACACGCGGGCGTCATCGCCGCCCTGCAGCATTTTGCCTGCGGACTTCCGGATAGCGATTTCGTAGAGGGCAAGTTCAGCTACACCATGGTGAACCGTTTTGAATTAAAACGCAATGCAGAGGGGCATTTCCGCGGATCTTTCACAAAAGTCCACGACGGCATCCAGATGCCCCCGCTCCCCTTAGGTTAAAAGTCCAGCGTCATTAACGCCTGGGCCCCACCCGTGAGGGTCGGCAGCAAGGCCAGGTGGACAGGGTTATCAAAGTCGCTCAAAAGGGCATCTACCGCCGCATCGCCAATAGAATACAGATAAATTAATGCAATACCCCAAATGTACTGGTTCCTGTTCTTGCGGTAATAGGTGGTGCGCTCCGCTACACGATCGTAGTCATCGGAGTCCGGGCTCTCCGCCTCCATCGTATGCTTGCGCTTCACGTAATAAGTGACCATTTTTTGCGACGTCCAGATACTGGTAGACGCACCGATGAGTCCCATATACAAGAGCCCTGCCTTACCGAATTCCCCGTTGTACATCTGTCCAAAACCGGGAATCAACGCCCACAGGATCGCTGTTTTCATGCTACGGAGTTCAACACTCCTGTAGTTGTTGTTCCACCAGATTCCAAAGGCGTCGAACATGCCGTACAGGTGGAGCCCTAGCAACCAGGCATTCTCCGCAATGCGCAGGTCTTCTTGCTCCTTTTTCTTGTCGCTCTTTTCACGGACGCGGTTCACAAACTCGTTGCGTTTCTTCTGGTATGACGGTATACTGTCCCGTTCCGCAAAAGCCAGTTTTCGCGTATACAGGGCCACAGAATCCTGGAACGGCCGAGCCTGTTTCAAAACGCGGTCTTTCTGGAAGGCCTTGTTATAATAGACTTCGTAGAACAGGAAAGCCTCAAAAGCGGTAATAAACCCACCCCGTATGTAATGTTCGGTATAATAATGGCCACCACCAGGGAATATACTGAAAAGCATGGTCAAGGGGAGCGAGTTGCGAGTTGTAGGGACATCCCACTCGTTTACCGTAAGGGTATCAATGGATTCAATGCCGGTCTTACCCTTTTGGAGGGGATCACTCTGAGCCAAAAGCGGGGTCACGCCCAGGCACACGAGCAAGGCTATGTAGGCAACGAATTTCATCGTGGGAGAAATGTAGTAATAAGTTAGGAATAACAAAGCTTTGAATGCAGAAAGTGGTATATTTTCGCTGTTGAAACAAAAATCAACAAAAACACGGTTGTGTCATTTTTTGTCGTTAATATTTAGCTAGATTAAGGAGCATGAAAGCAATGACTGCTACAAACGAGAACATCCAGGAGCTGGTCGCCGAAATCCAGAAGGCGCTGCTTGCCCGGGGCGAGATGCTTGCCACCGCAGAATCCTGCACCGGCGGGCTTATCGCCTCCGAGATCGTGAACGTGGCGGGCAGTTCCGCCGTGTTCGCGGGGGGCATCGTCGCCTACCAGAATTCGGTCAAGCACGAACTGCTGGGGGTTCCCCAAGAAAAGCTCGAAAAACACGGGGCCGTAAGCCGAGAAACGGTAGAGGCCATGGCCAAGGGCGCACGGGAAAAGTTCCATGCCGACTGGGCGGTGGCCACCTCGGGCATCGCGGGGCCAGGGGGCGCCGAGCCCGGCAAACCCGTGGGAACCGTGTGGATGAGTGTCAACAGTGCTTTGCAAAATGAGGCCTTTTGTAAAATTTTCGCAGGAAACAGGCAAGAAATCCGCGAAAAAAGCGTTTATTACGTATTGAGCAAGCTACTTTTTTTGTTAAATAACCAAAAAAGCACTTGCACAAACGAACACTAATTTATATATTAGAACAAGAAACAATAAAAACGGAGTCAATCATGGCTAAAAAAGCGACAACACCCACCAGCAACCTTTCCAGCGAAAAAGCTAAAGCCGTCGAGGCGGCCATCGCCCAGATCGAGAAGAACTACGGGAAAGGTTCTATCATGGCTCTCGGTAGCCAGCCCGTCGAAGAAATCCCCGTCATCCCGTCGGGCTGTATCCAGCTGGACATGGCCCTCGGCGTAGGCGGTTTCCCCCGCGGCCGTATCATCGAGATTTACGGACCCGAATCCTCCGGTAAGACTACCCTCACCCTCCACGCCATTGCCGAAGCCCAGAAGCTTGGCGGTGTAGCCGCCTTCATCGACGCCGAACACGCCTTTGATGCCGTGTACGCCCGCAAGCTGGGCGTCGATATCGAGTCGCTCCTCGTCTCGCAGCCCGACACCGGTGAGCAGGCCCTGGACATCGCCGAAACCCTCGTACGTTCCGGTGCCATCGACATCATCGTCATCGACTCTGTGGCAGCCCTCGTACCGCAAGCCGAAATCAACAGTGAAATGGGCGACAACCACGTGGGTCTGCAGGCCCGCCTCATGAGCCAGGCCCTCCGCAAGCTCACCGGCATTCTTTCCAAGTCCAACACCTGCATGCTGTTCATCAACCAGCTCCGCATGAAGATTGGCGTCATGTTCGGCAACCCCGAAACCACCACCGGTGGCAACGCCCTTAAGTTCTACGCCACCCAGCGTATCGATATCCGCCGTATCGCCGCCATCAAGGACGGCGAAGAAGTCATCGGTAACCGCACCCGCGTCAAGGTGGTCAAGAACAAGGTGGCCGCCCCCTTCACCCAGTGCGAATTCGACATCCTTTACGGTTGCGGCATCTCCCGCGAAGCCTCCGTCCTGGACCTCGCCTGCGAACTGGACATCATCCAGAAGAGTGGCTCCTGGTTCAGCTACAACAACGAACGTATCGGCCAGGGTCGTGAGAACACCCGCCTGTTCCTGAAGGACAATCCGGAACTCTGCGACGAAATCGAGCAGAAGATCCGCGAAAGCATGAAGGACGTGGAACTGTTCAAACTGGGAGAGCAGGACGCCGTCTCCGCTGACGACGAGATCTCCCTTTCCGACACCGGTTCGGAGGGTTAGTCCGAACAAGCAAATCGATCCATTTACTCTTAACAAAAAAAGAAGGCCCGAACCATTTTAGCCATTGTACGGTTCGGGTCTTTTTTTGTAAAAAAGACCAAAAAGCGATATTTATTACATCATCCGCTTTTAGGCGTTGCTTTCGTAAAAAGATTAGACTATATTAGTGAAAAACACTTACTCAAGGAGTTATCATGAAATTCTGGAAACTCGGCATTGCCCTTTCCCTCACCGCAGCCTTCGGTCTCACCGCCTGTGACGAATCGTCCAGCGCAGAAGGTAGCAACATCGGCGTAGACGACGCTACTTATGAAAAGGGTAAAGTCGCCTGCGTTGTGTCATCCAACAGCCCGTACGTTCAGGAAATGAGAATGAACGACCTCAGGATCAAGACGACCATAACCCTGGGCAACGACGGGAAGGTTACAGAAGAAATTGAACACAACCAGGTTATCCCCCAGGACACTTGCGACCATTACAACCTGGATCCCGTTTACGAAAGCGTAACCTGCACCGACAAGAAGATTACGGCGGTGAACGTCGGCACAATGAAAGCAGCCGAATTCGAAGCTCTGGCAAATTATCTCGCCCAGGCCTGCGAAAAGTCCAACGGATCAAATATTCCTGAGGCCGTAAAGGACCCCACAGACGAACTGCTCTGCAACGCAGACAACGAAGGCAAGGAACAGGCCTTCGCCGCAGTACCTGGCGTATCCGTAGTGTGCAAGAGCGGCAAATGGGTTCCGAGCAAGGTGGAATGCGCTACCGATGGCGACAGCAAGACTATCGGCGAGTTCAAGCTGACCTGCAAGGACAAGAAGTGGACTCTGGAAACCGCAGAAGCTTGCACGAACGACGAGAAGAAGACCGTTACTCTCGCTATCGCCGAAGTGAGCGCCACCTGCGTTGACGGAACCTGGCAGATCGACACCCCCAAGGCCGAAGAAAAAACCGAAGCCGAAGGTGAAAGCGCCACTACCGAAGGCGAAGGCGCCGCAGCCGAATAATAATCGGTTTTATCACTGTAGCATATACAGAAAGTCCCGCGAGTAATCGCGGGATTTTTTCGTCAACATACAAGAAAAGCTAAAGTTCCTTGTACAGAACCAGTTTGCGGTCGCTGCCAAGTCCCGCCCGCACAAGATTACGGACTGCCTCCGCCCTAGTCGGGAAATCCACCGGATGGAGGGCGATTCGCGGGATCCCAACCGGAACTTTAAGAATCAGTTCACCAAACTTGAACGCAGGCTTGACTAGAAAATCCGGGATTCCGGCAAAGCTAGCTACCGGAGACACAAGGCGTTTGCCCTTTGCGGTAGTCAACGAAAAGCGGTCCTCGAAAAGCATGCCCAGATCCCGAACCTGCTTACGCAAATGATCGTTGCTGTACCAGGTCGGCGGGATGAATGCCACAGGGCGGACATCAAACAAATCACTCCAAGCCGTAAGCCCGGCCTGCAAAAGCCTGTTGGACTCGTACTCACTGAGGCCCGCAAATTCCGCTTCGCCATGGGTCAGGTTCATCCCGATGAGTCCCATGTAACTGCGGCCCTGGCTGAATTCTGCCTTGTGCTTATAGCCATGCATGGCCAGTTCAAAGCCCTCCGACTGCAACCGGGCAAGAACCTCACGAAATTCCTGTACAGCCTCAGCAGAAGCCTTCTCCGTATCCGGAATCACCAGCACACTAAACGGAGCACCCACCAGGTCCTTGAGTTCCTCAAGAACAGGAACAACCTTCTGATAGTTCCAGACGCTGAAATCGTGAAAGCAGAGGAGAAATTTTTTGCGAGCCATGCTTGTGAAGATAGAAAAACTATCTTTTCTATCATGTTTGAATCTATTATTCTCGGCCTTTTGCAGGGCCTCGCCGAATTCCTCCCCATTTCCAGCTCCGGCCACCTGGTGCTCGGGCACGAACTTTTAGGCATGAATGAAGCGGGCATGTTCTTCGATATCATGCTCCATGCCGGCACATTGCTGTCCATCTTCGTAGTTTTCCACAAGAAGATTACCGACATCATTGTGGGTTGCCTCCGCCGCGACAAGGATCAGTTGCGCGAAGCGGGCTACATCATTCTAGCAAGCATCCCGACAGCAATGATCGGCCTCGGCTTCAAGGACTTGCTCGAAGGCCTTTTCGAGAACCCGCGGGCCGTGTGCGTGGCAGAACTCTTCACCGGTCTTTTGCTGTTCACATCCCAGTGGGGCCCCACAGGCGCCAAGCACCCGGATAATGAAGGCGTCAAGATGAACTGGTGGCGTGCTCTCGTAACCGGCGTGGTACAGGGTATCGCCTGCATCCCAGGCATCAGCCGTAGCGGCTCCACCATCAGCGCCATGATGTTCATGGGAGTGAACCGCAAGTACGCCGGCGAATTCAGTTTTCTCATGAGTATCCCCGCCGTGGGTGGTGCGGCCCTCCTCGACGTCATCAAGTGGGCCAAATGCCAGAGCGCCGAGAAGGTCGCCCAGATGGCCCTCGAGAACCCGGAGAAGGCAGCCCAGTGCGCCGACGCCGGCAGCTTCACTCCCGAACTTTTGTGGGCATGCTGGTGTCCTTCATCTTCGGCATTATCGCCCTCAAGTGGCTCATGACCTTCTTGCAGAAGGGCAAGTTCCAGCACTTCGCCTGGTACGTGTGGGCCGTAGGCATCCTCGGATTGATCTTTATCTAAGCCAATATGATCGTCTGTAAAAAATGTGGTGAAAAGTACGAAGACGACATGCCACGCTGTCTCTGGTGCGATGCGCCCAACCCGGAGCATCCGCTGAACAGGGCCAAGGTGGACGAGCTGGCCTCCCCCAACATCGTCGATAAGCCGGTCGCCGAACCACCTATTGACGAGCCCGCCAAGCCAGCCGTTCCATCTGTAACCGAGGTCTCCCCCCACGTTTCCGTCATAGAAATCGAGCAGGACCAGGACTCCGCCATTGAGCAACAGTTTCGCCAGAAGGGGTTCCTGTGGAGCGTCGTCCTGGCCGGCGTCTTAGTCTCATGGCTATGCCACCACAAGTATCTGAAGAAAACTGACAGGTTCAGCACAAAGTTTTTCTTGCCCTTATTCGGCATCCAGTGCGGATTCAGATATTTGGCCTATATGCTTTCAAAGATTGACTTCTCTGGAATTGGATCGCCCGGCCTTTTTCTGCAAGGCATCTTTATCGTTGTGGTTTGCCTGCTCTATTGGTTTTTCATCGGAAAGCTCGGTTTCGCCCTACTCAAGAAAGCCGTCCCCAACTACGAACCAGCAGCATTCAAGAAGCGGGAACGCATCGGTATCGTCATAGGCATACCCATCTTCGCTTTAGATTTTATTGCTGGATATCTTCAATACGGCACTACTGCGAAAATGCTGGGCGTCTGGCTAGGCAGCGCCTTGCAGTAGAGTTTTTCACCGTACCATTTTTGGCATGGTTCTTGCGTCTACTCTGTCGAAAACAGGGTTAAACCAGCATTTTGTTTCATTTTGAAACGTTTTAGTTGGCTTAACCGCTTAAATTTTTAACATAAGGACGTAAAATGGCAACAGAAAAGATGGAGTTCCAGACCGAAGTTCGCGACATGCTGAACTTGATGATCAATTCCCTTTACAGCAACAAGGAAATTTTCCTCCGCGAGCTGGTTTCCAACGCGGCGGACGCCCTGGACAAGCGCCGTTTCCTTTCGCTCTCCAACGCAGACCTTTTGCCGCAGGGCACGCAGCTTCGCATCGACATCTCGGTGAACAAGGAAGGCAAGCGCATCGTTGTGGAAGACAACGGTATCGGCATGAACAAGGAAGACTTGATCAACTGCCTGGGCACCATCGCCCGTAGCGGCACCAAGAACTTCATCAAGAATTTGAAGGAAGGCGACAAGGGCAGCGTCGATTTGATCGGCCAGTTCGGTGTGGGTTTCTACTCCGTGTTCATGGTCGCGAAGAAGGTCGAAGTCTTGACCTTGAAGGCAGGCGAAACTCAGGGCTACATGTGGTCCTCCGAAGGCACGGGCGACTTTGAAATTTCTGAAGCTCCGCGCGACAAGGTGGGCACCAAGATTACGCTGTACCTGAAGGATGATGAAGACGCGGGCGACTTCGCCAGCGAATGGAAAATCAAGGACATCGTCCAGAAGTATAGCGGCTTCGTGAGCTATGGCATCTACTTCCACCCGGAACCGACCAAGAACGACAAGGGCGAACTGGAAGAAAAGCCCGAAGAACGCCTGAACGAAAAGCAGGCCTTGTGGCGCCAGAGCGAAAAGGAAGTCACCGAAGAACAGTACAAGGATTTCTACAACGTCATCAGCCACGAAGCCGACGAACCGGCCGCCTGGAGCCACAGCCACGCCGAAGGTTCCCAGGAATTCTGGAGCCTCGTGTACATTCCGTCGAAGGCTCCGTTCAACATCTGGCACAACGATGCTTTGCATGGCCTGAAGCTCTATGTGAAGAAAGTCTTTATCATGGATGACTGCAAGGACTTGCTGCCGCCTTGGCTGCGCTTTGTGCGTGGCGTGGTCGATAGCGAAGACTTGCCGCTGAACGTGTCCCGTGAAATTTTGCAGAACAACAAAATTATCACCAACATCCGTAAGCATGTCATCAAGAAGGTTCTCGACGCCTTGCAGAACATGGCCGACAAGGATGCCGCCAAGTACAACGCCTGGTGGCGCGAACTCGGCATGGTGCTGAAGGAAGGCTTCTACATGAACTGGGAACATCTTGACGAACTCAAGAAGTTGCTCCGTTTCGAAAGCACCAAGACGGAAGGCGACGCACTCGTGGGCCTCGACGAATACGTGAAGCGCATGCCCGAAGGCCAGAAGGAAATCTACTACCTCATCGGCGACAAGAATGCCGTGAAGTCCAACCCGATGCTCGAAGCCTTCAAGGCCAAGGGCTACGAAGTCTTGCTCATGAGCGACGGCATCGACGAATTCATGATGTCTAGCCTCCAGGAATTCGGCGACAAGAAGTTCCACGATATCGCCCGCGGTGACGTGGACTTCGAAAAGACCGAAGACGAAAAGAAGGCCGAAGAAGCCAACAAGGGTATCTTCAAGGGGCTCTGCGAGAACCTGCAGAAGGTCTTGGACGAAGACATCAAGGAAGTCCGCGTGTCCAGCCGCCTCAAGGATAGCCCCTGCTGCCTCGTGACCAGCGAAGACGCCATGAGCGCTCAAATGGAACGTATGATGAAGGCCATGGGCCAGAAAAACTTGCCGAAGAGCAAGCGCATCCTGGAAATCAACCCGACGCACCCGATTTGCGAAATGCTCAAGAAGAAAGCCGAAGCCAAGGAAGATCTCGGCGACTGGCCGAAGGCCCTCTACGGCCAGGCTCTGCTTGCCGAAGGCTCTCCGCTACCGAACCCCGCTGAGTACGTCGCAGCAGTCACACGACTGCTCGGCCAAGCCGCAGGCAAGTAAATTCCGTTAGGCCTCGCTCTCGTTGCCACGCCCGGTTAATACCGGGCGCTTGCAACTCACGGCCAAGCTGCTGACCGCTTCCGTAAAATAAGGTCAGAGATTGCCACGAAAGCGTTGCACTCTCGCAATGACATAAAGCAAGAAGGCCGCGAAATCGCGGCCTTCTTAATTTTTCGTGTCGGATTCCAACAACATTTGTCAAAAAAAACTGGATAAGCGAGCAGAGCAAGGCCGCAGCCCCGAAGCCGTACTAAGTACGGCGAGTTAGGGCGAGAACGCCGCTATGCGACGCTTAGACAGTTTTTGCGCTTTCGCTACGCTCAATCGCCAAATGCTAATCTCGGTCATGGCCATGCAAGCACGGCCGCGACACTCGATTTACGCATTTGTTACCCGTGGTACAAATTACCACTCTGATAGTTGGGTTCAGTCGTAAGGTTCACGCCCAGGCGGCGGAACACGCCTACATCCACCTGGGAGAGAATCACGCTGGAATGGACCTCACAGTGGCGGAGTTCCGGCAATTTTTCCAAGGCAATTTTCGCGTTGTAGTCCGTGAGGGCGCAGACAGAGAGCGCCACCAAAGCCTCGTCCATGTGCAGGCGCGGGTTCCTGTGGCCAAGCTGCTTGGTCTTTAGATTCTGGATAGGTTCAATCACCATGGGCGAAAGCAGGCGCACTTCGTCGGGAATCTTCGCGAGGTGCTTGAGTGCGTCGAGCAACATGGCAGAAGAAGCGCCGAGCAGCGAAGAAGTCTTCGCCGAGATGATGGCGCCGTCGTTCAGCTGGATAGCCACCGCCGGGCCGCCGGTAATTTCGGCCTTTTCCACAGCAGCCGCAATCACAGGGCGGTCGGCAGTACTAATCTGCGCCTGCTCCATGATCAGTTCCTGCTTGTAAATCTGGTCCTTGTCCGCATTGCCCTTGCGCACGTCGCAGAGGGTGTTGTAGTAACGGCGGATAATTTCTTGCTTGGCAGCCTCGCACACGGCGGCATCGTCAATAATGCAGTTGCCCGCCATGTTCACGCCCATGTCCGTGGGACTCTTGTACGGAGACTCGCCCAGAATGCGGGTAAACAGCGCGTTCAGCACCGGAAAGATTTCCACATCGCGATTGTAGTTGATGGTGGTCTGCCCATAAGCTTCCAGGTGGAACGGATCGATCATGTTCACGTCGTTCAGGTCGGCGGTGGCGGCCTCGTAGGCCAGGTTCACCGGGTGCTTCAGCGGGATATTCCAGATGGGGAATGTCTCGAACTTGGCATAGCCTGCCTTGATGCCCCGCTTGTTCTCGTGATAAATCTGGGAGAGGCACACGGCCATCTTTCCACTTCCGGGACCGGGAGCCGTCACCACCACCAGCTCGCGGGTGGTCTCTACAAATTCGTTCTTGCCGTAGCCGTCGTCACTCACCACCAGCGGGATGTTGCTTGGGTAACCGGCGATAGGATAATGACGGTAAACCTTCAGACCAAGTCCCTCTAGCTTTTTCTGGTAGGCGATGGCGCTGGGCTGTTCTTGCCAGCGGGTCAGCACCACAGAGCTCACGTAAAGGCCGTAGCCGCGGAAGGCGTCAATCAGGCGGAGCACGTCCTGGTCGTAGGTAATGCCCAGGTCGCCGCGGACCTTGTTTTTCTCGATGTCGCCTGCGTTGATGGCGATAATGACTTCGGCCTTGTCCTTGATTTTTTCCAGCATGCGGATTTTACTGTCGGGCGCAAAGCCCGGTAGCACGCGGGATGCGTGATGGTCATCGAACAGTTTTCCGCCAAATTCCAGGTAAAGCTTTCCGCCGAACTTCGCGATGCGTTCGGCAATTTTTTCGGACTGCGTCTTGAGGTACGCTTCGTTATCAAAACCTACTTTAAACATCTTCTTTGCCTATCAAATAATCAAAAATTCAACCGCACAAAAATAAAAAATTTCGTGGCAAGCACAACTCCCACCCCGAAGCAAAATAACGCTGTCTCAGATTTGCATAAAAAAGTGCCCCCAGGGTAGGAATTTCACGATAACCCCAGAGGCACCATTGTACGGAGATCTTTAGCCGATTACGAGACCTTCGTTCGTGGCAATATCACCTTCAATGTGGAAAGAATTCAGTACCGGATGTTCGCGGTC
>JAFVGH010000073.1 GCA_017475045.1 Fibrobacter sp. | reverse complement strand
GTTACGGCCGCCGTTTACCGGGGCTTCAATTCAGCGCTTCGCACGTCAAACAAGTCTCAATGCTAACGCCCCCTCTTAACCTTCCGGCACCGGGCAGGTGTCAGGCCTTATGCGTCATCTTAAAATTTTGCAAAGCCATGTGTTTTTGGTAAACAGTCGCCTGGACCATTTCTCTGCGCCCTGCATTGCTGCGAGGGTCCCCTTCTTCCGAAGTTACGGGGTCAATTTGCCGAATTCCTTAGCCATGATTCACTCGAGCACCTCGGGATTCTCTCCCTTCCCACCTGTGTCGGTTTACGGTACGGGCTCTGGCAGACTGGACCGCCGGAGTTTTTCTCGGGAGTATGATTACCGCGACTATCGGATCGCCCGAAGGCTCTCCGTACTGTCGGCGTTCAGCAGGGACCATCTCTTAAACTGTCCCTTTACCTACAACCTTCAACCGGCTATTCCGTCAGCCGGCGCGCGTGTCACCGCTCCGTCACTCCTTTGATTCTGCCACAGGTAACGGAATATTAACCGTTTCGCCATCGACTTCGCCTCTCGGCTACGCCTTAGGACCCGACTTACCCTGATCCGATTAACGTTGATCAGGAAACCTGGGGGTTTCGGTGTGCGGATTTTTCATCCGCATTATCGTTACTTATGCCTACATCTTCTTTTCCGGACGCTCCAAAGTGTCTCGCGGCACTTCTTCGCTGCTGACCGGAATGCTCCCCTACCGCTCCGGAACTGATTCCGAAGCCCATAGTTTCGGCAACGTGTTTGATACCCGATTATTATCCACGCACAGGAGCTCGACTAGTGAGCTGTTACGCACTCTTTAAATGGTTAGCTGCTTCCAAGCTAACATCCTAGCTGTCTGTGCTCCCGCACTTCGTTCTATTAACTTAACACGTGTTTAGGGGCCTTAACTGATGGTCTGGGCTATTTCCCTTTTGCCGCCGGACATTAGCACCCAACGACTCATTCCCGAAGATCATTTGCACGCATTCGGAGTTTGTCAGGATTTGACTGGCTATGACGCCCTCGCATCCTATCAGTAGCTCTACCTCATGCAAACTGCTTCGAGACTGTTCCTAAAAACATTTCGGGGAGTACGAGCTATCTCCCAGTTTGATTGGCCTTTCACTCCTACCCTCACCTCATCCAAATCCTTTTCAACGGAAACTGGTTCGGCCCTCCATCTCCTGTTACGGAGACTTCAGCCTGGACAAGGGTAGATCACAAGGTTTCGCGTCTGCTCCCGGCAACTAAACGCATGTTTAGTACTCGCTTTCGCTTCGGCTCCGGACCTATAGGTCCTTAACCTGGCTGCCGAGAAGCAACTCGTAGGCTCATTATCCAAAAGGCACGCCGTCACCGGATAGACCGGCTCCGACCGCTTGTAAGCATACGGTTTCAGGTTCTTTTTCACCCCGCTGTCCGCGGTGCTTTTCACCTTTCCTTCGCAGTACTGGTTCGCTATCGGTCTTCCATCCATATTTAGCCTTGCGGGGTGGTCCCCGCGGATTCAGACAGGATTCCTCGTGTCCCGCCTTACTCAGGATACCGGTAGATCGTGTGTTCACTTCGTGTAAGGGGCTGTCACCCGCTATGGCCAGCCTTTCCAGACTGTTCTACTCGAAAACACATTCTCATGGCCCGGTCCTACTACCCCGCCTTCGCCGAAACGAAAACGGTTTGGGCTTTTTCCCTTTCGATCGCCACTACTCAGGAAATCGATTTTTCTTTCTGTTCCTGCAGGTACTAAGATGTTTCAGTTCCCTGCGTTTGCTCATCTTGCGATGTGACGTGCCTTCAGCACGCCGGGTTGACCTATTCGGACACCCGCGGATCGAGTCTTTTTTGCAGATCCCCGCGGATTTTCGCAGCTTAACGCGTCCTTCTTCGCTGATGGAAGCCAAGGCATCCTCCGTATGCTCTTAAGTAACTTCTTTTACGTCTTACCTTGGTGAATCATTTATTTGATTCGCTCTGGTTATTTTTCAGTGAAACTGCAGTCCCATATCGGACGGGTCTTTCAAAGACCCTCTTCTAATATCAGACTATCTGTTTCTTTAACCTCTTTGTGTCTTTCTCTCATCATGTCAATGAACGTGCGACCCTGTATGGTTGGTTACGGCCGTGGCCGAAACCAACGGGACGCTATAATATGAAGACAACAGCAAAAGAGCCGATCCTCTTCTCCCGAGCGGGGAGACTCCAAAAAGGAGGTGTTCCAGCCACACCTTC
>JAFVGH010000072.1 GCA_017475045.1 Fibrobacter sp. | reverse complement strand
GAGCATGAAGAAACTGATTACCGACTGAAAGGAGTATTGCCTATGGCAGATAGACAGCAGCACGACACCCGCACCACCCGCCGCCCCGACTGCGTGACGGAAATCCGCATGGGCAATTCCGTCCTTGTCGTGTCCGGCTATTTCAAGAAAGATACCACGACCACCGCCGCCGACAAAATGGCGCGGGTACTGGAAGCGGAAGCCGCTGCTACACAAAAACCGGCAATTTGACAAACCATAAAGAAGCAGATTTTACACTTTTGCCGCTATACAGCCCCCGCTATTCCGTGGTACAATGAAACCACGGAATAGTGGGGCTGGCTGTCGGAAACGGAGGATTTTATGTTAAGACAAGCCACCCAAAACCTCATTACCGCCCTTTATCCGAGATTGTCCCATGAGGACGAATTGCAAGGCGAGAGCAATTCCATTTCCAACCAGAAACGGATTTTGGAAGCCTACGCCAAGCAGAACGGCTTTACCAATCTGCGCTGGTACACCGACGACGGCTACTCAGGTGCGAACTTCCAGCGGCCCGGATTTCAAGCCATGCTTGCAGACATTGAAGCCGGGAAAGTCGGCACCGTCATAGTCAAGGACATGAGCAGGCTGGGGCGTAATTACTTGCAGGTGGGATTTTACACGGAAATGCTGTTCCCTCAAAAGGGCGTGCGTTTTATCGCTGTCAATGACAACGTGGACAGCGCAAACGGCGGCATGGACAATGATTTTACCCCTCTGCGGAACTTATTTAACGAATGGCTGGTGAGAGATACGAGCAAGAAAATCAAGGCAGTAAAGAAAGTAAAAGGCATGAGCGGCAAGCCTGTAACCAGCAAGCCAGTCTATGGCTATCTCATGGACAAGGACGAGAACTATATCGTTGACGAGGAAGCCGCCCCGGTTGTCCGGCAGATTTACCAGCTTTGCCTTGCGGGAAATGGCCCGACCAAGATTGCCCGTATGCTGACGGAGCAGCAAATCCCCACGCCGGGGACGCTGGAATACCGCAGGACGGGCAGCACCCGACGCTACCACCCCGGCTATGAGTGCAAGTGGGCGACAAACACCGTCGTCCATCTGCTGGAAAACCGGGAGTACACTGGCTGTCTGGTAAACTTCAAGACGGAGAAGCCCTCTTACAAGGTCAAGCACAGCGTTGAGAACCCCATCGAGAAGCAGGCTATCTTCCCAAATCACCATGAGCCGATTATCGACACGGAAACATGGGAGCGTGTGCAGGAGTTACGCAAGCAGCGAAAACGCCCGAACCGCTATGATGAAGTGGGGCTGTTCTCTGGTATGCTGTTCTGCGCCGACTGCGGCCATGTGCTGTATCAGCAGCGGTATCAGAACAAGAACCGCAAGCAGGACTGTTATATCTGCGGCAGCTACAAGAAGCGTACCCGTGACTGTACGGCACACTTTATCCGCACCGACCTTTTGACGGCGGGCGTGCTTTCCAATCTCCGGCAAGTGACGGAATACGCCGCCAGGCATGAGAGCCGCTTTGTAAAGCTGCTCATCCAGCAGAACGAAATCGGCGGCAAGAGAAAGACCGCCGCAGCCACGAAGCAGCTTGAACAGGCCCAGACACGCATTGCCGAAGTGAACCGCATTATCAAGCGGCTGTATGAGGACAATGTAAGCGGCAAAATCAGCGACGAGCGTTTCATGGAGCTGTCGGCGGACTATGAGCAGGAGCAGCGGGAACTGAAAGACCGGGCTGCCGCTTTGCAGGAGGAACTTTCCAAGTCGCAGGCCGCCACCGTCAACGCCGAGAAATTCATGGGGATTGTGAGAAAGCACCTTGCTTTTGAAGAATTGACCCCCACCCTCTTGCGG
>JAFVGH010000071.1 GCA_017475045.1 Fibrobacter sp. | reverse complement strand
GTTGCAGTGCGGCTTGCTTCTGTCAAAATGTTCTTTTGCCATGATTCTATCTCCAATTAGTGAGAGCCCAGATCGGGAGTCGGACCCGAGACCTCTTCCTTACCAAGGAAGTGCTCTACCACTGAGCTACCTGGGCATAAGTCCTATGGTACCGAAATACCATAGGACTTGGTTTGTTGCGTGGGCCGTCGTGGTTTCGAACCACGGTAGGCGTAAGCCAACGGATTTACAGTCCGTCCCCTTTAACCACTCGGGCAACGACCCATTGCTTCGAGCCAAAGATAGGAATCGAACCTACGACCGGCTGATTACAAATCAGCTGCTCTACCAGCTGAGCTACTTTGGCACGCACTCTAGTACCCCTAAGATAATAGAGTGAGCCAAATTTAATAAGATTTGGGGTGTTTTGTCAATAAAAATCAAGCACTTACGCAAAAAAAATTGCGATTTTTTTCTTTTTTCGCAAAAGATATGTCCACAAAAGGGGGTTGTAGTGTTGATAAACTGTTGATTCGTAAAAAACGGCAATTTTGGGCCATTCTGTAAATAAAAAGCATCAGTCGGTGGCATTGATGATGATTTGTATATTTAGTGGCATGGAAACCTGTACTTTTAAGCACAACACCCGCATTGACGTCCGCTATGCGGAAACCGACCAGATGGGAATCGTCCACCACGCTGTTTACGCCGTGTGGTTCGAACAGGCCCGTACTGAATTCTTCCGCGAGGCGGGAGCAAGCTATGCAGACATGGAGGCCGAAGGATTCTCCAGTCCCGTACTCGAACTGAACGTTCAATTCAAGAACCCCACCCACTACGGCGAATTCGTAGATATTGAAACCACCATGGTACGAGTAGACAGACTGCGGGTCCGCTTCTTTTATAAGGCAACAGTGAACGGCAAGCTCTGCACCACAGGATCCACACTCCATTGCATGCTGAAAGACGGCAGGCCAACGCGAGAGCTGCCTTCGGGTTTTGCAAAATTTGAATTCGTGAACGAGGAAGCGTAAGATTATGCAGAATCAAGAAGAAACCGTTCAGATCCATATCAAGTCCATGGAGAAAACCGTAAACTTCCCTGTCAGAAGTTCCGAGTTCTGCAAACGCTGCAAGGGTTCCGGGAAAAAAGACAAAAGGCCCTGCCCCTATTGCTGCGGTTCAGGAAGCGTCAAAATGCTGGACTGTATCCGGTGCAACGGCACAAAGCTTATCGACAACGGCCTCAAATGCAACGTCTGCAACGGGAACGGCACACTTTCCGAAGTCGAGACCAGGGAGTTTCTCAGCGCCCGCCAGTTCTGCGAGAATTTCAAGAAGAACCCCGCAAAGACAATCCTGGTTTGTCTAGCCTGCCTTGTTGCGCTGGCCATCTGTGCGCACATTTTTTCCGGCTACGCCTTTATAGATTATCGACTGATAAAGAGCTGGCCCGCCTACATCTCACTCATCGTTGGTCTTTGCGCCGGATTTTACGTGCTGGTCTGCCTCAACAAGATGAACAAGGGGTCTTACCTACCCCAATTCACCAAGACCATTATTTCAATTGCCATTATTGCGCTCTGGATTGCAGCGGTCGCCATACCCGGTCCCGTTACCGGACGATACTGCTGGATTGAAAGCCAGGCAAAAGATATTATCAGCAATGGAATATCAAGCCAAGGCATATCCTGTAACAAGGTCAAGGTCATAAGCAGTGATTCCGATGAATATCGCGCAATAGCCGATCTTTCCAATGGTGAAATAATAGAAGTCAACATTCACTACAAAAAAATCTACGCCCACAATCACAAAATCAATTACTCCATTGACGTGGTACCTGTAGATAGAAACGGTGACTCTTCTAACGGCGAGTAAGTACGATATGGATCAGCCTCTCGCCGAAAGATTACGCCCGCAAAACCTGGACGAATTCCTTGGCCAGAACAAGATTCTGGGCGAACAGAGCCTTTTGCGCAAAAGCCTTGAAAACGACAACGTGCCCAGCATGATATTCTGGGGCCCACCGGGCTGCGGAAAGACTAGCCTCGCCCACGTAATCCGTCAACACACAAAAAAAGCCTTCGTGGCCCTTTCAGCTGTAGCAAGCGGCGTAAAAGAAGTGAAGGAAGTCCTAGCCGATGCCCGCAAGATGAAGGGCATGTTCAAAGACACCATCCTCTTTATCGATGAAATCCACCGCTTCAACAAGGGTCAGCAGGATGCGCTGTTGGGTGCCGTGGAAGACGGCACGGTGACGCTCATAGGCGCCACCACCGAGAACCCAGGATTCGAAGTCAATAGTGCGCTCTTAAGCCGCTGCCAACTAATACTGTTTGCACCCTTAAGCAAAGAAGACTTGCGCACACTGATTTTCAGCGCCCTGCGGGATCACCCTCGGGGATTGCAACTAAAAGATGTTGAAGTCGAAGACGCCGTCGTGGAAAAGCTCATCGCCCAGTCCGACGGAGACGCCCGCTTTTTGCTGAACCAAATCGAATGGATCGGCAAAAACCTGGGAGACCGCAAACTCATCGACGAGAAGCTGCTGGAAGAATTCCAGTACAAGAAACCCCTACGTTACGACAAGAGTGGCGAAGAGCATTACAACCTGATTTCGGCGCTCCACAAGTCGGTACGCGGGAGCGACCCGGATGCCGCCCTCTACTGGATGCACCGCATGTTGCAGGGCGGCGAAGACCCGAGGTTCATTCTGCGGAGGCTGATGCGGATGAGCATGGAAGACATAGGCCTTGCAGACCCCAACGCCTTACTGCTGGCCACCGCCGCTCGCGAGGCCTATGACTTTATGGGAATCCCCGAAGGACTCATTGCCCTCGACGAACTGGCCGTCTACCTGTCGCTCGCCCCCAAGAGCAACAGCCTGGAGCTTGCGGGAATGAAGGCTGACCAGATTGTAAAACAGACGGGAACACTCCCTGTGCCGCGGGCTTTCCGCAATTCGGTGACGAAGGTGGGTGAAAAGCTGGGCTACGGAGTCGACTACCAGTACGACCACGACAGCCCAGGCGCCTACTCTGCACAGGAGCACTTGCCCAAGCAGCTAGAAGGCACCGAGATTTACCAGCCAAAGCCCTACGGAAAAGAAAAGGCGCTAGGCGAAAGGCTTGCGCAACTGAAGCAGATTAAGCGGGAGCGGAACTCCTAGAACTGTTCCAACAGCCTGATGCGTTCCGGTGTATCGGGATGGGTGCAGAACAAGGTATTCGCCTTGGCCACCCAGCCTGTAAGCTTCATGTCGTTATCAAATTCTTCGTCAGGGTGAATGATATAGAGCTGCGCCACGTCGCCACGATGGATATTGTCGAGACCGGGATTATCGGAAATCTTTTTCAGGGCAGAGGCAAGGGCTAGCGGATCGCCACAGAGCTCGGCACCACCAGCATCGGCCACGTATTCGCGTGTGCGGGAAATAGCCATACGGGTAAGCCAGCTGAAGAAATATCCGACAGTACTCCATATGATAAGCGCCACCAAGAACAGGATGATTCCGAATATGGCGCCACCGCCGCCGCCATTTTTTTTGCTGCGGTTGGTGGTGCGGCGGGGCCCGGTGAGCAGCCCCATAAGCATCCGCACGGCCATGGACCGGATGGCCGCAAAAATCCCGACGAATACGATACACACCACCATCAGGCGGGTGTCACGGTTCTTGATGTGGGTCAGTTCGTGCCCGATGACGGCGGCCAGTTCCGCATCGTCTAGTTTGTCTATAAGTCCGGTCGTAAGCGTGATTGTGAAAGACGGGACATCTACCCCGCTGGCAAAAGCATTCAACTGGTCATCTTCAACGATATTGATTTGGGGCATCTCGATGCCCCCCGCAATGCAGAGGTTTTCTACCAGGTTATAGACCCGCAGGTTGTCCTTGCGTTCCGTAGGCTTCGCATGAGTGATGTGGCGGATGATGGCGGTATTCGTGCAGTAGGCGATAATGAACCAGAGCCCCGTCATGCTTAGGGTGAAGGGCATGGCATCCTTGAAATAGTACCAGATGATGGGCCAATGGAACGTGGCGGCCTGTGGGCCCGGCGGGCAGGCTCCGTCCCAACAGAACCAGCCGAAAAAATCCAGGGTCATAATCGCCAGGAGAACCATCCCGAGAAGAATCACGGGAAACATGCAGAGCAGGATAACCGTATTGCGGTTATTCCGCCAAATCTGTGTCTGGAGCCCGACGTAGCGCATGCGTAGTAGGAAGTAGGAAGCAGGAAGTAGACTGTGTTCGATGCTTACACCTATATCGCGTGGCACCAGCCGCGCCATTATTTCACTGTCTACTGTCTACCATCTACTATCAGAACTTTACCTCTGGTGCCTTGTTGAGGGTTTCGCGGTTCTCGGTAGCCTCGTACATGGGGGCACGCTTGAAGCCGAACATGCCCGCCACGATGTTGCTCGGGAACACCTCGCAGGCGTTGTTCAGTTCGCGGGTGGTGGAATTGAAGAAGCGACGGGCGGCAGAAAGCTTGTTCTCAATGTCGGCCAGTTCGTTCTGCAGCTGCAAGAAGTTCTGGTTGGCTTTCAGTTCGGGGTAGGCCTCCAGCGAAACCCGGAGTCCGGCAAGAGCGCCGGACAGGGCCTTGTCGGCGGCAAGTTTCTCGTCGACGGTGGTGGCGTTCATGGCAGCGGCGCGGGCGGAGGTCACCTTCTCGAGCGTTTCCTTCTCGTGAGTGGCGTAACCCTTAATGGTATTCACCAGCTGGGGCACCAGGTCATAGCGCTGCTTGAGCTGCACATCGATGTTTGCAAAGGCATTCTCGCGGTTGTTGCGAAGTTTCACCAAGCCATTGTACATGGAGATGAAAGCGATAATAAGGATTACCACCACGATGGTGACAACGATTCCGATAGTCATAAATTCTCCTTTTGTTTGTTATCCAAAGGAAATGTATATAAAAAACAGAAGAATTTCTCGTCAAATCACACTATTCTAATGATTTTTGACGAGAAAAGGTGTTGAAGATTAGAAAACTAATCCTTGACACAACGGACACTAAAATAGGCACCAACAAATCCGTCAAGCCAATGGTCTGTCTCATCGTCACGAGACCTTAGCGTCATACCCAATATAACTTCACAATTACTATTTGAGGGGTATTTGCTACTACACTTAGTGGAACTCCAGAAGTTAGTGAATGTGCCAGCCTTACTATATTCTCCATTAGCGCGCCTATAGCCCACTGGCAAAGCGTCAAAGCCATAATCATCCGTGCCATTCCATTCTGCCTTTGACTTGAGCACCTTACCAGCAATCCCTGATCCACCAACCTGTTCTTCCAAAACTTCAAATTCATCTATGCTGGGTAAATGCCAACCAGCTGGGCAGGCGGATTTCGCCGAGCTCCACGAGTAAAGTCTTCCGTACAACGCGCAGTTAGCAGAAGCATCATCAAAACAATAACTCTCCGACGTCTTATAGTTCAGATTCTGTGCCATCCAGGTCTGGGTGCCGATGGTCACGGTTTTATAGGTATGACCGTCACGTGAATCGTACAATATATTTCCAGTCAAAGTCCCTGACTTTTGTTTTTTATCCTCATTACGCGAATTACTCGCCGATGATTTTGGAGAAGCATCTGTCTCTTGCCACTCCCCTGCCACACACTTGTAATATTGGCCGTCGGAAGCAACCTGCTTAGTGACGCCCTCGTTATAAGAGCTACACTTTCCCAAATCAGTATAAGAAGCCACTTGCGCTGGGGCTGTAGCACCGCCACCTGAGCTACAAGACAAAAATACCGCAGCAGTCACTATAGCAATCAAACACTTTATTTTAGTATTCACACTTTTTTCCTTACAACACTTTACATTCGAATTTAAAACACATTCCTATAGAAATGTATATAAAAAGATTCCGGGTCAAGCCCGGAATGACAAATAAGAACTCGTGAACGACTATTTAGGCGCTAGACAGGGTCGTTGACCGGCTTACTATAGTCCCGTTCACCGAAGAGGGCGGTGCCCACACGGATCATGGTGGAGCCTTCTTCGATGGCAACCTCCAGGTCGCCAGTCATGCCCATAGAAAGCTGGTCAAAATTCGCGAACACACCGCCTTTCGACAGGAATTTCTGCTGCAGGTTGCGCAAGAAAGCAAAACACTCACGGGAATCTTCGGCCACGCCGGTGTTCTTGCCGATGGTCATGAGCCCCCGGAAACGGAGGTGGGGAAACGCCGTTTCGCCACGGGCTTCCAAGACGTTCAAGAAAGCCTCCGCTTCGTGAACGTCCAGGCCGCTCTTGGTCTCTTCTTCACCGGCGTTTACCTGAAAAAGGATATCCAAGGTTTTGCCCGCGCCATTCTCTCCGGGGAGAGCCGCGCAGACCTTCTCCAGCTTTTCAACAGCCTCGATGCTTGCGATAGAATGGATACAGTCGGCAACGATGGCCGCCTTCTTGAGTTTGTTACTTTGTACAGGTCCAATGACATGGCACCGGACACGGCTCCCGTCAAGGGCTGTACGCGGGGTGGAGAACTTGAGTTCCGCCTCTTGGACACGATTTTCACCGAAGTCGGTAGCACCTAGGCTTATGGCATTTTCTACAGCCTCTGCGGGGTGGAACTTGCTCACCCAAACGAGTTTGACCGATTCACGGCTACGGCCTGCAATTCTGCAAGCGGTTGAAATTCTTGCCTCCAGAGCGGCAAGGTGGGTTCGCATTTCTTCGAGAGTGAATTCCATAGTAGTATTCAAGTGATTCTAGATTCCGGGTCCCCGGATCAATGTCCGGGGCAGGCACTGGCCGGAATGACGTTTATTCTAAACTTTTTGCTCAGCCTTTTTCTCTTCGGGAGAGGGCTTTGTGTCTTCTAGCAGGCGGTCGGCCCATTCATCCCAGAAGCGGCACCGTTCACCGTCCAGCTTCATCTTAGCAAACTTCACCGGCTCCGTCTCTTCGGCAAGGGTCACCACAGATTCCTTGTAAGCCTGGGGGAGCCCCGCCACATGGGCCATTCTCTGCTTGAGTTCTGCAACGGTGGCATCCAGAATGTCCACCTCGAAACGGCGTTCCACATAGCGGCGGGCAATAAACCCGAGAGCCATAAAGTAGTCGCCCTGATTGCCTTCGGCCAGGTAATTCTTCGCCCGCAGTTCCTTGAGGGCAAGCACAGCCTCTTCATAGGGCGGAAGCCGAGGTGCAGCACCAGCCTTGGAAAATTTCTTGTGGAGGAACCAACCCAAGAACACGAGCAGAGCAACGCCCACCACAATCAGCAATACAAAGACCCACTGCGGGAGCCGCGGATCATCTAGCGGATCCTCTACTTCTAAGATGTCCGTTTCTTCACCGGTGGTGCGCGTGGAAACCTTTACCGCCACAGGGTCCGTATTCACCTTGACCGTATCGCTACCGACAACGGCCTGGACCTGCTGGGGCGCAATCAGAAAGTCGCCGCTCACAAAGGTGTTGAGGGTGGCCTGCCATACAAACTTCGCGGAACCCTTGGGCATGCCCTCGGTGACCTTCTCGTTTTTCATCTCCTTGACTTCGAAACTGCCCAAATTCCCGACAAAGCTGGGCAGATCCACGATGGCGTTTTCGGGTGCAGTGACCTGGATTTCGTAATTGAACATGTCGCCCACGAACACTTGGGCGTTATCCACGTTGGCCTTGACGCTCACATCAAAGGCAAGGGCCGGCACAGCACATACAAAGGCAAATAATACAGCAAAAAAAGCCGAAAAACGAGACATAAAAACCTCTATGCATAAGAATATACAAAATACCTGCGAAAAAGGCCAACCTTGTTCCTGCTAGATGGCGTGTCAGGGCACGCCATGACGACCATTCACAACATAGATGCTTTTAATCATAAGGTTCTCTACTACAACGCTTCAAAACAGCGTTAAAAAGACATCTACTATACAGACAAGTGAACAACTTTTCTATATTCCACCTTACGTATGCCTAGGCATGTATCCTATAGTGTCCTTAAAATCCTAATGTTGGCAATCTTGTTGCCGGTTTTCGGGAACGCCCAGGGCACAGATTCCACGAAGACCGTACAATCCGAACCTAACGAATCAAGTATCGCGGCCAACCTAGACAACACCTTCTCCATCATCTCACTAGTACTCCCCCACAATTCCCTCCGGAATTCCAAGACTTTGCACAACTGGCCCTTTTTCGCCTTTGCAGTCCCTGCCTGGGCCACCACGTACAGCGCCAAGATGGACATGGGAAAGCTCCTGACACTGAAAGGGAGTTCCGGAGGAACCCTGGGCTTTGAAGGCGTAAACCTGCGGGTAGGCGTAAGCATGGAACTTATACACCTTCTAGAATTTGGTGTACAGGCCCATGGCGGAACGGCCATCAACTATGGAGAAACCGCCACCTTCATGGGCGTCTACGAACCCGAAAACAGGGACTACCGTCAGGACATCATATTCACCGAGTACGCCTACGGACTACACTATCACGGATCACTCACCATCCCGCTGCTCGCAATCCTCCCCAAATCCGATTGGACAAAAATCATCTTGAAAGGCACCGGTGAATACACCTACTCGGGTTACACTGGCGCAAAAGATGGCAAAGTCTGGAAAGCGGGTGCGCAAAACCTGGTCAACGGATTCAGGTACAAGTACGGAGGAACGCTTATCTACATGTTGCCCTTTGCCCGAGTGCCTATGATCATGTTCGCTGCCACCGTAAGCGGGTTCAAGCACGAATACGACTTCGACGACACCTACAAGGATTACAATCCTGGATTCAAGACCGTGAACCTCACGCCCATGGCATCTGTCAAGATCAACGACGAATGGAACGGCATGCTGATGCTCGCCATCTCCAGAGACCGCAAGTTCGAAAACCGTCGCTACCCCACCACAGAGGAACTGTTGCAAAAGCAGGTGGGGGCCGAATGGGATTTGCGCACGGTCATGTTCATCGCCAGCAGGAAGTTCTAGCAATTTCTATCTTTGGCGACACCACGTAGCAACAGTTTGCCACGTCGCCCAATATGAATATTGCTCTTATTGTCTACCTCATTTTTTTGATCTTTATTGCCGCCCGAAGTGCGCGGCACGTGAAGGACATTCCTGACTTTTTCGTGGCGCGCAAGGGGGCGTCGGCTAAGGCTGTTGCCGGAAGCCTCGTCGCTACCATCTTGGGCGGGTCAGCTGTGATTGGCGCCATTGATTCCGGCGCAAGGCTTGGTGGGGCCGCCACGTGGTTCATGCTTGTGGGGGCCCTCGGGCTTTTTGCCCTGATTCCCTTTGCAGACCGTGCCTACCAGCATGGAAAATACGCCCTCCCCGACCTGGTGGAAAACCTTTACGGGAAAGGCCCGCGACTGGTAGCATCCTTGGTGATACCGGTCGCGTGGACCGGCATTGTCGCCGCTCAAATTATTGCGGCGGCGAAACTCCTGATGACCTTCACGACCCTCGGCTATACCGCAGCGGCGATTATCGCGGCGACGGTATTTACGGGATACACCCTTGCAGGTGGCCAGCTTTCCATTCTGCGGACGGACTTTCTGCAAGCCTGTCTGATTATCCTCGGGCTTGTGGTACTGGCGGGCTTTGCGATGACGGGTGGCGAAAGCGCCGCGCCATCGCTTTCTGCAATCCTGCAGGGAGCGCCAGCTTTCCCCTTCAACACGAACTTTTCGCCCCTTGACCTGTTCCTGCTGATTCTCACCTACGGTACCACCTACACGGCGGGCCCCGACATATTCAGCCGCGTTTTCTGCGCCAGGGATACAGTTACCGCCAAGAAGGCCATCGCCATGGCTGCATTGACGCTCATTCCTGTCGCATTCGTCATCGGATTCTTGGCCATCTACGGAGTGGGCCTGGGCGATGTACAGGGCGCCCGCATTACCGCCATCGCAAACCAGGTGCTACCACAGCCTCTGATTCCCCTGATTGCTCTTGCACTGCTGAGCGTCGTGCTGAGCAGCGCCGACACCACGCTGTTGAGCAGTTCCGTTATTATATGCAGATTGTTCTGCTTTGGTTCGCTTGCAAAGGCACGCATCGTCATCTTGCTAAACGGAATCGTGGCCCTTTTGCTCGCCCTGGTGTTCACCGACATCATCGGCACACTTCTGCTCGCCCTAGCCGTGTATGCGGGAGCGTTTACCGTTCCCATTCTGTGGGGACTTCTCGGGCTGAAGGCAAAACCGAAATTTGTAGCGGCTGCCATCGTGATCGGTGGAATTCTCGCCCTAGCCGGAAAGCTCTGCCCAGCCTTACCTGGGGCGCTCGGGGCCCATACCGGCGACATTCTGATGATTGCAGCGTTTGTGGTGAACGGGGTGATTCTCGTTTTAGGGCGGGAGCGGTAATCAACGCAAAAACCTTAGTGGTTCAACAACTTCTGGCTGCGCAGTGCCGCCGTGGGGTGTTCCCGGTAAAATAAGGCAAATAAAGGCGTATAAAAAATCTCACTTACAGCGAGCTCACGCATAGCATCCTTAGCCGCCTTCTTGCCAAGCGATTTAAAAGCCCGGCCGTCAGCCTCATATTCCTGCCCCCAGCAATACCAGTGAAAAAAAAGCCTGAAGGGAATCGCCGCCAAGTGCAAATACAACACGGCACACCACCAGGGCATTTCGCAGCGTACCAGCAAGAACAGCAAGAAGCCTACCGCAAAACAAAGCAGGATTACCTTCAGCAAGTTTCGCAAAATCCCGTGTCTCAATTCACGATGAGCCCTCTCGTGAGCCTCCACAAAGGCACTGGCAGGCACATCCCGCCGGCTTTCAGGCAAAGGCACAATATCATTCAACAGGGGAACCAGGCGCAACAGCGCAAATACTCCGCCATGCATCTGGGTCGCACGGCGTTCACGAATTTCAAGAACCAGCCGCAAGACAAATTCCAGGGCCAACAAAGCAACCAGAATCCCTAAAGCCATCGAAACTATCCGACATTCTTGAGGACGGCGTTCAGTCTCTTGACAGATTCCTCAAAGCGGTTCTTTTCCCACTCGGCAAAGTTCTTGTCGATGGGGTGGGCGCTTTCGTAATCGTCAAAGATTTCCTTGCCGCGCTTCACATCCTTATCAAGACCATGGGCAACAGCATCAAACCATTCCTTTTCCAAAGTACGATAACGCTTGACCAATTCGTCAAAGGTGGCAGGCATATTCACTACACGGGAGACATCTCTATTCAAGTCACCGGGCAGCATGCGGCGCAGTTCCCTGGGTGACTGAGACGCCAGAGATGAATCATTTTCCACCAGGGCTATCAACTGGTCCAACACATAACGTTCCAGATACTCACCGTAAGTCATCAAGGCCTTCTGCCGAACGCGTTCACGCAAGAAGTTCTCTCCCAGACCATCGATATGTTCCTTGGTGTACACATCCTGCACCTGACTCACCTGCAAGCGATTGTAGGCATCAAAGACATAGCGCAAAATATCGGCATTGTACAAGCTAAAAAGCGAACTGGGGACTACGCCCTTTCCCCGCTGGGAATACTTGTAGATGTTGCGATCCAGCGCATAGGCGTTCCGTGCATAGTTCCAACCCGGAGCAATCTCGTTCAAACGGGCGGGAACCCCCATCAGCTGCGGATCACCCGGACGAATCAGGGAGAAGGGGAACTTCACCCTTTGCGGAAGAGTGGTCACGCCAGTAGCAATCAAGGTAAAGGGAGATTCCCGATAATTGGCGGGGAACTTCACGTTCACGCCAAGTCCAAAGAACATCCCCTGCCCAGGCATAATCTCCTGATCAGGCATGCGTCCCGTATGGTTGCTCCCCACATTGGCTCCGTAACCAAGATTTCCGCAGCCATCAGGCCAGAGGGCGGCAATCAAAAGGGAATGATGATGCATCTGGGTCAAGGGTCCCATATAGGAACTGTTCACCTCGCCCTCTTCGATATGGCAGCACGGCGCAATAATAGAAGACTTGACAATAGCCTTGCAGCCCACCTTGGACTTGCTCATCAGCACGGAACGTTGGACTTCGGCCCCGGTATGAACTTTCACGCCCATCTGCAAGTCGGAATTTTCGATAATGACGGAGTCGTAAATATGGGTAGACTCTTCCAGGGAACTCAGGATGATGGTATTGCGGATTTTAGCGGCACCCTCCACACGGGAATGAGCACCAATCCAGCTGTTGCGCACGATGTTCGTATTAGAAACAACGGCACCCTTGCCCACCACGCCAAAGGGAAGCGAAATTTCTTCGCGGAAATTTTTCAGCTGTTCCTCGAAGGACTGCTGGACATCTGCTTCAGCCTTGTGGAAAAGCTGAGCCTCCACCAGGTCCATGGTAATGTCCGGGAACACGAGAAGTTCACGACCGCCCATCTCGTTACCCACCGACATGGTGGAACCGATCATGAAGTTGATCTTGCCGCTGGACACCAGGGTCCCCACATTGTGAACCACGGCGCTACTCCGCACGAGCACATTGCTCAGCATGGAAACTTTGTAAACCAGGGCGTTCTCCACAATGCAATTGTGGACCAAGCTGTCATAAATACCCGTGGGGAAAGACACGTCACCAGGCAAGAGAAGGGTGCCGTAAAAAGCGGGGAGACGGACGTCTCCCATGAAGGTAGAACGGTGTATACGAGCGGGGTCGAAATTCGCCTCCACCAGCACCCGATTCCAATCCTCGCAGCGGTTGCCATTATGCTCCAGAGTGGCCACTTCTTCAGCGGTCAGATTGCGCAATTTTGCAACAGACGCCTTGATGGTCCTGAAATTTTCGGCCAGCGACGACAATTCACTCGCCTTCAGCACTTTTTTCAACTTCAACAATCTTTGCATGCCCTAAAAATAGACTAAATTATGGGCGATGATGAAGGAAACCCTCTTCGAAATTATTCGAAATTGCCACTTTAATATTTCCATCTACACGGCGGAAATATTTGAAAGGCGCTGCCAGGAAGAAATTATCCGCAGCGACGAGGACAAGAGTTCCTTCGTGTACCTGGAATTTGACTTCAAGACCATCAAGGACATGCTCCGGACGGACGAACAGAACGAAACCTTCTGGGAGATCTTTTTGGAATCCTTGACCAAAAACAGCCGTGGAAGCGACATTATCGGATTCTTGGAAAACGACTCCGGACTAGGCATGCTACTGTTGGATTCCAAGCTCGAAGGTTGGAACAGGGTCCGGGGACGTATCGAACAGATTGCCCAGAGACGCGAATTCGGCGCCATCTCGATCATCCTCCCCCACGCCGTACGGCCTATTGTCTACCCCGCCTGTATCCAGGATGAAAACGTAACGGCCCCCAAGACGGGAACCTAAGATGAAAGTCCTGGTCATAGGCTCCGTATACCCACGGTTCCACGAAGACGCCGAAGTTCCCTGGTTGCGCACTTCCATCGCCCACTTAAAAAAAGCGGGTGTCCAGGTGCAGGTCCTTGCCCCGGCTTACAAGGGCTTGAAATCCCACGAAATTGACGGCACCAGGGTGAACCGTTTCCGCTATGCCCCCGCCAGCCTAGAAATGCTCACCCACGAAGAAGGAGCCCCAAGCAAGATGGCGAGCAAGCCCTGGCTGCAGCTCCTGGCCATCCCCTACATCATCAGCGGATTTTTCAAGTGCCTTGGCATCTGCCGCAAGTGGCGGCCCGATATTATCCATGCCCACTGGCCCTTCCCTCACGCCTATATCGCACTGGGGGCCGCCAAACTTTTCCGTATTCCACTGGTCCTGAACTTCCACGGAGCAGAGCTCCTGCTTATCCGCAAGAAGAAATGGGTCCGTCCGTTGCTGAAATTTGCCATCGGGCAAGCTCAGGCCGTTTTCGCTAACTCCAGCTTCACCGCCGGCAAGATCAAGGCTATACGTAATGTGAATGTGGAGTGGAGTCCGTACGGAACGACTCTAGAAAAGGGTGCGGGAAATACCGAACCGCATGCCGTAAACGGCAAGTTCAGAATCCTGTTCGTAGGGCGCCACATCGAGCGTAAGGGCATCTGCTACCTCATCGAGGCCGCCAAGCACCTGCCCAGGGACCAATTCGAAATCCGCATCGTCGGTGTGGGCGACCTGACAGAAGAACTGAAGAAGCAAGCGGCCATCACGGCTCCAGAATCTGCAGAAATCATTTTCACCGGCAAGCTTTCACCGGAGGCTCTCGCAGGCGAATACCGCACAGCCAACGTCTTTACGCTCCCCGCCATCGTCGACAGCAAGGGAGACACCGAAGGTCTTGGCGTGGTGCTCATCGAAGCCATGGAACTTGGGCTCCCTGTGGTCGCAAGCAACGTCGGTGGAATCCCCGACGTGGTCGTAGACGGCGTCTCGGGCATCCTGGTCCCTGAAAAGGACCCGGAAGCCCTTGCAAACGCCTTCAAGAAGCTGGCTTCGGACGCCGGACTCGTAAGGGACTTACTCGCCGGCGCCGAAAAACGCATTGCCGAATGCTTCAGCTGGGATAAGATTATCGAGCGACAGATTCAGGCATACAGCAAGTGCCTGAAAAAATAACTACACCTCGATTGATACGCGGCTGATCTTGTTTTCGTCTTTCTTGACGCGGACAATTTTATCAATCTTGTGTTCGAGCTCGTTCACATGGCTGATAATGCCTACCAAGCGGTTTTCGCCGGCAAGGCTCTGCAGCGTATTGATAGCGAGCTTCAGGCTTTCATCATCCAGCGAGCCGAAGCCTTCGTCCACGAACATGGTATCGAGCTGGATTCCACCGGCAGAACTCTGCACTTCGTCGGCAAGGCCCAGCGCAAGCGATAGCGATGCCAAGAAGCTTTCTCCACCACTGAGCGTCTTGACTTCGCGCTGTTTGCCGCTGGAATGGTCGAGCACGTTCAAATCGAGGCCGCTCTGGCTCCTGTTATTAGCTGCCTCGATACGGCGAACCAGTTCGTACTGGCCGTTAGAAAGAATGCGGAAGCGAATGTTTGCGCGACTCACGATGCGGTCAAAGTAAGACGCCTGCACGTAGGTTTCAAGCATCACCTTACCCTGGCCCGAAAGTCCACCGTTTGCAGTATCGGACAGATTCCTGATCCAGGCACGCTTGCGGAGCTGTTCACCGAGGGCGCCCACCGTCTTGCCGATCTGTTCCAAGTAACGCTTGTTCTGGGCAAGACGGGCAGAAACTTCATTCTGCGAATGCGCAAGCGCATTGTGCGCCTCGGCGGCCTGATTACGGCCCGCCTGCAATGCAGCAAGGTCATATTCCGGAGCGCCTTCCAGCTGAGATGCAAGCGTTGCCTTGCCTGCATTCAATTCGTTCACCCGCTTTTCGCATTCAGTGAATGCGGTTGCCGCCTTTTCCAGTTCGCGCTTGGAGCTTTCAAGCGCGGTCTGCGTTTCACGAATATGCTTTTCGGCGGCCACCTTGCTTTCAAAGGCAAGCTTTTTCGAAAGCTCTTCTGCCGCCACTGTGCAAGATTGCACTTCGGCTTTCAATCCCGAAATCTGTTTTTCAAGTTCAGTCGATGAAGTTTGCAACTTCTCCAATTCATCACGCTTTTCCGGAATATTCTTTTCCAGGAAAGCCTTTCGTTTTTCACGCTCTTCTTCCTTGGATATGGCCAAAGTAAGCGCAGTCATCTTGTCGCGGTTTTCGGCATATTCCGTATTACCGCGTTCGCGGGCCTCATCCAGAGAGCACTCGCCAAAAAGTTCCTGCACCAACGACTGCACCGCCAATTGCTTTTCTTCGAACTGGCCCTTTGCCTGCGAAGCGGCTTCGCTTTTTTCTGAGCGTGTACTTTCGGCAGCAGCCATAACACCTTTGAGCCGTTCCAATTCAGCCTGACTTGGAGCCTCTACCGACTTGCAAGCCTTATGCGGATGGCTTGTAGAGCCACATACCGGGCAAGGTTCGTTTTCCACCAAAGTTTCAGCAATGATTCCCGCCTGTTCATTCAAGAAGGCGCGATTCTTCGCTTCGTAATCTTCACTGATTTTCCGATAGTCGCTATCGGCTGCAAGGTACGCTTTCTTCGCCTTTTCAAAAAACTCGCTCAGCGTAGACAATTCCTTGACATTCCGGCCCACTTTCTGCAAGTCGTTTTGCCTTGTCGAAAGTTTATCACTTTGTGCAGTCAGTTCCTGTTTCTTGGTTCCAGCATCGCCCAAGGTCACTGATTCATCTTCAAGGCTTGTAATTGTCGCCTTAAGGTTGTCTACGGAATCCCGGTTCGCTTTCAGCTTTGTCTCGAGGCCCTTAATCTCGCCCTCTTTCTGTTTCGCCTGTGTATGGCACGATTCCAGTTTGTCGTATTCCGGAAGCGAATTCTTGAGCGTCGTAATGCGTTCTTGCAAGCTATCGCGTTCCGGCTGCTTACTTTCGGCGGCATGTTTCGCTTCTTTCAGCGGATTGAGCGTCGGCAGAATTTTTTCAAGCTCTTCGCCAGCCTTCTTGAGCGCATCGCGAGTCTTTTCGATGCCCTGCGCGCGACCAAGTTCCTTGTCCATATCGGCAAGGCGCTTTTCACTTTCATCAAGAGCGAGCTGCAACTTTTTCTGAGATTCGCCATCTTCGGTAATAACGGCCTGTATCAAATCGCAAACGCCCTGCCAGTCTGCAACCTGCCTTTGGGCTGCCAAATTCTTTAGCTGCTCCAAATCCACCAACTTGGTAGATTCTTCGCCACACTGGATTTGTTCAACCATCGTGCATGCAGTTGATTCGCTATCACTGCAAAGTTTATCCATTTCAGAGGCTCGCTTCTTGAGAGCATCTTGCAAGGCGTTGAACTTGTCTGTCTTGAAAATCTTGCGGAAAATCTTCTTGCGTTCATCAGTCGATGACAGCAGCACCTTCATGAAATCGCCCTGAGCGATCATTGCGATTTTGGTAAACTGGTCGCGGTCAATCCCGATGATTTCTTGCACCGCGGCAGCAACGTCCTTTTCCTTGCTTACCGGACGGCTCGAAGGCCCCTGCTTGCCGCTAGATTCAGGATAATAGAACGTGACAGAAGCCGCTTCTTTCGTAAAGCCTTCGCCGCGGGCTTTCGGGCGCATGTATTCTGGATTGCGGCAAATGCGGTAAACCTTCCCCGCATACATGAATGTCAAATCGACTTCCGTCTTCGTTTCAGGCTTTGCATTCAAGCAACGGAATAATTTTGCATCGTCGCGGCTGTCGCCACTCGCACGCCCGAACAGGGCATACGTAATCGCATCGAAAATCGTCGTCTTTCCGGCACCGGTATCGCCCGAAATCAAGTAAAGTCCGCTCACGCCGAGCTTGTCTAAATCAACGACAGTTCTGTCTGCATAAGGGCCGAAGGCCGAAATCACAAGCTTAATCGGTCTCATTTTTCCTCCCAAATGCTTTCGATCATGTCGCGCACGAATTCGCTTTCTTCTTCGTTCAGTTCGCGCTTGGTCATGTCGCTAAAGAATTCCCCGAATAACTGCATCGGTGTTTTCTGATCCACCTTGCCTTCACCAACCACAATCTTTTGATTGCGGGTACGCTCGTTGTCGTAATCGAGCATCATCATGTTCGGGTAAATGCCGCGCAACTTTAAGGCTGCATCGGGCACGTCGTTTTCGTCCGTAAGCTTTACGTAAACGTAATCGTCGAGCTTGAATCCATCGGCCAGTTGCTTGCGCTGGAATTCCGGCGAAACAACCTCCGCGAAAGTCCCGCGGATTTCGCGCACGTCATGTTCCGGCGTCAAGGGAATCTCGCGCACATCAATATCGGCAAGCCCGGTTTTCGCCTTCACGCCTAGCTCTATAACCGTTAAAGACTTCTTGTGGCTAGCCTCTGACAAGGAATACTTGAGAGGCGTCCCGCTGTAACGCACACGGGCATTACCGCTCTCATCGCAAGCTACATTCTGCGGTTTATGGATATGCCCGAGCGCCACGTAATCAAAACCCTCGAAAACCGAGGCGTCTACATTGTCAAGGCCACCCACGTTTTCTTCGGAATCACTCCGTTCGGCACCCGTCACGAACTGGTGTGCCAAAAGCACATTGCGGCGATTAGCAGTCAATTTCATCTGCGCAATCGCCATGCGCATGGCAGAGGTATAATCCGTTACCTGAGTACGGTCTTCATCGCTTTCAAGACAGGCACGCACCGTCGCAGGGCGCACAAAGGGAAGCATCCATACATCTACCTCGCCCGATTCATCTTTGAGCGTTACAGGCGTAAATGCACCGCTATAAACCGGCGACATGTACACACCGCGACCAGCCATAAGGCGTCCACCAAAGGCAATTCGCTCGGCAGAATCGTGATTCCCGCTCAGCACGAACACCTTCGTGCCCGTCTCGGAAAGGCGCACCAGAAAATCGTCCAGCACGGCGACCGCCTCGGCCGAGGGCACCGACTTGTCATAAACATCGCCCGCCACCAGGAAAGCATCCGGCTTTTCGCGTTTGACCACATCCAAAATGCTGGCGAGGATAAACCTCTGTTCGTCGAGCATCGAATGTTCGCAGACGCTCTTGCCGATATGCAGGTCTGCCGTATGGATAAACTTCATTAAGAACCCTTCACAATTCGCCCAAGGACAACACTAAATTACCGTCTATAAATATAGCATCGCCCTAATGACAAAAATGTCAGACTGTATTTATTTCAGAAACAGCGAAAGCTTGCTGAAATCGAGAATCGTGATAAACACAAAAAAGCTGATAAAGAAAGCCGCAGCTACATTCTGGATAACGCTCTGGGTCTTGGTAGAAAGAGGCTTGCCACGGAGCTTTTCAATCCCAAGGAACATCAGAAGGCCCCCATCGGTAATGGCCAGCGGCAACAGGTTCATTACGCCCAGGTTGATACTGATCAGCGCCAGAAGCATCAGAAAATCCTGGAAACCGCTCATCCACACATTGCCCATCACAGCCACAATAGAGACCGGACCCGAGAAGGCATCTACCTTGACCTGGCCTTGGAACATGCGCTTGAAATAACGGAAAATACTGGTGGTCATTTTCCAGCTGGTAGCACAAGTCTTCGTGAATGCATCGACAGGTCCACGACGCACTGTTTTCGTTTCATGGAAGAGCACATAGCCCATCTGGATTCCCACCATATAACGCTGGTATTCTTCGTTATAAGCCGGTGTAAGCGGTTTAGTAAGGGTATCTCCCCCGCGAATGACGGTCACGTTCACGGTTTCGCCCTTGCTTCCATCGATAATGCGCACCACTTCTTCGTAGCGGGAAACATGTTCGCCATTAATTTCAAAAATGGTATCGCCCTGGGCAATGCCCGCCTTTTCCGCTGCAGAACCTTCTACCGGCGGGAGCCGCACAATGACCCGGTTCCTAGGATAGATCCCGATATCGCCAATACCCATCTTGATAGGCTTGCCTGTAGAATCCTGAGCCGGAATCACCAGTTCCTGGGGAACCACGGTAATGTTCATGGGCAAGCCACCGCGGTGGACTTCCAACACCACCTCCGCACCGAGGCTCACACCGATTTTTTCACGGAAATCGTCCCAGCCCTGGGTCGGCTCGTCATTCATGGCGGTAATGGTATCGCCAGGCATGATTCCTGCAATTTCAGCCGAGGAATCCCCCGCCACAAAGCCCACAATCAGATTCTTGTTGTCGGGTTCCTGAACGCCCACCATGTAGAGGACCATCAGGAGTACAAAGGCAAATACAATGTTGATGAAGGGGCCCGCAAAGGCGATGGCCGCGCGGGCTCCCACAGACTTCGCCACAAAATCCCGCTCGTCAGGGACCTGGCCCTCCTTAAGCTTGTCCGGGTTTTCCCCCGCCATGGCCACGTAACCGCCAAAAGGTATAGCCGAAATACAGTATTCCGTTTCGCCATGGCGGAACTTGATAAGCTTCTTGCCAAAGCCAATGCTAAAAGTGTTCACCTTGACGTTGTTCCACTTGGCTACCAAAAAATGACCAAGCTCGTGAATGGTCACCAAAAAACTGAGCCCCACAAGGCCCAGCACAAACATCAAGATATTGCTGAGGATAGATTCCATTGAATTCAAATGTAGAAATAAAAAGATGGCCGTTCCGAACTTGATCCGGAACCGCCATGACGATCACGCAAACATTGTTCGTTCTAGTGCAGTCTATGTCCCTTCAGGTCAAAGCGCTTGCCGTTCTTTTCCACATAGAGCATCTGGTCGCCAAAACGCAGACGGGGAGCAGACTCCACATTTCCGCCACGCTGGACAGCAGGGCGAATGGCCGTAGCATCATCAGTATCATCCGAAGACATGGGCACTACATCGAATTTAGGCTTGTTTCCTGCCGCAAGGGCCTCAATGGCTCCGGCAAGGTAAGCAAGGGGTGCATTCCAGTTGATGGCCACTTCGTTGGTCGCATAGCTACAACGGGCATCCGTATAAGAGGTCGCCGGCTGCCCAGTCCTGTACTCCTGACAAGACCAAGAATCAGTGCCGATATCTTCGCCTCCCGGCTGCGGGCCACCCACAAGCATTCCAGGAATAGGGGCCGCAATCTTGTCGGCAGTACTCGGACGATGGTGCGGCAATTTGGGGCTTTTTGTACCATACCCGGTTACAAAAGACATATCGAGAGGATTCTTGCCCAACAGGTAATCCAAAACCCTCACGGCAGCCTCGTAGTACTTCTTCTCGCCCGTCAGGTAGTACGCATGCAAGAGCCAGACACCCTGATTAGCAGCAACGGCATTGGAACCCCACACAAAGTCATCGCTTGCCATCACCACGCCAAATCCTTTAGCTGTACGGGCAACGAACTCGTCTGCTGTCTTGAGCAGGCTATCCTTTGCCGGCTTTGCCGCGGTTCCAAATACCTTTTCATGGATAGCCATGCTGTATGTCGCCAGGCCAGAAACATCACCCCAGTTTGGAACGTCTCTTGTCGCACCGGTGACTTTATATGTCGAATCTCCGGTCGTGACAAAAAGTTCCGCACTCGCAAACTTTTTTTCGTCAGAAAGATGGCGGTCCCCATATTCACCCGTTGAAACATCAGAAGGGTTACTGTAAGACTCGCTGGGATTTTCCTTACCCCAAGCATAAGCCTTTTTGGCAGCCTCCAAACACTTCTTTGCATACTCTGCGTCAAAGGGTTTGTAAACGCGAGCAGCGACAGCCATAACTCCAGCAAAATCAAAAGTAGCCGCAGACCCCTTTCCTATGACATAGAGGGTAGACTTATCACTGGCCGGCATCACATCCCCAGGGAACCCAAGAGATGACAACTTGTGATAAACGCCGCCATCGGAAGCCTGCATGGAAAGCATCCAGTCCAGGTTCCACTTAATTTCAGCGAGCAAATCGGGAAGCGAACCTTCGGCAGGAATATTCCACTTGAGGGATTTGAAATAATCGGGAAAATGTTCGTAAAGCGAAAGAAGCGTATAGGTAGAAATACCAGAATTTACGATATAGCGGCCATAATCGCCTGCATCGTACCATCCCTTTGACGAAGTAATCGTGCCCGATTCACCTGTAGAACTATGAAGTTGCACAGTAGCGTTGGTATGACCGGCGCTTCGTTTCCACTGACCCGCATAGGTTTCTTCCAGGGCCATAGAGGCGCGTTGATAATAGAACCACTTGAGAGAAGCCTTGACCACATCTTCGTAGGGGCTCTTGGCAACCTTCAAATCAGAGCGGAGAACCTCCCCGCCAACCTTGATAGAATATGTACCCGGATCTTTCAAGTCCGTGAAATTCACCAATTTCACCGCCTGACCGCTAGGAGCCCATGTAGACTCAGAACCCGGAGAGACCTTCAAGACGCTCGTGCCATTCGCATCGACAAATTCCACATCGCCGGAACCTTCAAACAATGCAAATTCCTTAACATCTCCGGTACGGTAACCCACCTGGTTAATATAGGCGGTCGCTGCGCTCGACGCGGTCGCAAAAGAAAGCAACGAAAGGCTAGCAATGGGAATGTACTGCTTCAGGCCGAATTTGATCATAGGGCAACTCCTTTTTCTTCTAATATACCTTCAAAAAAGGAGAAAAAGACCCTCGACAGCAGCAAATTCGGATACGGGTGTATCCATTGTGCCGTTTTTTTGATTTATTTATTGGCCTATATTATAACGAAAAGCTTACTTAATAAGCGCAGCGGTCAGCTTGCGGGCTTCGGCATCGGCTTCGAGAACCTGATCCAGGGTCAGGTGGCCAGTCACCGTCGGAGCTCCCTTCATGATGGCTTCCACATGCTTCGGGATATCGGTGAACTTCAGGTTCCCCTTGAGGAAAGCGTCCACCAGAACCTCGTTGGCCGCATTCATCATAGCAGGAACAATACCGCCACGACGTCCGGCCTCAAAGGCCAAGGCAAGACAGCGGAACTTGTTGAAGTCCGGCTCAAAGAAGGTGAGCTTTGCCAAAGTCGGCAAATCCAGACGCTTGGTCTCGAGAGGCAAGCGGTCGGGCCAGGTAAGGGCCACCTGGATAGGGATACGCATATCAGGAGCACCCAGCTGGGCCATGAGGGAGCCATCCCGGAACTGCACCAGTGAATGCACCATGGACTGCGGATGCACTACTACCTTGATTTGCTCATAGGGAATATGGAACAGGAAGTGTGCCTCCAGAACTTCCAGGCCCTTGTTCATCATAGAGGCAGAATCGATGGTTATCTTCTTGCCCATGCTCCACACGGGGTGATTCAGGGCGTCGGCCACGGTAATGCTTTCGAACTTCTCGATGGGCCATTCACGGAAAGGTCCACCCGAAGCGGTAATTTCCAAAAATTCCACCTCTTTTTCGGGGCGGCCCGAGAGGCACTGGAAAATGGCGCTGTGCTCGGAATCGATAGGCGTAATGAAAGACTTGGGGTTCTCGGCAAGCTTGTCCCAAATGACAGGACCCGCCATGACCATGGTCTCCTTGTTGGCAAGGGCCACGTGCTTTCCGTGTTCAATAGCGGTAATGGTCGGAAGGCAGCCTACGGCACCCATCAGAGCGTTGATGATGATGTCGGCCTTGGGGTCGGCAGCCAGTTCGCACAGGCCTTCCATGCCGGCGAGCACAGGCATGCCCAGCTCCTTTTCAAGTTCCTTTGCCGCATTCGGGTCGAACATGCACACACGTTCCACCTTGAACTTGCGCACGATTTCGGCCACCTTCGCCACGCTGCTGTTTGCTGCCACGGCGTAAAGATTGAAAATATCGGAATGCTGTAAAATCACATCGACACTAGAAGTTCCGATAGAACCGGTAGCGCCCAGAAGAACAACGTTTTTCATGTAAAAGCCTCTTTTTTTCAAAGAAAAGATAAAATCCTATAGGCGGATGTTCCAGATCTTGCCACCCACCTTGACGATATAGACGCCCTTGGCACCCGTATAGACCTTCTGTACATAGCCGAGGGCACGGGTTGCGCGCACCTTGTGGCCTAGACTATTAAACACAGTAACATCCATACCCTGCGCAACGGTTACAACAGCAAGAAACTTTCTAATACCCATACACTTCGTTCTCTTTAAAGACTAAGGCGCACATTCATCCATGGCCAGTTGGAATAACTCGTCACGGACTGCATCTGTAATGGTCTTATCATCCTGATCCATGTGGTAAGTGTTCATACACTCCTTGTATTCCACGGTGCTGTCATCCACCCAGGTGTATATGTGAACATAGCTGGAACCGTGAAAATGGAATCTCCAGACCTTGTCTTCTTTCTTAAAATTACAACCCGCTTCGGGCTTGGCTCCGCAGACATTGCCAGGATTGGTGTTATCGTTAGAGCCGCCGTTGCCACCATTACCAGGTTGTGTAGGAGTCTGCGTACCCGAATTGTTGTCTGCGGAACTGCTGTCGTCACATGCGGTAAAGCCAAGGGCCATCAAGAAAGCGAAAGCCCCGATCAGAAATTTGGTCTTCATAAAGTACCTATGTTATGCAATGTTCTTGAAAAAATCCAGAAGCAGGTAAAGCATGGGAGCCGCGAGATAGAACGAATCGCAGCGGTCCAGCACGCCACCGTGGCCCACGAACAGGTTTCCCGAATCCTTGGTACCGCTCCAACGCTTAAGTGCACTCATCAGCAAGTCACCCGCCTGGCCCGCCACCGTTAGCAAGAAGCCAAGGACTATGGCGGTAACCCAGGTAAACTGCACATCGAAACTAGAGAGAGCGGCGCTGCATTTGGCCCAGTAGGCCACCCAGGCAATAGTCGCGATAGAGCCGGCAATGCTTCCCTCCCAAGTCTTCTTGGGACTGATGGTGGGCGCAAAGGCATGACGGCCAAAAGGTCCCTTGCCGGCGGCAAACTTGCCAAAGAAATAGGCCACTGTATCACACATCCACACAGAAGTCATCACCAGAATAAACCCATAGCAATGCTCAAAACCCTGACCGTTGCCCATCATGAGCACGTTCATACCGCCCCAGAGCCCCACATACAGCGGAGCGCCCAGCTGCATCACCAGCCAGGGGAACAGATGGTCAATATCCACCTTGGCATAGGCCACGCCAATGTAAATGGCAAAAATCACCAGGAAAGTCATGCCCACCACATAGGGCACGGCAGGCAACCCAAAGTAGGCTCCCTTGGAAAGCGCCCACGCAAGGGTCAGCGCCAAAGACGACGCAAAAGAGAGGTAACGGGTGTCAGGGCCCTTGTACATCTTAGAGGCCATGCCCGCCCATTCCCAGGCGCCCACGCCGGCCAAGAAGCACATAAGCCCGATACGGCTGTAGTCGCTGAACCACAGCAGAAAGAACACTATCGGAATGGCGATAAACGCCGTTATCAAACGCTGTGCCAGATTACTCATGCAACACCTTCCCAAAACGCCTTTCCCTAGTCTTGAAGAATTCCACAGCCTTCATGAACTCTTCCTTGGTAAAGTCAGGCCAAAGCGTGTCCGTCACATAGAACTCGCTATAGGCGGCCTGCCAAAGCAGGTAGTTCGAAAGCCTGAACTCACCACCGGTACGGATTACCAAATCCGGATCGGGGGCACCCTTCAAGTACAAATTCTTTGCAAATAAATTCTCGTCAATGTCTTCGACCTTAAGCGTACCCGCTGCCACCTGGGTCGCGATAGACTTGGCCGCATCTACGATTTCCAGCCGACCGCCATAAGAGATGGCCAGATTCAGCTGCATGCCCGTATTGTTCGCCGTCTTGTCGATGGCAGACTGGAGGCTCGCCCGGGGTTTTTCCGGCAAGCGGTCCATGTTCCCAATAACCACGAGCTTTACGTTCTTTTCCATCAGGTCGGGGATTTCCTTCACCACCATCTCAATGAGGAGGTTCATCAGGTAATCCACTTCCTTGCTGGGGCGGCCCCAGTTCTCGGAACTGAACACGTAGAGAGTCATGTGCTCCAGCTTCAGGTTTACGCCCACCTCAACGGCATCGATGGTAGCCTGGGTGCCCTTGCGGTGCCCCAGGAAACGTTCGAGACCGCGGCTACGAGCCCAACGCCCGTTGCCGTCCATGATGATGGCCACATGTCTAAGCTGGTTAGCCACGCCCGCTCCGAACTACACCTTGAGGAGGTCCGCTTCCTTCTCAGCGAGAAGGGCGTCGATCTTTGCGATATACTTGTCCGTTGCCTTCTGGATTTCGTCCTGCTGCTTCTTGACTTCGTCTTCGGGCAGGTCCTTGTTCTTCTTGATGGCGTCGTTGGCATCACGGCGAATGTTGCGGATAGCCACACGGCCTTCTTCGGCGTGCTTGCGGGCCACCTTGGCCAGTTCCTGACGACGTTCAGAAGTGAGGATCGGGAGCGTCACGCGGATACAGTTGCCGTCCTTCATAGGAGTCACGCCAATATTGGCTGCAAGGATAGCCTTGTCGATGGTGTCCACCAGCTGCTTTTCCCAGGGGGTCACCAACAACATACGGGGCTCGGGCACAGAAATCTTTGCCACCTGAGAAATCGGGGTGGGCGTGCCGTAGTAGTCGATACGCACATCGTTCAGGATAGCGGGGCTAGCCTGGCCTGCGCGGATCTTAGAGAATTCACGTTCGGTGGCCTCGATGGCCTTGTCCATTTTTTCGGTATATTCTGCCATAGTATTTATCAGTGGTTAATGTTATCGAGATAAATATAAGTAAAGATACGCAAGATCCCCGCATGCGCGGGGATGACGAAGGGTGAGAATTAGCAGTGGACCAGAGTACCGAGGTCGCCTTCGATAGCGGCACGGGTCAGGTTGCCCTTTTCCATCTTGAACACGAAGATAGGCATGTTATTTTCCATGCACAGGGCCACAGCTGCCGTATCCATCACCTTGAGGCCACGGGAAATGACTTCCTTGTAGCTGATGTCATCAAAGCGGGTAGCCGTCGGATCCTTCACCGGGTCGGCGGTGTAGATGCCGTCCACCTTGGTAGCCTTCATGATTACATCGCATTCACTTTCGATAGCACGGAGAGCGGCGCAGCTGTCCGTGGTAAAGAACGGATTGCCGGTACCAGCAGAGAAGATAACCACGGAGCCCGCGGACAAAAGCTTCAGGGCCTTGCGGCGGTCGAAGAATTCACAGACCGGTTCCATACGGATAGCCGACATCACCACAGAGTCCACACCCTGCTTGTCGAGAGCGTCCTGCATGGCGAGGCCATTCATCACAGTGCCCAGCATGCCCATGGCATCGCCCTGGGCGCGGTTCATACCACCGGCAGAGGCGGAAATTCCACGAACCAGGTTGCCGCCACCAATCACGAGCGCGACCTGCACACCCTGCTTGACGATAGATGCAATTTCAGACGCCATGTCAGAGAGAATGACGTTGTCGATACCGTGGCCCTTTTCGCCTGCGAGGGCTTCGCCACTAAGCTTGAGAAGAATACGTTTGAATTTGGACATAGTATCACTAATTTAAAAATTTACCCTAGGGTTCCTGGATGCGGCGCATGCTGAAGGTCGCCGTGTAATCGGAATTCTGGTCGTTTCGGCGAAGGGCCGTCCATTCCATCACCCCGTTACTGATAGAGGCAATTTCCCACCACTCGCGATGTTCTTCGGGATCGCCCACATTCTTCCAGCGCGTGCAGAGCAGGTTTCCGTCTACAAAGTATTCTCCCTTGGAATTGACATCAGCCTGCCATTCGCCATCTTCGTCAAGACCAAAATAGACATAGGTGCCATCGTCCTTGTATTCCCAACGATGCATCTTGCTGTCGTCGAAAGCAGACTGGTCACTGGTAATATGGCCTTCCCAGGTGCCAAGGATATCCTGGCTGTAATCTTTTTCTACCAGAACATACTTCTCGTGACGTGGGCCTATAACCGCATAGGCTTCACCGTCATTGAACAACGTTGTCTTGGCATCAAGCTGCATTTCCTTTTCGGCAACAGACGTAACCGTCATTTCGGTAATGACCGACTTGCCGTTGTCGTACTTGCCCTTCACGGTCACCTTGTTGCCGTCTATTGCAACGTCCATCTGCTTGCGGAATTCCCACCAGGCGCCAACATCGTTCATGGCCAAGCTGTTGTAGGCCTTTATGGTGGAATCTTCCAGCACAAAGGTATGCACGGACTTCTGGTTCGTAAGCACGGGAGCGCCGTCCGTTTCGGCATGGATCCACTTGCCCAAAATCTTTTCGGAGAGGTTGCCTATGGGCAGCTTTTCTTCTGAAGACCTGGAACCGTCGTTATTGGAGCACGCCATGAGCACTGCCAATGCACAGACAAGCGCCGATACCAAAATCCGTTGAATCTTTTTCATATCTATATCCCTATAAAAAAAGGGTTTTTGTTACTACGGCAAACATAATCATTTTTTAAGCACCAAAAATGGCAGCACCAAGAAATTTATATAACTTTACAAAGAGAAGGAGAATTTTATGGAAGCAAGCAGCGAAGGTACCGCCTTGAAACCCGAATTCGGATTACAGACTCGCGAGGAACTCGACGAGGCGAGCGCAATTATGGCCAGGGCATACGAAGATTACGACTACGTCACGCTCTATTTCCCTGACACGGAAAAAAGCCGAAAGGGGCTGCAGATTTTTATGAACTGCGTCCTAAAAACGAACTACGGGAAGGCTGATTTATTGGCAGCGCATCGTGACGGCAAGCTGGTCGCCCGCGCAACACTGGAAGCTCCCGGTTTCAAGAAACCTTCCGCGTTCCAATACGTCATACACGGTTTCTGGCGCGTGTACCTTAATACGAAATGGAGCGACATCAACGGATTCGTAGCCATGGACGAGAACGCCAGCAAGCCCTGCCACGACTTTCAGAAATCAGGGCCAGGCATCTGGTACCTGAGTATGCTCGAAGTGGACCCGTCTGCGCAAGGGCAGGGCGTCGGCTCGCAATTTTTAATTTATATGGAAGAGTATGTACGAGAGCGAGGCGGCAAGCAGCTGGCGCTATTTACAAATTCAAAAGAAAACCTCGCTTTTTACAGCAAGCGCGGCTACGAGGTTTTCCACGAATGCGAAATCGAGCACGACGGCCGAAAAATCGGCAGCTGGAGTATGAGGAAGACGCTATAGACGCCTCCGCTTTGCATAAACAAAAATGGCCGCCCCAAAAGGGACGACCAAATTAATTTTCTTTCGTCGAAAATTAGTTACCGCGTTCGAAGCGGATGAAGTTCACGACCTTCAGGCTGGAAAGACCGAGAGACTTGGCAACGACTTCCTGGAGGTAGTCCTTGACAGAGAGCTTCTTCGGGTTCTTTTCGGACATGAAGAATTCCTGGTCTTCAAGAACGATTTCCTTGAGGACCTTGGCCACGCGACCATCAATCTGGCGCTGCATGAACTCGGGCTTGGTCTGCTTGCCAGAAGCTTCGATCTGAGCCTTGGCAATTTCCTTTTCCTTTTCGATGGTTTCAGCCGGAACAGAGGCATCGTTCAGGGCCACCGGAGCAAATGCGGCGGCCTGCATAGCGATATCCTTTGCAGCCTGCTTGAGAGCGGCTTCGTCAGAAGCGGTACCTTCGAAAGCGAGTTCGGTAATCACGCCGATCTTGCCCTTCATGTGGCTGTACACGCCAAACACGGAGTTAGCGACCTTCTTGATTTCGGCGAACTTGCGGAAGTCGATGTTTTCCTGGATCTTGACGAGCACGTCCTGGAGCACATCGTTGATCTTCTTGCCATCCACGACAGCGTTCTTCAGGTCATCCACAGAGGAGATAGCCTGAGTTTCCACAGCCTTCACGGCCATGTTGGCGAGAGCCACGAAGTCGTCGTTGTTGGACACGGGTTCGGTTTCGCAAGAAAGTTCGAAAGCGGCAGCCTTGTCAGCGGTCTCCACGAGGTAGACGCGGCCTTCCTTGGCAGCCTTGTCGGCGCGCTTGGCAGCAACAGCGGCACCCTGCTTACGCAGGAGTTCCACGGCCTTGTCCATGTCGCCGTCAGTTTCGGTAAGGGCCTTCTTGCACTGCATCATGCCCACGCCAGTCTTCTGGCGGAGTTCGTTTACGAGAGAAGCGGTAATCTGCATATTACTTTTCTTCCTCGCCGTTGTCGAACTTCTTGATTTCTTCCTTTTCAGCCTTCTTGTCGGTGGTACGCTTGGCAACGTTGGCGGCGATGTAGTCCACGATGAGCTTCAGGGACTTCACGGCGTCGTCGTTGGCCGGAATCGGGTAATCCACGAGGGTCGGATCCACGTTGGTGTCGCAGATGCCGATGATAGGAATGTGCAGACGACGGGCTTCGGCCACAGCGATCTTTTCGTGCTGGAGGTCGGTCACGACCACGAGGCCAGGAAGGTTCACCATTTCACGGATGCCGCCGAACACGCCGAGCAGCTTTTCACGTTCACGGTTCTTGTCGAGCACTTCCTTCTTGGAGAGAGCCTGGAAGGTTCCGTCCTGTTCCATGGCGTCGATCTTGTCGATCTTCTTGATGGACTTGCGCACCGTCTGGAAGTTGGTGAGCATGCCGCCGAGCCAGCGGTTGGTGACGGAGAACTGGTTGCAAGTAGCAGCGGCGTCCAGCACGCACTGACGGGCAGTGGGCTTGGTACCGACGAACAGCACGGTCTTGCCAGATTCAGAGATCTTGGCAGCGGCCTTGCCGGCTTCTTCCAAAAGTTCGCGGGTCTTGGACAGGTTGAGAACGTAGATGCCGTTCTTTTCAGCCAAGATGTAGGGTTTCATTTTCGGGTTCCAGCGCTGAGTCTGGTGACCAAAGTGGGAGCCTGCAGCGAGCAGGTCTTCAACGGAAGGCAGATTTGCCATAATGTATTCCTTTTCGGTTGTTACTACCCGGACTGCAAATAAGCCGCAAAGCACAGGACTGACCGCAGGGGCCGGACCAATGCCACCGAAGCGACTCTCGCAAACCGGTGATTGGTTTTACCTTGGCGAAATTGCCAAAGCGGGCTATAATTTAGAAAAAACAGTACACAACGTCTAGCCTCAAAAACAGAAAAGCCCTGGCAAATGCCAGGGCTTCCCTTGAATAGCAGTTTCGCAGATTAGCGCTTGCTGAACTGGAAGTGCTTACGAGCCTTCTTGCGGCCGAACTTCTTACGTTCAACGGCACGAGAGTCGCGAGTCATGAGGCCTTCCTTCTTGAGGGCAGGCTTGTCTTCGGCGTTGTTAGCGACGAGGGCGCGAGCGATGCCCAGACGGACAGCACCCATCTGACCGGCGATTCCACCGCCACGGGCGGTGACTTCCACGTCCCATTCTTCGGCATTGCCGAGGATGGCGAACGGGAGGTTGGCGATCATGTTCTGCACTTCGGAATGGAAGTAATCCTTGAAATCACGACCATTGATAGTGCGCTTGCCGGAACCCGGCTTCAGGATCACAGCGGCAATGGCGTTCTTGCGGCGGCCCGTGCCACGATAGATCTTCTTGTTCTTTGCGGTAGCGATAGAGGTATCCTCCGTTCTAAAGATTAGAAGTCAACGACTTCGGGGTTTTGTGCCGCGTGCGGATGTTCAGCGCCGGCATAGATTTTGAGTTTCTTGACCATCTTGTGGCCCAGAGCGCTGTGAGGGAGCATGCCCCAGATGGCAGCTTCCAGCGGAGCGGTGGGGTTCTTTGCCAGAAGGTCGGCAAAGTTGATCCAGCGTTCGCCAGCGATGTGACCGGTGTGGTGGAAGTACTGCTTCTGAAGGTTCTTGTTGCCAGTGACAGCAACCTTTTCAGCGTTGATGACAACCACGAAATCGCCGGTATCGACGTTGGGGGAATAGATGGCCTTGTGCTTACCCATGAGGAGGCGGGCAACTTCGCTTGCGACGCGACCCATAGGCTTGCCCGCTGCATCCACAAGCTTCCACTTGCGGGTAACGGACTTGGGGTTTACCGTAATGGTCTTCATGTAAATCCTCTAGTTAGATGATTCCGGGACAAAGGCGTCCCGAGAAATGCAGGCTAAATATAGAAGGTTCCGGCACCACCCACAAGGGTAAAAAAGTTGTTTTTTGCAAAAACCATTGAAATATAGGGCATTTTCATTCTATCAATTATACCAATTGCTATAATTATGCGAATTAAATTACAGTTAAGCGATAGCCCTATTACACGTAAACGACCTCGTTACCCGTACGCTCAGAAATATTCCTGCTAGGCAACCCGCTTTCGGTATCGGCGTAGCCAACCGCGACAGAAGCGTACACGCGCTCGTCTTCACGCAAACCTAAACCACGCAGGTATTCAAGGAGTGCGGGGTCTTCGTTCAGCCACTTGAGCTGGTTGATGTAGCAACTGCCAAGATCCAGCTCATTAGCCGCAAGCATCATGTTTTCCACAGCACAAGCCACATCGGCCATGTTGTTGCCGTATTCCTTCCTGTTCGCGACCACAATCAGCACGGGCGCCGTATAGCAGAAGGAATAGTTTCCCTTACGTGAAAGCGTGATGGAATTCTTGAGGCTCTTATAAAGGTCGTCGCGAAGCTCCATCGCGGCAAAAGCCGACTGCACCAATTCCTTGAGTTTCGCCATGACCGACGCATCCGAAATCACGAAGAAGTGGTTTGTCTGGGCATTGCCGCCGGTAGGTCCAAAACGGCCTGCCTCGACAACAGCCTGCAACTTTTCAAGTTCAACAGGCTGAGCCTTGAACTTGCGGGTACTGCGACGAGTCTTTATGGCTTCGAGGGTGTTCATCACTTCTCCAGCGGCATAATCAATATACGTGACTTCCGCTTGGTGTTGTAATGCTCCCGCTTGCTCTTTGGCAAATCCTCTACGGATCCATCCTCGAATCCGAAAGGATAGAACCAGTCTAGAGCCTGGGTCGTCAGCAGGAACAACTTCTTGTAACCCTTCATGCGACCCACAGAAATCAGGTGCCGCACAATAGCGTCGCCGATGCCGGACTTGCGGTAGTTGGCAGCCACGGCGATAGCGGCCACTTCGGCCATGCCGTCCTCGAATTCGTGGAGGGCGCCGCAGCCGTGGATGCTGTTGTCGATGCTGTACACCACGTAATCCTTGAGCCGTTCGGAAATGCTCTCCTGGGTCCGGGGCACCAGGTAACCCTTCGCGATGTAATCCTGCATGATCCGCAGAATATCGGGAATGTCTTCCATATTGGCGGGCCGGATACTGGAATACTGGTTCGCGTACACCATGGTACCGTCACCCCGGGCGCTAAATACCTCTTGCAACACGCTGCCCTGGAACTCACCGCTCAGTAGATGGACACGGTTCGCCCCGGCCTCGCAGGCATTGATGGCATTCTGCAAATAATCCTTCTGGGCAAAGTTCAGCTTGTCGGCGTTCAGTTCCAGAAGTTCCTTGGCCTGGTCCACGTCCAGGGCCGAAATCACGCCACTGTCCGTAGGCTCCAGATAACTGGTATTCTTGCCCGTGGCAAGGCCATCCAGCTTGATACCATTTTCGCTGCCGATAAAGAACAGCTTACCCACCTGCATGTACTTGCAGAGTTCCGTGGCCAGTTCGGTGGAGCTGATGTTGTAGGCCTGGCCCAGCTTGTTCCAGCCGATGGGCGGAATGATAGGCACGAACTTCTCGTTCAGGAGCTGTTCCAAGATATCCCGTTGAATCCGCTCGATCCGACCGGTCCGCATGTAGTCCACACCATCGATAACACCAAGGCTCCGAGCCAGTACCCAGTTTCCCTGGATACCGCTTAGGCCACTGGCCGTCAAGTGGCTCATAATCCGCTGGGCAACACCCAGAGACGCTTGCTCTATCAACGGCAGGGCCTCTTCGCTGGTAAGCCGCACGCCCCCCTCGAACTTGGACTCGATTTCCCAAGCCTTCAACTGGGCGTCAATGCTGTTCCTGGTTCCCGGCACGATAATGATTCGGATTCCCGCCTTGTGCAACAGGGCGATATCCCGCATGAGCACAGGGAACAGCGGGTGGTCCATAAGGCCGTCTTCAATCTTCAATACAAAGAGCTGGCCCTTGAACCGGTCCATATAGCCGAAGACTTCCCGGATGAACCCGGAAACTTCGAAATGCTGGGAATAGAAATCGGACACAGTATTGCTCATGGTTCAAAAGATAATAAAACTCGTCCACGAAAAAAAGACGCAGGGTGACCTGCGCCTTTATTAAAACTTGTCTATAACCGTTTACTGCTTAGCAGCCGGCTTGGCGGCAGGAGCAGCCTTTGCAGGAGCTGCTGCAGGTTTAGCGGCAGGCGCAGCCTTGGCGGCAGGAGCAGCCTTTGCAGGAGCTGCTGCAGGTTTAGCGGCAGGCGCAGCCTTGGCGGGAGCCGCAGCGGGCTTGGCTTCGGCCTTGGCGGCAGGGGCTGCCTTGGCACTATCTGCACTAGCGGCAGGAGCAGGGGCTGCTTTGGCCGTGTCAGCAGGGGCTGCAGCCGGTTGTGCAGGAGCAGCTGCGGGAGCGGCAGGCTTGGCCTCGGCCTTGGCGGCAGGAGCAGCCTTGGCGCTGTCTGCAGGAGCTGCAGCGGGAGCGGAAGCAGGCTTGGCCGTATCGGCAGAAGCGGCAGCAGGAGCCGTGGCAGCGGCGGCAGAATCAGCAGGTGCCGCAGCGGCACTGTCGGCAGGAGCCGCAGTAGAATCCACAGGCGGCACTTCCGCATAGACCTTCAGGAGTTCCACCTCGAAAATCAGGAGGGCGTTACCGGGAATGGTAGGCGGCACGCCGGCCTCGCCATAGGCAAGGGCGCTAGGAATCCAGGCCTTCACCTTGTCGCCTTCTTTCATAACCTGAAGAAGATCCTGCCAGCCTTCGATAACGGCGGATACAGGGAATTCCAAAGGCTCGCCACGCTTGACGCTGTTGTCAAACTGGGTGCCATCCAAAAGGGCGCCAATGTAGTGTACCTGTACCTTGTCCGTCACCTTCGGAGAAATGCCAGTACCCGCCTTGAGCACTCGGTACTGCACACCCTTAGGCGTCACTTTCACCGTAGAATCCAGAACATTCTTTGCAAGGAATGCGGCCTGGTCTTCCAGGGCCTTGGCGGCGGCGGCCTTCTCGTCGTCTTCTTTCTGCTTCTGCATACGGAGCAACAGGTCCTGCAGGGCGGATTCCGATGCGGAATCCGACAGGAGAGACTTACGGGCAGGATCAACTTCGTCCTGGATGGCAAGCATCAGCACATCCATCTTGACAGGAACGTTAATATTGGCTATTGCCTTTCCCAAGTCCATGCCCAATGCATAACTATAGCGGTCTACGGCACTATCCAGGGAAACCTGGGGAGCAGGGGCGACTGCCGGTTCTGCAGGTTCCACCGCAGGCTGGGGGGCGTTACCGCCACAGGCAACCAGCGCCGAACAGACGGCAAGTCCAAAAGAATAGCGTATCAGGTTCATAAAACTCCTTCTGGATCACGGATGTGACCCATAGCACAATTAAATTAGCTTTTTTTGAGAGAAAATATCCAGATTTGTGCGTTTTTTCACATAAAACGGCAATTGTAAATAAAAATCAACAAAAACCCTTTAAAATCCTCAAAAATTTATTATATTTGGAGCAAATAACGAACGGAACAATTAGCTAAGTCTATGAGTATCAAGTTCTTACAGATGATAGACTCTGCACAGGAGAGCAAACGCGACTTCGACCTGTCCGTCGTCTACCTCAAGGATTCCCTTCATCAGTCCATCAAGACCGCCCACAGCAACATGCAGCGGGTTACCTTTGATACAGACAAAGTACAGACTACCGGCTGGCTCAAGGGCGCACTCTCTTACCCCTGGGTAATCGTCTGCACCATCATTCCAGCAGTCATGGAAATGATCGTCTAAAAGACAACCGATTACAAATAAGAAAAAGCCGCGAGATCGCGGCTTTTTGCTTTTGGCACCCAGGCCTTACGCCTGGGATTTAATCGGCACTACCGTTTTTTCTTCTTGCGGCGAACGCCCCACTTATCCTTTATTTCTTCTTCGATCTTCTTCTTGGCGTAGCGAACTACCATCTTGAACTGCACCGTATAGACGCCCGTTCCCACAAAGCGTCCGTTATGGTCCTTAAAGTTCCAGTTCACAAACACCTTCTGGTCAGAACTTAAGCAGTTACCGCCAAACTTGGGGCTGTTACAAGGCACCGTTATCACGGTATCGTTCACATATTGTCCCAGATGGTCGAAGTAGTTCACGACGAAGGTGATGAACACCTTTTCAGGATCCAAGGAATCCAGCACCGAGGGATCCACGGATCCATCAGCCGCAATCTGAGCTCGATCAAGCAACTGCGGCACGAACCGTTCACCCAACTGTACTAGATGTCCTAGGGCGCCTTCCTTTTCCAGTTCCTCCTTAGTCGTAGAGCTGGGCACATAGCGCAGGTTCACAGAACTCATAGTATGCAGCACCTCGTCCTTGTCGTCAAAGGTACCCATCTTGGTAGATTCTACCATATGGTTCAGCAAGCCACCGATAATCACAGGAGACGGATTATCTCCAGAGATGTTACCGAAGACATCCTGGATAACGTCCTTGCTTCCGCGAACCACCATCAGGGAGTCACCCGGCATAACCGTCACCTGTCCTGCATCCAATATGAGTCTTGCAACAAGGCCATCTTCAGACCAAGTGACAGACATAGGCACAAGATCCAAAGTATCCAAGCCATGGATGTAGCGGAAGCAATCGCGACCGTCCACCTTCTTGATGGGTTCCGAGAATACCACCGACAAGGTGTCCGCCTTCTTACCGTAATTGAGGGTAGCCCCTGCAATAACCGGCGACATCTTGTCCGTAACCGTCAAAGCTTCTTCATTGGCAAATATCTTGTCAAAGACCGGGTAATAAGTGTACACCGTTGCCGGGGGCAAGGACTCGCTGATGCTCGTGACGCCCTTGGCAAGAGGCTGTGTCGAATACACATTCCATATCACCTTGGTAGAGTCCTTAGGATCAATGCTAAGACTGAGCGGACCGGCCTGCAACTGGGTCAATAGCCCACGTGCCGTATACCACGGGAACGACATATGGAGCTTTTCCAGATCGGCCTTCTTCAGAGGAGCAGCATAATTGATAACGATTTGGTCTAGGACACCATCGTAATCCCTATCCCAGTACTCAATGCCCTGAACAGCAGGCAGGCGATCTACCACTGTCACCGGCACATGACGGTCATATTCATCCGAAGTGATGAAGGGGGCGTTCTGGAAGGTCACATTGGGATACAGCGAGAGGCTATCCTTCATGCCACCCAGGAGCTTCAGATCTTCGCCCACAAAGATAACGATATTCTTTGAAGGCAGGTAAACCTTGGAGACCTGGCCCAGACCAAAGAACACTTCCTTACCCTTCTGCTTCAGTGCAACAAGCATTTCCGGATAATTCAGGTCGTAAGGTATAATGTCGATATTGAATTCCACAAACAGGGAATCCATACCGCCCTTAGTCGTATCCCGAATGGCATGGGCAGCCTTGATGATATTGGTTCCCAATTCAACCAAGGGCACCTGGCGAACATAGGTCGCGCCATTGGTGTTGTCCTTGTAGGTAATCTGGGCGTACGAGCTCAGGTCTATATCATCCGGGAATACCAAGTCGGACACGTCCTTCAACAGAATCCTGTTCCGTTCTCCATTAAGGGTAGGTACCGTAGCCGGACTCATCGGCACTCCATTCACCATCAAGGTGACAGACATGATGCTGACGGATTTAGGCACGGTATCTTGCAATAAGATTTCGACATAATCCAGCCGGTTATCCAAATTGGAATCCTTGATTAGTGCAATCTTGCCTTCGGGGACCACCGCATAGAAGTTGATATTGTCTATCACCACTAATTGGCCGACCTCGTTAGTGACATAGATCTCGGCATTGCGGACAGGATCATAAGCCGTTACGTAGATCGTGACACTACCATCGGCATTGACCTTAATGGATTCGCTAGGCGTGGGATTATTGGGGTCTATCAGGACCAGTCCCGATTTAGAGCTAAAGGTGAGAGAATCCACATTGTTACCAAAGTATTCCTTCACCTTGTCGGCACTCAGCGTTATAGCCACCACATCGCCAACCTTCGCAGAATCGAGATTTGCATTCTGACGGAAGTCTAGTGAGGTATTGCTTGGGTTATTGCTCACCAAGTACACGTTTTCACCGATAGTCACCGTTCCTGCAGTTCCAGGTTCTTGATTCGTCGGCGTAAGAACATTCGCATTCTGAACCACGGAGTCACCCTTGTCGTAATCATCCCAAGACGGGTTGACGTACCCACCACCTGCAGAGCTGTAGCCGAAATCATCACCACCAGCATTAGGACTATAGTTATTTCCACTGCTGCTGAACAGGTCTCCACCACCGCTATTATCGCTGCTGGAACTTCCCTGGCTTACAGAAGATCCTGCAGAACTGCTTCCGTTGTTAGAAGAAGAACTGTTGCCAGCACTGGAAGAGTTACCGGTACCATTGGAAGAAGAACTATTGCCGTCACTGGAAGAGTTGCCAGTACCGTTAGAAGAGGAACTATCGCCGGTACCATTGGAAGAAGAGCTATCGCCAGCGCTAGAAGAGTTACCGGTACCGTTAGAAGAGGAACTATCGCCGGTACCGTTAGAAGAAGAGCTATCGCCGGTACCACCAGAAGAAGAACTATCACCGCCCAAAGAGCTGCTACTATTGCCCGGGCCTGCAGAACTACTAGAAGTTCCTTCCTGGCTACTAGAGGACTCGTCATAATCTATGTAGCTGTTTTTCTCCCAACTACTAGAAGAAACATCCACAGCGGTATTCGCACTAGAACGAGCCACTTCCACCTTATCAAGCGGAGCCAGGTCATCTAGGAAGTTGTCTATCCACTGCATGTGCACTAGAATATGGTCATTGATCAGCTTATCGGGGTTAGCGGCATAGTCCACGAATATGACGTGACCCGTATTGCTCGCAACAAACAAATGACCATGACCGTCTACCGTACCCTGGTCCAAACGCCATCCAACCGTAGGCACGCCACCGAAAGAAGACTCGTTCGTGGCACCGTCGCAATAGCCAGAGACGCCACCGTTATCAATCCATTCACCCGTTACGGCATCGGCATGCTGCCTACAGGAAGGCGTTCTCGGTCCAGTCAGGTTCTTTCTTGACTCCTTGAAGAAGAAATCTCGTAAATTGATTTCTGCCACAGCACGGGCCTTCATCTGGCCGCCTTCTACATATGGCTTAATCTGTACTATCTTGGCTCCACCAAAAATAAAGATGGATTTAGAATAAGGGTCGTAGGTACCACCATGGGCACCCTCCAAAGAGTCGATAAGGGTTTTTCTCTTAAGGCCGATAACAACGGTATCCTTCACCCGTCCTAGGTATTTAACGGAGTCGTCAGCATTTTGAATTACCACCTTGTTGGTATCATAGAGGTATCCAAAATGGGAACCCCCGCGGTATTTCGCCTTCAGCTCATCAGAGCATTCCTTACCATTTATGTCAGACTCACAACCGCCACCAGCAAAACTCGAGTAGGTATAGAAGGGAATATTATTCTCATCCCAAATAACGGTGGTCACCTCCTTTATATCTTTATGGGGGTCATTCTCATATGGTGTTATCTCTATTTCATAGCCAACGTCAGCAAGACCCTGCGTTACGCCATCGTCATTCAAAGAGTAACGAACCAGGGGGCCCGGCATTCCATTTGCCCAGACATATTTTCCGTTGGGGTCAACCATCACATGCCAAAAACCTTTTCCTGTACTACGCGTACCCCGAGGAGGGGAGCCAGAATTACCTGAGCCACCCTGTCCCTTAATTTGACCATCATTGCCTTTCTTGTAGTTCGTTGACGATGTCCGGCTTACACACGGAGCGCCATCCGGGCCACCGCCATCCTTTCTCACCTTATAGAGGTACGGTCCCTGGCCAGCTACAATCAGGTAGCCCTCTTCAGGATGGTGCATAATGCCATCAGCGCCTCCAGTTTTGCAAACCAATTTTTTGTTCAGCAAACGGAGGTATCCCAAGCCGTCATAGAAATAGTCAATACTCTTAACACGGTCAGTACCGATGTACTTGGTGTAGTACAGGGTAGCGTTCGTGGAAGGCTGTTCCACGATTTCTCCAACTTGCTGGATCCAGATACCCGTAGCCGGGTTTTCCGGCTCACCCGGCCTAACCGGGCTCGGAACCGGATCTGCAGCAAGCGCTAGCGTTGCTATCGAAAGAATCGCCAGTACCAAATGTTTTGCCATCTTCTTCATAGCGTTAACCTCTGAAAGGCTTTAGTCTCCGAGACTCATTCCGCCCTTGCCGGCACGGATGCCCCAGTTGTAAATCCTTTCCACTTTAAAACTTTCCTTCGCGCCATAGACATTTATCTTGAACTGCGCCACATAAACGCCCACACCGACCTTGCGGCCTTCGCTGGAACGCATATTCCAGCGCAAGTACATCTTTTTGGCATGCTCAAAGCAGTTACCCTCAAAGGCCGGATCGTTACACTTTATCTTGTTCGAGGCGCCACCCACATAGGCACCCAGGTTGGTGAACACCTTCAGTTCCCAAGAAAGCCCAACGTCATCCAGGTTCATATTCTCTACACCGGAGGAATCTTCCCCCATGACCGTAGCAAAACTTATATCCATCAAGATGCCGAGGGACTTTCTCATTTCCTCGTCCATAGGTTCGTCGGCATTGACAAACCTCTCCGTAAAGGCAGCCTTGTCTGCCAAAAGCACCGCACGATCCAGAGAAGCAAGGGACGTAGACTGCATCAGCACACGAGGATCGCCCTTGACCATCACGGGCTTGGAGTTGGGCGACACGCCGTTTCCTTGCAGGTCTTTCAAGCCAGCCTTTTCAAAGTCAAACTTCAGGGAATCCGCGGGATTCAGACGCTCCGCCAGGGGTACACCGTTTTCCAAATGGAGCTTTACAGACTTGCCATCGGCACTCCATGTGAGAGAACTAAAGGGTATAGACACCCACTGGCCATCCACCTTGAACTTGAAGCACTCAGACAAAACCGCCAGGTCTTCCAGCGCACTCTTGTCTACCGGTTCAGAGAAGGTAATGGTGAGCACGTCGGCTTCCATTTTCTGGAAGGACTCCGGTTCCAGGAACGTCCCCGCAATCACAGGAGACATGCGGTCGTGCATGGCGCAATCGTAGACTTCCGTCTTGACAGAGCCGTCGGCCTGGACCACAGGCTTCGACACCTTGGCAAATCCGTACTTGAGGCTGTCCACGTCTATGCCTGCGGTATCAACGTAGGTAAGCATCCGCTGTACATCGAACTTGGTGGAATCCACTGTAATGGAAAGCATCAGGCCGTCGTCAGAGAGCTTCACGAAATTGGTGTCCGTCAGGTCGGGGATAATCTTCAGCACGTTGCCCTGATTGTCCATCCAGTACAGGACCACTTCCATATCTTCAAGATCTTTCTTGGAGAGAGGCTCCTTGAAGGCCACCGTGGCGCTATCCATACGGCCATCGCCATCCTTGTCGTAGAAGCCGTTACGCTCGTCGTCCATGTAGTTCTTGCCCGAGTTGGAAATCTTCACCGGGTTATTCTTGCCCGTCTTGTTGCCATCGGCAGCCTTGATGAGGCCGTTGGGGCACTTGTCCTTGGCGCAAGAGGTGGCAATCTCGATTTCGCCGCCCACCTTGACGGAATTTTTGGGGACCTTGAACTTCCAGATGCGGTCGTCTCCACCCACGCCCTTTTCTACAGCTGTCATCGACAGGGGCTGGCCATCCAGAAGGAATCCATTACCCGAGGTCCATGACGGGTCCAGGGGCTTGTTGAAACTGAGAATCACGTAGTCAAAGTCGCCGTCACCCGGTTCAAGGGTAGCCGTCTGAATGACCGGTCCTATGCGATCCTGAATATCCGTAGAAAGGGTTCCGCTCGCTCCAGACACCGAGGACGAGGCATCCACTTTCAATTTTCCCTGACCTACGCCATCGGGAATCGTGGTCTTGACCCCGGTCAGCTCGGCCAGGAGACCGTTCAAGGCGGCGTTGCCACTGAATTCGGTATACTTGTCACCCAGAGGCCAGTTGTACTGGTAATTCTCCAGGGTCACACCGTTCATCTGGCCATTAAAGTAGGCCGCAATGCTGTCGCCCACACCGTCACCGTCGGTATCGAAAATGAAGGCGCTATCCAGGGTAGGCAGTCCGTAGTTCACAAATTGAAGGTTACCGGGGAACTGTTCCTTGACACGGAAAACCGTATCGCCAGGCGTCGGAACATAGAGGGAGGATTCCAGAGTGAAATTCACGTCGGAAACGGCCTTGTCCGAAGTCACCAAGAAGGACGCCCTAGAATTGGAAAGCTGGCCCAGGTAATATGTAGTTCCCTCTATGGTCTTGCGGCCCATAGGAGTTTTCGCCGGTGTCAGGAACTTGAGGCTCTCGTGCTTAGTAGAAAGGAAGAACTGCAGCTCCTTGGCCAAGGTGTCCAGCTTGCCCTTGGAGGGGCCCAGGGGGATTACGGACTGAACATAGACGGGAAGCGTGTCCCCTACATTCAGCTGTATATTGGATATATCCGAAATCACCTGCTTGCAATCTTTATCTTCGCAGAACTGGAAATCCGGCACATAGAAGTTATAGACATAGAGGACATTTATCTTTTCCTCTAGCATAGAAGCTTCGGGGGAAACGCCCAGTTCCGCATTGGAAATAGTCCAGTGGCCCGTCACGCCAGTGACCACATAGCCCTTATATTTACCATCGGCTTCGGACACAAACATCTCTCCATTGGTAACCGTATCCTTACCTACAGTAACCACGATAGTGTCCGAACCCGCACTGGGAGCATAGATATAAACCGGTGTGCTGGGAAGACGGTAATTTATGGCAGGATCGCCATTGTCCTCATCCTTTACATAGAGACCTATGGTCTGCCCCATATCTAGGGGAAGGTAGACACAGCGGTTATCCGGCTTAGCGTCGTTAATACAGTCCCCGCTAAAGTTACCACCGGCAAACCCCCATGCCGCCAACAGCAGCAGGGTTGTCACAAATAGGAAAAATCCATTTTGTCTCTTTGCCGACATAATAGCCTCGTCCATTTTCTACACAACAACAAACACGCCCATTACAACCTGGGCTCATACGCCCTAAAAATATCTTTTTTTAGAGGAATGCGGAAGCGGTAAAATCCGTAAGCCCCTTAATCCAGGGCATTTACGAGGGTTTAACCATAAAACTGTGATTTGGCCGACATACAAAAAACATTATTCCAAATTGGAATATATGTCCGCCACCACCGTATCCATAAAGAGCCAACCGTCGCCATGGAGAACAAGGCGACTACCCTGCCATTTCAAGAAGCCACACCCGATCCACTTGGAGATAGTCTTGTCGGAAATCGAGACCCGTGCCTGTCGCAAAGCCTCTATATCCAAGCCATACTTTGTTCGTAACGAAAGCTGGATAAGCTCGGCGACAGCCTCGTCGTGACCGATGGGATCCTTCGCAAGCAAGCTGTCCGGGCAACCCGCCTCTACATAGCGACGCCACTCCGGATACCTATCGGGTGCATGGAACCTGACTCCCTCAAAGAAGGCGTGGGCCGAAGGGCCGAAGGCCAGGTACTGTCCCCGTCGCCAGTAGTTCAGGTTATGGAGGCTTTCTTCGCCAGGGCGTGCGAAGTTCGACACCTCGTAACGCTCAAAGCCCCTAGATTCGAGAAGCCTGACGCCCTCCCGGTACATGTCGCCGTACAGGTCCTCGTCCACCTGGACAAGGCCCTTTTCCAGCCGGTGGCCAAGCCTTGTGCGGGGGTCCACCTTGAGGCCGTAAAAGCTGATATGCCCCAGTGGGTACGCCGATAGAGAGTCCAGGTCTTCCAGGAACTGGGGCGCCGTCTGGCCGGGCAGGTCGAACATCAGGTCTGCCGTCACCCGGAGTCCTGGCTGCGAGAGCAGCCGCTCCAGAGCGGCAAGGCCCGATTCCGGCGTGTGCCTTCGGCCCACGGCCTGCAAAAGCTCCGGCCTTAAGCTCTGGAGCCCGATGCTTGCCCGCGTAATGCCGTTTTCCACCGCCACCGCTAGGCGTTCAGCATCGGTGGACTCCGGGTTGAACTCCATAGTGGACTCCTTCAGGTGAAGGAGAGGCACGCCGGCTTCACCCAATATGGAAAATAACCGGGAAAGCGCCTCCGGAGACAAAATGGAAGGGGTCCCGCCACCCAAGTAGAGGGTCTCCACCTGCTGCATGGCACCCGGATGGCGCTCAGAAAAGGCCGAAATCTCGCGGGAAAGCAGGTCCAGGTACTCCCCGTGGAGCCGATTTGGCCCCTGGATAGTGAAAAAATCGCAATAATCGCAGATTTTTTCGCAAAAAGGGATATGTATGTAAAGACCTAGCATTATCCAAAAAATAGCTTATGGTTGTTGCCTGCAGGGAAAAATAATGTAGATTAAGAGGAAAGCGAGTGCTTGCAATGAACAAAAAGACAAAGGACAAAATCAAGAAATTCCTGAGAAAACGGGCACCCCTGTGGGTGTTCCTGACCCTCGCGACCATCATTTTCTTCTTGTCTTCCACCCTCCTCATGGGCGAATCCTATAAGGACATCGTCCTGATCGCCATGATCTGGGCCCTTCCCCTCTTTATCCACTAGACCCATGGCCATTACCCGACAGACACAGCGAAAGTTCAGGGCCGTATGCTTTTACGTGCTCTGCTGGATGTGTGTCGCTCTCGGGATTGCCATGCTGGAGATGTACCGGGAACAGGGAACCCTGTACATAGAACCGCTCCTGGTCATGCTGCAGTTCGCCCTGTTCATGGGGCTATCCCACGGGGTCTATGACGTCATTATCCTAAAGGACGAGCGGGACTGCCGGCCTGTCTGGAAGGCCCTGCTGGTGCGGACCTTCTACTTCGTGGCGGCCATACATGCAAGCCTTATCTTGTGCATAATGCTGTTCAAGGCCAATGCCGACGAAGGCATTGTCAACGAGGTTTCCCTCGCCTCCATCAGGGACAACCTTATATCCCACGAGGTGCGGGTTCAGGTCATCCTGTACTTCCTAGCGGCCTATCTCATTACCGCACTGCGATCCGTGCACAAGAAATTCGGGCCCCGTGTCTTCTGGAACACCTTCCTCGGCAAGTCCCAGGAACCCAAGGAAGAGGAACGGGTTTTCATGTTTATCGACCTTAGGCATTCTACCTCCCTGGCCGAAGAGCTGGGCCATGTCAAGTACAGCAGCTTTTTGAAGGACTACTACAGCCTGCTTTCTAACTGCTGCGAGGAAAACTGGGGCGAAATCTACCAGATTGCCGGAGACGGAGCCTTTCTGACCTGGAAGATGTCGGCCTGCCGCAAGCGGGCTCGGCCGGTAGACTGCTTTTTTGACTTTTCGGAGTGTATCGCCGGGAAAAGCGCCAAATTCATGAAAAAATTCGGAGTAACGCCCCAGTTCAAGGCCGGAATCCACTGCGGAAAGGTCATTTCTACGGAGGTGGGCAATTTCGGAAGTGAAATGGCCTACCACGGGGACGTGCTGAACACTACCGCCAGGATCCAGGGGCTCTGCACCAAACTGGGGCAGGAGTTCCTGATTTCGGAGGAATACTTCCAGGAACTGCCCAAGCCTATCCCCCACGGTTACATCGCAAAAAAAGAGGGAATCTTCGAATTGAGGGGAAAAAAGCACGAAATTTTGATTTTTTCACTTCAAAAGCCCTTGACAATCTAAATTCCTTAAGCTATAATTGGTCTCACCCCGCGGGAATAGCTCAGTTGGTAGAGCACGACCTTGCCAAGGTCGGGGTCGAGGGTCCGAGTCCCTTTTCCCGCTCTAAACGAAAAAGACACCTTTATGGTGTCTTTTTTCGTTTATCGCGGAAGGGCCCGGACCCTCGAAGAGGGTGCGGCAAAAACCACCGTGCGCGTAGCGCATGAAATAGGTGGTTTTTGAGCTTGACGCGAACGTGAGTGAGTGTCGAGCCCGAAGGGTTGCTGAGCAGCCGCGTCAGCGGAGACTGCGAAGCAACATTCCCTTTTCCCGCTCATATTTTCATTAGCGCACCTTTCCCGCTCAAAACATTAAATTTTATTTCATTAAATTTTAAGAAATAATACTTATTTTTGCCAACTTTTCTTTAGATTTAATGAAAAAGACTTGCACATTTTTAAGATTTTTTTATATTTAACTCGAGATAACAGGAGGAAATATGGCCATGTACTCTGCACAGACCGATGAATCCGCACTCGCCCTGCTCGGCAAGCGCATGGCAGCTTTCCGCGTCAGGAACAACTGGACACAGGCCAAACTTGCCCAAATGGCCGGAGTCAGCAAGGGAACGGTTGAACGAATCGAACGTGGCGACTCCGTGCAAATACTGAACCTGGTCAAGGTGCTACGGGCTTGCGACATGCTGGAAACCTTCCTGGGCATTTTCCCCGACGATTCCCCCTCCCCTATGCAAATCCTGCAAATGGGGAAAATAAAGCTCCGGCAGCGGGCGGGCTCTCCCCACAAAAAAACATCCGACCAAAACACCATTTCCGACACCATCGCCAATTATTCAGCAACACAAAATTCAGGCAAAAAAAGACCCTGGGTCTGGGAAGAAGACAAGTAACGGTTCAAGATGATTGCGGTACAGGTAAAACTCTGGGGAACGACCATCGGTGCGATTTCCATGCCGGAAAGCGACCCCGTCGCCCGTTTCGAATACGCCGACCACTTTATCGGAGCGGGAATCGAGCCTTCGCCCCTCGTGATGCCCGTATCCAGGCGGATCTACAGTTTCCCGCAGCTGTCAAGGACATTCCACGGATTGCCCGGACTTTTTGCAGACAGCCTCCCCGACAAGTTCGGCAACAAGGTCATAGACTCCTGGCTGCTGCGGCAGGGGCGCACTCCCGAAAGTTTTACCGCCCTTGAACGCCTGTGCTATACAGGGAATCGTGGCATGGGAGCGCTGGAATTTTCACCCCTGCGGGGGCCCGATTCCCGCACAGACGATTCCATTGACGTGGAAAGCCTGCGAGCTTTCGCCGCCGAAATTCTGAACCGGCGCAAGCGCTTTTCCACAAAGAGGCTCAGTAAAAAGAACAACCGGTCTTTCGAGGAAATTCTCAAGGTCGGAACTTCTGCGGGGGGCGCCCGGGCAAAAATCCTGGTGGCCTACAACGAAACCACCGGCGAAATGCGCTCCGGGCAGGTGGAGGCCGAACCGGATTTTGGATACTGGCTGTTGAAACTCGACGACGTGGAGCATAACGGCGACAAAGAAAGCGCAGACCTGTTCGGATACGGCGCCATAGAATACACCTACTCGCAAATGGTGAAACTTGCAGGCATCCACATGACAGAATGCAGGCTCTACGAAAGTGCCGGACACCGGCACTTTATGACACGTCGGTTCGACCGGCTGGCAGGCGGCAAAAAACTGCATTACCAGTCCCTTTGCGGCCTTGCCCACTACGACTTCAACATGCCGGGGGCCTACAGCTACGAGCAGGCACTAGACGTTATCAAGCGGCTAGGCCTGGGCTACGACGCCCTAGAAGAAATGTACCGCCGGGCAGTTTTCAACATCTGCGCCCGCAACCAAGACGATCATGCCAAGAACATCGGGTTCCTGATGGACAAGCAGGGAACATGGGCCCTTGCCCCCGCATTCGACATGACTTACGCCTACAACCCGCAGGGGGCATGGACCGGGTCACACCAGATGACCTTCAACGGCAAGCGTGGCGGCTTTACACTAGACGATTTCAAGGCCATAGCAAAATTCGCAGGGCTCAGGCAGGGCCGTTACAAAAAGATTCTTCACGAAGTCGAAGATGCTGTTCGCCAGTGGCCAAAGCTTGCCCGCCAAAACGGTGTTCCTGCAGGAATCATCAGGGCTATCGCCAGCGTACATGAAATGCCGTAGGATATCACAGTAGTTAATCCTTCACACATCGAATATATTGTAGTCCGTCAGAGGTTTCAGCCTTGTTGTCTATATACGCCATATCATCATAGCAACGAAGCCCCCAAATGCCTTCTGATGGATATGACCTAAAACCCGTTAAACTTGATGTCCAAAAATCAATTCTATGCTTGGAAACTTCTTCATGATCAGCATTCCACCAAAAGAAATAACGATTACACTCTAAGAAGATATCACCATCATGTTCATCACAAAATTCCATACGATCAACCGGTGAAACCGCCCCAAACCCATAACTATTTACGCCTTCACAAACCGTAAGTTTTGTTCCGACATTGGACCAATGAGTAGTTTCTTCTGCGTCATTTGTTCCTCCTACGGCAAGGAAAAGACTCTTTACCTCATCACTGCTGGGCAAATGCCACCCTTCTGGACAAATGCCTCTGACAGGGAACGTTCTATTGCAAATTTCATTGCCATCGCCACATCCCAATCCATTTGTAGAGAATAACCCTACACTATCCATAGCCGCACTCCATGTATAAAAGCGACCATATTCTCTACATTTTTCGGGGTCGTTCTCAATACAGACACTACTAGAATCTAATTCTGCCGTCCGCTGCGCATAGGCAAATCTAAGGTTCTCCGCCATCCACCATTGCTCCCCAATTTTAACGGTACGATATACTTGATTATCGCGATTATCTATAAGAGAACCATATTCGCACATTTCACAATTTGGAATCATTGGATCAAGTTCTTCAATGTTCGTACCAGAATCATCACCACAACCTGCTAAGAGCATTGCTGTAGCAAGAAATGTTATCATCTTTCTCATATTCCCTTCCTTTCCGCAAAAGCGGGTTGATTGCGAGCAGCAACTTGTTCTAACGACTGCGTTCCGGTCACTTCGGCTCGCTCAGTGACCTTTAACAGCGTGACAGCGCCATTTTTGCAATTCGCACGATTTTCAGGAAATAAAAAAGGTGCGAAGTCGCAAGGCTTATGTATTGAAGGCTCTGGTAAACCCTGTTAGCAATAAGCAACAGACGACCCGCACCATAGGGTGCGAGTATCGCCCTGTTCCCTGCTAACTTCAAGTTTACCAGACTTTTCAATACAGGAACAAGATTCTACTCTAATTCATCATGTCTCCATAAATATAACACCAATTTCTTGGATTTTAATGGATTCGTCATGAATTCGGGCCACCTGTTGCCGGTTTTAACCGACTTTTGGTCAGTTTCTACTTATCAGTAGCTTTTTATGTTCCCTAAAAGCCGCACAAATGCGTAAAAAAAGTTTAACCACCATCATTCCGCGTTAGGGATCGTCGCACGAAGTGGCAAGACGCGTAGCGGCTTGACGAGCCGACCCCGGATCAGGTCCGGGGTGACGAGAGGCGAGCAGAGCCCGACCCCGAAGGGGGAACGCCCAAAATTTGTATATTCCATTCATACACGAGGAGGACTGCCCATGCCACGCCTGATGTCGCCGCTTAGGCCCCGCTATATGCGTAAGCCTCCCGAAGAGGCGGCTACAGAAACGGAAACCAATTCCGAGGAGCGCGGGCTGCCAGCGGAACAGAGCGCTGAGCCCGAATACCCAGAGACGCTTTGCGTGTCCGAGGGCACCTACCGGCAAATCCGGGACGATAGCCTGGTGCTACTTTCCCAGGGGATCGAGCACAGGCTTTTGCGTTCGGAAGAGGGGCCGTTCCAGATTTTCATAGTGCCAGAGTTCGAGGCCGCGGCAAGGCAACAGCTGGACCTTTACCATCGGGAGAATCCTCCGAAAGAGGAGAACCCGCCTATACCGCTGAGCTTTAGCCTGCAGCCCCTGTGGGTGCTGCTTGCACCCGTGCTCCTTACCCTCATCGACTTTTCAGACAAGCTGAACCTGCACGGGCCGGGAATTTCTGACGCAGCCAAGGTCATGAAGGGGGAATGGTGGCGGAGCCTTACCGCCCAGACTCTCCACGGCGACATGCGTCACCTGGCTTCTAACCTGCTCTGCGGCTACATCGTGATGAACATGATCACCTTCCGTATCCCGCTCCTTAGGCTCGCCCCCTTCATCGCGGCGGCCGCCGCCATAGCGAACATCTGCGTTTCGGCCACGGTACAGACGGATTTTCGCTCCCTCGGGTTTTCGAGCTTCGTGTTCGCCGCCATCGGGTGTCTCGCCGTCATCGAGTTTAGGCTGATGCCTAGGGAGAGCCACGGCATGCTCCGCAGGTTTGCACCCCTATGCGGCGCCGCATCTCTCGCGGTGTTCCTTGGGCTTGGGGAGAACGCCGACATATTGGGACACGCCTACGGGTTCGTGGCCGGGCTTTTCTGCGGGTTCATACCGAAAAAAAAGAGCCTGCGCTGGGGGACTCCCCTTTCAAGCGCAGACGGTCTTGGTCTCTTGATGTATTACGGCCTGTACCTGGCCGCCTGGAAACTGGCACTGGGCTAGACGGCGCACTTGACGGCAAGCGGTTCCCGCTCCGCCATTTCGTCCAGCTGGATCTGGTGCAGCACTACGCGGCCCTGGGCAAGGCTTTCGGGCACGTCGATGATGCGCTGGTTAGATGAGCCGCGGAACTTGAGTTCCAGGGAACGCTTCGCCATCACGAAAGGTCCGTCAATCAGGATATCGGCGAAGGTGAGCAGCTCAAAGAAATCCGGACGTTCGTCCTTCAGTTCCATGAGGCGTTCGTAGGTATAACCCGTATAAATAATCAGGTTCATACCCCGTTCCTTGATTTCACGGGCCAGCGGGATCAGGGCCGCCGATTGCTCCATAGGGTCGCCGCCGCTGAAGGTGACTCCGTCCAGCAGGGGATTCTCGTCGATCATCGCAAGGATTTCTTCGATGTCGATATAGTGACCGCCTGCAAAGTCGTGAGTCTGCGGGTTATGGCAACCGGGGCAATGGTGATGGCACCCCTGGGTGAAAATCGTCATGCGGATGCCGGGCCCGTCCACAAAGGATTCAGGCTCGATTCCCGCAATGCGAAGTCTCGGAGTTTCCTGTTCCGTATTACACCCCGTGCTTGACACGATCGTTCACTTCGGCGCGCTTGGCGTTGTTGAAGCGGTCGATTGTACCGACCAGGTAACCGGTGATGCGGCGGATGCGTTCGAAACCGACACCCTCGCCATACTTGCTCAATTCTTTTTCTGACATTGTCTTGTCCTCCTTGTTGTTAATTATCTCACGCCCCTGAACACGGGCATACCCGGGTAAAGCTTGCGCAGTTCCTCGATCTTGGCCTCGGAAATGGCGTGTCCTTCGCTACGTCCGCAGCGGGGGCAGACATCTCCGATAACACCCACGAATCCGCAGACCGGGTCGCGGTCCACCGGGTGGTTGATGCTTCCGTAACCGATGCCGGATTTTGCCATGTGGTGCACGATCTTCTCGAAGGCGTCCAGGTTCTGGCTCGGGTCGCCGTCCAGTTCCACGTAGCTGATGTGGCCAGCGTTGGTGAGAGCGTGGTACGGGGCTTCGAGAGAAATCTTCTTGAAGGCCGAAATCTTGTAGTACACCGGCACGTGGAAAGAGTTGGTGTAGTAATCGCGGTCGGTAACGCCCGGGATAATGCCGAACTTCTTCTTGTCCATGCGCACGAAACGGCCGGAAAGGCCTTCGGCGGGAGTGGCCAGCAAGCTGAAGTTCAGGCCAAGGCGCTTGGATTCCTTGTCGCAGAATTCACGCATGTGGCCGATAATCTTGAGGCCCAGTTCCTGGGAAGCCTCGGATTCGCCGTGGTGCTTGCCCGTGAGGGCCACCAGGGTTTCGGCAAGGCCGATAAAGCCGATGGAAAGGGTGCCGTGCTTGATGACTTCGCCCACGGTGTCTTCCCAGCCCAGCTTTTCGGAATCGATCCACACGCCCTGTCCCATGAGGAAGGGGAAGTTCTTGACCTTGCGGCGGCTCTGCACAGCAAAACGTTCCATGAGCTGGTCGCTCACCAGTTGCAGCATGCGGTCCAGTTCCTTGAAGAACAGGTCCACGGACTTCATCTTGATAGCGATGCGGGGCAAGTTGATGGATGTGAAGCTCAGGTTGCCACGACCAAAGCTGATTTCGCGGCTCGGGTCGTAGTTGTTGCCGATAACGCGGGTACGGCAACCCATGTAGGAAATTTCGGTTTCGGGGTGGCCCGGCTTGTAATACTGCAGGTTGTACGGGGCATCCTGGAAGCTGAAGTTGGGGAACAGGCGCTTGGCGCTCACCTTGCAGGCCAGCTTGAACAGGTCGTAGTTGGGGTCGCCCGGATTAAGGCTGATACCTTCCTTCACGCGGAAAATCTGGATCGGGAAGATGGCAGTTTCGCCGCCACCCAAGCCCTCGTCCGTAGTGAGCAGCAGGTTCTTCATGACCATGCGGGCTTCGGGTTCGGTGCACATACCGTAGTTGATGCTGGAGAACGGCGTCTGGGCACCGGCGCGGCTGTGCATGGAGTTCAGGTTGTGAACGAAGGCCTCCATGGCCTGGAAAGTGGTCTTGTCGGTTTCTTCGTAGGCCTGCTTCTCGGCGAACTTCTGGGCCTTCATCACCATTTCGGTATCGTAGACCTTGGAAAGCTCGCGGGCTTCGGCTTCCACGAACTTCTCGTTAGGAACGAGGGTTGCCACCATGCCCATCTCGGCCATCTCGGCGTGGAGCTTCTTGACGCCCGGCAGAATCTCGGACTCATCCTTACCGGTAAAGAGGATCAAAGCCTTCACCAGGTTGGAGAGGTAGGCCTTGCGGTAGGTGATGCGCACACCATCGGCCATAGCGTAGTCGAAGTTCGGGATAGACTGGCCACCGTGCTGGTCGTTCTGGTTACTTTGTATGGCAATAGCCGCCAGAGCCGCATAGCTGCGGATATCCTTGGGTTCGCGCAGATGGCCGTGGCCCGTGTTGAAACCGCCCTTGAAAAGCTTCTTCAGGTCGATCTGGCAGCAGGTCATGGTGAGGGAGTAGAAATCCAGGTCGTGGATGTGGATATCGCCCTCGGAGTGTGCGCGGCTGTGCTCGGGCTTGAGCATCATCATTGTATAGAAATGCTTGGCGGATTCGGAACCATACTTGAGCATGGTACCCATGGCGGTGTCACCATCGATGTTGGCGTTTTCACGCTTCAGGTCAGATTCCTTGGCGGAGCTGAAGGTAATGTCACGAAGCGTGTGCATGAGGCGGGTATTGACCTCGCGGATGCGGGAACGCTCGGCACGGTAAAGGATGTAGCTCTTGGCGGTATCGGCATAACCGCCTTCGGTCAGGGCCTTTTCAACAGCGTCCTGGATTTCCTCAATTTCGGGCTTGGTCTTGCCCTCGGCCTCCAAAAGGCCCACGGCGTTGGCGGCCACCTGGAGGGCCGTGCTGGAAAGAACGTCGTCGTTTCCTAACAAATTCAGCTGGTCCTGGGACGCCTTGATCTGTTCTTCCAGTTCACCAGATGCGCGGAAAGCCTTCTCGATAGCAGCAGAAATCTTCTCAATGTTGAACGGCATCTCGCGGCCGTCACGTTTTTTTACTGTAACAATCATTACAATTACCTTTTTTTTCATCAAATTGGTCTATGCTCAAATAATAACAAAAAACACCATATCTTGTGCTTTTCAATTTATGACCACCACAACATGTGGTGATTTTGGGGGTCGGACCACCACCACCGGTCGGGTCCGAAAATTTACAACCCCTTAATACGCAATTAGTTAGGGCACAGTCCTACCGTAAGCAAAAAGTAAGCTTACGGTTAGTCGAATCAAGGCACCACGATTAAAAAGCCCTACAGCCTAAATGATCAATTGATTTTATTAAAAATATTAAAACTATCTATTTGACATTATCAATACTTGAAAATATATTATGGGTAAGAAACCTCAAACTTTGTGAACGGCCCTGCGTTCCGAGGAGTCATTATGAAACACCTTGTCGCACTCAGCTCCCTCGCATTCCTGCTCTGCTCTTGCGCAGGGGTGCATGTCCAAAAACCCGAAGTCAACGACGTGAAGAAAATCGCCATTCTGAGCGTATCGGCCAGCGAAGACATCAAGAAACTGGAAGACGAAGAAGAAGGCGGCAGCCTCAAGGACGCCCTGGTAGGGGTCGCCACCAGCGCCGCCAGAGACAACGTGCCGCAACTCGCCAAGGGCCGCGAAAGACTCATCACCCATGGTGCGGACGCCCTGGCAGAGACTCTCGGCAGCATCAAGGGCTGGGCAGTGATCTCCCATGGCGAGGTAACCGGAAATGCCGAAGTTCAAAAGTTCTTCGACCCCACTGGAGCAGAAGGTGTTATCAACAAGCTTTCAAGACTGGTTCCGGTGAGCGGCTGGCGCTACATGGCTCCCACGGGAATGCACGTGCTGCCCTACGAGGCTGTTGTTTCCAACGAAACGGCGCTCTTTGGCGCCAAAACCGACGATCAGGAAGTCCGTGAAAGTGTAGGCAAGCTTTGCGAGGCCCTGAACGTAGACGCCATCGCCGTAGCCGAATACTACTTCTTCTATGAAGAAGGGGGGCTGCTGCCGACAGCAAGGGCCACCCCGGTAGCCATGGTAGACGTGGCGCTCATCGACAAGAAGGGCAACAAGCTGTTGCACACGGATCACGGCTGGACCCAGGTCAAGGGCAAGGGCAACGTGATGCTCGTGGACAAGTACGTAGACCTGCAATCCGACACAAGCGTAGACGCCTACGTCAACACCATCGACAAGGCCATGGGCGAATTCAAGAAGGCCGCGAAGAAAAAACTCTAAGCACCAGTGCCACCAATATGGTGGTGGTCATGCTAATGAAGGGCATCCAGGGCCAGCTGAAGATTCCGCCCAACACGGCAGGCACGCCCAAAGCAGGAATTCCCTGGATAAGGACCAAGCTGGCCATGCCGCAAAGGACGGCGGTTATGACCTGCCAGCTGCGAAGGTTCTTCACAAAGAAGGCGAGTAAAAACATTCCTAGAAGCGGACCCGTAAAGAGACCCGTAAAGAAAATGGCGTTCTTGAGGAGGCTCCCCTGCTGGGTGGCCGCAAACAGCGCAAAGAACACGCCCAGCACGCCCCAGACCACAGTCCAGATCTTGGCCCGCTTGAGTCCTCCTATACCCTTAGATTCATCCCACCCCAAGAAGTCATGTTCCGAAGTGTTGCTGAGGGAATTGATGGCACCCGAAAGGCTGCTCATGGCGGCGGCACAGATGGCAGCTACAATCAGACCCGTAACGCCAACCGGGAGATTGTTTACAATAAAGCACGGGAAAACATCATTCTGCGTAAAATTCCTAGGGAATATCGCATCGTTAGCTACCTTGTAGTACACGAACAGAGCGGCACCCACCCAGTAGAACAATACGGAAACCGCACAACCCAGCACCATGGAAAGCACGCTGGAACGGTTGGCCGCCTTCACGTCCTTGCAACTCAGGTAACGCTGCACAAACTGCTGGTCACAACCGCGGATGGCGATTTCCAGGATGGCATAGGCAAAACCCGCCGATACCAAGGTCCTGGCATTGGAAATGTCAAAGCTGGCATCCCACCACTTGGTCTTGCCCGCCTCGCTTGCAAGGGCCGCCATCTCGCCAAAGCCGCCCACCGCATTGGCAATAAGCACCAGCACCAGAACGCCACCGCCAAAGAAAACGCAGAACTGCATCACGTCGGTCCAGATAACCGCCTTGATGCCGCCAAACCAGGTGTAGAAAATAGCCACGGCGGCAGACACCACAATAGCCAACTTCAAATCGATATGCAGAATCTGCGCCAACACCAAGGACGGGGCATAAAGCAAAATACCCGTGCGGAGCAGCAAATGCATGCAGTAAAACACTGCCGCCAGACGGCGTACCGCCTTAGAACCGAACCGTACCTCGAAAAGCTCATAGGCGCTGCTGATGCCCGAAGTGCGGAAACGCGGGATAAACACTAAACCCACCACGACAATACTGAGCAAAGCTCCTATCTGGAACATGAGGAAGGTCATGTTGTCGCCGTACACATCGGCAGGGGCACCCAAGAAAGTGGTGGCACTCACCGACGTGGCGATAAGGCTGATACCCACAGCCACCCAGGGCATGGCTCCGCCGCCAAACATGTACTCCTTCAAGTTCTTGTTGCCACGGGAGGCCCAAAGTCCAATAAGCAGGGAAAACAACAGGTAGGCTGCAAGAACTACCCAATCCAAGACAGTAAACATAAGGAAATTCTCCTAAACCGTTTCCGTGTACTGAATGACCTGATTACGGCCACCTTCCTTGGCCTTGTACAAGGCCTGATCTGCGAAATTCACCGCAGTCATCATATTGTCCTTGAAATCCGGAGTCACAAGGAAAGCCCCGATACTAATGCTTACGCGCAAAGGATCGGGCTGATGCACATCAAATTCCATCTGAAGCACAGCCTTGCGAATGCGTTCCGCCGTTTCCATCATGCCTTCAGGAGTGGTATCGACCAGGCCCACCACAAGTTCTTCACCACCGTAACGGGCCACAATATCGATATCCTTACGGACCTCCCTAAGCAGGGTCTTTGCAATTCCAATAATCACAACGTCGCCAATTTCGTGGCCATAGGTATCATTCACACTCTTGAAATGGTCGATATCCATCATTAGTACGCCGATATTGTACTTGCGCCTGTCGGCCCGGATCTTCTCGGTACGCAGGGCCTCCGGCAAGGTACGCTTGTTCAAAAGCCCTGTCATGCCGTCACGAATAGCCTCGTCCTTCTTTGTCTCGTACTGGCTGGCACGTGCATAGGCAAAGCCCGCCACTCCAGCAAAGGCCTTCAAGAGCTGCATCTCGTGTTCCGTATAGCGGCCAGAAGTGCGGCTTTCAAGGCAAATGGCCAGTTCGGCCTGGCCAGCATTGTTATCCGTAGAAATGGGCATCACGAACAGCTGGCGGAAATCCATATTCTTGATTTCCCGGTTATCTATGCGGGGAATATACTGGCTGGAACTGGAACTGAAGAACCGTTCTACAGGACGATTCTGGAAGAGAGCCAACACGGCAAGCCCCTTATCCGAAAGAGTGAACCTCTTGCCATTGAACTGTTCACAGTCAATACCGTCAGCACAGACTACACGGCCTTCCCGTTCCTTATGAGTATCGATCTGTTCCTGCTTGTCCAAAGCAAGGAGCATCATGCGGTCGTAGGGAATGTTCTGCTTGACGTATTCAAAAATCTGGTTGTAGATATCCTTGACCGACATGGTCTGGAAGAACTTGTGCTGGTAGCTATACAGAATGCTGAACTGGTGCTGACCGATAAAGTTCTTCGCCGAAACAAAGCTCTTGTAGTAAAGGGCGTAAAGGGCACTGGCGATATGGGTAAGGGCCTGGACCGTAGACTGGTTGAAGGCGTTGGGATAAAGGGAATCCACTACCAGGGCTCCCATGCGGTTCTTGCTCTGATCCAGGATAGGAACCGCCGCAAGGGACTTGATCATGGGATTGTCGATGTAATAAAGCAGAGCCTTGCCACCGGAAAGGTCGCCTTCCAGCAAGCGTTCCACATCCATATTGAAAAGCTGGCCGATAAGCCCCGAAGTCTCCGTCACCTTCACGTCCGATGCAATCTGAGTGCTAGGATCCGCACTATAGACCCGGATTCCCCATTCCTTGTAGCTGCTCAAAGAAGAAAATATCACAAGGGAATGGGCATTGGGGATAACGCGCTTAAGGCCCTGAAGCAAATCCGTCATGGCCTTGTTTACGTCGGCGTTGGCACGGGCCCACACCTGGTTCACCTTCAGGGTAGAATTGGGTTCGTTGAATTCCGTAGATTCGTCCTTGATGGCGTTGCGGAGTTCCGGCGCCACCGCCGGGGCAAGGCCCGTGGCCCGCATAGCACGGGTCACCACCGGAATGCTAGATGTCTTGCTGCCCGGAATACGGGGCAGGTTCATGTACCCCAAGGCAACGGCAATGCCAGCCACGGGGATCAGGAACAAGAACATCCCTCCCTGGAACGCGATACCTATCAAAAGGCCCGCCACCATGAACAAAACATTCGACATCAACATCCAATACCTCTACAACCTAAACGAGCGGTACAACATGGTAGAAGCCAAGGCCCCAAACACCAGGTGACTTATCCAGGCGCCCATGAAGGGGGACAGGGCTCCATTCTCGCCCATTTTCAACCCAATACGTTCCAAAATATAATAGCTAAATACAAGCAGCAGGCCAATGCCGAACTTCTGGGAAAGCCCTCCGGAACGGGTATATCGGTGACAAAGGGCCGCCCCTATCAAAAGCACAATCAAGTTCATCCAATGAGCAGACCGCTTGAAATACAGGGCTGTTTCCATGGCGCGGGTATCTTCGCCAGAGCGTTTCAGCACTTCAATACGCTTGATAACCATCTTGGAATTCATTTCATCGGGGACCTGCCGCTCGTTAATCAGGTCTTCCGGGCGGGTGTTGACCTTATCCACCAGTTTTTCTTTGTCGAAAGGATGCACCGTGACGGAACCATCCCTGTTGAACATACGCCGGTAACCCCGCTCAAAGAGCCAATAACTGACCCCTTTCTCCTCGGTCCACGAAATGCTCCTAGCATCAAAACGTTCCACCAGATGTCCCTGGTCGCGCAAGAGCAGAACCACGTCACGACCAACCTTTCTTTCACCGGAGTAATACCTAAAGAACCAACTAGCTTTTTCGCTGTCAATAAAGGTAAAGTTGGTCTTTTCCTTGATTCGCGGGTTCTTCTTTTTCTGGGCGTTGGTCTCCATGATTTCCAGACGCTTGTGGTTTGCGTCGGGTAACCAGTATTCACTCATCTCGTATGCACCTAGGGACACCAGCACACCAAAAAAGAATATGGGCATGAGCGTACGGAAAGGATTCTGCCCCGAACTCTGCATGGCACTCATTTCCAGGTGGCGCGTCATGTTACCCACAGAGGCAAGCACAGCGATGAACAGGGCCACCGGCGTAATCAGATAAAGGATATAGGGCAGATAGCTGATATAGTAGTCGTAAACCGAATGTACATCGCGAGCAAGCCAGGTCTTGATGTTGCCCACAAAGTCGATAACCACGAACATAAAGATGGCGCCCACCACCACGATGAGGAACATCTTCAAGAAATTACGAATGAGATAGCGGGAAAACTTCATCCGAACCTCTTCGTAAACTTTTTGAAGAACCCGCCTACCGCACGTATGGCACGGAAGAACTTAGAATCCCCAGAGAAACGGTCCCTGACCATGGCCACCGTAATGAATATGCCAAAGGCGCCAATGATGATGTTGGACGCCCACATGGCCAGTTCCGGGGAAATAATCAGACGGTCCGCCAAGTTCTCGCCACCAATCAGACAAATCCAGTAAATAACAAAGAAGGCAAGACTATAGAGAATGCCCGTGCCTATACCGCCCTTCCGTGCCATGATTCCCAGCGGAGCGCCGATAAGCACAAAAATGAAACATGCAAAAGACGTACTGAATTTCTTGTGTATTTCCACCAAGTACTGGGCCTGACGTTTCTCTTCTACCTCCATACGGCTCCGCAGACGTTCAGTAGCACGGAGAACCCCCTGCTCCTGGGAACGCACCCTAGGGACAGTCCTCAACCGGTGCTGGACATCATCTCCCACAGCACCGGTAGCACTATCAGGAACAATGCTATCTCCCTCAACAGTATGGCGCATGGCAAGAAGCGACGCGAGCCTAGTCCCCTTTGCGTAATCTGCTAGGGAATCATAGCTACGGCGGGCATCTTGCACCACATCCATCATCATTTCCACAGGCATTTCACGGTCGCTCCTGTAGCTACGGCTGCGCCGTTCCAGGCGGTCATCCACGTTTTCCATGGCCAGGTCCTGGGAATAGAACCTTATGCGGAAATAGTTCTCCGGATTGTCGGGATCCACCATGTGGGTCTCACCACTACGGAGCTTGAACATAAGCGTCGCGCCGTTATCCACATAGTCCAGAGTGGCACTATCCGCATAAACAATGCGGGGAGCACCGCGACGTTCCATTTCGTACACCTGGATCCCGTACAGCGTTCCGGATACCTGGTCAATACGGCTCACCCACAACTGGACATCCGGAAACTGCGTAATCAGGCGCCCAGCGTCAATAAACACATGCGGCTTTTTCCTGGATACGGCATTCATCAGTTCCACAGAACGGTGGTTCGCCTCGGGTAGCACCCAGTTGTTGAACAGCACCATAAGCACCGATATAAGGGCGGCCACAAGCATTACCGGACGCATCAACGACAGGGGCGACATTCCCGCCGCCTTTACCGCCGTAATTTCCTGGTCTCCAGAAAGCCGGCCAAAAGACATAAGGCACGCCACCAACACCGCCATGGGGATAGACAGGGAAAGCATCCACGCCAGGTTCAGCACGAAGATCTCTAGAACCGTAGCGGCAGGGAGCCCCTTGGAAAGCACATTGTCCAAGATCTTCACCAAAAAATCAACGACAAACAAAAACGTGATGCCAAAAAGAGCCGCCAAAAAGGGGCCTATCTGCTCTTTCAAGACATAACGGACTAAAATCATTTTTCCGGTGAATTTCTTTTTTCTAATTTGATAGCTGAAAATTAGAATTAACCAAAGAAAAAAAATGAAGCTTTTTCAAAAGTCAGCCCCAATACTCTGCCTTTTTGCCCTGGCCGCTTTGTTGAGCGCTTGTTCCTCGGACCGCGGGAAACTCAGCCATACAGAATTCTGCAAAAACAAGTACGATGCTGCTGCGGAACTTTTCAAGAAACAGAAATATGGCAGGGCTCAGGACAAATTGGAAGAAATTCTGAGTCTCTGTGCTGGTACCGGCTACATGGAACAGAGTCAGTTCCTGCTGGCCGAAAGTTATTTCAACCTGGAGGAATGGATAGAGGCCCGAGGCGAGTATGGATCGTTCGTGCTGAACTTCCCAGGATCCCCCTTTATTGAAACCGCCGAGTTCCGCAAGGCCATTTCCTCTTTCAACATCGAGTTCAAGGTGGCCCGCGACGAGTCCAACACCACTATCGCCATGAGGGACTTTGAGCGCTACCTATCCAACTACCCCGACTCTCCCCTGAGAGATTCCGTCAACTACTACTATGGCCTATTGGTGGAACGAATGGCCGAAAAAGAATTCCAGACCGCACGGCTCTACTACCGCATGGACAAGTACCAGGCCGCTGTCATTTACCTGAAGGAATTCCTGGAGAACTACAAGGTGAGCAAGCGCCGCAAGGACGCCTTCAAGATCATCGTGGATTCTTATGTGGAGCTAGACCAGTTTGAGCCAGCCCGCAACTACCTCACCATGATGCATGGTGAATTTGCAAACGACGACGACATCGAAAAGATTGTCAAGAAAAACGAGAAGAATATCGCCAGCGCCGAGAAAGATTTCGAAAAGCGCATGAAGAAAGACTCCAAGAAGAAGAAAGAAGACAAAGAAGACAAGGAAATGACAAACTAGCCTTATGCTTTCCCTTGCAAAAAAGATTCTGTGCCTGTGGTTCGTGTTCGCGGCGGTGGCCTTTGCGGCAACCGAAGACAATACGAATATCCACGACAATTCCAGAATCGCACTCTTTTTGCAGCCGGGAATTTCCTTTCTCGGTTTTGACCAGCGGGAATATTTCCAAGACGCCATCGACACCATCTACCATGAATTTTTGAGCCAGGCCCTAGACAAGCGGGATACCGCCAACGTGGCCAAGCAGGATTTCCAGAAGGTCAACTTCTGCTTCCCCATCTACGCGGGCCTACAGTTCCAACTGCGGCAGGACAACTTCTTGAGCATAGGGGCCGGATACATTTACGACAACGAATCCGTGGTGCTTGCCGACCAGAACAGCCGTTCCCATAACTACAGCTACACCATCCAGGGATTCCCGCTTTTTCTTGAATACCGGTTCGCCATTCCCCTGAACCTGATGTCCCTTTCGGGCGAGAGCCTTTTCAGCATTGCTTTACGCTGGTACTGGGCGCTTCCCCACACCGAAATTTACACCAGCTGGGGTAAGCTTTCTGCAGAGACTCCCTATTACGGTGCCGGATTCGGAATCAGCATCGGATACCTGCTGTTCAACTGGAAAAACCTATACGTGTTCGGAGACCTGGGCTACAGCTCCATTTCCGTCAAGTCCAAGAAACAATACGCCGACATCGTGCCCGACGGCCCCGAAGAAAAAGCCAAGTGGAACATCGGAGGCATCCAGCTGCAGATCCGCGTAAGCCTTGGCGTATGGAACAAGCCAGAAGTCATAGAAGACTCTACCGTAACCGATTCGCTGAAAGCAGATAGTGCAGCCATCGCAAAAGATAGCGCTGCAGTTATCACGAAGGACAGCGTAGCCACCACAAAAGATACCGCTACGGTCGCCACAAAGGACAGCGTAGCCACCACAAAGGATACCGCCACGGTCGCCACGAAAGACAGTGTAGCCGTAACCAAGGATAGCACAGTCGCCCCTGCAAGCAAAGAAAACACCGCGCCCGCAGACAAGCAAGAACAGAAAGCCACTGTGCCGGCCCGACCCGAAGCAGAAGCTCGCCCAAACGCTGAAGCAAGGCCAAACGCAGCCGCTCGCCCCAACGCCGAAGCACGGCCAAACGCCCAAGCACGGCCGGAGTAGGCCATGCATTACGCCGAAACCCACTTCAAGTTCAGGCTACCCTGGTCATTGCTGTACAGGCCCTGGCCCGAAATCCTGACGGACGCCCCCTTCCAATTCGTGCCCGGCAAGCAACCCTTGCTCTGGATTGTGGTGCGTGACGCCCACCGGTTTCCCGTAACCATCAAAAGTCTTGAAATTTCTATCCAGCGGATCGACAGGAACGGCCCTACCGAAACCCGTCACTTCGAACATCTCGACTTGAAGGCCCACAAGCCCTTCCACTTTTTCCCTGTGGGAATTGGCGCCCTGGAACCGGGCCTCTACGAAATCTTGCCGAAGGTCGTCGCTGAACGTAGCGGAAAAGAAAAGACCTTCAAACGTTGGAACTTCCCTGGGCTGAAACCCGCACCGCTGAGAATTCAAATTATCAAGGAAGACCTCCCCAAGGCACCCGGTTTTTGGGCCGGCGAGATGCATTGCCACACCTACTACTCGGCAGACCACGTAGAATATGGCGCAAGCCCTGCCGTCATGCAGCAGGCCGCAGCAGCCATCGGGCTCGACTTCGTGAACTTCACGGACCACGCCTACGATTTCGCCTTCCAGCAAGAAGACTACACCAAGGAAGTTCCCGACGCCTCGGAAAGATTCCGTGATCTAAAGAAAGAAATTGAAGCCCTCCCCGCAGAACCGCTTCTCATCGCTGGCGAAGAAATCTCCGCAGGCAACAGCAAGGGCGAAAACGTACACATGACCACTCTCGGCCCCGAAGCCTACCTACCCGGCCTCGGCGACTGCGGGCGATACTGGCTTAACAACAGGCCCACGCTTTCCATCGAGCGCCTCCTCGAAATGACGGACGCTCCCTGCTTTGCCGCCCACCCCCTACAGCAAATGGGCACCCTGGAAAAGTTCATCTTCCGCAGGGGCTACTGGAAATCCAAGGATTTACACCTAGACAAGAAGCACCCCATTCGAGGCATCCAGTTCTGGAACGGAATCCGCGACGAAGGATTCCAACTTGGGAAAGAATGGTGGATCGAGGAACTGGGCAAAGGGAACTTCTTGCTGCCCATAGGCGGAAACGACGCCCACGGCGACCTGAACGACACCACCTTCGTGCGGCTACCCCTCTTCTCTTTGGGAAACAACCGCCATCATGTTTTTGGAAAGGTGCGGACTGTTGTAAAAGGGGAAGCAACGAAGGAAGCCCTGAAGCAGGCATTCGCAGGCGACAACTGCTACATAACCGACGGGCCTGCCCTCTGGTGGGAACGTGAGGTTGACACCGTAAAGTTCCATGCCCAGAGCACACAGGATTTAGGCGGCGGATTCCGTTATATACGCATCTACAAGCGCCGCATTCTCGCAAACAGTAAATGGGCCGCCAAAGAAGAACTCTGCCCCGAAAGTCTCGTAGCCACAAGCCAGAACGAAACCATTACAGTCCACACCGAAGGCATCGCCTATCTGCGAGCCGAATGCGAAACCGCCAGCGGCCGCTACGCCATGACTTCGGCAGCAGTCGTTTCTTAAAACAAAAAGCCCAACCTATCATCTTGGCCGGGCTTCTTTTTTTTGCGTAGCAATTACAGGCTGGCGTGGGCCGCGATCTTGTAAATCGCGGTCACGTCGGCAGCCTTCAGCGGCACAAAGCCCCAGCCGTCACCCGGATTCAATTTCTTGACCAGCGTCGGGATATCCTCTTCCTTGGCCCCCAGCTCCGCGAAGTTAATGGGCATGCCGATAGAATGGAGGAACCGGCGGAAAGCCTTGATACCTTCCAGGGCGGTGGCCTTCGGGTCGGCAAAGTTCATCTCGCAGCCGAACACGCGGGTAGCCATCTGGGCAAAACGCATCACATCGTGGTCCACCACGT